>CAZCUJ010000027.1:0-30534 GCA_964501565.1 uncultured Methanospirillum sp.
GGCGGTTCGATATCGGCGACCCGACCAGCTGGCTCCTCGCCAACATCGAACTCGGACTCGAGGACCCCGAAACGGGCCCCGCGATCCGGGCCCTCTTCGACAGGCTTGACGGAGACGTCAGGCAAGGCGGCCAGGCGATGGGCGGGAGGGGAAGCCCGTCCGGCAGGCGAACGGGCCGGCGCCCAGGCCATCCCCCCGAACCCCCGCTGCCCGGCCCGGGAACCGGTTCCGGGTGAGGGGGCGGGTTCTCGATCGCCGCGCGGTGACGTGACGGCGACCGGGACCATGGTGATATCTCCTGGAGGGCGCCCTCTCCCGGGGGGAGCTATTTTTTCTCCTGGCCGTCGACCGATCACGGCAAGGCACGGGCCATGACCGACACGACGTACCTGGTCGGACCGGCACTCGACTGGTGCGCTGCAAGCGGGGTCGTCCCGGTCCCGTGCCGGTCAGGGTCCAAGGCCCCCATCGGCGCCATCTCGAGTCGAGGCCTCTATGGCAGTACGCCGCCGTCCCCGGCTCTGCTGCTGGCGACGTACGGGCGCGACCGGTTCGGCACGGTTGTCCGGGACTCGTTTCACCTGCCCACCCCCGAACGGCTCGAACGGATCGCGCGGTTCTGGCAGACGCCCGGAGTCCGGCTCTGGGGTCCCGAGACGGTCTCGATCTCGATCGATATGAACTACCCGACCGCGGACGGGTACCGTGCAGCCTGCCTCGACATCGACGACGACACCTGCCTGCCGCTCCTCGACCGCCCCCCGTTCGAGGGCTGCCCGGTCGTCGCGGGCCGGCACGGGGCGAAGGCGCTCTTCAAGCTCGACCGCGAGGGAGCGCAGACCCGTGCGATCACGCAGTTCGCGGCGTCGGCCCGGGGGTCGCCCGCATTCGAGCTCTTCACGGGTTCGAAGCACGCCCTCGTCTTCGGCCTCCACCCGTCGTCGCGGCCCGATACGCCTGTTACCTACCGGGTCGTCCGGCACGGGGACCGGCCCCTCCCGGTCCTCGGGTGGAGCGCGGTCTCGGCCGCGGCCCTCGGGTTCGCGCGCGAGCGCGAGCTCCAGGCCAGGAAGGGGGCCGGGCCCGACCTCAACCAGGTCGGGCTCGAGCGCTGGCTTTGAGCCCTACTCGGCGTAGGTCCCGCTGCCGACGAACCAGTCCTCGCCGGCCATCGCAACGTAGACGTGCTTCTCCCAGAGGCCGGGGCGGTTCAGGCGGTGGCTGGTCGTATAGGTCACGAACCCGCCGCCCTCGAGGGCCGCCGAACGCATCTGCCGGACCATCCGGACCCCGCTGGGGTCGACCAGGTCCCAGTGGCTCGTGCCCACCCTCGCCGGGTCGGCCGGGAGAGCGAGCACGGTCCCGTCCAGGTCGTACGCGAAGATATACCGATCGCCGGAGACGAACGGGCCGTTCGGGTCGGAGAACGCGGTAAGGGCTTTCGCCTTTCCGTTCGCCTGCGCGAAGCGCACGGCATCCTCGACGAGCGCGACCGTCTCGGCCGTCGGGTCGGGGTCGACGGGCATGTATACCCCCGATCCGATCCACCAGGTCTCGTCGACGCGCTCGACGTAGCCGAGCTTCGTCTCGGTCGCGTTTGCGTGCGCCGGGTTGATGTACGGGAACCGGACGAAGCCCGTGCCGTTCAGGGCGGCGTTCCGCAGGCTCAGGCCGATCTCGCGGCTCTCGTTATCGTGGAGCCGGTTCGTGCCCACGAGAAGTCTCTGGACGGGGTGGGCGAGGGTGACCCCGTCGAAGTCGTAGGCGTAGATGTAGAGGTCATCCTGGTAGAACGGCCCCGTGCGATTCATGAACGCGGAGAGCGCCGCGGTTCGTCCGTTCACCCGCGCAAAGGCAGCGGCGTCGTGGACGAAGGCGACCATCTGCGCGGTCGTGTGCCCCGCGGAGAGGTTCATGTCCTGGACCGGGGGGGTCGACGTGGGGGCGGACGTGGCAGGCGGTGTCGTGGTGCAGCCCGCGGCGCAGAACGCCAGGACGAGGCAGAGACAGGGTACTAGAAGGCGCATGCATGAGTGTCACGCCGCCGCGAGAAAGTATTTGCGTTTCTATTGGAAAGGCCGCGCGTGCGCGCTGCGTCGCCGCCGCCCGGACGGCGCCTCCCGCCTGCCATCTCCCCGGCATACGGCGGCGGGTACTGCGGCGATTCCCCCGTTGTGGAGCTCCCGATCGGGGCGCCGGACACTGTACAGGCCCGGAGAGCAGGCTCGTCCCCCCACTGCTCGCCTGGAGGCCGGCCTTCCAACGGCCCCGGTTTTGTTGCCGGATCAACTGTTGCGTCGTCAACATTTATCTCCCCGGCGGACCCACGCTTGTCCCACAATCGAGTTGTCATGTCCGACGAAATGCCGCTGGCCCGACTCCTCGGGATCGTGCTCCAGCACTACTATGCCACCCTGAACGAGCGCCTGCGCCCGTTCGGGCTCTCCGCCGGACAGGTGCCCGTCATGCTCAGCCTCGCCGTCTGCCAGAACGTCACGCAGGAGGCGCTCGCGCGCCACTTCCACGTCGACAAGGGCGCGATCGCCCGCGCCGCGCGGAGGCTCGAGGAGGGCGGGTTCATCCGGCGCGAGACCGATCCGGACGACCGGCGGGCCGTCCGGCTCTTTCTGACCGCCGAGGGAGAACGGGTCGTCCCGGAGTTCGCCCGGTTCGGGCGCGAATGGGAGGAGACGGTCACGGCCGGGCTCGACGCCGGCGAGCGGGCCATGCTCCGATCGCTCCTCTCCCGGATGGCCCGGAGCTGCGCCGACGGAGGATACTGCCATGAGTGAGACCGGCGATCTCGAGAGCGGCTGCCTCCCGCGCCGGCCCGAGACGGCCGGCGTCGCGCTGCTTCGCGGGGATCCGAAGCGGGCCATCGTCCGGCTCTCGGCCCCGATGATCGCGGCGATGCTCCTGCAGTCGTCGTACAACGTGGTCAACGCGATCTGGGTCGCGGGGCTCGGAGCGGACGCCATGGCCGCGGTTGGGTTCATCATGCCGGTCTTCATGATCCTGATGGGGCTCGGAAGCGGCATCGGGGCCGGGGTCACCTCGGTGATCGCCCGACGTATCGGGTCCTGCGACCGCGCTGGGGCCAACAACGCGGCCGTCCACGCGCTCCTGCTGGCCCTCGGGCTGGCTCTCGTGATCACGGTCCCGCTCGTGCTCCTGGCCGAGCCGATCGCGCTGCTCTTCGGCGCGGGCGCAACCGCGCCGCTCGCGGCCGAGTACGCCCGCGTGATCTTCGGGGGGACCGTGCTCCTCTTCTTCGTGAACATCGGCTACGCCGTGCTCCGCGCGGAGGGCGACACGAAGCGGACCATGTACGCAATGGTCGCCTCGGCCCTCCTGAACATCGTCCTCGACCCGATCCTGATCTACTGGGCCGGGCTTGGGATCGCCGGCGCAGCCTGGGGCGCGCTGATCTCGATGGGGATGGTCGCGGGGATCCTGCTCTACTGGTTCTTCGTCAAGCGCGACACCTACCTCGCGGTCCGGTGGACCGAGTTCCTGCCCAGCCGTGGGCTGGTCGGGGACATCCTCCGCGTGGGCCTGCCGGCCTCACTCGAGTTCGTGCTGATGTCCGCGCTCGCGATCATGGTCAACTGGATGCTCGTGCTGACCGCGGGCACGGACGCGGTCGCCGTGTACACGGCGGGATGGCGGGTCGTACTCTTCGCGATCATCCCGGTGGCCGCCATCGGGATGTCGGTGGTCTCGGTGGCCGGCGCGGCGTACGGCGCGAGGGAGTTCGGGAAGCTCCGCGTGGCCCACCGGTTCGGGACCGCGTTCGGCTCGGCCATCGGCCTCGGGCTGGGTGCGCTCACCCTGGTCTTCGCCCACCCGATCGCCTGGATCTTCGCCTACGCCCCGGAGAGCGCGCCGCTCGCGCCGATGATCGCGTCGTTCCTCGCGACGATGTGCTTCTTCTTCCCGTTCGTCGCGCCGGGGGTCGTCTCGGGCTCCGTCTTCCAGGGGACCGGGAAGGGGGTCTACTCCCTCGTGGTGAACGTCTTCCGGAACCTGGTCTTCATCGCCATCTCGGCGTACCTGCTCGCGTTCGTCTTCGGGCTCGGCGAGGCCGGCGTCTGGTGGGGGATCGTGGCCGGAAACATGATGGGCGGGACCCTCGCGTACCTCTGGGCGCGGTACTACGTGAACCGGCTGGTCCGCCTCCACGGGGCCGGACCTATCGACGGCCCCGTGCCCGGGCCCGGTCCCGAGATCGCGGCGAACCCGGCCCCCGACCACTGAAGGGCCGATCGGGTCGCTGCGATACGCCGGCAAACCGTCAGGGCTAAGGCCGCCGGGCCCCGATAGGCCCAGCATGACGGAGAGGGGCCGGGAGCGCAGCGAGTACGAAAAGATGCTCGTGGGCGAGCTCTACGACGCCGGCGACCCGGAACTCGTGCGCAGGCGAGTCCGCGCGCGCCGCCTGACGCGGGAGTTCAACGCGACGCACGAGGACGAGGCGGGTTTGCGGGTCTCGCTCCTGGCCGAGCTCCTTGGCGGCGTGGGGATGGGCGTCCTGATCGAGCCGCCGTTCTACTGCGACTACGGCTCCCAGATCCAGATCGGCGACCAGGTCGCAATCAACTTCAACTGCGTCGTGCTCGACTGCGCCTCCGTGCGGATCGGTGACCACGCGCTGCTCGGCCCGTCGGTCCAGGTCTACACCGCCGAGCACCCGGTGGACCCCGGTGAGCGGCGCCGGGGGCTCGAGTCGGCCGAGGCGGTGAAGATTGAGGAGAATGTCTGGATCGGCGGCGGGGCGATCATCTGCCCCGGCGTGACGATCGGGGCCGACACGACCGTCGGCGCGGGGAGCGTCGTGGCCCGGGATCTCCCGCCCGGCGTACTGGCAGTGGGGAACCCCTGCCGTGTTATCCGGGAGGTCTTCAGTACCCCGTGAAGACCTCGCGCCGGACCTGCTCCTCGGGCACACCCATCTCCGCGAGGACTGCGGTGATCGCGTCGACCATGGCGGGTGGACCGGAGACGTAGAACGCCCGTCCCCCGAAGTCCGGGACCTCCCGCTCGAGGAAGACACGGTCGATCCTGCCGGTCTGCCCCTGCCACCCGGGGTCGGGCCGGGTCAGGGTGACGCGGAACGAGAAGAGCGGGTTCGCTGCCCTGAGCTCCTCGAACTGGTCGGCAAAGACGAGGTCGTTGGTGGTGCGCGCCGAGTAGAGGAGGAGGAGGCGCGTCCGCAGATGGGTATCGGCCGCGCTCCGTGCCATGCTCCGCAGCGGCGTGATCCCGATCCCGCCCGAGACGAAGACCACGTCCTCGTCTTCCTGCTGGAGCGTGAACCTGCCTTTCGGGCCCCGGAGCGTCACCTCGTCACCTGGCGCCAGGGACCTGAACGCCTCCGCGAAGGGGTGGCCCGTCATCCCCTTGGTCATCTCGAGGAACGGCTCGGTCGGGCTGCTCGAGAGGGTGAGATGCCGGGTCAGCGCCGCGCCGTCCCGCTCGATCGTGGCGAACGCCCACTGCCCCGGCAGGTACGAGAAGCCTTCCGGCCGTTCGAACCGCGCCGATACCGCCCGTGCTCCACGGTGTATCGTCTCTATCACTCGAACCCGGTACTCCTGAGCAGCGTCCATGAGACCACATCTGCGGATGAACAGTAAACCGTTGCGGTACGACGGGGTTGATCAAGCGAGAAACCGTGGCATCACCGGTCACCGACACCGTAGGTCAGATCCATGGACGGGTGTGGGAGCCCCGGTAGGACGAGAGCCCACAGGTCGGGCAGGAGCGCACACCGTGGACCGCGTCGAGGTAACGGGTCACGGCGAGCACGAAGGTCGAGTGGCTCCACGTCAGTGGCGCGACCGAGAGCGGTGCGCCCGAGAACGGATCGAGCTGCTCGGCCATCAGGCCTGCCCGTGTCGCGTGGGTGGCGACCCACTCGATCAGGGAGAGCGCGTGCGGGAGATCACCCAGGCCGATGTACCACTCGGCAAGTCAGAGCGTGCAGATCGGCCATGAGTTGCCGGGCAGCGCCGGATCGTCGCCGTCGCGCTGGTACCGGTCCCGCTCGTCCCGGGCGATGCCGCCGATCCCCGCCCGCACGGCCAGGCGGCTCTCGACGGCCCCCATCGTCACCCACACCCGCGGATCGTCCGGGGGCACCAGGCCGAACGCGAAGACGCCGTAGGCGCTCGCGTCGATCGTCCGGTCCGGGACGAGGCTGCCGTCGACGTCGAACCGGACAGCGTGGAAGAACCGTCCCGAGGCGCCGTCGACGAGATGCTTGAGGGCCGCCGCCCTGACACCGGACGCCGCCTCGCGGTACCGGGCCACGCGGCGGGTGTCGCCGAGCAGGGAGGCGATGCGGGAGGCGGCGAGGAGGCCGGCATGGACCGCGGCGACGGTGAAGGTGAAGATGCCGTGCTGCTCTTCCCACAGGTCGTAGCCCGGTAGGGGCAGGCCCGTGGTCCCGTCGCGGTACCGGACCAGGAACTCGGCCGCCAAGACGACGAACGAGTCGTAGAGCGAGATGACGAACTCGATGTCCCGGACGCGGTCGTAGTGGCTCCAGAACGCGTGGAGGACGAGCGCGGTCTCGTCCTCCTGGATCGGGTACTGCGGCCTGCCGCCGAGGTCGATCCAGGGGTGCCAGGTCGATCCGAGCGTCCCATCGGGGTGATACTAGTGGAGGAGGAAGCCGTCGGAGGTGATCGCCCGTTCGCAGAACCGGAAGAAGCGGCGGGTCACGCCGTAGTACCCGGCGGCATCCAGGCCTATCGCGACGAAAGCGCCGTCGCGCGGCCAGGCGTAGGCATAGCTGTCGTGGTTGAAGGAGTAGATGTCTGAGTCGCACGACCCGAGGATGGCGCCCCGGTTGTCGATCTGGGTCCACAGTACGAGCAGGCTGCGCTTGTACGCCTCGACCACGGCGGGCGGCAGGTCCGCATAGTCGATCCGGCTCTTGTTGACCCAGACCTGGTAGATACGGTCGGCCTGGTCGAGGAGGTCGCCGGGCCCGGTCTCACGGACCCTGCGATGCAGGGCCGTCACCTCGTCCACGGAGGTCCCCGTGCAGAGCCAGTAGTAGAGGAGAGACGGAGATTCAGGCTCGAGCCGGGAGTGAACGGCGATCGTCGAGTCGACCGATCCGTGCGCCACGGGGGTGCGGGTCTATGTCCCGTCCTCGGCGTCGGCCCACGTGCCCTTCGCGGCACGGGTCTCTGCCGCCCCGACGGTGTATTGATCAAGCACTCGACCGTCTCCGAGCGCCCCGGCGAGGACGTACCGATCCTTCCGGTAGTGGATCACCGCGTCCGCCTCCAGGTGGTAGAGGGCGGTGATCCCGTGCGACGACCCGGCGGAGGAAGACGGGGTAGAGTGGGTGAACCGTGTCGTTGACCGTCAGCTCGAACGGCAGTGCCGGGGGCGTCAGCACGGCCTCGCTCACGAGCGAGTCCGGACGATATGAGATCGAGCGATCCCATCCCCCCTCCACCCAGGCAAAACGCCCGTCCACCCATGCCCCGAACCGGCAGCGGTGGCCGCCGACGTGGTTCTCCATCCCGACAAATGGGAAGTAGAGGTCGCGGATTGCGAGGTCGGCGTCGAGCGTGATCATCAGGTCGCCGTTTCCGAAGCAGAGCTCGCGGGGCATGAGTGCGATCAGCGAGTTCTCTCGCCCGGGCCAGGTGATATCACTTCTGCCCAGGCACGGGGTCGCAACGGTTGGGGGCGCGAACCGACCTCCTGCCGTGTGGAACCATGAATGGCAGACGGCCCCCGAGTTCAAGCGACAGGGGTGACGCTGTGACGGCATCGTCGCGTCACTCGCCTTCGAGATCGGCGTGGGGCTCGTGGAGCTGCCCCTGCACGGGCGCGATCTATCTCGGCGTGCTCGGGATGCTCGCGGGTGGCGCGCTCGCCGACGCCGTACTGCTCCTCGTCGTCTACAACCTCTTCTTCGTGCTGCCACTCGTGCGCATCGTCGGGGCAGTCGCGTTCGGCCTCTCCCCGTCGCGGTCGACGAGTGGCGGGGCGATCGCCGCCGGCTGGTCCATACAATCTCCGGGATCGTGATGGTCCTGCTCGGCGCCGCGCTGCTCGCGGCCGAACTTCTGTAACCCCTCGGTTCCAGGCTTCCGCTGCACCGTTCTTCCAGGGGGGACCGTGAGCTTTCGGCCGCACCGAGCCCCCGAGCCATGGCACCACGCGCCCTGCCACCGGCCCCGGATACTGAAACGGCCCGGAGAGCGGCGCTGTGTGGCGGAGAGCCGTGTCCGGGGATCTTCCCTCCGACCAGCAATTGGATCAGGACATCCCGTGCCGGAGCTCATGCCCCCCGCTGGCGCGCGAAACGCGATGGCCGAAAAGGAGGGAGGGGGCCGCATGCCTCCCGGTTTTCTGACGAGCGTGCGAAAAAGGGGTTCAGCGGGTGGGTCCCCACCCGGCTCCCCAGTGGGCGAAGACGAAGAAGTACCCGTCGGCGTCGGTGAACCTGTACTGGCCACTCGCATCGAAGTCGGCGTTGTCGTCACGCCCGGGAGCGCCGGTGAACGACATCTTCTTGTCCGCGTCGATTGCCAGGTGTTCGTCCTCCACGTAGAGGCCGTAAGGGTACCCGTTGAACACGACGTTAGTATCGAGCACTCTGGTGATGGTGTACGATGTCCCCGTCCTGGTGATGGTGATGTCGCCGACATCAACCAGGCCGTTCTTGGGAGTGCCTGCCTGGATGTCGAACTTCAGGCTCTTACCGTCCGGGATGCTGGTCGGGGTTACCGTGAGGTACATGAACCAGCTGCCCTTCTTGATCGTGGCGAAGGTCTTGCCTTTGTTGTACGGCGACTCCTTGTACCCCAGTCCGGTCAGCGAGTCATCGCCCCAGCCGAAGTAGTTCGCGTCGTCGCTGTCCGTGACCTTCTCGGAGTAGTACCATGCGGTAGCCGTACCGATATTCACCTGCGGTCCCATCGACCATCGGCCGGTCTTGGTCAGCGTCTCATCAGTGGCTCCCGGAGCGAGCGGGCCGGAGATGGTGCCGATGGTGCCCAGAACGCTGTCGGTGACCACGATGTTCGAGAGGGGGACATCGCCGACGTTCGTGACCACGTACTTGAACTCGGGGTTGGTGCCTTTGTCGACCCTCACGCCAGGCGCGGTGTCCGCGTCCTGCCAGACACCGTCCGCATCCTTGACGTACTTCTCGATGTCGACCTTGGGGGTGACGCCGAAGTAGCTGCTGCCGTCGCTGGTGGTAATCTGTGCGTCACCGAAAGTGGACGTCGCGGAACCGGTGTTTGAGTACGCTCCGGCGATTGCCGTGCCTTTCTGATCGAGGGTTTCCGAGGCACCGACGGGCAACGAGGTGATTGATCCAATCGGGTCGGCGAACTTGTCGTCGGTCACGATGATGTTCGTGAGATCGACGTTGCCGGTGTTGGTCACCCTGTACGTCCAGGTAACTGGAGCCCCGACCAGGATGGTGGCTCCATCTTCACCATTGGTCAGCTTGACAATCGAGAGCGCCGGGTTCTGCGGCAGCGTCACGGTCACATCGTCGGTGACCTCCTTGGTCTGGTCCGAGGCAGCCGTCGCCAGGTTGTAGACCGAGCCGGCATTGATGTCATCCTGTGTCACGGCATAGGTGCCCGTGCAGGTCGTCGACTCTCCCGGTGCCAGGGCGGCGGTGCCTGAACAGAGGATGTTGCTGACCTTGGAATCCGTGATTGTGATGCCGGTCAGCTGGACGTCGCCGGTATTGGTGACCTTGAACTCGTACTGGATCACTTCGCCGGGCTGGGCATAACCATCCCCGTTGGTGTCAGAGAACGTCCCGGTCTTCTCAAGCGCGAGTTCAGGAACGGATTCGACGACGTTCACCGTATCCTGCGGGATCTGAACCTTCTGGTCTACCCCTGCGCCTTCCAGATCGTAATAGACCCATGCGCCGGTCAGGTCCTGGATATCCTGGAGATTGCCGACCTTGTTCGAGCCGACGGTGAACGTGACCGTCCAGATCTCGCCCTGCTCGAGGAATTCATCGCCGTCTCCGACAGAGGTGGCAATGTTGTTCCAGATGTACGACGGATCCGCCGCGGTGTTTGGTGTGATGCTGAAACCGCCCTCGCCCACCATGTACGCCTGCGTCATCTCGTGGACGTCCACGTTGGACGGAGCGGTGTTAATCGCGGCGTTGATGGCGTCGAAGATAGCCTGAAGGGCAGACGCATCCGTTGCGAGGTAGTATTTTCCGCCTGTTTGATCGGCGATATTCTTCAGCGTGTCTGCATATGGCCCTAGATTGGTACCCAGACCAATAGTATAGACGATGTAACCGGAACTCTTCGCCCGGTCGATATTGGCCTGAGTGAATACGCTTCCTCCCTCGTTGAACTCCCCGTCAGTGAGGAAGATGATGACTTCGGCGGAATCCTCGGTCCTCACGTTGTTGTCGAGCATGCTCATGCCCGTCGTCAGCCCGAGGTTTCCGTTGGTCCGGCCGGCTGCATTAATGGCGTCGATTCTGCCTTCCAACGTGGCGAAATCCTGGGTAAGACCTGATGTGACCGGAGTGGGATAGGTGAAGTCGATATATTGGTCCCAGCTTACGACGCCGGAGGCATCGATATTCGGGTTCATCTTGCCAAGGAAGCTCTTGGCGGCCGTTTTCCGCAGACCGGTTGGGTCATTGGTAGTCATACTCCCCGAACTGTCGATGCAGAAGACGACGTCCAGTGGAAGCTTCGTGTCTCCGCCACTCCCCGCGACAGTGATGGTCACCGTGGTCAGCTCACCTGATTGGCCTGTGGTGTACAGGTCGATATCCTCGGGTGTCGCCTCCTTCGTGACGGTTGGCGCCCCTGCGCTCGCGGCGCCGACGAGCGCCACCGCGAGGACGATCATGGCCAGGAAGGCTCCAGCCCCCGGCAATAGATATCGTGTCATCTGATTTCTCCCTCTTTCGCGAGCCCTTCCACCGCGTGCATACGTCAGTTCGGCTGGTCCCATTCTCCCGTGGCGGCGATCTGGGGGGTGCCATCAGCTCCGGGTCAGCAAGGAAAGGCTACTCTCTTGCTTGTGTCATCCTGTGCTGATAATAGTTTGTATAACTACGAAATGTTTGGCAGTACTGCCTTGCAGAAGCGAGAAGGTGCAGCGAGTTCACCTAAATATAGTATTTGTCTAATGAAAAACCCCACGCCCTCTATTCGGCATAATTTTCAGCGTCGCTTTCTTCATTCCGCGCGCTATGGCGTGTATCGCTCATACGGGTCGGCGGGAGCGGAAGGCCCGCAGCTGACGGTCCCGCGGACTCTCTTGAGCAGGCGGGCCGGCTCAGCCGCCGCACGGTGCCCGCCTGGAAAAGACGGCGGAGGGTTCATGCCGCCCGCTCCTATGGGGGAGGGCTATCGATCAACCCTCTCCTCCACCCGCCGCGCGACCGAGCTCGAATGCCCTGCGGTTCAGCTCGACCGTCTTCGGCGGGACGGAGCGCTCGATCGCGGCGAGGAGCGACTCCGGAGTGAGCGGGATCGGGTGCGAGGCCGCTCCGATCAGCACCACGTTCTGCGCCAGCTCCGAACCGGCCTCGCGGGCGAGGGTGCCGGCATCGATGGCCAGGGGGTGGAACGGCGCGAGCCGCGCGAGGCACTCGTCGGGCGATGGCACGGGAAGCTGCTGGGTAAACACGGGGGTCGGGATGATGATCGCGGTGTTCGTCACCACCCGTCCCCCCGGTTTCAGGAAGTGGCGGTACCGGAGGGCCTCGAGGAGGTCGAACGAGAGCAGGAGATCGGCGGTCCCCGGGTCGATCAGCGGCCCGAACCGGCCGTCGATCCGGACCGAGCACTCGACCGAGCCGCCGCGCTGGGCCATGCCGTGCGTCTCGGCGCCGCGGACGGTCCGGCCCTCGGCCACGCAGGCCTCGCCCAGGATGTTCGAGGCCAGGATGGTCCCCTGGCCGCCGACCCCGACGATCATGACATCGTAGCTCATGCTCCCCCTCCCTTTGCCGGCGGTCGCCCTTCCCGGCCGATCGCGCCCTGCGGGCAGAGGGTGACACAGACCCCGCAGCCCGAGCAGAGCGCCGTGACCGTGGCCGTCTCTCCCTCGAAGGCCATGCCGGGGCAACCGTAGCGGAGGCAGGTCCGGCAGCCGTTGCAGGCCGACGGGTCCACCGAGAGCCGGGGGCGGGCGACCTTCGCCCGCCGCTCGTTGATCACGCAGGGCTTCTTCGCGATCACCACGCGGACCCCGGACCGTCCCTTCGCCTCGCGGAGGGTCGCGAGGAGCCCGGTCATGTCGTACGGGTCCACCGTCTCGACCCAGGTCACGCCGCATGCCCGGCAGAGCGCCTCGAGCGAGACCTTCGGCATGGCCTCGCCGGTCGCGGTCACCCCGCTCGTCGGGTTGGGCTGGTGCCCGGTCATGGCCGTGGTCCGGTTGTCCAGGATCACCAGGACCATCTCCGCGCCGTTGTAGACCGCGTTCACCAGGCCCGGCAGGCCGGTATGGAGGAAGGTCGAGTCCCCGATCGTTGCGACCACGTCGCCGCCCGCCGTGAGCGCGATCCCCGACGCGACCGTGATCGACGCGCCCATGCAGATCGTGGTGTCCACCGCGCCGAGCTGGAGACCGAGGGTGTAGCACCCGATGTCGGACGGGAAGGCCGCGTCCCTGAAGACCCGCCGCATCGCGTAGAAGACGGCCCGGTGAGGGCAACCGGCGCAGAGGATCGGCGGGCGCGGGGGGATCCCCTCCTCGGGTCCCGGAGGGGCCGGGGGGGCGTCGGTGTACCCTGCCTTTGCGAGCGCGCCCCGTACCACCGTTGGAGAGAGCTCGCCCTCCGCGGGGACGTGGCCGGTCCGCTTCCCGGAGACCCGGACGCAGCCGGCGGCCTGCCGTACCTGCTCCTCGACCACGGGTGCCCCCTCCTCGATCACGAGCACCTCCTCGTGCTCGAGGCAGAAGCAGTGGAGCTGCTCGGAGTCGAGGGGATAGGCGCGGACGGTGAAGAGCGAGACATCGTCGGGGAGCACCTCCCGGACGTAACTCGCCGCGATGCCGCTCGCGACCACGGCGCGCCGTCCTCGGATCTCGCCCGTGTTGTACGGAAGAAGGCGCTCGCGCAATTGCGGCTGCTTCTCGTTCAGCCGGCGGTGAAGGACGCGGGTATGCGCCGGGATCACCACGTACTGGCGGGGATCCCGGTGAAAGACGGCCTCGGTCTTCGGCGCCGGTACCGGGCCGAGCTCGACGTCGGCCTTGGAGTGGCAGATGCGCGTAGTCGGTCGGAAGATCACGGGCAGCTGAACCTCCTCGGAGAGGGCGAAGGCGTCGCGGAGCATGGCATGCGCCTCCTCTATCGTGGTCGGGTCGAGGCAGGGCAGGCCGGCCATCGCGGCGTAGAGCCGGCTGTCCTGCTCGTTCTGGGACGAATGCGCGAACGGGTCGTCGGCCGAGAAGACCACGAACCCCCCGGTCACGCCCGTGTACGCGCTGGTCATCAGCGGGTCGGCCGCGACGTTCAGCCCGACGTGCTTCGTCGTGAAGAGCGCGCGGACGCCGCACCAGGACGCGGCGAGCGCGTTCTCGAACGCGACCTTTTCGTTGGTCGACCACTCCACGTGGACGCCCTCGGGCCGCTCGGCCCGGAGCAGGTCGATCACCTCGGACGAGGGCGTGCCGGGGTACCCGGCCGCGAACCCGACTCCGCCCTCGAGGGCGGCATGGGCGAGCGCCTCGTTGCCGAGCAGATACTGCCTAGCCATGAACCATCCCCTGTCGGGCCGTGCGCGGGTGGCCCGTTCATGAGTATTGCAGCGGAGAGGATACAAAAGCGTCTGTCCGGACGCCTTCGATAATCTATAAGAACCGGGACGATTGATCTAGTAGGGTAACCCGAAGGGCCCGTAGCATAGCCAGGTGGTGCGCCCGGCTGATAACCGGGAGGCCATGAGTTCGAATCTCATCGGGCCCATTCACGCCCTGTTTTTTATCGTTTCGCGTGGATCTCTTTCTCATGGAGCGCTCGATCGTGATCGTCATCGTGCTCGGCCTCGTGGCTGCCGCCGGGCTCTATCTCGTCTCCCCCTATCTCGCGCTGATCGTCCTGGTCATCGCCGTCGTGGTTGCCGCCTCCTTCGCGATAAGCCGCGATGCCGTCGATCTGCCCGATATCGCGGTCACCCTCGCCGAGGACGCCCGCTCCATCGTGCTCCGGAACTCGGGGAACGCCACGGCGCTCCAGGTGCATACCTCGATCGTCCCCGTCGAGATCGAGTTCGACCTCCCCTCGCTCGGAGTCGAGGCGATCCATGAAGAGCCGCTCCCCGGACAGGTGACCGAGGTGAAGGCGATCGTGACGTTCAAAAACAGCACGGGCCAGTCGTTCCAGCGGGTCGAACTCCTCTCGGCCCTCCGTCCCGAGGCCGACCCGCTCCGGCCCACATTCCCGATCTTCGGCTGGCGATAGTCCAGGCTATCCGTGGAGGTACTCCAGCGTGGTCCGGAGGGCGTTGAGGAGCGCCTCCTGCCCTTCGTGATACTCCCGGAGCCCCCGGTAGAGCATGAAGATGAGCTCGGGGCCGTAGACCCCGAGCGCGTCCTCGGGGGTGATGGGGCTGAGAAGGCTATCCACGAGCACAGTGTCGTTCGAATACATCAGTTCGGCCAGGGTCCCGTCCTCCTTGAGTACGCAAAACTGGTCCGTGACCACCTTCTCCGGGTTGTCCGGCCGGAAGGGCATGGGGTCGGTCCGGCCCAGGATCAGCATCTTTCCGGGGTAATAGCTCTGGTCGAACATCTCGCCCGCGCCGTCGACCTTGCCCCGTGCCATCACCTCGAGGCCGGCCGCGGGAACGATCGCGGCAGCAGTCCGTGCCATCCGGGCCAGCAGGGCGGCTTCCTCTTTGTCGATGGTCTCTCCGGCCTCCGCGATCGCCTCCCGGTATTCGGTGATCCGCTGTTCTATGGCAGATAGCCCCCGCTCGATCTCGTCGATCGTCATCCACCAGCTATCGCCGGCTCGCGACATCAGCCTTGTTGCGCCTCCCGCGGACCTTATTACTCTCCGAAGACCACACACTACCCCATGTTGCGGATCGGGCTTCTCGGGTGCGGCAACATCGGTAACCTGCTCACAGCCCACGCCGAGGGCTTCACGATCACGGCCCTCTACGACCTCTTCCCCGAGCGCGCCCGCGACCTCGCGATGCGCTCGGAAGGAGTCGCCTACGACACGTTCGAGGAGTTCGTCGGCGCCGACGTCGATCTCATCGTCGAGGCCGCGTCGATCGCGGCCGTCCGGGCCCATGGCGAGGCCGTGCTCGCATCCGGCAAGGACCTCGTCGTGATGTCGGTCGGAGGGCTTGCCGACCTCGCCTTCCGCACGAGGCTCCGGCAGGCGGCCATCGCTTCGGGCCGGCGCATCTATATCCCGAGCGGGGCCGTGATGGGGCTCGACAACCTGAAGGTCGGCCGGATCGGCGGGATCGATACGGTCGTGCTCAAAACCACCAAGAGCCCGGCCTCGCTCGGGCTCGATATCTCCGAACGGACGCTCGTCTTCCGCGGACGGGCCGACGACTGTGTCCAGGCCTATCCCAAGAACGTCAACGTCTCGGTCGCGCTAGCCCTCGCGTCCGGAAACGAGGTCCAGGTCGAGCTCTGGGCCGACCCGGCCGTGGACCGCAACATCCACGAGATCAGCGCCGAGGGTCCCTTCGGCACGGCCCTCCTCCGAATCGAGAACGTCCCGAGCCCGGACAACCCGGCCACGTCGTACCTCGCCGCCCTCTCGATCCTGGTCCTGCTCCGCGACCTCGGGGAGCCGATCGTGGTGGGGACGTGATCGGCATCCCGCTCGCCCGCCTGCTCTCGTACCTCGACGACGACGCGCCGTTCGGCGACGTGACCTCGGAGGCCGTTATGGACGACCGGCAGTGCACGGCCGTGATCCGGTTCCGGGAGACGGGGATTGCCGCCGGGCTTGCCGAGGCGACGGCGCTCTTCTCCCACCACGGCGTCGGGGTCACGTCGCGTGCGTCCGACGGGGACCGGGTTGAGGGGGGGGAGATCGTGCTCGGGCTCGAGGGGCCCGTCCGGAGCGTGCTGCTCGTCGAGCGGACGGCCCTGAACCTCCTCGGCCGGATGAGCGGGATCGCGACCGCGACTGCCCGTTACGCGGCACGCGCGCGCGAACGAGGACCGCATGTCCGCGTCGCGGCCACCCGCAAGACCGCTCCGGGACTCGGCCTGCTCGACAAGAAGGCCGTCATGCTCGGGGGTGGCGACCCCCACCGGTTCACGCTCTCGGACGGCGTGCTGATCAAGGACAACCACCTCGCGCTGGTCCCGATCGAGGAGGCGGTCCGGCGGGCCAGGGCGTTCTCCGTGTACAAGACGGTCGAGGTCGAGGTCGAGACGGCCGACGAGGCCGTCCGGGCTGCCCGGTCCGGTGCCGACGTCGTCCTGCTCGATAACATGACCCCGGAAGAGGTGGAGAGGGCTATGGCCGCACTCACGTCGGCCGGGGTCCGTGGCCGGGTCCGGGTCGAGGTCTCGGGCGGGATCACCGAGGCGACCATCGGAGAGTACGCGGCGCTCGGGATCGACCTGGTGAGCATCGGGGCTCTGACACACTCGGTCCGATCACTCGATCTCACGCTCGAGATCGCCCCGCCGCGACGATCAGATTGATGAGGGGACCGGCTCCATCCCTGCCAGGGAAGATGCCCGGTCCGTCCGCCACCCCGATCCCGCTCCCGAGGTCCGGGCCAGGCCCGGGAGCGGCTCCCTGCAGGGCTATCGATTCGAGTCCTCCACCCACGAAGGGAGCGACGGCCCTGCACTCCCACGCTGCCACGAACGCTGAACGCGTTTCGAGCGCAAGCGGCGGGCACGGCGGTAGCGTGGTCATCCACGGCCCCGAAGTGATCGATTCGGGGGACGCCGCCCGCCTTGTCGGGATGCTCCAGCCAGCACGAGTCGTCGTCGCCGGAGTCATGGCCCGGTGCGCGGCAGAAGAACACGGGCTCCTCTCCTGCTGGACCGCAAAGAAGCCGTCGGCTGCGCTCGCGACCGACCCCGAGGCAACGCTGGTGAACAGGGGGCGCTCCCCCGACTCGGGAAGGGTCTTCGGCGAGATCGTGGCCGCGAGGATCGGTCGACCCCTTGTCCAGCTCGAGTGCTCGGACGCGACCGTGGTCTGCTGGAACGATGCCGACGGTGACCCGTTCGCGGACCTGCTCGGCTGGAAGACTGTGACGCGGACGGCTGCGCCGCCGTTAACGGGCGGTGAATGTCGCGTGGTCCGCGGGTGCCGGCCCGGCGATGCAGTGCTCGTCGACGGACTGGTCATCGGACGCGCCACGGCGAACGAGGTGGTCCTGGTCTCCGATGGCGACCGCCTCGAGGCCGATCGAGGATGTTTGCTGAAACCGCACGGCGTCGAGAAACTTCGCCGCCGGGGTCCGATCCGTCTCCCGGAGGCCTGGTGCACGGCGGGACCGCTTCGTGCCGCGACGCCCCGCCCGGCGACCAGCCGGAGAGCGCCGGGACGCGTGCTCGTCCTCGACCACGACGCGATCGCGCTCTACCGCGAGCTCTCCGAGGACCACTGCGGCCTGCTCGCGATCGGCGACGACACGACGGCCGCGGCCCTCCACCTCGGCGCGCACCTGGGGCTCCCGGTGCTCGGCATCACCGACGGTGACGGCGATGGGATCGTCGGCGACTGCACGGGCGCCCCGGGGTCGATCGTCCTCCGGGCGACCGGCGACCGCGACGACGAGCTCGGTCGGGAACTCGCGGAACACTGCGACGACCGGCCGCTCGAATGGGAGACCTTCGTGGCACGCGCTCTCTGCGTACTTCGGGACCGAGTCCAGGTGATCGGATGAACACCGGGGGGGTGCTCTGCGCCTCCTGCAAGGGAAAGGGGCTCTGCGGCCTCGCGCGCTGCCCGATCACGGCACGGTTCCTCGCGCGTGCGGGGGCGAGGCCGATCACATCGTACATGGGCGCGGCGCCCTCCGTCTTTGTCGGCTCGCACGGCTACCCGGGCGTACAGGGGGGACCCCTCCTGCTCGGCGAGCCGGATCGTCCGCCCGACTGGATCGCCCGGGGACTCTCCATCGAGGACGTGGTGAACCTCCGTGCCGGGACCATCGCGGCACGCGCCCCGGTCGGGCGCGTGCGAGACGCGATGGCCGAGGTCGCGCTCTCGGCCACCCCCGTCGATGTCGAGGTGGCGTTCGCCCGCCCGGTCGAGGCCGACCTGCGGTTCGACGGCGTCTTCACACCGATCGGGATGTCCGGGCCAGTCCGCAAGCTCGACGTCCTCGACAACCCGGTCGTGCCGCGGATGGTGGAGAAGGTGGCGGGCGACCCGGACCTCGCCGCGTCCGACGGCCTGGCCCAGCTCTACCGCTCTGACGTCGACGTCTATCACCTCGCGGACCTGCTCTCGGCGGGGACGCTCGGACGATCGCCGAGGGTCGTCCCGACGCGCTGGGCGATCACGGCCGTCGACGATACCCTCGGCAGGGCCGCGAAGCGGGAGCTGGTGCGATACCCGGCGATAGAGGAGGTGCTGGTCTTCTGCGCCACTCTCTTCGGCAACACCATCGCCGTGCTCCTCGTCCCCGGCGGGTGGCGGTACGAGATGATCGAGTGCTGGCGAGCGCACAGCCTCTGGACCGGGGAGAACGACGCGGTCACGGTCGACGGCGAGGGGACCTCAAAGTCAGGATACTCGCCCATCGCGGGCGCATACTACTCGGCCCGGCTAGCCGTGGCCGATTACCTCGTCGCGGCACGACGCCAGGCCCGGGCTCTCGTGCTCCGGTCGGTCACGGGGGAGTACTGGGCGCCGCTGGGGACGTGGGTCGTGCGCGAGGCGACGCGGCAGGCGATGCAGCGTCGGCCGGAGCGGTACGCGACCCTTGAAGATGGGGCCGCGGCGCTCGACCGGTGCTACGGCGATGCCTCGTGGCGCACCAGGTCTGCCCTGCTTCCGCGGATGCGGAGCGAGCGGACCCTCGCCGACTTTCTCTGAGCCCCGGTTCGGCCCGACCAGCGTGCGCCGAGGACTGGCGCGGGAATGGTGACCATGCCGGACGGCGCCGCCATTCCGCAGGGAAGGGCGTCTCACAGCGGTGGAGGTGGTCGGCTCTCCGGCGAGGCCTCGTAGGGACGGCAGACGGGCGACCGATGCGGCCATCAATCCGAACGCGCCGGGTGCGTCTGACGCCGACCAATCCATCCAGGGATAGGTAAAAATCACCATACAAAAAGTAATCTAAAAATTACGTTGACACTCACTAAGTGGCAGGCAACGGGTCGATCCCTCACCCCCCAGTCCATCGCTGCTCCGGTACCCACGAAAGCGGAACAGGAGGTGAGAGCGGATCCCGGGCGCGATTTCGCCGATTGGTTCAATTGGATGAGTGCATCGCTCGCGAAGGACGGGCCACCAGGAGTCCCGGTTACCGGCCTTCCGACTAGAACACCATGATATGATATTCGTGAAGAGAGAAACCTCACAGGGCCTTCGACGCTCCCGCCTGCTCCTGCTGGTCCTTGCTACGGCCCTCGTCCTCGGCTGCCTTTCATTCACAGCCGGCTGCACCACGAGCCAGACAACGAGGTCGGCTGGAGGAGACGCCGGCATCGCCTCGAACGCCACAGGACACGACGGGGCCCAAAACGGATTCCGTCCCAACGGCACGCCTCCCGACGGAGTATCTCCGGACCGGGGGTTCCCCAACGGGACACCGCCGGCGGGACGTCCTCCCGGAGGGGCCATCACCGGGACGTCGCCGGAAGGCGGACCACCCGGCCAGATGAGGCTCCCGCCCAGCGGGACGCCCCCTGCGGAGGCAGGTGCCCCGGCTCCCTGACGAGCCGTGGGAGGGTTTGGCAGGAACAGAGCGCGGGGTGCCGCGTCCATCGTCACGGTCCTATCCCGTTCCACTCAAACAGGTTCGGCGCGTCGAAGTGGCTTCTTTTTTATCAACAGAGGGACATACTCTCTGCGATGGCTATCGACGTCCAGGACGCGGCCCTCGGGGCCATCGTCGGGCTCGCGGTCGGAGATGCTCTCGGTGCTCCCGTTGAGTTCCTGAAACCGGGGACCTTCGCGCCGATCTCGGGGTACCGCGAGGGCGGGATCCTCAACCTTCCCGCCGGGTGCTGGACGGAGGATACGGCCATGACACTCTGCCTGGCCGAGAGCCTCATCGCCTGCGGCGGCATGGACCCCCTCGATCAGCTCCAGCGGTACGTCCGATACTGGCGCGAGGGCTACCTGGCCCCCACCGGGGTCTGCCTGGATATCGATACCACGACGAGGCGGTCTCTCGAGGTCTTCCTCAGGACCGGGTCGGTCGAGGCCGCTCCCGTCGCGGGGCTCATGCCGGGGAACGGGTCATTGATGCGGGTCGCGCCGGTGCCCATCTTCTTCGCCGGGGACCCTGCGCGGACCGTCGAGGAGGCCGCGGCCATGAGCCGGACCACGCACGCGGCGCCCGAGTCGATCGACGCCTGCCGGTACTGCGCCGGGCTCATCTCGGGTGCGATACTGGAGGCCCCGGTATCGGCCCTCTCGGCACCCCTGTACGAGCCCGTAGAGGGGATCTGGGAGAGTGCGCGGCTCTGCTCGCCGATTGCGGACGTGGTGGCGGGCTCGTTCCTCGCCAGGGAGCCTCCCGAGATTCGGGCACAGGGCGGTGCCGTCGAGTGCCTGGAGGCCGCGCTCTGGGCGTTCGCGCATGGTCGCTCGTTCCCCGAGGTGGTCCTCGCCGCCGTGAACCTCGGCGACGATGCTGACACGGTCGGGGCGGTCGCCGGTCAGCTGGCCGGCGCCTGCTACGGCCTCTCGGGCATCCCGACCGAATGGCAGGAGCGACTGTATCGGCACCAGGAGATCATCCGCACGGCCGTGAACCTGATGGCCGCCGGGACGAGGGCAGCCTTCGGCCTTGGGCCGGCCCGCCCCGGGCGGTCCGCGCCGCGCCGACGTACGCGGGGCGGCAGGCGCGTGGTCCGGGTGGTCCAGGGGATGGGCGGGGACGCGCACCAGGAGATGCTGCTCCGGTTCGTCGCGACCCTGCCGCGGGAGGGTCCGGGCGACGACCGGTTCACGGCTCAGCTCTACGGCCTCCTTCCGGACCTCCCCGGGCGGCCGCGCACGGCCGACATGGGCTCTGGAAGCGGCGCGGCCGCGCTCACCCTGGCACGAGCCGGTGCTCGGGTGACGGCTGTCGACCTCGCCAGCGGGCTTCTCCAGCGGCTGAACGAACGGGCGGCCCGGGAAGGACTTGCCGGCCGGGTCCGGACGCTGAAGGTCTCGATGGACGCAGTGCCGGAGGACGAGGGACCATTTGATCTGGTCTGGTCAGAAGGATCGGTCTACACCATCGGCTTCGACGTCGCGCTCCGGTCCTGGCGCGACCTGCTCGTGCCGGGAGGATACGTCGTGGTCTCGGACCTGAGCTGGCTTGTCGAGGAGCCCCCGCAGGAGGTCCGGACGTTCTGGTCGGCGGCCTACCCGGGCATGCGTACGGTCGCGATGAACATCGCCGCATGCACCGCCGCGGGCTACCGCTGGCTCGGCGCTGCATGCCTCCCCGACACGGCACGGGATGCGTTCTACAGCGCGATGCGGATGCGGTGCCGGGAGTGGCGTTCGCGCGGCGCGACGCCGGACGAAGCGGGTGTCATCGCCGAGGTCGAGGAGGAGTTGCGTATCCATGCATCGTATCCCACGACCTATGGGCACGTCTTCTACCTGATGCAGTGGCACGGGTAGGCGGGGGAAGGTCCGGGTGAGTCAGTCCGTGCCGGCGCCGTTCTGGGTGGCCTGGCGACGGTATCGCACCTCGAGGCTCCCAAGCGACTCGATCTCGTCAATGCCCTTGTCGTCGCGGATCCCGACGAAACGCGGGAAGCGAAGCGCGTACCCGCTCGCGTAGTTGGGGCTCATCTGGATCTCGGAGTAGCCGACCTCGAAGACGACCTGCGGTTCGAAGGTCACCGAGTTTCCCGACTCGGCGATGACAAGGTCTTTGAAGAGGGCGTGGAGCTCGGCCAGCTGCTCGTCGGTGATCCCGGTTGCGACGCGCCCGACCGAGAGGAGCTTTCCCCGGTCCTGGACGGCGAGCTGGTACGACCCGAAGTGCTGGGCCCGCCGCCCCTCGCCCCACTCGGCGCCGATCACGGCGAGGTCCAGTGAATCGACCTCCGGCTTGATCTTGACCCAGGCCCGTCCGCGGGCACCGGGGGTGTACGGCGAGTCGGGGAGCTTGAGCATCACGCCCTCGTGTCCGTCGCGGAGGGCCTGGTCGTAGATCGAGCGGATCTCGTCCTCGTCGCCGAGGACCTCCTGGGGCGCGAGATACTCGGCGACAACCGCCTCGAGCACGCGCCTCCGGTCGGAGAGCGGGCGGTCCAGCAACGTCTCGCCATCGGCATACAGGCAGTCGAAGATGCGGGGCACGAGCGCGATCGACTCCCGGGCCGCCGCCACGCCGTGCTTGCGCCGGAAGCGGCGGAGCACGGTCTGGAACGGGAGCGGTCGGCCCTCGGCGCCGAGTGCGACGACCTCGCCGTCGAGGATAACGTCGCGGTCGGTCGCAGCGCGAAGCGCCTCGACGATCTCGGGGAGGGCGTGGGTCACCTCCTCGAGCCGCCGGGACCAGATACGGCAGGCCGTGCCGACCCGATGGAACTGGATCCGCGAGCCGTCGTATTTGTATTCGACCGCCACCGGGCCGTAATCCTCGAGCTGTCCGGCGATGGTCCCCTGCTGCGCGAGCATCATCCGCACCGGGCGGAACGGGACTATCTGGACCGAGACGAGGGCATCATCTCCCTGCCGGGCGAGGAGCGCGACCTCGCCAAGGTCGTTGAGCGCCTGCTGCGCGTGCTCGACCAGGCGTGGTTCCACGCCGAACGCCAGCGCGATCGCGTCACGGACCGTCCCCTCGCCGATCCCGATCCTGAGCTCGGCAAGCACAAGCCGGGCGAAGAACCGGGCCTCGCACGGGGTCATGGCCCCGAAGCCCTGTCGGAGGAGCCGCATCTTCGCCTGCTGCGACTGCGGGCCGGACGCTCCCGCAACCCGGACGAGGAGCGCGTGCACCTCGTTGAGCGAGAGCGCCTCATTGAAGAACGCAGACTGCTGCCGTCGCGCCAGAAGGCGCTCGATCGCGAGACCGGCGTCTCCCGTCTCGTTCACGAGCCGGACGACGTCCGCCTTCTTGCGGCCCGCGACGTATGCGGCCGCCTCGTACAGGAGCATCGGCCCGACACCGAGCTTCTCGGGAGACCAGTCGGGGAAGACCTTGCCCTGGACCAGCCGGACGAAGACGGGGAGTTCGTCGCTGTCGAGGCCCGGGAGTACGGACGCGACGAGGTCGCGCATCTCAAGCCGTCCGGCGAGCGCCTCGAGCTGCTCGCAGAGCGCGGCGAACTCGGCGAACTCCACCTAGACCTCCATCGGATCCGAGACCGTCTGCTGGAGCGCGACCGTGAGCAGGACATCGGGAAGGAAGAGGCCGAAGGCCGTCTCGGCCGAGATGAGCGCCCGCTCGGGAGTGTTGTTCGTGTCCGAGAGGTGTGCGAGCATGACTGCGGCAAGGTCGCCCGAGATGGTGCGGAGCAACTCGGCCGTCTGTTCGTTCGAGAGGTGACCTCGCCGCGAGCGGATGCGGCGCTTGAGCAGGGCCGGGTATGGCCCCTCCTCGAGCATGCGCGGGCAGTGGTTCGATTCGAGCACGAGCGCGTCGCAGGACGCCAGGCGGTCGCGCACGCCGTCGGGGACGACACCCGTGTCCGTGCAGTACCCGAGCTGGGCCCCGTCGGCGCTGATCGCGTACCCGCACGGCTCGCGGGCGTCGTGCGAGAGCGGCAGGGGCGTGATCTCGAACCCGCCGACCTCGAACGGCTCGAATGCGCGGACGGGGCGGGTCGTGATCGCCCTCTTGGAGGTCTTCCGGTGAAGGAGGAACTCGGAGATCGTTCCCGGCGTGGCGTAGACGGGAATGTCGAGCCTTTTTACGAATGCATCGAGTCCCCGGACGTGGTCGGTGTGCTCGTGGGTCACGAGGACGGCCCCGATCGCGGCCGGGTCGGCGCCGGCCTGCGTGATCCGGGCGAGGAGGTCGCGCGCTGAGAGACCGGCGTCGATCAGGAGCGCGCCGTCCCGGCTTTCCACCAGGACCGCGTTCCCCTTGGAGCCGGAGGAGAGAGCCGTGACCCGCATAGCAGAGAGTTGGTCACGGTGCGACTTGAACTCTTAGATCGGGTTGGTGGGAGCGGAGGACGAGGACCCCTCGTCCTCCGCGTCCGGGGCCGGCCTGTCTGTCAGCTCCTCTCCCGTCCGGACCCTGATCGTCCGTGCGATCGGCAGGACGAAGATCTTGCCGTCACCGACCTTTCCGGTCCGGGCGCCAGCGCAGATCGCCTCGATCGCGGTATCGACCAGGCAGTCGTCGACGGCGACCTCGACCCGGTACTTGGGCAGCATGTCCACGGACATGGTCCTGCGCCGGTACTGGAGGGCGATCCCCTTCTGCTCACCACGCCCTCGTACCTCGGTGATGGTCATGCCGGAGATACCCCTGTCCTCGAGCGCCTTCTTGACGAAATCGAGCCGCTCGGGCCGTATGATGGCGGTCAGGAGGTGCATTGTCGCGTCCCCCTCACGCCTGTACCCGCTCGCCGTGCAGAGCGATGTCGAGGCCGACGTACTCCTCCTCCTCCGACACGCGCAGGCCCATGGTCCGCTTCACCACGAGGGCGAGCACCAGGGTCAGGCCGAACGCGAAGACCACCGAGACACCGGCGGCTGCGAGGTTCGCGAGGAACTGGCTCGTCGAGCCCTCCAGCAGGCCTGGATACTGGTTGATCGCGGTGCTGGCGAAGATGCCCGTTGCCACTGCGCCCCAGACACCTCCCATGCCGTGGATAGCCCAGGCATCGAGAGACTCGTCGAAGCCGACACGGAGGCGGAGCAGCATGCAGCCGTAGCAGAGCAGGCCCGCCACGGCGCCGATCGCCAGGCTCGCCGGCACCCCGACGTAGCCAGCAGCCGGCGTGATGGCGACCAGGCCGGCGATCGCGCCCGAGACGAACCCGAGGGAGGAGGGCCTGCCGTGTATCCACGAGGCGGCGAGCCAGGCGAGTGCGCCGATCGCGGCAGCGGTGTTGGTCACCAGGAGCGCGTTCGACGCGAGCCCGTCCGCCGCGAGCGCGCTGCCCCCGTTGAAGCCGAACCAGCCGAACCAGAGCAGCCCGGCCCCGAGGAGCGTCATGGGGATATTGGTCGGCTCGAACGTGTGCTGGCCGAAGCCGACGCGTTTGCCGATCACGAGTGCGAGCGCGAGCGCCCCGAAGCCAGCGCTGATGTGCACGACCGTGCCGCCGGCAAAGTCGAGCGCGCCGAGATCCATCAGGAAGCCACCTCCCCAGACCCAGTGCGCGAGCGGGTCGTAGACCAGGGTCGTCCAGAGGAGTCCCAGGACGATGAACGAGCTGAGCCTGATCCGTTCGGCAACCGCCGAGGTCAGGATGGCCAGGGCCACCGCTGCGAAGACGAGCTGCCACGCCACGAACAGGATCGGGGGATATGTTCCGTCGCCCGTGTCGAGGCCGATCCCTGCGAGCCCCAGGTAGGAAAGCCCGCCGATGAGGCCGCCGATGTCGGGCCCGAACGAGAGCGTGTACCCGGCGACGACCCACTGGACCGAGACGAGCGCGAACGCGATGAATGAGAGCGCGATCATCGCGATCAGGTTCTTTCTCCTGACCATGCCCCCGTAGAAGAACCCGACCCCGGGTGTCATGATCATGACGAGCGCCGTCGAAATGAGAAGCCAGGCCGTGTTACCGGTGTCGAGCGCCATTGCGAGTTCACCTCAGTGAGTGGAGTCCCAGCTCACCTACGGGAAGGAAGTTGTATTCCTACCTTTATAAATTTTACTCAAACGGCGCCTTTCCCCGGAGATACGGATCGTCCAGGTTCCTATCGAGAGGGCGAGCCCCATATCGCAGAAAAGAGAGGGGACCTCGCTATTCCCCTGCCGTCAGGACGGGCGGCCCCAGGAAGAGCGCTGCAGCCGCCACGCCCACGAGCGCGAGCCCCGCAACGGGAAGGAAGACAGCCGTGTACGAGCCGACGATATCGCGGAGACTCCCTGCGAGCAGATTTCCCGCAATCGCTCCCACGCCGTAGGCGGTAAAGACCAGTCCGTAGTTCGGGCCGTAGTACTTCGTCCCACAGAACGCCGCAGTGCAGGCGGGAGCGATCGCGAGCCAGCCGCCGAGGCTGAGCCAGAGGGCTGCGAAACCGGCTACGTAGACCGCCATGAGTCCGGGCCCCGATCCTGCCCAGAGCAGGAGAGCCGCCACAGTGATCAGGCCCAGATTGGCCATCGCTGTGGTGCGTGTTCCGATCCGATCCACCAGCGAGCCGAAGATCGGCCTGCCGATCCCGTTGAAGATCGCGAAGACGCCGACCAGCGCCGCTGCCGTCGCGGGTGCCAGCAGGAAGACCTCCTGTCCGACCGGCGATGCGATACCGATCGCCATCAGCCCGGCAAGGGTCCCGATGAAGAAACAGAGCCAGAGCCCCCAGAACTGCCGTGTTCTGACCATCTCCGACCGGTTCAGGTCGACCTGGCTCGCTGCCACCGCCGTCGGCGTCCAGCCCTCGGGCGTCCACCCTTCGGGTGGGAACCGGAGCGGAAGGCCGCAGAGCACGATCACCACGAGCGCGGCGACACCGACATATGCCATGGTCGCGAGCGGGCCAATCACCGCGATCATCGCATTCGCCACCGGTGCCGTTACGAGTGGCGAGAGGCCGAATCCAAGCACGGTGGCCCCGACAGCGAGCCCCCGTCGGTCCGGGAACCATCGCCCTGCAACCGTGATCGGGCAGTTGTACACGATGCCGACACCAATGCCGCCGATCAGGCCGTACGCCAGGGTGAGCATGGCCATCGAATCCGACTGCGAGCCGAGGAGCCAGCCCGCTCCGACGATCACTCCTCCCACGACGCTGAGGAGACGGGGGCCGTATCGATCGAGAAGGCCGCCGACGGCCGGCATGGTGAATGCGAAGAGCGCGAGGAAGACGATGAACGGCAGGAGCGACTCGGTTGCTCCGACCGCGAAGAACGTCTCGAGCGGCTTTCTGAAGACCGACCATGCGTAGATCGATCCGATCGCGAGGTTTATCACGAGCCCGAGCAGGACGAAGACCCAGCGCCCTCGCTCGGACGGCATCCCGAAGAGGGTCGGGGATGGCTCAGCCATCCCCTACTCCTCCAGCGTCGAGAGGTCGCCCGGATCGACGCCGAGCTCGCGTGCCTTCAGCACCCGCCGCATGATCTTGCCGGACCGGGTTTTCGGGAGGGCGTTGACGAACTCGATCTCGGACGGGACCGCGAACGGGCCGAGCATCATCCGGACCTGGTAGACCAGGTCGTTCTTGAGCCGCTCGGACGGGGTCTCGCCGAGCTTGAGGATCACGAACGCCTTGATCAGGTTCCCTTTCAGGGGATCGGGCTTGCCGACGACGGCTGCCTCGGCAACAGCGTGATGCGAGACGAGCGCGCTCTCGACCTCGGCCGTCCCGATGTTGTGTCCCGAGACGATGATCAGGTCGTCGGCACGCCCGATCACCATGATGTAGCCGTCGGGCGCCTTGACGGCGAGATCGCCGGCCAGGTAGCAGCCGGGCACGGTCTCCCAGTACTGCCGGTACCGCGCGTCGTCGCCATAGACCGTCCGGAGCATCGCGGGCCAGGGTTCGCGCATCACGAGAAATCCCCCGGTCCCTGGCGTGACGGGCTCGCCGGCCTTGTTGACGACGTCGGCCACAACGCCCGGGATCGGCCGGCCCGCGAACCCGGGCCGCATGGGCTCGCCGATCATGGTCGTGATCATCTGCATCCCAGTCTCGGTCTGCCACCACGTGTCGACCACCGGGCAGCGCCGCTTGCCGATCACGCGGTAGTACCACTCGAACGCCTCGGGATTGAGCGGCTCGCCGACCGAGCCGAGCACGCGTAGAGACCGCATGTCATATTTGTCCGGCCACTCCTCACCGACCTTCATGAACATCCGGATCGCGGTCGGAGCCGTGTAGAAGATGGTGACGCCGAGGTCCTCGATGATCTTCCAGAACGCCCCGGGGTCGGGGTAGTCGGGGGTTCCCTCGAAGATCACGACCGTCCCGCCGACCATCAGGGGCCCGTAGACGACGTACGAGTGGCCCGTAATCCAGCCGGGATCGGCCGTGCACCAGTAGACGTCGTTGTCCTTGAAGTCGAAGACATGGCGAGTAGTGTAGTAGGTGCCGACCATGTATCCGCCGCAGGTGTGGACGATCCCCTTCGGCTTGCCGGTCGAGCCGGAGGTGTAGAGGATGAAGAACGGGTCCTCGGCATCCATCTCCTCGGGTTCGCACTCGAACGGCTGTTCCTCCATGAGGTCGTAGAAGTCCGTCTCCCGCTCGGGGTGGATATCGACCGGGTACTCCTGCTGGCGCCGCAGCAGGACGATTCGCTCGACCTCGGGAGCGTCGATGACGGCCTCCTGGACGATCGTTATCAGTGGGATCCGCTTGCCCCGCCGATACCCGATGTCGGCGGTGATAACGACCTTTGCCCTGGCGTCGTTCAGCCGCATCGCGAGGGCCTGCGCGCCGAACCCGCCGAAGACGACCGAGTGAACAGCGCCAATCCGGGCACACGCGAGCATCGCGATCGCCTGCTCGGGCACGATGGGCATGTAGATGCAGACCCGGTCGCCCTTCTGCACCCCGAGCGAGCGGAGCCCGTTCGCGAACCGGTTCACCTCTCGCCAGAGTTTGTAGTAGGTGTAGATCCGCTCCTCGCCCTCGTCGCCGCGCCAGATCAGGGCAACCTTGTTGCGGCGATGGTCGGCGACATGACGGTCGAGGCAGTTGCGCGTGATGTTGAGACGCGCACCCACGAACCAGCGGGCATAGGGGTAGTCCCACTCCCGGACGGCGTCCCACGGTCGGAACCATTCGAGGTGGTGCGCCTGCCGTTCCCAGAAGCCGACTGGGTCGGCGAGGAACTCGGCGTAGGTCCGTTCGTAATCATCGGTCCATGCGTTCTGCCGGTACTCCGGTGCCGGCTGGTAGTACTTGACCTCGTCAACAAGACGGACGTCGAAGTCTTCTTCCATGGGTCTCTCGCTGCTTGGCCCCTGGAGTTTACCAGGGCGTGCGGTCGGGAATCGGTTCCGGCGACAGCCGTCCTGGGACTGTCACCAACGGCATACTTCGTGGAGTACTCGACGGACCTCCGCACTGGCTCCACCTTAATATAATGATTAATCATTACATTTATCAGCAATAAACCTTGCTGGAGTCTGCCGATGGTATCGGCAGAGTGAGCGTACAATACTCGGGCACCCTGCGGCGTCTATGTTCGTGCCATGGTGCCAGCAACGAAGAGCTCCTGGCCCTGTCCGCTGGCGGGCAAAGCGAGGATTGCAGTGAGAGACGAACCAACTCCGGGGACGAAAGGATCATCCCGCGACGCTGGCAACCCTGCAGGGACAACGAGCTGATAGCCGCCCCCGGCACCGGCGGAGCACGTCGACGGCCGAAAAGCCAAACAACCCCCGGTCTGTGCCAACCGGCTCAGGTCCCTATCGGGATAGGGATGGGGAGCGTTGTGTCGCCAGCTTCGGGTGGTGTACCGCCCGATCCTCCGCCCGTATCGGGGACGGATGGCTGCGTCGCGCTCTCCTTTCCGCCGGGCTGCCCCTCGTCGGCGAGGCAGCCGGCGCAGGCTGCAATGCCGACCATGAGCCCGAGAATGAGAAGCAGGGATCGGATCCTTGCGAGAGACATGTGAGCTGATCGGGCACAGCAGGGTAAAAAGGCTCAGTATGAGATCCGCTCGCCGTGTCGGGCCTCGTTGGAACCGGTACGCTCCTCGTCCCTGTCCTGAGCCGGTTTCATGACCGAAACCTCGACTTAGGCGAGGACGCAGCTCATGCCACCGAACGGTGAGCCCGCGATGACCGAGAGCACTGTTGCGGCGGACAACGGTCATCCCGCCGACATCCGACTCACGGGAGGGCGAATATTTTACCGCGACCCCCAGCAGGATCCTGAGCGAGAACGAGGAGCGGTATCGCGGGGATTGATACGATATTCCTCCGGAACACGCCGCTGTCGAAAGGGTCGGCACCCGCGGACCACGCGGCCATCTCCGCCCGCTGGAGTTGCTTGCCTACCGCGCCGTTGCAGCATCCATCCCTGTTCTCGTTTGCATCGATCAGGGTCTACCCTTTCGAGCGATGTCGTCGAAGAAGCGAGGTGATCCCCAGACTCTACAACTGGGCCCCGCAGAAGAGTGGTTCTGGTCCACATCACCAGGGACGGGGAGGACCCCAAAACAATCTCTTAAATAGAGTAAGGAGATACATTTTGGTTACAACGGAGGTTGTCGTTAGTCATGACTCCTGAAGAATACAAGGGCATTATCTCGGAAGCGATCAACAACG
>CAZCUJ010000028.1:0-29884 GCA_964501565.1 uncultured Methanospirillum sp.
GCGCTCGTCTACGACCTCTACGGTCTCACGCCCGACGAGATCGCCGTCGTCGAGGCAGCCGTCGCGAGATAGGGGCATCGTACCTCCCGCCGGCCGCATGCGCCGCAGAACCCGAACCCCCGCTCCCGCGTCCCCCCGTCGTCCCCGTGCGGCCCGCGGCCACAGAACGGGTAGGCGCTGCGGCCCGGTCTGCAACACCCCGCGCGGGCGCATACTGTGTACCCATGTGTACCCACAACACTGATATATTGTGTACACAGAATATGCCCGAATTTGTCGTGCACAACAGAAATTGACTCGGAAAACGTTTTATAAAATGTGTCACATTATAAATGTTTATCCGAACATACGTAATTATACCAATACGTATGCATCTACACGATCCTCAGCCGGGAGCCCCCGGATGAGACCGAACACCGTGATGAGCCCGACGGCCATCACGATTCCCGCGGAGGGAACGGCCCGGGCTGTTCGGAAAGGGCTGGACCTCCCGGCCACGTTCTCGGCGCACCTCGCCGCGAGGATGAAAGCAGACCTGGACGGAGCCGGCGAGCCTGGCAGCACCGAGGGCCCCGTCCAGGGCACCACCCACCCGGAACGGAAGGGGGTACAGAGGAGTGCGCGCGTCGGCGGATAACACCTCCGGTCCGGGGCCGGCCATCCCGGGCCCGCTCCGCCGGCCCGGCCCCCCGTTCGTCCCCGCGCCCGGATCGCCGGTGATCGCGTGACCCCGCCCGGGACCCTGGCCCACCCGGGCTCCTCCCGGTCGCCGGGACGGGAGAACGAGCGCCCCGGCGAGAGAGCGCCGACCTACGCCGAGATGGAACTCCGGGGAACCGTCGCGAACGCCGTCCGCGAAGGCCGGGCCGTCGACGCCCCCGCCCTCCTCGCCGACTGGGGCGGGATCGTCGGCGGCAGCGAGCGCGCCGAAGCCATCATCGCCGACGAGACCGCGCGGGCGAAACAGGAACGCGCCGAACGCGAGCGGCAGACGGCCGACGAGTACGCCCACCGCCGCTTCCACGCCGCCGACGCCGCCATCACCGGGAAGGAGCGCGCCGCCGAGCCGCCCCCCGCACCGCGGCCCGTGATCCAGGTCAACGACCGCCAGCTCCCCGAGATCACGGACGAGGCCGTCGCCGCCCTCCGCGCCTGGAACGACCCCCCGTCCATGTTCATCCGCGGCGGCGAACTCGTCCGCGTCGACCCCGACGAGCGCGGCCGGCCCGTCATCCGCCCCGTCCTCGACCACCAGGTCAGGTGGGCCCTCGGCGAGTCTGCCGACTTCGTCGCCGCCGTCATCGACCAGCGGGGCACCGTCGTCCGGCCCGTGATGCCGCCCCTGCCCCTCGCCCGGAACATCCTCGCCTCCGCCCGGCTCTGCTCCTGGTTCCCGCCCCTCCTCGGGCTCACCGGCGCCCCCGTCATCTGCCCCGACGGCCGCATCGTCACCGCGCCCGGGTACGACGCCGGGACCGGGCTCTACTACAGCCCGGCCCCCGAACTCGACCTGCCCCCCGTCCCCGACGACCCCACGCCCGGAGAGGTCGCCGCCGCCGCCGAGCTCGTCTCCGACGCGCTCGCCGACTTCCCGTTCGTGGTCGAGCCGGGCGGGGCCGGGGCCAGCCGGGCCAACGCCCTCGCGGCCCTGATGACCCCGCTCGTCCGCCCCATGATCGCCGGGCGCGTGCCCCTGGTCCTCTTCGACAAGCCGCAGATGGGCACGGGCGCCAGCCTCCTCGCCGAGGTGATCGTCACGATCGCCACCGGGTCGAGCGCGGCCATGACCCAGGCCCCGACGAACCGGGACGAGTGGGGCAAGCTCCTTCTCTCCGAGCTCTCCGCCGGCCGGGCCGTGATCGTCTTCGACAACCTCACGGGGACCCTCGCGTCCCCCGAGCTCTCGACGGCCATCACCCAGCGGGTCTACAACGGCCGCGTGCTCGGCAGGACCCGGACCCTGCAGATCGAGAACCAGCCGTGCTGGATCGCGACCGGGATCAACATCGAGCTCGGCGGCGATCTCCCGCGGCGGTGCGTCCTGGCCCGGATGGACCCGCAGGATGCCCGCCCCTGGCTTCGCGATCGGTCGGCGTTCCGGCACCCGGACCTGCTGGCGTGGGCGAAACGGGAGCGCGGAAAAATCATCGCCGCCGTGCTGACCATCGCCCGCGCCTGGATCCGCGACGGCCGCCGGGTCCCCGACGGCACCCCGCTCCTCGCCGTCTTCGAGGACTGGTGCGAGGTCCTGGGCGGGATGCTCGCCGTGATGAAGGTCGACGGGTTCCTCGAGAACCTGGACCGGCAGTACGAGGAGGCCGATGTGGAGGGGCCGCAGTGGAGCGCGTTCCTGGAGCGGTGGCACGAACGGTTCGGCGAGAAGCCCGTGACCGTGGCCGAACTGGTCGAGGAGCTGGAGCAGAACGCCTCCGTGCTCTACCCCGACCAGACCCTGCGGGCCTGCGCGCCCGACGAGGTGCTCGAGGCGATCGCCGTGAAGGGCAGGGGCAACCAGAAACTCGGGAGCCTCCTCCGCTATCGCAAGGACACCCGGTACCCCTCGGGGTTCGTGCTGGTCCGTGCCGGCACCAGGGACCGGGCCGTGCGGTGGTCCGTCCGGAAAGCCCTGCCGGCCGTCCCTCGGGGGGCGACGATCGAGCAGTATGCCCGGAACGATGAGTCTGCTGAGTCTCGATGAGTCGGGGACACCCCGTTGCGATCCGGTCCCGTTCTCGGATTAGCCGGAGATGGATCCAGACTCATCCTGACTCATCAGACTCATTCCCGGACGATCCATCTCCCGGAAGGGCGGCGCCGCGGCAGGCGATCCCGCCGCCGGCGGTCCCCGTCAGAGGTGGTTGAAGAGCCAGACCACGTCGGCGAAGTCGATCCGGCCGTTGCCGTTGCAATCGAACGCCGCGAGCGGCTCGTTCGCCGCGATCCAGGTCATCTGGTTGAAGTAGAGCACGACATCCGCGAAGTCCTTCCGGCCATTGCCGTTCACGTCGTCGTAGATGCCGTCGCCGTCCGTGTCCGTCGGCAGCGCCGTGCCGGGCGGGACGGCGAGCACCAGAGGCCGGGCCCCCGCCGGGTCGATCGTGAACGAGTCGACGTTCATGGCGGTCCCGTGGTAATTGAGCCGCACCGTGTTCCAGCCGGGCCCGAGCCGGACCGTGGTATTCACGGTCGTGTACGACGTGGCCAGGCCCGTGTTCGGCAGGAACGCGGACGGGCCGGCGGAGCCGTTCACGCTGGTCCCGATCGACTGGAGGGTCGCCCAGGACGCGACCCGGAGCGCGAGCGGGTAGTCGGCGGTGACCGTGCCGGGGGAGAGGACCGTGTACTGCGTCCACTCGGTCTCGGCCGTGCCGGTGACGGCGTACCCTACCACACTGGACCCGCGCATGATTGCGACGAGGTCCACGTCGTTCTCGCGGTACACATGGTTCGCGTTGCCGGCCGTCGTGTCGTGGTACGCGACCCCCTCGCCACCCTCATCGTAGTCCTCGGCCTGGACCACGACCTTCCCCGCGGTGAGCGGGAGCACGGTGATGTACCCCGACTTCGTGGCCGTCTTCGTCCCTGCGACAGGGTTGGAGACGGTGAGGACGACGGTGTAGCTCCCCGGCGCGGCGTAGAGGTGGGACGGGTGCTGCGCCGTCGAGGTCGCGCCGTCCCCGAACGCCCAGTGCCAGCTCGCCGGGTCGCCCGTCGAGGTGTCCGTGAACTTCACGTCGAGCGTGCCGTAGCCGGCGCGGGGAGCGGCCGTGAAGCCGGCCTTCAGGGGGCCGTACACCGTGATAAGGTCGGTCTTGACGACCTGGGCGATCCCCCACACCGGGCTGTTGAGGTTGTGCCTGACCGTGTACGTGCCGGGGGCCTCGTACGTGTGCAGCGGGTTGAAGTCGGTCGACGTCCCGCCGTCGCCGAAGTTCCAGGAGCAGGAGGAGGGGTTCCCGATCGAGGTGTCGGTGAACTGGACGCCGAGCGGCGCGAAGCCGCTCGACGGGGTCGCGGAAAAGTCGGGCCGGACTACCTGGTAGAGCAGGATGCGGGCACCCTCGAACTCGGCGGCGTAGACGGTGCAGTCTCCGTCCACGAAGAGGTCGGTGATGCCGACACGGGGATTCCAGTACTCGTCGGCCTTCCCGTACGGGGGCGGGTCACTCAGCCACGTCCCGATGAACTGGCCGGTCGGGGAGAACTTCTGGAACCGGTTGACCAGGGACTCCGCGTCGGTCCAGTCGGATATGTAGAGGTTGCCGTCGGGACCGGCAGCGAGGCGAGGTTTCGCGCCTATCTGGCCGTCGGCGGTCCCACTCGTCCCCCACTCCCGCAGGAACAGGCCGGACGCCGTGTACGTCTGCACCGCGTACCCGGGGGCGGAGCCTTCGACGAGGATGTGAACGGCGCCGCCCGGGCCCGTCGCGATATCGACGGGCTTCCTGTACTCCTGGGCCGTGCCGCCGGGGATGGTCCATTTCGTGACGAACACGCCGTTCGCGTCGAACTTCTGGATCCGACGGTTGCCGGTGTCGATCACGTACACGTACCCGGCGGCGTCGACGGCTATAGGGCCGGGCTTGTAGAACTGCCCGTCGCCGGTCCCGTTGCTCCCCCACTTATGAATGAAGGTGCCGCTCGCGGAGTACTTCATGACCCGGGGGTGCTCGTAATTGCCGTCCATGTCGGTGACATAGACATTGCCCCCTCCGTCGACCGCGATCCCTCCCACGCTCACGATCTCGCCGTCGCCGAGGCCGTTCGTGGCGAGCGTGGAGGCATAGGCGCCGGACGGCGTGAACTTCTTGATCTTCGGGATGTGGATGCCGTTGTCGGGGTCGGGATCCGAACAGGCGAGGTAGACGGAGCCGTCGGGCGCGACGGCCATCGCGCCCGGGTGCCAGAGCGGGCCCATGGCCGTCTTCTCGCCGCCCCACCCGGTCACGAACGGGTAGGTCTCGTTCGCCGCCGCTGCCCCCACGCCCGCGCACAGGAGCAGCACCACCAGGACTCCGAAGAGTGGTCTCATCTTTACATCCCGTGGATTTCACTATCGCCGATGCAACGATAAAGGTATTGAAATACCCGCGGGGGTGGCGGGCACCGCTCGACCGCGAGCCCGCCCGGATCCCCGTGCGCGATACCGGGTCTCCCCCGGGGGGTGATTGACCGGCCGGACCACGCCGGGACGGCGCGCCGGCCGGGCGCCCCCGACGCCCGGTCACTCTTCGGCCGGGACCCGAACCGTGCAGAAGGTGCCGCAGGCGTCGCAGCTCCCGGTGCACGGCTCCACGTGGATCGTCGCCGAGCAGCGCGGCAGCGCCGCCTCGATCTCGCTCTCGAGCCGGTCCGCGAGCGCGTGCGACTCCTCGACGGTCAGGGTGTGGGCCACGCAGAGGTGCAGGTCGACGAACCGGTCCGGGCCCGAGCGGCGGGTCCGGAGTTCGTGGAACTCGGCGATGTTGTCGCCGTGGGCGTCGATGATCCCGCGGATGGTCGCCTCCTCGTCCTCGGGCAGGCGCTGGTCGACCAGGTTGCCCGAGGCGCGACGCACCAGGTCGACGCCGGCCTTCAGGATCACGACCGCGACCGCGAGCGCGATCAGGGCGTCGAGCGCGACGATCCCCGTCAGGTAGAGCGCGATCAGGCCCGCGAAGACCCCGAGCGAGGTGTAGACGTCGGTCCGGAGGTGCCAGGCGTCGGACTCGAGCGCGATCGACTCGGTCCGCTTCGCGACCCGCATCAGCCGGCCCGAGACGTACCAGTTGACCGCGCACGAGACGCCCATCACGGCCACGCCGGCGGCGAGCTGCGCCGGCTCGAACGGCTCGCCGCCTTCCAGGAGCTTCCCGGCGGCCTCGTACACGATCAGGACGGCCGCGACCAGGATCAGGGCCCCCTCGACCAGGCCCGAGAGGTCCTCGTAGCTGCCGTGGCCGAAGGCGTGCTCGGCGTCGGGGGGCCGGGCCGAGGCGCGGACGGCGAGGAACGCGATTACGGCCGCGACGAGGTCGATCCCCGAGTGGACTGCCTCCGCGACGATCGCCACCGAGCCGATGGCGAGCCCGACTGCGAGTTTCAGGACCACGAGGAGCGTGTTCGACGCGACCGAAAGGCGGGCGACCTGCTGCTTCTCGTGGTTCGCGGCCGACCGGTCCTGCATAAACATTTCGATAGATCGTCATTCCCCATAGGCATTTCGGGTTCTGCCGGCACAAGGCCTATCGGCGACCGGGCCCCACCTGTCAGGAACCGATGGCCACCGGAACCCGCACCCCGATCCTGCTCGCGCTCACGGCCGCCGCCATGTTCGGAGCGAGCGTCCCCCTGGCCCAGCTCCTGCTCGGCGGGATCAGCCCGGTGATGCTCGCGGCGCTCCTCTACATCGGCGCCGGCAGTGCCGTGGTAACGGCCCGGATCGCCCGCGGACGCGAGCCGGGCGAGTCGCCGCTCGTCCGGCGCGACCTTCCCTGGCTCGCCGGGACCGTGCTCGCAGGAGGATTCCTCGCGCCCGTCATCCTGATGGTCAGCCTCGCCTCCACGCCCGCAGCCACGGCGTCCCTCCTGCTCAACACGGAGGCCGTCGCGACGGCCCTGCTCGCGGCCGCCTTCTTCGCCGAGGGGATCGGCCGGCGCGTCTGGGCCGCGATCGGGCTGATCACGGCCGCGGGGATGATCCTCTCCTTCGACCCGTCCGGCCACATCGGGCTCTCGCTCGGCGCGCTGGGGGTGGTCGCGTCCTGCTTCCTCTGGGGGCTCGACAACAACTGCTCGCGCCAGATCTCGTCCAAGGACCCGCTCTCGATCGGGACGGCCAAGGGGCTCGCCGCGGGGTTCCTCTCGCTCCTCCTCGCCCTCGCGATCGGCGAGCGGCTGCCGCCCCTCGAGGTAGCGCTCCCGGCAGTCCTCCTCGGCGCCGCCTGCTACGGCGCGAGCATGATCTGTTTCATCCTCGCGCTGCGCTCGCTCGGGGCGGCGCGGACGGCCGGCGTCTTCGGCCTCGCGCCGTTCATCGGGGCCGGCATCGCGCTCGTGATCGCGCCGGTGCCGCCCGGGTGGCAGTTCCTCGCCGCCCTCCCGCTGATGGCACTCGGAGCGCTCCTGATCGCACGGGAGGACCACGCGCACGAGCACGGGCACGAGCCCGTGACGCACGCCCACCGGCACCAGCACGATCTCCATCACCAGCACGCGCACGGCGGGAGCGAGATCCCGGACGCCGAGGTGCACGCCCACGTCCATACCCACGAGCCGCTGGTGCACACCCACGACCACACGCCGGACATCCATCACCGGCACCGGCACTGATCGAGAAGAGAGGGGTGTCCGGGCCGCCCTTCACGGCCCGGGAGGTGCGTCGTTCCACCGGGAGCTGTGCCGGGGCTACGGTGTGACGGAGATCTCGGCCATGAAGCGGTCCGCGGCCTCCACGGTCGCGTTCTCCCATGGCCGGACGTAGACGCCCGAGATCTCCTGGAGACCCGTGGCGGCGGTGACGATCTCCCAGCGGTGGTGCCCGCCGGCCCCGACGACGGTGGCGTTCGTGGCAGCCGGGACGTACTCGTCCGAGGCGACCCTGAGCCCCTCCGTCAGGGTCAGGTTCCACGAGTAGCCCGTCGACGGGTTCTCGGCGAGTTCGAGGGTGAGCGTGGTGTTCAGAGGTACTGCGATGGTGGAGCCGTTCATGCTCTCGTTCAGGAGGAGCGGCGTCGAGGCCGTGCCGGTCACGGGGGGACCCTGGTCGCCGTCGGATGTGCAGCCGGTGACGAGGAGTGATGCGGTAACGAGCCCAACGATGAACAGGAGCTTCGGCAGTCTGGTCATGTCTATCGCCCCTTCGTGGGGCAGGTTCCTATATGTATTGATCATATTTATTCGTTAATTTAACTCCGAAAATGTTCGTAGCGATGGCGGAGCACGGCGCTCACGTCGCCCACGGACGCGTCTCGGGCGACTCGATCCGCGATCCGGCGACGCCGCCGGTCTCGCCGGGAAGCGCGGACGTCGCCTGTCTCTCGGCCAGGCGACGGTCCCTTCAATCCCTCTGCCTCCGAATTTGTTGCGAAACCATGCCCCCATGCCCCGGGGACGACCCGTCTCCCGGGCCGGGGCGGCAGGAACCGGAGCGCCGTCCTCCCGTCGTGGCCGGTCGGAAAAAAAATATTGTGGGTCTCGCCGGGACTACCGCGGCCCGATCGTCACCGTCGTCGGCCCGAGCGGTGCGGGCCACCCCGTCCGTCCCTCGCCCGCAGCCCGGACGAGCGCCTCGGCAACCTCGCGGGCCTCGTCCAGGTGCGGGGCCGAGTCCGGAACGGCCACGGCGTACTCGATCACCCGGCCGGTACGCTCGGTCCCGATCGCGGAGAAGCGCTGGAACCCGAGATGGACCGCCGCGTCCCGGTAGTCGTCGGCGTGCGCCTCCGATCCCAGGTTGATCGACGGCGGCAGGGTCACGTACCGGAGCCCCCGGCCCTCGGCCACGAAGCGGTACTCGAAGGCGTAGTCGATCCCGCCCGCTTCGAGGAGCGAGAGGAGGAAGACCGACCCGTCGCGGAGCGCGACCTTTCCTCCCGGCGCGGGCCTGACCAGTTCCGGGAGGCGGACCTCGAGCCCGGTGCCCGCTTTGGCCGGCGCGAGCGCGGGCGCGAGGTGGTCGCCGAGCACGGGGCCGAAGAGGTCCTCGCCGCGCTCGAGCCCGGCGAGCATGAGGACGAGCATGCCCCGGTACCCGGCCGCGTCGAGCATCGGGTTCGCGATCCCGACCCGGACGTCCTGTCGCGAGAGCACCTCTCCCCAGTTCTCGCCGTCGATCTCGTCGGCGTACCGGCTCGCGTTCGTGAACGCGACCACCATCTCGGTCGTCCCGAAGGCCGTGTAGGATGGCGTGTGATTGGCCATCAGGTCCGGGATCAGCGAGGCATCGGCGACCGCGACGAGATCGACCGGCTTGTCCAGGTCGGTCACCTGCCGGATCGCCTGGATCGAGCCGTGCCCCTCCACCTGGAGGTCGATCCCGGGGTGAGCGGCCTCGTACTCGGCCTCGAACCCGGCGAGCGGGTCGACGAGCGAGCCCGCGACCATGACCGTGACCGGGGTCCTCGCCGCCGGAGCGCTCGTACAGCCGGCGGCGATCACCAGGAACGCCAGCACGGCGATCGCGGCGACCCGCGTCACCGGATCTCGATCCGGTCGACCCACTTGACCCACCCCGAGCCCTCGGTGATCACGGGCGAGCCCGCGGGGTCCAGCACCGCGATCCGGAACGGCCCGCCCTGCTCCTTCGAGAGCGCCGTTCCGTTCTGCTCGTACATCAGGACCGGGACGAGCGTCGGGGGGTTGGCGATCTCTTTCAGCTCAGGCGAGAAGACGACGAAGCCCTTCCCGTCGACGCGGTCGCGGTCGAGGACCCACATGTACCCGTCGGGGGCGTGGACGCGCATGGTCTGGCCCTGCTCCATTCCGCCGGCCAGCTCGGCGAGCGTGGAGAGAGCGACGCCCCGAATCTGGAACGGGCCGTACTTGATCCCGGTCGTGGAGACGGCCCCGCCGACGCCGGTCACCGATGGGAGCGCGAGCACCTCAGCGTACCCGAGCGTGATGTTCGTGCTCCCGTTCAGGGACAGCGTCGCGGTGGGTGCGGGCGCCGCACCCGGCGGCGAGCCGGTGCAGCCGGCCGCCAGCACGGCCACGAGGACCACCACGAGGGCCGTGATCCCACGGCGCACCTCACCGCCTCCGCAGGAGGAGTGCCACGCCGAACCCGGCAAGGACGGCCGGAACGAGGCCGGCGGCCGTCGTGGGCGACGGTGAGGGGAGCGCGGTCGAGTTCGCGTCCTGGAGCGACTTGACCGGGGCATGCCGGTCCCCGTGGAACCCGCCGCGGTAGACCCGGACCTCCGAGACCCACTTCACCGAGATACCGGACGTGGACGGCAGGAGGTCGCTGAAGAAGTACTGGGCGTTCTCGGGGAGCGTGACGCGCATGTCCTCGTTGCCGAAGACGTGGAGCCCCCCGGGGTTCGTCGAGGTGTCGGCGAAGAACGCGGACCGCATGCCCGTGTAGAAGTCCGGCGGGTACCCGGTCCCCTGCGTCTCCCCCTCCTTCACGTCCTCGCCGTTGAACCACGCGACCACGAGCGGGCCCTGCCGCGCTGGAGGGTCGACCAGGGTGTCGTATCCGTAGACGACGTTGTAGCCGTCGGCGGCGGCGATCATGGCATCGTCTCCCGGGCGGAGACCGCCGACGATCGTGCAGATCTCCTTCACGTCGGTCCCCTTCAACGCGCCCCTGTCCTTGAGGTTGACCGTCTCGTTCGGGTCCCACTTGTCGCCCTCGAAGACGGGGCCCTGGTGGTAGTAGTGGGTGACCCCGTCGCCGAGGACGGGGAGGTTCGCCTCGAGCCAGTGGTAGTCGACGGTGGTCGTGTTCATCACGGTCACGCCGTCGGGACCGATCTCGCTCACGGTGAGCGTGGTGGTCGGGTCCGCGAGCGCGGGTGCGGCGAGGACGAGCAGTGCGAGGAGCGCGGCCAGGACGAGGGCCGCGGAGTGGGTGGAGCGGGGTCGTGTCAGGGGAATCACCTCAGATGAAGAACGGGTCGATCAGGCGCGCGATAGCCTTGAGGAAGGCCCAGAGCGTCCCGAGGGGCGAGAGCGGCGATACGACTCCCGTCACCCTCGGGCCCGAGATACTGGCGGCGGGACCGGTCCCGCTCTCGCGCACCTGGAACGAGAGCGTGAACTTCAGGGAGCGGGTCGCGCCCTGGACGGTGGGTTCGGCCGTCACGGTGGGAGACGGGGCTGCCGCGGGCAGTGACGGAGCGGTCGTGACGACCACCGTCGCCCCGGGCGAGACCTCGGGCGATGGTGTCGCGATCGGCGACTCCGTCGGCGTCGGGGTGGTGGTGACCGTCCCGGCGATATCGGGCTCGACCTCGTAGTCGATCCCGGTCGAGATCGAGTAGTCGCGGGTCCGGTCGTACCCTGTCACCGTGGTCACGGGGACCCCGGTCGGGATCGGGGTGACGTTCGCCGTCTCGTTCGGGGCAGGCGACGGGACCGCCGTCACCGCGTCCGTCGCGGACGGCAGCGCCGAGACCGTCGCCGTTGCCCCGACCGTCGTCACCACCGCGGTGGTGTCGACCGGTCCGGGGTCGGTGCCGTCGGAAGGGGGCGCTGTCGTGACGAGCGACGTGACGACGATCCCGTCCCCTCCCGCCGGGAGAGTGGTGGCCACCGTGGTGGCGACGGACGTGCTCTCTCCACCGGTCGGCGGAACCGTCTGCGTCGCCCCCGTGGGGACCACCGTCGCGGTGGGCTGGGCCGGTGCGACCGTGACGGTTGCCGATGCCGGGACCGAGACGGTCGGGACGGGTGCCGTCGTGAGCTGCGCGGTCGCGGTGACCGTCGGCTTCGCTGTCTGGACCGGGGTGGTCACGGCCGCGGTGGTCCGCGGGGCCGTCGTCGGGAGAGTCGTCGCGGTGGTCGTTGCCACGGTGGTCGCGGACTGGGTCGAGAGGATCCGGACCTCGTTGACCGACTGGACCGAGAGCCCGGTCGTGGTCGGGTAGACGCCGTTGAAGTAGTGCCACTCGCTCGACGGCATGGACGCCTTCATGTCGGCGTTGCCGAAGACGTGCCAGCCCCACGGGTTGACCGAGGTGTCCGCGAAGAAGACGAGCCGCATCCCTGTCGAGAACGACGGGACGTATCCTTCGTCGGCGCGGTACCAGGCCAGCACCATCTGCCCCTGCCGGGCGGAGGGCGAGTAGACGGTCCTGTACGAGAACCGCTTGGAGAATCCGTCCGATGCCCTGACGACGAGCGTGTCGCCGGACTGCATGCCGCCGACGAGCCCGCACAGGTCCCGCATCGCGGTCCCTTTGACGGCGCCCATGTCCTTGTCCTCGACGTTCTTCGACTCCGAGGGGTCCCAGAGATCGGCATCGTCGAAGGTCGGGCCCTGGTGGTAGTAGTGCGTCGACCCGTCGCCCCGCACGGGCAGGTTCGCCTCGAGCCAGCGATAGTCGACGGATCTCTCGTCGATCACGGTCTTCCCGTCCGCCGCGAGCTTGACCACGCGGACGCCGGTCGAGGCGGCGTGGGCCGCGCCGACGAGGAGGGCGAGGGCCAGGAGCAGGCCGCAGCACCGGACGAGAGAGGAGGAGCGTGAGGTAGGCGGCCTCATCGCCTCCTCGCTACCGGACCGTGACGAAGTTCGTCCGCTCGACGGTCTCGGTGGTGCCGTCCGTGTAGGTGACCTTGACGAGCGGCGTGTAGGTGCCGGCCTTCGGGTAGTAGAACGCCGGGTTGAACGCGCGCGAGTTCCACGTGCCGTAGTGGCCGACCTTGTCGAAGGTCCACCAGGCCGACCTGATGGTCTTGCCCGCGGCCGGCTTCAGGGTGAACCGGATCATGGAGGACTTCGCGACCGGGTTCGGCGCGGCCGAGATGGACGCGCCGCCCGATGCCGGTGTCGTCGGCGTCGTGACGACCGAGCCTCCCGTGGCGAACTCGACGTAGTCGAGGTTGAACCGATCGGATGGGAAGGCGAGTTTGAGCTGGTGGGTGCCGGCCGTGAGCGCGACGGGGAGCGTGAACTGCCGGTACGTCCAGAACGATCCGGTCGTGCCGATCTGGACCGTGCCGGCCCTGACGCCGTCGACGTAGACGTCGATCGGCTTGTTCGCGGCGTCGGGGTTCGCGGCGTTGAACTTCGCCGTGTACGTCCCGTCCTGGCCTACCTGGACGGTGTAGACCAGGTACTCGCCCGAGCGGATCCAGCCGACGTCGTAGGACGTGATGCCGGCGTCGTACTCGATGTCGACCGGCTCGGAGGGCCGGTACGCGCCGCCCTCGTTCGCCGAGGTCGTATCCATGTAGGCCGGAGCGGACCCGCTGGCGTCGAAGTTCTCTGCCTGGACCCTGCCGGGGATGGTATTCCCGGGTCCGAAGGGCACCGTTCCGCCAGCGGGCGTGGTGGTCTCGGTGGGGGACGGGCGGGCCGTGAGGCTGAGCCAGTCGAGGTTGATCCGGTTGATCCCCTCGAAGGCCAGGGTCACGACGTGCCGGCCGGCAGGGATGGTCAGCTTCTCCGAGGCCGGGAAGTCGCCGTAGGTGGAGAACGCACCGGTCTTCCCGATCAGCACCTGGGTGGCCGGGGCGCCGTCGAGGGAGACTGTGACCGCCTTTGCCGTCGCGTCGGGATTGGCCGCGCGCAGCACGAGCGTGAACTCGCCGGCGGCCGTGGTGTCGATCGAGTACTCGAGGTACTCGCCCTCGCGGATGTAGGCGACGTTGGTCAGGCCGTTGCCGGTCTCGATATCGACACCCTCGCCGGCGCGGTAGCTGCTGCCGCCCCGGTTCTCGGGCTCGAGGTCGTGGTAGGCGACGCCCTCGCCGCCGGTGTCGAAGTCCTCTGCCTCGATACGGGCGAAGGGTGCGTGCGGACCGTTGAACGGCCCCTCCGTCTCCGGAGTGGTCGTCACCGTCGGCGTGACCGTCGGTGCCGGCAGGTCGAGGAGCCGGACCTCCGCGACCTTCGCGACCGAGAGGTGCGGCGGCACGGCGGCGCCGACGAGCCGGAGCGGCCACATCGTCTCGGGGAGAGGCGCGCCGTTGAGGCGGTCGGCGAGGATGTAGTTCCCGCTCCGGGCCACCTGGACCGCGCCGAGGCTCTTGTTGTAGCCGTCGGCCGCGGAGACCTGCACCGTGTAGTTCAGGGCCGCGAGGCCGTCGTTGAACATGGCGGGATCAGCGTCGTCGACTCTGCCGACGAGTGTCCACAGGGGGACGCCCGACCAGGTGCCCGAGACGTCCGTGAACTCGACGCGATCGGCCGAGGCGTCGAAGTCTGCCCTGGAGAACGTCGCGTCCCGGGCGCCGGCGAGCGCGAGCGTGAAGTCGGCGCTGGAGGCGACGAAGACCCGGACCCGGACCACGGCCTTTGCCGCGTCGAGGCCCGCGCCCTTGACGCCGAAGTAGAAGACGAGCTGGTCGCCGTTCTTCACCGGCTGGACGCTGATCCCCTCGGTCGCGGAGAAGTCGTTCATCGCGGCGCCGTTGAGGGTGTAGGCCCAGGCCGTGTTCTCGGTCTTGTTGGCGTCGAAGGTCCCGACCCCGTCGAGCAGGAGCGTGCCGAGGTCGGCCCACTTCTTGTCGGTCGCCTTGTAGGTGAAGCCGCCCGCCCGGGATGCCGCCTCGAGGGCGCCGTGGACGGTCAGGTTCGCGACCGAATGGGTCGCGCCCGAGTTGTAGGCGTACGCGTTGAAGGCCCCGTCCACGAGGGTCACCGACCCGTCGAAGACCGTTGCCTGGTCCCGCACGTGGACTCGCGCACGGATCACGGCAAGGGCGTCCTCGTAGGCACCGCCCTTCGTGCCGTACCAGAACTCGACCAGGTCGCCGTCGGCGATCCGGTAGACGCTGATCCCCTCGGTCGATGAGAAGTCGTTCTTCGTGACGCCGTTGACGCGGTACGCCCAGGCCCGGTTGTTCGCCGAGTCGAGGTTGAAGCCGCCGGCGCCGTCGAGCAGCATGGTGCCCATGGTGCCCATCTTCTTGTCGGTCACATTGTAGGCGAAGTTCCCGGCCTTCGCGGCGAGCTCGAGCGCGCCGTTCGGGGTCAGGTTCTGGACCTGGTGGGTGGCGCCGGAGTTATAGGCCGTGCACGCAAAGGTCCCGTCCTTGAGATCGAGGTCGCCGTCGAAGAGGACGACCGGGCCCGTGGCGGGTGTGGTGGTCGTCGGGGTGGTCGTCGTCGGGGCGGGCGAGATCGGAAGGTCCGTCAGCCGGATCTCGGCGATGTTTCCGACCGACTTGCCGCCGGTCGCGTTCGCGCCGACCAGCTTGAGCGGCCAAATCTTCTTGCCGTTGACCTCCTCGGGGAGGGCGCTGCCGTTCATCGTCGAGGCGACCAGGTAGCTGGCGGACCGCTTGATCTCCTGGCTCGTGAAGGTCCGGCTGTACCCGTCGCCGGCGATCACCGTGACGCTGTAGCCCTGGTCGGCCAGCGTGTCGTTGTACGCGTCCGAGAGGTTTTCGTGGCCGACCTGGTCGTCCACGAAGCCGACGAGCCGCCACAGGGGCATCCCCGCCCACTGCACGCCGTTCGCGTCGGTGTAACTCCCGGAGTGGCCGCAGGCGATCCCCTGGGCGAAGTAGTCGCTCGTCACGGTCATGTTCGTGTATCCCGTGAGTTTCAGCTCCCAGGACCGGTCGCCCGCCGGCGGCGCGATCGGGAGGTCCGTGAGCCGGATCTCGGTGATGTTCCCGATCGACTTGCCGCCGGTCGCGCCGGTCCCGACGAGCTTGAGCGGCCAGTAGTACTTGCCGTTGACCTGCTCGGGCAGGGCGCTGCCGTTCATGAGGCACGCGACCAGGAAGGCGGGATCGGGGATCTCCTCGTTCTGGGTGGGCCGCCGGATCTCCTGGCTCGTGAAGGTCCTGCTGAACCCGTCGCCGGCGACCACCGTGACGTTGTAGCCGAGGTCGGCCAGGGTCTCGTTGTACGCGCCGATCAGCACCTCGTGTCCCTTCTGGTCGTCGACCAGGCCGATGAGGCGCCAGAGCGGCATGCCCATCCACTCGACGCCATTCGCGTCGGTATACGACTTGGTGTGCCCGCCGCAGGACATCCCCTCGTAGAAGTAGTCGCTCGTGACCGTGAAGTCCGTGTACCCGGACATCTTCAGGGTCCACGGCTGGATACCGGTCGTCGGTGTCGTGGTCGGGGAGGGGGTCGTGGTCGCCGTGGGCGCGGGCGTCGTGGTCGTGAGGGGCACGCCGTCGAGCCGGATCTCGGTGATGTTGCCGACCGACTTTCCGCCGGTCGCATTCACGCCGACCAGCCGGAGCGGCCAGACGTTCTTCCCGTTGATCTGGGCCGGGAGAGGGGCGCCGTCGAGGGTGTTCGCGACGATGTAGTTCGAGTTGAACGCGACCTCGGCGCTCGAGAAGGTCTTGCTGTACCCGTCGGCCGCGATCACGGTGATGGTATAGCCAGGGTCCAGGAGCGTCCGGTTGAAGGCGACGTCGCCGTGCTCGTTGCCGTCGTCCACGTATCCGACGAGACGCCAGAGCGGCATCCCTTCCCAGGCGCCGTTCGCGTCCGTGTAGGTGGCGCGGTGGCCGGTCCACCCGAGGCCCTGCTCGAAGTAGGACTTGGTGATGTCACGCTTGATGGACCCGTTCAGCAGCACGGTCCAGTCGGTCGACGGCGCCGGGAAGATCTCGATCTTCGCGACGTTCCGGTTCGAGAGCTGGGCGGCCGACGGCAGGTTGTCCTTGCCGCCGTACCAGCCCCAGTACTTCGCGTCCATGCACTGTCGCATGTCCTCGTGGCCGAAGACATGGAGCCCGTACGGGTTGGTCGAGGTGTCGGCCCCGAAGAAGAGACGCATGCCGTTCTGATAGCCGTAGCCCTCGCGGGCCGTCCACCAGGCGAGAACGGGCGGCCCCTGCCGCGGCAGGGGGGTGACGACGTTGTCGTAGGCGAGCCGGATCGAGAAACCGTCGCTTGCGGAGATCTTCACCTCGCCGCCGGGCTGCATGCCTCCCACGAGCTCGCAGAGGTCCTTGAGATAGGTCCCCTTGATGGTCTCGTTCACCTTGTCGAGGTTGCTGTCCTCGGCCGGGTTCCACTTGGCAGGGTCGGAGGCTGTGGCCTCGACGATCGGGCCCTGGAAGAGGTAGGGGGTGACGCCGTCCCCGAAGACGGGGAGGTTGCTCTCCATCCAGGCGACATCGTGGGTCACCTGGGACGCGACGGTCGTGCCGTCGTTCGCATAGCGGATGATCTGCACCTGGGTCGTCTGCGCCGCGGCCGGAACGACCAGGAGCAGGACGAGGGTCAGGCAGAGAAGCAGGTTGCTCGTTCTCATCGACAGTCTCCTTGGAGGCGCGGTCGCACGATAACGGCCGCTGCCTTGGTATCGGAACGGAAGATCAGTCCGATTGATAAAGGTAAATAGATTTGGTTTCCATGCTGGAGTTAATCAAATTAAATTAATTAATTTTACTTTCTCAGAGCGCGTTGAAGAGCCAGACGACGTCGGCGAAGTCGATCCGCCCGTTGCCGTTGCAGTCGAAGAGCGGGATCGGCTCGTTCGCGGCGATCCAGGTCATCTGGTTGAAGTAGAGGACGATATCCGCGAAATCCCTGCGGCCGTTGCCGTTCATGTCCTCGTACAGCCCGTCGCGATCGGTATCGGTCGGCGACCGGGCCTCGCCGGGCAGCGCGATCGCCCTCGGCGCGGGGAAGACCTCGAGGTACGCGATGGTGGAGACGGAGAGCCCGGCGGCCGACGGATAATTCACGCCGTCGGAGTTGAAGTAGTGCCAGTAGGACGGCGCGAAACTGTGCCGCATATCCTCGTTGCCGAAGACGTGGAGACCGCCGGGGTTCGACGAATCGTCCGCGAGGAAGAAGAGGCGCATCGAGTCGGGCCATGCGTACCCGTTCCGCGCGTTCCACCAGGCGAGGATGGGCGGACCCTGGCGGGCTGGTGGATCGTAGACGTTCCCGTATCCCAGCCGCTTACGGAAGCCGTCGGCGGCGCGTACCTGGACCTCGTCGCCCGGGTGCATGCCGCCCACGAGTTCGACAAGGTCGTGGATCGCGGTTCCCTTCACGGTCTCGGTGATCTTCGCCGTGTTCACGGTCTCGCCGGGATCCCAGAGGTTCGCCTCGTCGAAGGTCGGACCCTGGAAAGAGTACGCGGTCGTCCCGGTGCCCATCACGGGCAGGTGGGCTCCCATCCACGAGACGTTCACGGTCTCCCGGTCCGCCACGGTCGTGTTGTCCCAGCTGTACCTGACGACCTCGAGCGTGGTCGTCTGCGCCCCCGCCGCCGGCAGGGCCAGCGCCAGCAGGACGGCAAGCGCGACGATCGCCGGGATTCCTGGCCTGCACCTCATGCACAGGGGTGTGCCTCCGCTGCCATTAAACAGTTCCGGTTTATCGATTGAGTCAATCAAGTAAATTTAACCTGCTTGAATAACATCTGCGAGGGAGAACCTGATTGCGATGGCAGCCACGGCACGGAACCGGACGCTCCGGGATACGGTGCTCATGCCCGTCGCGGCCGTCCTGCTGGTCGGCCTCGTAATCCTCGCGCTCGCGACGCTCGCGACACGGGCCGCGGTCGACCCCCGGGCGTTGATCTCCGCCGCGTCGGACGCCGCCGTCTGGTCCGCCATCGCGATAACCTTCGCCGCCGCCACGCTCGCCGTGCTCGTCCTCGCGCTCCTCGGCACGCCGCTCGCCTACCTCATGGCCCGGTCCCGGAGCCGCGCGCTCCCCGCCGTCGAGGCCCTGGTGGACCTTCCGCTCGTGCTGCCACACACCATCGCAGGCCTGCTTGTCTACCTCGTTTTCATGCGATACGGTCCCCTGGGCGCACCGCTCGGAGCGGTCGGGCTCTCGTTCGAGGACGCCTTCCCCGGCGTCGTGGCAGCCATGCTCTTCGTTGGGATCCCGTACTACGTCGACGCGGCCCGCGACGGGTTCGCCAAGGTCCCGGTCGAGCTCGAGGAGGTCGCCCGGACGCTCGGTGCCGGCCGCTGGGCAGCCTTTGCCGAGGTGGCCCTCCCGCTCGCAGCCCGCGAGTGCCTCTCGGGTGCGGTGACCGCATGGGGGCGCGCCGTGGGCGAGTTCGCGGCGGTGATCATGATCGCGTACTTCCCGCTCGTCATCTCGACCCTGATCTACACGCGTTTCACCCAGTACGGTCTCGCCGAGACCGTCGCGGTCGCCGTCGTGCTCCTCGTGACCTGCATGGCGGTCCTCATCCTCCTCCGGCGTGTGGCCTCGCGACTCTGGAGGCCCGATGCTCCGGTGTGAGGGGTGCCGGATCCGCGCCGGCACGTTCGCCCTCCGGGTCGACCGGCTCCATGTCGATCCCGGTGAACACTGCCTTATTGTGGGGCCTTCGGGAGCAGGGAAGTCCCTCCTGCTCCGGGCGGTCGCGGGCCTGGTCGTGCCCGAGAGCGGGACGATCCTTCTCCGCGGAACGGACGCCGCGGGCCTGCCCCCCGAGGCACGGCGGATCGGGCTCGTCTTCCAGCACTACAGCCTCTTTCCCCATCTCACGGTCCTGGAGAACGTCGCGTTCGGCCTCCGCATGCGCGGTTCGAACCGGCGCGACGCGCGGGAACGTGCAACGGCGGAGCTCGACCGGCTCGGGTGCGCCGGCCTCGCCGGGCGTCGGCCCGCGACGCTCTCCGGTGGCGAGCAGCAGCGCGTCGCCATCGCCCGCGCGCTCGCGACGGGCGCTGACCTCCTGCTCCTCGACGAGCCGTTCGCGGCACTCGACCCGGCCACGCGCGCCACCTGCCGCACCGAGCTCGCCCTGCTCAGGAGGAGCCTCGGGCTCACCGTTCTCGAGGTAACCCACGCGCTCGAAGAAGCCGGCGCTCATGCCGACCGGGTCGTGGTGCTCGATCGGGGCCGGGTCGTGGCTGACGGGCCGTACGGAACGCTCGCGGCGCACCCGCCGGATCTCGGTGCCGCCCGGGCGCTCGGGCTCGAGAACCTCCTTCCCGCCGACCTCGCCGGGGGCAACCCCGAGGCCTGGTGCTTCGTGCCGCCGGCCGACGTATCCGTCGGTCCGCCCGGCATCGCTGTCCCGCCCGGGACCCTCGCGCACACGGGGACCGTCGAGACGATCGAGGAGCTGGGCCCGCTCTCCCGCGTCCGCCTGCTCGTCGAGCGGCCGTCGGGCCAGGTCCGCCTGACCGGGTTCGCACCGACCGCGACAGGTCCCCTCATCCCGGGCGCCCGGGCGATTGCGCGGTTTCCCGAGGATGCCGTCCGGCATCTGCCGGTCTGACGCGTCGGCCGGCTTCGTCGCGCCGACGCCGTTCGACGGGCGCTCTCGTTGAACGGCCTGCGGCCATCACTCCCGGGAAATCACCACGAATGGACAACAGCACTGCGCCGACCCGCTGCTGCCGGACTCCGGTCACCTCCCTTCCGACGGAGGCGCACGCAAAGGGATCGTCACTGCATTCTCCGACTTCGGGCGAGCCGTCGAACTACCGGTCGAATCCACCATCGGGAGAGCACTCCCCGTGCTCTGGGGATCGGGCTCGATCCGGCTCGCGAGCAGCACGTGGAGGAGGAGCGGGAGGCCCGTGCCGCATCTCCCATCGCGCCTCCCGCCTCGCCGGCGAGTCCCTGCCGGGGGACCGCGATCGGCGAGGACGAGGTCAGGAACCCTGTGGCACTGGCGGTGCCCCCCTATCGCGCCGGCGCGGATCACCCGAGGCGCGCGAGCAGGAGCGAGTACAGGTCGGGTCCGAGAAGGGCCTCGGCGCCGGCGTGGTGCCGTTCCTCGATCCGGGCGAAGAGTCGGCTCGTCCCTGCAGGCGTGGTCTGGATCCCGACCCGTTCTGCGCGGGTGAGGAGGCCCTCAGCCTCGAGGACCCCGATCAGCGGCAGGACGTAGTAGTGGGGCATGCCGAGCCGCTCGGCGATCCTCCGCGTGGTCGGGAGGCGGAGCAGGACGCCCCCGGGCGTGAAGACCAGCCCCAGACTCCGGTCATCCTCGACGAGAAGGGAGAGGATGGCGTCTATCACCGACTCGATCGAGGGCGAGGGCATGAGGGTCTCAGATCTCCCGGTCTGGATTCTTCGAGCCGCGCTCCTCCTCGGGCATCGGCTCGAGGAAGACCAGCTCGGCGCCGGAGTCCTTCGCCATCTGCTCGAGCTCGGTCTTGCGGAAGTGGTGCGCGTAGACCCGCAGGTCCCCGCCCTGGACGGCCAGGACGATGAACCGGGGCTGGCGGACGCCCTCCCCGATCTTGATTCTCTCGCGGACGTAGATCTTCATGGTCATCACGTCGCCCGTTGTCGGGCCGACGGCACCAATCTATTTCTACGTAAAGAAATACCCTCTGGCATGAAGCGGATGCGAGACCGGATCGAGATGGAGTCGACCCTGCGTGGAGAGAGCCTCGTCAGGAAAGGGCTGATGGCCCGGACAGGCGTCGTGGACCGGCTCCGGGTCACGCCCGAGTTGAACGTGATCAAGCTCGGGGGCCACGGCGCGATCGACTACGGCCGCTCCGTGATGCACCCCCTTTGCCAGGAGATCGGCGAGCTCTCGCGGGAGAACCAGCTCCTCGTCGTCACGGGTGGCGGAGCCCGCGTCCGGCACATCATGGACGTGGGGCTCGACCTGGGCATGCCCACGGGCGTGCTGGCCGAGCTCTCGGCCAAGATCTCGGAGCAGAACGCGATCATGGTCTCACTCCTCCTCTCCCCGTGGGGCGGGACGCGGATCCACCAGGAGGACCTGCTCGAGCTCCCGACGCTGCTGCGGCTCAAGCAGCTCCCCGTCATCCACGGGACGCCCCCCTACGGGCTGTACGAACACCCGGCGCGGACCGGCGGGATCCCGCCGCACCGGACGGACACGGGTGCGTTCCTGATGGCCGAGGTGATGGGCGCGAAGACCTGTATCCTCGGTAAGAATGTGGACGGGCTCTGCACCGCCGACCCGAAGACCGACCCCGACGCCACGGTGATCCCTGAGATCACGGCCGACGAGTTGATCGCGATGGACCTCGAGGACCTCGTGCTCGAGCGGATGGCCCTCGAGCTGCTCCGCGAGGCCGTCCACGTCCGCGAGATCCGGATCGTGAACTGCACCATCCCCGGGAACGTCACCGCGGCCGTCAAGGGGGACCGGGTCGGGTCCGTCATCAAGGCGTGAGGGCTGGACCGCCAGGCGACCGGCCACACCGCCCGAAAGAGGGTTACAGGGACCGGCGGTACTCGTCGATGAGGGAGGCGCCGTAGGCTTCGCGTTTCCTGGTCGGGATGTAGTTGCCCTTCGCCAGCCGCGTGAGCAGCTCCTCGCGCATCGCCGCATCGTCCGAGAGTCCGAGAGCCTTCACGGCCGCGATGCACTCGTCGATGCCCGTCATCCCGGTCTCGATCCCGTCGATCAGGATCTTTCGTACGCCCGGAGCCTGCGAGACCATCCCGCCACAGATGGTGCAGTAGACCCCCTCGTCGTCCCGTCCCATCACCCTCATCCCCGTATCATCACGAGCGACATCTTGAACGGGGTCGTGGCCGTGAAAGCATGCGGAACGTTCGCGGGAAAGATGATCGTCTCCCCGGCGGTCATTTGGTGGGTCTCGTCCGCGGACCACACCTCCGCCTCCCCGTCCAGGATCGTGACCACCGAGTCGAAGGGGGCCGTGTGCTCGGAGAGGCCCTCGCCCTCGTCGAATGCGAAGATCGTGATCGATCCCGCCGGACTGTTCACGATCATCCGGCTCGCGACCGTGCCCGGCTGGTACTCGACGAGGTCGGAGAGGTGGATCACCCTGCCGCCGAGCTCCTTGCGCGCCTTTGCTGTCACCGACACCTCCGGGGGCCGATCGAACCGTCCCGCCTTCGCCCGGCATCGGAGCGCCTGATACTGTGATCGTTCATGGTATGCATCCCTTCAGATGGAGTGGTTTCGAACGGATATCAAGGTGGTGTCGCGGTGCCGGTGCGGCGGGTCAGCTCGCGAAACCCACTCGCACGGAGCGGGACGGGAGGTCTCCTTCCACCTACTCGGTGGTCTTGCCGTCGAAGTGCTCCTCGCTCTCCTCTGCCACCTTCTTCGTCCGCTTCACGATTCCGTCCTTGTGCTCGGGCGGCGAGTAGATCGTGTAGAGCTTGAGGGTCTCGGTCTTCGAGGTGTTGACCACGTTGTGGCGCGCCCCGCTCGGGACGACCACGCCGCTCCCGTCGCGGACGCGGTGCTTGACACCGTCGATGATCACCGCGCCGTTTCCCTGCTCGAAGCGGAAGAACTGGTCGATGTCATCGTGAACCTCCTCGCCGATCTCATCGCCGGGCTTGAGGCTCATCAGCACGAGCTGGCTGTACTTCCCGGTGTAGAGGACCTTCCGGTACGAGCCGTTCTTGAGCGTCATCGCCTCGATGTTGGCAACGAATCCCTTCTTCATATCCGAACCATCCTGGTCGTTCGACCGTTCATCGCTGGAAAGGTCAGTTCAAAATAGATGAACAGTGCTATTTCAGTCCTTCGATTCGCTCGCGCGTCCCTCTGCCGGCTCCGCCGCCCGGAGGAGGGCGACGGTCAGGTTCGCGGCCCGCGCCTGCTGCTCGTCGGCCGAGATCCCGGCGATCCCGTCGCCGGGCTGGGGACCGTAGTTGCCGAACTGTGCGTGGTTGCCTCCCTCGATCACCTCCACGACGGCCCCCTCGGGGAGCAGGGGGACGGACACGTTGAACCGCTCCAGGTCGAGGACCCCGTCGTTCGAGCCGTACGTCGAGAGGCCCTCGAGTCCGCTGGTCGAGAGGTCGTCGCCGGGGGCAGGGTACGCCGCCCAGAGCGCCAGGCCATGGACCCGGCCAGGACGGGTCCGCGCGTAGGATGCTGCCATCGAGCCCCCGAGCGAGTGCCCGCCGATCGCCCAGCTCCGGACCGACGGATGAGCCGCGATCACCGCGTCCGCCCTGTCGACACCGAGGACGGCCAGCGAGAGCGGCATCGCGACGACGGCCACCAGGTATCCCTGGCGAGCGATCTCCCGGGCGAGAGGGGCGTACGAGCGGTGGTCCACGTGGCCGCCGGGGTACAGGATGAACCCGGTGACGGGGTCGGTTGCGGCCGGCACGAAGACGATCACGGAGCCGTCGTCGCGGACCGTGACGTTCCCGTCCGAGAGTAGCGCTGCGAGAGCTGCGTCGTCGGGCCCGAGCGGAGTCAGCCCCCATGCCACGACCGTCGCGGCACCGAGCAGGAGCCCCACGCCGACGATGGCGAGCGCGATCTTCCAGCCGTACTTCATGGTATCCGCTCCGGAGGTACGGCGCCATCGCAGATGAACTCTTGCGCGTCGTCGTGCACCCGGTTGAGTCGACCCCGCTACCGGATCCGGTTGATGTCGTGGATCGAGGACGGAAAGGCCCAGTCCATGGCCTGCAGGTCCGCCAGCGAGAGCCCGCGCCGGATGGCCAGCTCGAAGAGGTTGATCGCCTCGTCGGCGTTATGCCCGAGGAGGTGGGCGCCCAGGATCGGCCCGTCGTGGCCGTCGGTCAGCACCACGTACCCCGAGCGCGGGATCCCGAGACGGCGGCTGGTGAACCAGTCCCGCGTGTTGGCCCGGCGGACGGTGACGGGCCGCCCCTCCCGCTCGGCCGCCTCGACGCCGAGGCCGACCGAGGCCAGCACCGGGTAGGCGAAGATCGCCGACGGAACGGCCGAGTAGTCGGGAGCGATGGTGTTCCCGCGGATCATGTTCTCGGCGACGGACCGGCCGTCGCGGTGAGCGGCCGGCGAGAGCTGCCGCCCCCGCGAGTTCACGTCCCCCGCGACGTAGACGGCCGGGTTCGTGACGCTCTGGAGGAACTCGTTGACCACGATCCCCCCACGATCGGTCGCCACGTTTCCCTCCTCGAGGGCGAGATCCGCGATCTTCGGCACCCGCCCGGCTCCGTGGACCACCATGTCGGCCTCGAACGACCGTCCGTCGGCCGCGACACGGAGTCCGCTCTCCGTCGCCGCCACCCCGGTGACAGGAACACCGGTCTCGATCCGCATCCCGAGATCCTGGCAGGATTCGACCAGGAGGCCGACCAGGAACTGGTCGAACCGGTCGAGGACCCGCGGGCCCCGCTGGAGGATCGTCACCTCCGCGCCGGCCGCTGCCGCGACGAACCCGAGCTCGAAGGAGACGTAGCCGCCGCCGATGAAGAGGATCCTCCGGGGCAGCGAATCCATCGCGAGGAAGTCGTCGCTCGTCGAGACCAGGTCCCCACCCGGTATCCCGAGGGGACGGGGCATCGATCCCGTCGCTATCCCGATGAACCGGGCCGTGACACGTTGCTCTTCGACGACGAGCTCGTTCGGTCCGTCGAACCGCGCCGGGCCGTGGAGGAGGATGACGCCCGCGCGCTCGAGTGTCGCTTCCCGGCGCGCCGTGATGGGGTCCGTGAAGTCGTCCTTGAATTGGGCCAGCTCGTCCCAGGCGATCCGGCAGCCGCCCGCGATCCCGGAGCCCTCGAGGTGCCGGGCGCGTACGACCGTCTCGGCCGCGGTGTGAAGCACCTTCTTCGGCACGCATCCCCGCAACCCGCAGGTGCCACCGTAGGCACGTTCATCCGTGATCCCGACCCGCCAGCCCTCGCGCCGTGCCCGGCGGGCCATCGCCTGACCGGCCTGGCCGGTACCGATAACGAAGAGGTCGAAGTCGGTCTTTGCGCCGGGCAGTTCGTCAGTCATCATCCGTTCACCCTCTCCCTGATCGGAGCATCCCCGGCACCTGGAAACGTCACGAGAAAGAGAGAGGTGTCGACGCTGCTCGCATCAGTCCCGGGAACGCAGTCCCGCGGGTTACTCGCCCTTCCAGGCCTTGCGAGCCTCGGCGGCGACGTCTTCGGCCGAAGCGTACTCCCGCTCGGGCATCTTGTTGAGGACGTCCATGATCTGGGATGGGGCATTCCGGTTCTGGGCCTCCGCCGCGAGGTCCGCCTTTGTCAGCGGGTAGTTCAGGCTCCGGAGGGCCTGCATGATCATGTTGATCGCCATCTCTTCCTTTGCCGTGTTAGTGGCGCCGCCGATAGCCTGGCTGATGCCACCCATCAGGCCGCCGAGGCCACCTTTCTGCTCGTCTGCCATGATACTAATTCCCGTGCCTGGTGGCACGGGCTGTCATTCCCATTCAAGACTTATTAAATATTGCCAGCCGTGACGATGACCTTGAGAGGTTCCTTGGCAGCCCATCGGTCGGCACTGTGACGGCGTGAGAACAATCGGAGGATGGTTGAGCACCGCCGCGGACACCAGCGATGGACGGTGCCTGTCGACCTTCGCCGGTGACCTCACATCGAGGTATGAGCGCAGCGCCATCGTGCCGTTCGGCCCTGTTTTCGCCGGGCACGGGGACAGGAAAAGCAAATTTATTTTAGTTAACACAAGAATATTTGACTCCATGCATATCATGGAGGGGTTCCTCCCCGCGACCTGGTGCGTCGTCTGGTGGCTGATCGCCCTGCCCTGCCTGGTCTACGGGATATTTCGGTTGAAGCGAGTACTGGCCGCGGACCGTGACGCGCTCGCCCTGCTCGGCGTCACCGGCGGGTTCATCTTCATCCTCTCGTCCCTGAAACTCCCCTCCGTGACGGGCAGCTGCTCCCACCCCACGGGGACGGGGCTCTCGGCCATCTGCTTCGGGCCCTGGATCACCGGGGTCGTCTGCGCGGTCGTGCTCCTCTTCCAGAGCCTCTTTCTCGCCCACGGAGGGCTCTCGGTGCTCGGGGCAAATGTCGTCTCCATGGGTATCGTCGGCCCCCTCGCGGGATGGGCGATCTACCGGGCGCTCAGGGACACGCAGGTCAACATGTTCCTCACCGTCTTCCTCGCGTCGGCCCTCGCGGACCTCTGCACCTACGCGACAACCTCGCTGCAGCTCGCGCTGGCATACCCGGCTGCTGTCGGCGGGGTCGCAAGTTCCCTCGCGGTCTTCCTCGGGATCTTCGCCCTCACCCAGGTCCCGCTCGCGATCGTCGAGGGCGTGGTCCTGGCCCTGGTCTTCAAGTACATCGTCCAGATGAAGCCGGAGATCCTGGTGCGGCTGCGGATCTTCCCGGAGGAGAAGATCATCGCGACCGAGAGGGGGTTCGCCCATGCTGCGTAGATACTGGCTCGAGATCCTCGCCGTCGTCAGCGTGCTCGCCTTCGTCGGCATCTTCCTCGCGACGAGCGCGATGATGCCGGACGCTGAGTTCGCCGGATCGGACACCGTGGGATCCGGGCAGATCTCGGCGATCACCGGCATCCCCGAGGAGGAGTTCGAGCCCCTGGTCCCCCAGTGGGAGCCGCCGAGCGGCGAGGTGGAGTCGGCCCTCTTCGCGCTCCTGGCCGCGTTCGGCGGACTCGTGGTCGGCTACGTCTTCGGCCTGTGGCATGCTCAGCGGAAGTGCGGTCCCGTACCCGCTTCCGACACCTCTCGCGACATGCATGTTTGAGGAGTTCCTGGAGGAGATCGCCCAGGAGAACGCTCTCAGGGAGGTGAACACCTCCCTGAAGCTCGCGGCGGGCCTGGGGGGGATCCTTCTCGCCCTCGTCTCGACCGGGTATGTCGCCCCCCTCTTCATCGCAGTTGCGATGAGCGTCGCGGTCCTCCTCCTCGCGCGGATCGACCCGTTCACCTACGCGTCGATCTACGCCGCCCCTCTCTCGTTCGCCCTGCTGAGCGTTGCCGCGATCGTTCTTATCTCGGGCGGGAGCGAGGCCCTCTGGAGCTGGCAGCCCCTGCCGTGGCTCTCGCTCTCGGTCACCGTCGAGAGTATCAACCAGGGGTTCTATGTCCTCTGCAGGACGCTCGGGGGCACGTCCGCGCTGCTCTTCATCGCGCTCACCACGCCCATGACCGACCTCTTCGCGGTCATGCGGCGGTGCCGGGTGCCGGCAAGCGTGGTCGAGCTCAGCATGATCGTCTACCGGACCATCTTCGTTCTTCTCGATCAACTCGTCCAGGTATACCACGCCCAGGTGATGCGCCTGGGGTACTCGACACGGCGGGAGTCGGTCACGTCGTTCGCCACCCTCTGCGGCACCGGCTTTATCGCGAGCTGGAATGCCGGCGAGGACCTGGTACGGGCGCGCGAGCTGCGATGCTACGAGGGGGCGCTCGTGGTCCTTGGCGACGTCCGGCCCGTCGAGTTCCGTCCCGCGCTCGTGGCGGTCGGTTTCCTGGTCGCTGCCGCGTCGCTCGCCGCCCTGACCGGTACCATCACGGTGGTGTGAGAAGGACCATGACCAGCATCATACTCGAGGCACGGGATCTCTGGTACCGGTATCCCCGCGGGGGCGAGGTGATCCGGGGGATCAGTTTCCACATCCGCCGGGGGGAGAAGATCGCGATCGTCGGCCCCAACGGCGCCGGCAAGTCGACGCTCCTGATGATGTTCAACGGCATGCTCCGGCCTGACTCCGGCACGATGCTGTACGACGGCCGGCCGGTTCCCACCGACGCGCGTTCCCTGCGGCAGCTCCGCAAGAGCGTCGGCTTCGTCCTCCAGAATCCCGACCAGCAGATCGTGGCCCCGACCGTCTACCAGGACGTGGGGTTCGGCCCGGCGAACCTCGGGCTCTCCCTGGACGAGGTCGAACGCGTTGTCGCCAGGGCGCTCCGGGCCGTCGGGCTCGAGGGGTTCGAGCGCCGGCCGACCCACCGGCTCTCGGGCGGCGAGAAGAAGAAGGTGGCGATCGCCGGCGTGCTCGCAATGGAGCCCGAGGTGCTGGTCTTCGACGAGCCGACGAACAGCCTGGACCCGGCGGCATCGGCCGAGATCATGGACCTGCTCGACGAGCTGAACGACCGGGGGACGACGATCATCGTCTCGACGCACGATATCGAGCTCGCCTACCCGTGGGCCGACCGGGCGATCCTGCTGGTGAACGGCCGCATCCTGCAGGAGGACGTTCCCGAGGTCGCGTTCGGCGACCCGGCGCTGGTCCGGCAGGCCCGCCTCTCGACGCCGATCCTGCTCGACCTCTGCCACGAACTCGAGGCGCGGGGCTTTCCGCTCCCCCACCGGCGACCGCTCTCGGTGCTCGACATGCTCCATGCGATCGATTATGCCTTCGAGCAGGACCCCCACCGCGCCCGCCCGGGCACGATCGCCGTCTTCGACGCGGATGCCCCGAGTGGCGAGGAGCTGGCCCGGTGGCGCACCCCGCGTTCCGGGGCTCCGATCGGCGCGATGGGCACCCGCGCCAAGCATCGGGCGGCCGAGGAGGGCATCTCCCTCCACTTCACGTACGGGGTCGTGGACAAGTGCATCCTCCGGGCGTTGCTCGGCGAGGACGCCCTGATCCTGACCACCGGGGGAATGATCCGGCGGGTCTTCGAGCGCGTCGTGGAGTACTCCGGGCAGAGCGGGGTGGAGATCCCCGTCATATTGCTGGGGGCCGACTGAACCCTCTCACGAGCCCTGTATCCGCCGTTCAAGCAATCACTGCGAATGGGTTCGAGAGGGTCGTGCCGGGATCAAGGCGCGCCGACAGCCATCCGGGGGCCCGCCGGGACGGGAATTCGGGGAAGGTTGCCGACCTATCGTGCGTGGTCGCCGGAACCTGGCCAAACCGAAGGTTCTCCCGCCTCATGAAGCGTCGGCTCGTCCTCGTGACGAACCCGCCTCGCGGGTCTTCCCGCGATGGTGATGCCGGGCTCGAGGAAGGAGCGGTTCACCACCGCCTTCGGCAGTATCGTGATATCGTCGGCGATGGTGATATCGCCATAGATCACGGCGCCGTTCCCGATGGTGACGTTGTCCCCGATGGTGGGAGCGTCCGTACTCTTCCCCGCGCTCGTCCCGATGTTGACGCAGGCATGGATTCGGCAGTGTGCCCCGATCCGGGCGCAGGAGTTCACGACGATCGTCCCCCGCTGCGGGAGCACGAGGCCCGGGCCGCAGACGTACGGAGGGATGGTAAATCCCAGGCGGATGGACGCACGGTGGAAGCGCAGGGACAGCAGGCTCCGGAGCGGCCGGTGATACCAGGCCCTCCGGCAGGACTCGACGTACTCGACGGCCCGGAGCAGGCGGAGGAACCGCCAGGTCTCGTCGCCGGCGAGCCGGGGGCGTGTCGTGGCTCTTCCCATCGCCCGGCGGTCCGCCTCGAGATACCGGAGGTAGTCGTCCCTCGACCGGATACCCGTTCGGCCCTCCCTCCCCTCGTCGCCCGATGACCCGACGTTCACCGCCCCCGGTCGCCGCTCGGATCGTCATCACGGTCCTCGCCATCGAGGAGCGCGCGGATCCGCGGCCCCGTCACGGGGTCCTCGAGCCCGAGTTCGATGTTGGCGAGGAGCCAGCTGGTCGGGTCGCCGATATCGAACCGCC
>CAZCUJ010000029.1:0-28340 GCA_964501565.1 uncultured Methanospirillum sp.
TCGGCGCAGTCCTCGCAGAGGTATCGCCGGAACTCGGCCCAGGACCGACGGGCCTCGGTCGTCCCGATCCCCCGGGCGCATTCGGTGCAATGGTCCGGGTCGGCCCGGCGGAGGTGCCGGCTCCCGCAGCGCCCGCAGTAGAGCGCGCCGTCCGCGCCCATCAGCCGGCCCCCAGGACCTCGACCCGGCCGTCGTGGCGGTGGTAGTGGGCGCGGAGGTGGTCGCGGACGACCATCCACGCCGCGGTCTCGACCGGGAACGCCGCGCCGTCCGGGACGAACCCGCGCCCGGCGCGGGACGCGCCGAGGACCATCCGCCCGGAGGCCGAGCCCGAGATGTCGCCGACCGGCTCGCCCTCCTCCGAGTACAGGACCGCCGAGTAACCGGCCAGCACGCGCGGCGCGTCCGCGGCCAGCACGCGGTAACGGCGCGGGACCGGGGCCGCGATCCGGATCTCAATCTCGTCCGGGGTGTCCGCCCTGCCGGCGGACCCGACCACGGCCCTCACGCGAGCCTCCCGACCGCCGCGAGGCACTTCCTGCACCGGCGGTACGGCCCGAGGTGCGCCGGTGGCGGCGGGAGCTCCTCGAGCCGGCCGGCGCCGAGGCAGGAGCCGCAGAGCGGGACATCGACGCAGGCGTTCACGGCGAAGGCGTGGACCACGGGCGTGCCGCCCGTCCGCCGCCGCCAGGCGACGCCGGTGGGAGCACCGTCGGCCTCCGGCGTCGGGGCCGCGGCCCGGACGACGATCGTAACGCCAGCCTCTTGAGGGATGCCGACGCAGATCTCCACGGCAGTCGTCCCCCGCTCGTGCTTGGCGGCTGGGTGGGTGGGGCTGCCGTTCATTCCTCGTCCTCCTCGATCCGCCAGAGCCCGCGCCTAACGGCGACGGCCTCGAGCAGGTCCGCGTTCTCTTCCCCGATCCCCAGCTCCCGCGCGATCTGCGGGATGCCGGCGCGCGAGACGGTCACGCACATGGCGCCGCCTCCCCGCCCGCCTTCCGGACGAGGATCCGCAGGAGCGCGCTCCGGCTGCGATCTTCCCGCAGCCGGTCTATGATCTCCAGGTCCGCCGCAGAACAGCGGATCGTGAGATTCTCTGTTAGGTCATCCATTGTATTACACAATGATATCATACAAGAATACGGATAATATTACCTCGATCGCGTCGAAGGGTTATTTGCATCCGAGAGCGAATGTCGTGCATGGCGGGGACGCAGACCACGCTCCGGCTCGATCCGCGGATCAAGGACACGATCGACCGGCTCGTCGAGGAGGGCCGCTACCCCTCGATGACCGCGTTCATCGTGGACGCGATACTGCTCAAGCTCGACGTAGAGGGGATCGCGGTCGAGGGTATGGAGCCCGAGCCGGACGCCCTGGAGCGGTATTTTGCGTCCCCCGCGGGCGAGCGGCTCCTCTCCCGGCTCATTCGTCAGGAGCTCGAGGCGATCCAGATGATGCCTCGATCACTTTCACCCCCCGAGAAGATCCCTTAAGCCGGCCCCCGCCAACCCCTCCACCATGCAGGCGGACGAGCCGTGCCAGCTCACGCCGACACAGGTCGAACGGGCCCGCCGGGCCATCCGGAAACGGTTGCTCGCAGTCCTCTCGCCGCCGCGCGGCCCGGACGGCTCCGGACCTTCGCCGCGAGCACTTTACGCAGATCCGGGTGCTGCCACTTCCCCCACGTGACATCCTTGGACGCCTCCGCGGCCCGGAGAAGAGAAACCGGCCGCGGGAGAGGGCTGGCGCACCCCTTTTCCGTCAGGCCGGTTGCCGGGCGATCTCCGATGGCGGGGGGGCTGCCCCCTCCCGACGCCGCTGGATCTCCGCCGCGATCTCGAGGACCGTCTCCGGGTTCCGCCAGATGAGGTCCTTCGCGCTCTCCAGCTCCTCCCCGGCCTCGGCCGAGAGCGCCTGGCCGCAGGACGAGCAGAACCGGGAGATGGACGCGCAGATGGCGTGGCAGTGGGGGCAGGGGACCGGCGCGAGGGGGTCGGGTTCGGGTTTCCGGGTCTCGATGCCGGCCCGGCTCAGGATCTCGGCGTCGATGTCGCTCTCGGAGAGGACCACGTAGGTCTCGAACATCGAGGTATTCAGGTTCCCCCAGAGCATCTTCTTGATGACCGACTCCTGGTAGTTCTGCTGGATCATGTGCGTGGCACGGCTCTTACGGAAGAGGTGGAGGTGCACGCGCTTCTCGAGGCCGGCCCGTTCGGCGGCCATCTTGATCCGCTGCCGGATCTGGTCGTAGTTCATGGGCTCCTTGCGGGATGACAGGAAGACCCAGGCGTCCGGGTGGAGCTCGGCCGGGTAGTTGTTCCTCCACGCGGCCAGCATCTCGCGCGCCCAGGTGCAGCGGGCGTAGCGGACCTGGTTCTCTTTCGTATCGTTGATGTGAACGCCGAACCCGTAGTCGTCGAACTCGACGTCCCGCCACCGCAGCCGGGCGACCTCGCCGATGCGGGCGCCGCTCTCGTAGAGCACGGCGAAGATGGCTCTGTCGCGGACGGACCGACAACCGGACAGAAGTTGCTTGACGTCCTCGGGAGTGAGCAGGGCGGCGGGCGTGGTGGTGTTGTGGTCGACGGCCGGCACCCGGATATCGCGGATCTTTCCTGCGGGGAGTGTGGAGTAGTTATTCGCGATGAGCCAGAGCACGAAGGACTTGAGGACGACGATATAGTCGTGCTTCGAGTTCTGCTTGAAGGGCTTGCCTCGGCGGCTCGCGCCCGTCTGCAGGGCGTTGAGCCCGGCGTAGAGATCGCCGATGGTCATCTCGGCGTATGGCCGGGCGATGAACCGGCGCCAGGTGATCAGGTGATACCGCATCTTCAGGACGCGCTGGTTCCCGATCTGCCGGGTCGCCTGCCGCTCGGAGAGGTACTCCTCGATGAGGCGGCGGTCGTCATCGGTGAGCCGGCCCTCGGCGAGTGAACGGCGGTACGCTCGCGGGGCGGTGGTCCGGAACTGTCCGGGGTAAAAGGGTGGATCGGCCTCCATGCCTGAACATGGGGCCTTGATGGACTTGAACTATTATCCCGAGAGCCGTTGGAGGGAATCGAACCCCCGACCTGCTGATTACGAATCAGCCGCTATACCGCTAAGCCACAACGGCGCGTGTGACCTCAATACATCTTCCCCGGAACGTGATAAAAGTAATGACCCGGCCCCGTCACCGGGTCCGTGCCATCTCCCGGATCCGCTCCGCCAGCACCGCGATCCCGACGCGCGCCGGGCTGTCCTCCGGGATCGTCACGATCGGCCGCCCCTCGAGGTCCGCCTCCTCGACGGCCGGGTCGGCCGGGATCTCCGCGATCAGGGGCACGGGCTCGCCCCCGACATCTGCCGAACCGGCCCGGACGCGGTTGACCACAAGGTGCATCCGCTCCCTCGGCAACCCGAGCGAGAGCGCGATGTCGCGGATCCGGGTCGCCGTCCGCATCCCGCGGGCCCCGGGGTCCGATACGATCAGGAGGAGGTCGGGCACCCCGATCGTACCGCGGGAGATGTGCTCCATCCCGGCCTCGGCGTCGATCACGATGAACCGGTACTCGGCCTGGAGGTCGGCCAGGCACTCGGAGAGGAGGTCGTTCGAGAAGCAGTAGCAGCCCGTCCCCTCGGGCCGGCCCATCGCGATCAGGTCCACCCCCGTCCCCTCGACCAGCACCTGACGGAAGCGGAGCCGGACGTAGTCGTGGCGCGACATCCCGGCAGGGATGGCCTTCGAGAACGCCTCCTCGCGCATGGCGCCGAGAGACTCGGTCACCTCCATACCGAGGGCCTCGTGCAGGTTCGCGTTCGGGTCCGAGTCGACCGCGAGGAGCGGGGTCTCGCCCATCCGTCGAAAGGCGTCGACCAGAAGCGCGGCGATCGTCGTCTTGCCCGTGCCGCCCTTGCCCGAGAGCGCGATCCTGAAGGGCGGCACTAGATTCCCTCCTGCCAGGCCCGGGCGACCATCGCCGTCATCGTCTGGATCCGTCCGGCCTCCTCCTCGTTCGCGAACTTGATCCCGCAGCTCGGCGTGATCAGCGACTGACGCACGAGGAGCGCCGGGTCGACGTACTCGGCCATCGCGGCCCGGATCGCGGCCATGCGCGAGACGAGCGAGCTTTCGCTCTCCTCCGCGAAGAGACGCGCCTCGGCCGGCACCACCCCCCAGGCCACGATACCGCCCCGCTCGAGGTATGCCGCGGCCTGCTCGGCGTAGAGCAGGAACTCCGCCGACGTCTGGTACGCGTCGAGCGAGATCACGGCCGGGTCGAGGTCCATCACGAAGGTCCAGTCCGTGTTCGAGCAGCAGTGGACCCCGAGGCCCCCCTCGACGAGCGAGGCGATGTCCTCGAACGCGAGCCGGACCGTCTCCTCCGCGACGGGGACCACGGTCGAGCCGAGGCTCGCCCAGTACGGCTCGTTCAGGACCACGAGCGTCTCGCCCACGCCCGTCGCGGCGAGCCGCCCCTCGACCGCCTTTGCCCGGAGCGCGAGCATCTTGGCGAGCAGGTCCGCGTAGACCTCGTCGTAGAGGACCGGCCGCTTCTCCGTGTCGACCACCTGCATCCCGAACGTGACCGGGCCCGTCACCTGGCCCTTGACCAGGACCGCCGACGACAGGTCGCGCGAGGCCAGCTCGAGGAGGCCCGAGTAGGTCTCCGGCGACGGCCCGTACGCGGCCGCGTTCCCCTCGACGAAGTCCAGGTAGACCTGCTCCATCGCCGCGGCGTGGTCCGCAGCGCGGTCCACGATCAGCCGGCCCTCGACCACCTCGAGCCCGGGCAGCGTTATCGCGTCGTTCCAGACGATCTGTTCGAACGGGCCGCGGTTCGGCAGGCCCGGCGCGTACGGGACCTCGGGGAAGGCCGCGAGGACGCCGTCGACGGCCCGGGCCGGATCCTCGTGCGGCAGGCCGCCGACGCCGGTCGCGCGCCCGCTGGGTGAAGAGATGAATCGTGCCATGGGATCAGGCCTCCGTGTGACGGACGCCGTTCTCGTGCGCGCGGACCCGGCAGCGGTCGAGCATGGCCGAGACGCCCGGGTAGAGCGCGGCGTCCGTGTGCGGCAGGAACGACGAGGAGGTGTACTCCTCCATGAACGAGGGCTCCGCGTTCAGCTCGATGTAGGCGATCCGCTCCGCGATCAGGCTGAGCGTCCGCCGCTCGTCGCGGTTGATCAGCGCGATGTTCGCGCCGTTGATGGCGCCGTTGCCGATATTCTTGATCCGGTCGAGCGGCACCTCGGGGATCAGGCCGATGGTGATCGCGTTCTGCTTGTTGATGTAGTTGCCGAAGCCGCCTGAAAAGTAGATCGTCCCGATCTCGTCGTGCGTGATCCCGGCCACGTTCATCAGCACCGCGCAGGCCGCGAGGACCGAGGCCTTGGACATGATCAGGGACTTGATGTCGTTCTCGGTCACGACCAGGTCCTTGCCAAGGCCGGTCCGGTCCGCGAACGCGAGGACGTACTCGGCCGTGTGATCCCCGCGCCGGACCCGGGGGGAGTCGATGGTCGTGTCGATCAGCCCGTTCCGGTCGATCACGCAGGCCGTCAGGAGCTCGGCGAGCAGGTCGATCAACCCCGACCCGCAGATGCCCATGGGCTTGACGTCGTTGATCGTCCTGTACCATGGCTCGAGGGTCGCCGGGTCGATGGTCACCCGCTCGATCGCCCCCGGGTTGGCCCGCATGCCGAAGAGGACCTCGCCGCCCTCGAGCGCGGGCCCCGCCGCGCCGGCGCACGAGAACATCCACTCGCTGTTGCCGAGCACCACCTCGAAGTTCGTGCCGATGTCGAGCATCAGCGAGACCTCGTCGCGGTCGCCCATGCCGCTGGCGAGGACATCCGCGACGATGTCGCCGCCGATGAAGTCCGAGACGGCGGGGAACGCGAAGACGCCGGCGGTGGGGGCGACCTGGAGCCCGAGGTCCGGGGCCGCCGTGTTGATCGACCGCCGGACCACCGGGACGTAGGGCTCGGAGATGATGTACGCGGGGTCGATCCCGAGGAGCATATGGGTCATGACCGTGTTGCCGGCCACCATCACCTCGTAGATATCCTCCCGGTCGATCCCCGCCTGGTCTGCGGCGCTCGTGATCGCGGTGTTGATCGACTCAGCCGCGAGCGCCTGCAGCTTCGCGAGGCCGGACTTGCGCCCGAAGTTGACCCGCGAGAGGATGTCCTCGCCGCACGAGATCTGGCGGTTGTAGTTCGAGGAGATCCCGGCGACCGTGCCCGAGACGAGGTCCCAGATGTAGGCCACGACCGTGGTCGTGCCGAGGTCGATCGAGACGCCGTAGAGCCGGTCGGAGGTGTCGCCGGCCTCGACGTTCAGGAGCAGGTACTTCCCGGGCGGCTGGAGCCCGACCGTCGCGGTCACGTCCCAGTCGGCCGCGCGGAGGATCTCGGGGATCCGCCGCAGCACGCCGAGCGGCGCAAAGATCTTGGTCGGCGCGGGGCCGTGCCGCTGCCGGTGGATCCCCTCGAGGAGCCGGGTGAGGTCCGGCGACGGATCCTCGAGGGTCGGCGCCGAGAGCGTGACGTGGTACTTGAAGACCGACGGCAGGAACGCGGTCGTGATGTCGAGCCCCTCGATCAGGATCTTCTGCTCCTGGATCAGCGAGGTCTCGGGCACGGAGACGTCGAGGTCCGAGTGGACCTCGGTGGTGCAGGCCAGGCAGGCGCCGCGCTCGAGCTCCTCCGGCGTGAAGAACCGGCCGTATTTCTGCCGGTCGAACGCGACCTTGCCCGATCTGACGTAGACGATGCACTTGCCGCACTTGCCCACGCCGCCGCAGACGACGTTCATCTGGAGGCCGGCCTTCCGCGCGGCGTCGAGGATAGTGGAGCCCTTCCCGACCTCGACCTTCCGGTAGCTCGGGAGGAAGGTGACGACCGGCATCTATCCCTTCCACTCCGTCTCGAGGAACGCGCCGATCTCGGCGGCGTCGCGCGGCCCGACCATCACCGTCCAGCCGGTCGCGTCCTCGATGGCGCCCGAGAGCGGCGCCGCGTATCCCGGGATGATCACCTTCCGGTGCGCGACCGCCTGCTCCACCTCGAACTTCCTGATCGCGTCCGCGACGACGCTCTCGGAGAGCTTGCCGCCGGCCACCGCGGTCAGCACGGACTGCCCCTCGGTGTCGACGATCAGCATGTAGCACGGGATCCGGGTCGACTCGAGGTAGCCCTGGAGGGTGAAGAAGGTGAGCGAGAAGTTCACGGTCATCAGTACCGGCGACTCGGGCCCGGGCGCCCCTATGGAGTAGAGGCCCGGCGTCATCTGGATCGGTTTCTGGGGGTCCGTGTAGATGTTCTGCCGGAGGGTGAGCGCCGCGACGGTCTCGGGACGGGAGAGCGGGCCGGTCACCAGGACCGAGCCGAACTTGAGGACCCCCAGCCCGACCGCGGCACCGGCGAGCTCGCCGGCCCGCGAGCAGTCGTAGTAGACGGGGTACCCGAGCTCGGGGACGGCCCGCGCGATCGCGAGCTGCCGCACGGCCGAGGAGCGCTCGATGAACTCGGCAAGCGTCGGGGCGTCGAGGTCGAGGACGAGGTCGGCGACGCCCAGCCCGGTGCAGCGCTGGACAAGCGCGACGAGCGGCTCGAGGTCCGGCGCGCGGACCACGAGCGGCGCGCCGTGCTTCTTTGCGAGCGCGCAGACGGCCTCGGCGTTCTCGTCGGTCGCGCCGTCGAGGAGCGGGCGGAAGCCGCCGCAGTGGGCCAGGCCCGCCTCGAGCGCGGCCGGGTCGTCCGCGATCAGCACCTCCGGGAGGTCCGCGTTCGCCTCGACGACCGCGACGGCGCGGCCGAACGCGGCGGGGTCGCCCGAGTCGTTCGCGATCGCGACCCCGTTCAGCGAGAGATCCTGGCCGACCCGGGTCAGGGTGTAGTCGCGGACCTCGTGGACCACCCCGGCGATCGTGGCCTCGTCCCAGGTATCCGAGACGCGGAAGAGGATCGCCGGCTCGTGGTAGAAGGTCTTCTCGTGCCGGTAGAAGACGAACTCGTCGCCGACCCGGAACCCCCGCTCACCCACACCGACCTTCACGAGCCGGATCGGCGGACGGGTCGACGCTCCGAGCACGTTCCTGGCCTCGTCGTCGAGGTACGGGCAGAGCTCGACGTCGGCCTTGCCCGAGGCGAGCTTCATGGCGAAGGTCAGGCAGGTCGGGACCCCGCACTCCTTGCAGTTCTTCTTCGGCAGGAGCTTGTAGATGTCGAGGGCCTTGAGCGCCATCAGGCCGCCCCCCAGGTCGCCTCGATCGCGGCCTTCAGGGGCGCCACCGAGTCGGGGTGGCGGACGCAGACGATCGCGGCCCCGGCGACGGCGGCCGAGAGGCCGGTGGCGACCTCCCAGGCGACGGCCGTCCGGTGCGCCTCGCCCTGCGGGGCGTCGCGGACCTCCTTGATCGTGAGCGAGTCCGTGGCCGACGAGATCATGGGCATGGCGAGGTCCGCGTCGCCCTTGAGGGCCGCGTACCGGATCCGCTCCATGGCCGAGTACGAGTACTCGAAGCCGTACCCGAGCGCGCCCGTGTACGGGTCGATCACGATCTGCTCGTGGGGCACGCCGATCTCGCGGAGCAGGATGTTGAGCTGCTTGGCGAGGTTCACGTCGATCGGGGACTGCGCGATGACGCCGTGGTGGTACGCGAGGGCCGCGGCCGCGACGGAGCGGTACCGCGTGGCCTCGGCCGTGCCGAGGAGCAGGCGCTCGCCCTCGCCGGCCTCGCCGATCCGGCGGAAGGCCTCGGACTCGATCGCGGGCTCGTTGGGGCCCTCGACGATCAGCGGCCGGTCGGTCGCCTCGAGCACGGCCCGGACGGCGGTACCGATGGCGTCGAAGTCGTCGAAGCCGCGCCGCTTGGTCGAGGTCAGGTAGAGCCGGACGAGGTCGGCGCCGAGTTCACACCCGGCCGCCCGCGCCCAGGCGGCGGGATCCCCGGTCGTCGAGCCGAGCCGCTCGATGACGAGCGGCGACCAGTACGACGGGTCGTCGCAGAGCTCGTACGCGACGAGCGGGCGCGCCAGCCCGTCGTTCGGCTCGACGAACGGGAGCCCGCCGTTGCCGCCGATCCGGTAGGAGGTCGAGCGGGTCCCTCCCTCCTCCTCCGTCGCGCCGATCTGGACCCGTCCGATGGCGCCGCTCCAGTCCGCAGGTGCGTCGTATGCCATGGAGCCACTCCCTAGAAGAGCTCCGGCATGGCGAGCGCCGGGTGGTCGACGGACTCGAGGTAGGCCATCAGCTCCTCGATCGTGGTCGCATCCTCCTCGGTCGCGATCCGGTCGTAGAGCCCTCCGAGGCCGCGCTCGTCGAGCTTGGCCCTGAGCCGGGGGCCGAGCTCCTCTTTCAGCGCCGACGGAAGCCAGACGAGGCGCTCGATCCCGCCCTCGGCCTGGAGGAAGCGGTCGGAGAGGAGGTACCCCTTCGAGATCCCGGCGAAGCCCGGCGTCTGCATCCCGCCGCCGATGGTGCCGGCGAGCGTCGAGAAGGTCATTCCCGAGGGCGTCTCGCCCTTGTACTCCCGGTTCACGACCATGATCCCGTTCACCTCGGGCAGGACGAGCGCGATCGCCTCGAAGCAGCCGCAGGCGGTCATGGGGTACTCGACCACCGCGTAGAGGTGGCACCGGTCGACCGCGCCGTGGGAGGCCTTCTTGATGAACCGGTTGACCCCCTCGAACTCCCCTCCGTTCCGGTCGAGCACCCCCTCCTTCTTCACCGGCTGGTTCGCGCCGGCCGGCGAGATCTCGTGGGCGATCCGGCCGTCGAGCCAGGAGATGGCGCCGCAGAGCGCGGGCCGCTCGGGGGTGATGACGCAGACATGGTCGGGGGCGAAGGTCTGGCAGAGGGTGCAGGAGTAGAAGACGTCCACGTCCTCGTCCTTCATCCCGCGGATCCGGGCGTCACGCTCCTCATAGACCGCCTCCGCCTCCTGCTTGAGGCGCTCGACCTCGGCCCGATCCGTGACGAGCGTCACCTGGACCGCGTCGATCAGGTCGGGGAAGTCGATCCGGAACTTCGCGGCGAGGAGCTTGCCGAGGTGCTCGATCCGGAGGCCGTTCTTCACCGCCTCCTTCGAGACGCGGACCCAGATCAGGTCGCGCTGGGCCGTGTGCCAGGAGCCTTCGCCGTAGTTGACGAAGTTGTGGATCCGCCGCTCGAGCACGGGCTCGTAGTCCTTGCGGAAGGTTTTGCCGGCGACGTCGACGAGGATGGCGAGCGGGACGGCCGACCCCTCGACGAGGTCCTCGATCTCGGGGCCGATCACGGTCACCGTCCCGTCCTCGACCTCCGCCGGGTCCTTCATCCGCAGCAGCTCGAACGCGGGCGACCGCCCGCCGCCGAACTCGACGTACATCTCCTCCTTGCGGATCGACTTCCCCTCGAAGGCCGGCGAGCAGCCCATCGGGATCGGGATGGCCGTGACCGTGACCCGGATGCCGAGCAGGTCCATGCCGGCCCTGACCGCGTCCGTCCCCCCGGTCGCGACCCAGTCGCCCCCTTCGTACCCGCCGGACTGCAGGATCGGGATCCCGAGCATGCGCAGCGCGTCGACAGAGGCGGTCTCCTCGTCCGAGAGGCCGGGAAACGCGATCACCATCGCCTTCGCCCGCTCGGCGGCGTACGCGAGCAGCCGGGCCGCGTCGCCGGGCGTCACCCCGCCGAACATCATCGCGACCCGGGCTAGGATGTCGGCGAAGTGGACGCCGTGCGACGGTGTCGGGCCGAGCGGCGCGAGGCGATACTCGAGGCCGACGCGGACCTGCGCCTCCTGGAGACGCTGCACGACCGGGCCCGCGAGGAAGGTCAACATGTACTTCTCCTGGAGCTCGCGGCAGAGCGCGGCGGCCACATCGGTGCTGTCGGGGGTGCCGACGATCAGGCAGAGCCCGAGGATCGAGCCGTCGACGAGCGAGTAGCCGAGCTTCCGGATCTCGGCGTCGGGGATGAAGCCCGTGTAGGGATGGCCCACGGGCCCGGATCGCGCGGCCCGGTGGGCCTGGACGCATTCCCAGGCGACGAGGGGGTTGCTGCCGGAGGCGGCGTACGCGGCCCGGGCGGTCTCCGCGTCGGTCACCGGGATGCCGGTCACCGCGAACGAGATCGGCATGTGGTAGGCAGTCTCCTCGTAGGCGAGGGGACCGTCGAGCCCGGCCATCGCCGCGTCGAGCGATGCCCGTCCGGCCTCGACGGCCCGAGGAATATCGATCATGTATGAGGTTCTCCCGAGTATCTCTCTTGGGCACGCGCCTATATCATGCCATCGAACCCGGTACCAGCGTCCCCTGCAGGGGACGATGCATCGGATTTATGGCACGCGGCGGACGTACTTCCTGTACCGATGACCCACGAGAAGCGGCTCCTGCGCGACCAGATCCGGGCGTCCCGGGCCTCCATCGATCCCGCCGACCTGGCCGAACGGAGTCGCCGGATCGGAGTTCATGCCCTCTCGCTTCTGAATGGCCAGCGGACCGTGATGGTCTACGCATCGAAACCCGGCGAGGTCGACACCTCGACCCTGATCGAGGCCCTGCTCGACCGGGGCGTCCGGGTCGTGGTCCCGATCATCGAGCGCGAGACCGTCGGTCTTCGCCTCTCCTACCTCGACGACCCGTCGGTGCTGGTCCCGTCCACGTTCGGCGTGCCCGAGCCTATCGCCCACGAGAAGCCGGCGAAGCCGGAGGCGGTCGAGGCCATCCTGGTGCCGCTGCTCGGGTTCGACCGGACCGGGAACCGGCTCGGGTACGGGGCGGGATACTACGACCGGTTCCTGGACGCCCACCCGATCGCGCTGACGATCGGGATAGGGCTCGCCTGCCAGGAGTGCTCCCACATCCCCGCCGGGCCCCGCGACGTCCCGCTCGACTGGATCGTGACCGAGGACGGCCCGATCCGGTGCGGCTAGGACCGATACCTTTTTCCCGGCTCGCTCGATAGAGACGGCTCGCCGGTAGCGTGCCACTGTCGGCGGGCAGGATGGTACTTTGTCAAGATTTATATAATTTGTATCACTAACCTTAGGTAAATCTTATCGATTCACCGGAGATTCACATGGCAGAAAACAACGGTATCAACGTCACCGTCAAGGAAGCGGCCCGCGAGGACGCGGGCCGCGGCATCGCCCGCGTGAGCATGGACGCGATGCGTGCGCTCGGCCTCGTCTCGGGCGACGTGATCGAGATCCAGGGGAAGCGGAAGGCGAACGCGATCGTCTGGCCCGGCTTCGCCGAGGACACCGGCCGCTCGATCGTCCGGATCGACGGCAGCACGCGCGGCAACGCCGGCACCGGCGTCGACGAGCAGGTCCAGATCCGGAAGGTCCAGGCCGCCGTCGCGAAGCGGGTCGTGATCCAGCCGACGCAGCCGATCCGGCTCGTCGGCGGCGAACAGTACCTCAAGCGCCTGCTCCACGGCCGCTCGGTCATGGAGGGCCAGGCGATGCGGATCGACGTCATCGGCAACCCGCTCACGTTCGTGATCGCGAAGGTCAACCCGAAGGGGATCGCCATCGTCTCGGACGAGACCGTGGTCGAGCTCAAGGAGACGCCGTACGAGCCCAAGGGCGACGAGGAGAAGGGCGAGCGGACCGACGTCCACTACGAGGACATCGGCGGGCTCGGGCGCGAGCTCGAGCAGGTCCGCGAGATGATCGAGCTGCCCCTCCGCCACCCCGAGATCTTCGAGCGGCTCGGGATCACCCCGCCCAAGGGCGTGCTCCTGTACGGCCCGCCCGGCACGGGCAAGACCCTGATCGCCAAGGCCGTCGCGAACGAGGTCGACGCCCACTTCCTGACGATCTCGGGCCCCGAGATCATGTCGAAGTACTACGGCGAGTCCGAGGGCAACCTCCGGCAGGTCTTCGAGGAGGCCACCGAGAACGCGCCCGCGATCATCTTCATCGACGAGCTCGACGCGATCGCGCCCCGGCGCGAGGACACCAAGGGCGAGGTCGAGCGGCGCGTGGTCGCGCAGCTCCTGGCCCTGATGGATGGGCTCAAGGGCCGCGGCCAGGTCGTCGTGATCGGCGCGACCAACATCCCCGACGCGATCGACCCCGCGCTCCGGCGCGGCGGGCGGTTCGACCGCGAGATCGAGATCGGCATCCCCGACACCAAGGGGCGCGAGGAGATCTTCAAGATCCACACCCGCGGCGTGCCGCTCTCCAAGGACATCGCCGAGAACGACCGCATCCGCGACTACGCCGAGACCACGCACGGGTTCGTCGGCGCCGACATCGCGCTCCTGGTGAAGGAGGCCGCGATGCACGCACTCCGCCGGGTCCTCCCCTCGGTCAAGGCCGACGAGGAGATCCCGGCAGAGGTCCTCGACCGGCTCGAGGTCACGGACGAGGACTTCACGGACGCGCGCCGGTACGTCGACCCTTCGGGCATGCGCGAGGTGCTCGTCGAGGTTCCGGACGTGACCTGGGCCGATGTCGGCGGGCTCGAGGAGGTCAAGGCCGAGCTCCAGGAGACGGTCGAGTGGCCCCTCAAGTACGCCGACGTCTTCGAGCGGCTCCAGACCGAGGCCCCCAAGGGGATCCTGCTCTTCGGTCCGCCCGGCACAGGCAAGACCCTGCTCGCCAAGGCCGTCGCGAACGAGTCGGACTCGAACTTCATCTCGATCAAGGGCCCCGAGCTCCTCTCGAAGTGGGTCGGCGAGTCCGAGAAGGGCGTCCGCGACGTCTTCCGGCGCGCGCGCCAGGCGGCACCCGCGATCATCTTCTTCGACGAGGTGGACGCGCTGGTGCCGGTCCGCGGGTCGTACCAGGGCTCGAGCCACGTGACCGAGTCCGTGGTCTCCCAGATCCTGACCGAGCTCGATGGGCTCGAGGAGCTCAAGAACGTGGTCGTGCTGGCCGCGACCAACCGGCCCGATATGATCGATACGGCGCTCCTCCGCCCCGGGCGCCTCGATCGGCACGTCTACGTGCCGCCGCCGGACGAGGTGGGCCGGCGGAAGATCTTCGACGTCTACCTCGGCCGGGCCGGAGACCTGCTCGCCGAGGGGATCAGTGTGGACGACCTGGTCGCCCGGACCGAGGGGTTCGTCGGCGCGGACATCGAGGCCCTGGTCCGCGAGGCGAAACTCGCCGCGATGCGCGAGTTTATCACGGTCATGAAAGATAAGACAGATCAGGAGCGGGCCGACGCGGCCGCGAACATCCGCCTCACGAAGGCGCACTTTGACGCCGCGCTGGAGAAGGTGAGAGGCTCGCTCGACCGCGACGCGCTCGAGGCAGCGGAACGCCAGGCCTGGGAGATGATCTTCAACCAGGAGCAGCGGTCCGCCCTCGAGGAGGCGGCGGCCGTGGTCCGCCGGGCCGAGCTCGCGACCATGGGCGTCGGCCCGGAGGACGAACTCCGGCAGCAGGCCGACGCCCTGCGGCGGGCGGTCTTCGCCCCGAAGAAGGACTTCGCCGCCCTTCGCGACCAGACCGCGGCCCTGAGAGAACGGCTGGATACACCGAGCTGACCGAGACAGAGAGAATGAGCACCCACGCGCACGACACGGACGAACAGGAGCTCGAGGACCTGGTCAGGGAACTGATCGGGCGCCTCATGCAGAACCGCCAGGCGGGGGGGCAGGGACGGATGCCGATCGCGATCGGGTTCAAGATCTTCTACGGCCCGGACGACGGGGACGAGACGCCCGAGGTGATCGAGCAGGTCCCCGAGGTCTCGACGATCGAGGACAAGATCGTCGTGGTGACCGAGGTCCCCGGGATCGCGCCCGAGAACATCCGGATGGGCATGACGGGCCGGACCCTCCAGATCTTCGCCGAGGAGGACGGACGGCGGTACCACACGGCGGCACCGCTCCCGCCGTGCGACCCGGGCTCGGTCCGGACACGGCTCAAGCACGGGATCCTCGAGGTCGTGCTCGACACGGCGGAGACGCCCGCGCAGGGCTGAACCGGAGCGGGACCCCGCTCACCCACACTTTTTCCAGGAGACGTCCGGCCCGGCCCGGGCGACGGCTCCTGCGGCGGGGATATCTCTAATGTCTTCGACGACCACATTCTGACGCCGATACCGGCGAGGTATGACGATGACGAAGAGGACGGTCGAGGACCTGGACGTTACAGGAAAGCGGGTGTTCGTGCGGGTCGACTTCAACGTGCGGCTCAAAGAAGGGATCATCGCCGACGACTCCAAGATGAGAGGGGCGCTCCCGACCCTTCGGTACCTGGTCGAGCACGGTGCGAAGGTGATCGTCGCCTCGCACCTGGGCCGGCCGAAGGGCGAGGTCGTCGAGTCGCTCCGGACGGCCCCCGTGGCCGAACGTCTCTCCGCCATGCTGGGCCGGCCGGTGGCCGCGCTCAGGGACTGCGTCGGCCCGGAGGTCGAGGCGGCCGTCGCCCGGATGCAGGACGGCGACGTGGTCATGCTCGAGAACCTCCGGTTCCACCGCGGGGAGGAGAAGAACGACCCGGCCTTCGCGCAGGGGCTCGCGTCGCTCGCGGACCTCTACGTCAACGACGCCTTCGGGTCGAGCCACCGTGCCCACGCCTCCGTCGTGGGCGTGCCCGCCCTCGTCCCCGGCGCCGCGGGCTTCCTGATGCAGCGCGAGCTCGAGATGCTCGGCGGCCTCCTCGAGAACCCCGAGCGGCCCTTCGCGGCGGTGATCGGCGGCGCGAAACTCGGCAGCAAGCTCGGCGTCCTGAAGAACATCCTGCCCCGGGTCGACCTCCTGCTCATCGGCGGGGGGATGGTGGCCACCGCGTACCGGAGCAGGGGCTACGGAGTCGGGAACTCGCTGGTCGAGGAGGGGCTCTTCGACTACGTCCGCGAGCTCACCGAGCAGGCCGACGCGCGCGGTGTCCGGCTCCTTCTCCCGCCGGACGTGGTGGTCTCGGAGAACCTCGAGGGCACCGGCACCGTGAAGGCCGTGCCGGCCGACGCAATCCCCGACGGCTGGGTGATCGTCGACATCGGGCCGGCGACGATCGAGGAGTTCTCCCGCGTCCTCCGGACCTGCCGGACCGTGGTCTGGAGCGGGCCGATGGGGATCTTCGAGATCCAGGCCTTCGCGGAGGGGACGCGCGCCATCGCCGGCGTGATGGCCGGGCTCGACGCCGTCACCGTCGTCGGCGGCGGCTCGACCGTGGAGGCCGTCACCCGGTCCGGCGCGGCCGACCGGATGACCCACGTCTCCACGGGGGGAGGGGCCTCGCTCGAGTTCCTCTCGGGCGACGTCCTGCCGGGCGTCGCCGCGCTCCCGGACCGCTGACCGGATAGTATATCAGCTCCCGCCGGAAGGGGGGAGGTATGATCGGAACCGAACCGCGGCCGGTCAGGACCATCGGGATCCTGACCGGCGGTGGAGACTGCCCCGGCCTGAACGCGGTCATCCGGGCCGTCGTCAAGACCGCCCACCGGCACGACTACTCCGTGATCGGGATCCGGAACGGCTGGAAGGGGCTCGTCGAGGGCAAGGTCGAGCCCCTGACCGACTGCTCGGTCACGGGGATCCTGCCGAAGGGCGGGACGATCCTGGGCACCTCCCGGACCAACCCGTTCAAGCACGAGGACGACGTCCAGCGGCTGCTGCTCCACCTGCGGCGGTTCGGGATCGACGCCCTGATCGCGGTCGGCGGGGACGACACCCTGGGCGTCGCCAACCAGCTGCACGAGATGGGCGTCCGGGTGATCGGGATCCCGAAGACGATCGACAACGACCTCTCCTGCACGGACTACACCTTCGGCTTCGACACGGCCGTCGCGATCGTGACGGACGCCATCGACCGGCTCCACACGACGGCCGAGTCCCACCAGCGGATCATGGTCCTCGAGGTGATGGGCCGGCACGCGGGCTGGATCGCGACCTTCGCCGGGATCGCCGGCGGGGCCGACGAGATCCTGATCCCCGAGGTCCCGTTCGAGATCGAGGACGTCTGCGACACCCTCCGCGCCCGGTTCAACCGTGGCAAGACATTCTCGATCGTGGTCGTCTCCGAGGGGGCGCGGCCGAAGGAGATGGAACGGGCGGTCACCGCGTCCGAGCGCGTCGACGAGTTCGGCCACGGGCAGCTCGGGGGCATCGGCCAGCTCCTCGGCAAGGAGATCGAGGCCCGGCTCGGGGTCGAGACGCGGGTGACGGTCCTCGGGCACGTCCAGCGCGGCGGCTCGCCCACGGCGCACGACCGGGTGCTCGCCACCCGGTTCGGCGTGAGGGCGATCGAGGAGGTAGTGGCCGGCAACTTCGGCGTCATGGTCGGCCAGCAGGGATACCGCATCGTCCCGATGCCGCTCGGCGATGTCTGCCGGATGAAGACCGTCGACATGGACCTCTACGAGATGGCGAAGATCTTCTTCTGATCCCCCGCTTCTCCGCCGCGCCGGGCCAGCGGCCCCACGTGTGGGTACACGGAGCGGCACATTCTTCTATTTCGCCGTTGATGGAATCGCTGAGTACCCCCGGGTACCCCTGTGTGTCCAAGAGCACTTTTCATCGAGGAGATGGTTATCGTGAAGGATAAGAACCAGGTTTTCGTTCCGTGCGACGTCCCGGAGAAGGCGCGCGAGACGTACATCGAGAACTACCGGCTGGTCACCCACGACAGCGGACGGCTGATGCTCTTCGCGGGCGACCAGAAGGTCGAGCATCTCAACGACGACTTCTACGGCGAGGGGATCCACGAGGACGACGCCGATCCCGAGCACCTCTTCCGGATCGCGGACCAGGGCAAGATCGGGGTCTTCGCGACCCAGCTCGGCCTCATCGCCCGGTACGGCATGGACTACCCGAACGTGCCGTACCTGGTCAAGCTCAACTCCAAGACGCACCTGGTCAAGACGGCCCAGCAGGACCCGCTCTCGGGCGCGCTCTGGACGGTCAAGCAGGTCGCGAAGTTCCGCGATCAGACGGGCCTGAAGATAGCGGCCGTCGGGTATACCATCTATCTCGGCTCGACCTTCGAGCCGCAGATGCTCCGCGAGGCGGCCGAGGCGATCGTCGAGGCCCACCGGGAGGGGCTGCTCGTCGTCCTCTGGATCTATCCGCGCGGCACCGCCGTCAAGGACGAAAAGGACCCGCACCTGATCGCGGGGGCCGCCGGCGTGGCGGCCGCCCTGGGCGCGGACTTCGTCAAGGTGAACGCGCCCAAGAAGGAGGGCGAGAACCCGGCCCTGCTCCTCTGCGAGGCGACGAAGGCCGCGGGCCGGACGAAGGTCGTCTGCGCCGGCGGCTCGTCCACGGACGAGCGGAAGTTCCTCCAGGGCCTCTACGACCAGATCCACGTCGGGTGCGCCGCGGGCAACGCGACCGGCCGGAACATCCACCAGAAGTCGCTCCCGGCGGCGGTGGCCATGTGCAACGCGATCTTTGCGATCACGGTCGAGGGGAAGTCCATCGAGGAGGCGGCGGCCCTCCTCCAGGCCCCCTCCGCGTGAGGCGAGCATGGTCACGCTCCACGAGTATCTCGAGGGCACGGGCGCAGACAGCGATATCAGGGACCTGATCGGGCTGATCGCGGACCAGGCGACGGCGATCCGGTCCGCGTTCATCTCGAACCAGGCCTACGCCGGGACCGAGAACGACTCGGGCGACGACCAGGTGGCCATGGACATCTGGGCCGACCGCCACCTCACCCGGGTCATCGGGGAGTCCGGCCTCGTGGCCGAACTTGCCTCGGAGGAGCAGAAGGACCTTGTCCGGTTCCCGAACGCCCGGACCACGCTCGGGCTCGTCATGGACCCGCTCGACGGCTCCTCGAACGTCAAGGTCAACCTGGCAGTCGGCTCGATCGTCGGGATCTACGACGGGCCCGTCCTGCAGCCGGGCAACCGGCTGAAGGCCGCGTTCTACCTGCTCTACGGCCCGCTGACCACGCTGACGCTCTCCGTCGGCGAGGGCGTCCAGATCTTCGCGCTCGCCGAGGACGGCCAGTACCGCATGCTGCACGAGAACGTCCGGATGCCCGAGGGGAAGCTCTACGGCTCGGGGGGAGGGTGGCCCACCTGGACCAACGCCCACTGCCGGTTCATCGAGAGCATCGAGCAGGACGGGGGCAAGCTCCGGTACTCGGGCGCGTTCGTCGCCGACTTCCACCAGATCCTCACCTACGGCGGGGTCTACTGCTACCCGTGCGTGCCGGGCCAGCAGGGCAAGCTCCGCCTCCTCTTCGAGGCGAACCCGATGGGCTTCATCGCGCACGACGCGGGCGGCGTCTGCACGGACGGCGAGCGGCTGCTGCTCGACGTCCAGCCCGAACACATCCACCAGAAGGTCCCGATATACATCGGCAGCCGCTCGATCATCGGCCGGGTCACGGCCTGCTGCCGGTAACGCGGCCGTCGCCATATCCTTTTTTCCGCGATCGGGGCGAGGGACGAGGAGTACGTCCGCATCTCATGGAAAAGATGAAATGGTGGAACGGGGATACCTCTGGCCGGTGAGGGGGATGAAGACGACCGTATCCATCATCAAGGCCGACATCGGTTCGTTCCCGGGGCACTCCCGGACGCACCCGCGCCTGCTGGAGGAGGCCGCGCGCTGCCTCAAGGAGCGGGAGGGAGAGCTGCTGATCGACTCGTTCGTCACCCACTGCGGTGACGACCTCGAGCTGATCATGACCCACACGAGGGGCGTGGACGACGAGGAGATCCACCGCCTGGCCTACGACATCTTCCTGCGATGCGCCGGGATCGCGAAGAAGATGAAGCTCTACGGCGCGGGCCAGGACCTCCTCTCGGACTCGTTCTGCGGAAACGTCCGGGGCATGGGGCCCGGCGTGGCCGAGATGGAGTTCGAGGAGCGGGCATCGGACCCGGTGCTGCTCTTCATGGCCGACAAGACCGAGCCCGGGGCCTGGAACTTCTACCTCTACAAAACCTTCGCCGACCCGTTCAACACGCCGGGCCTGGTGATCGACCCGTCCATGCACGAGGGGTTCGTCTTCGAGGTCCACGACCTCTTCGAGCACCGCAAAGTCTTCTTCAGGACGCCGGAGGAGTCGTACGACCTGCTGGCGTACATCGGAGCGCCGTCGCGGTTCGTGGTCAAGCACGTCTTCTCGAAGAAGGGCGTGATCGCGGCCTCGACCTCGACCCAGCGGCTGAACCTCCTCGCGGGACGGTACGTGGGCAAGGACGACCCGGTCATGATCATCCGTTCGCAGTCGGGCTTTCCGGCCGTGGGCGAGATCCTGGACGCGTTCACGACGCCGTTCATCGTCGCGGGCTGGATGCGAGGCTCGCACCACGGCCCGTTCATGCCCGTCGGCGTCTGCGACGCGAACTGCACGGTCTTCGACGGCCCGCCGCGCGTGATCTGCCTGGGGTTCCAGGTCACCGAGGGCAGGCTGATCGGGCCCGCGGACATGTTCGACGACCCGGCGTTCGACCTGGTCAGGCGCAGGGCCCTCGAGCTGGCCGAGATGCTCCGGGACCACGGGCCCTTCGAGCCCCACCGGCTCTCGCTCTCGGAGATGGAGTACACCACGCTGCCGACGGTCGAGAAGGAGCTGCAGGGACGGTGGGAGCCGCTCGAGTAGCCCTCCCCTTTTTTTACCGAAGATGTTATCGTTCCCGGCTGTCTCCCCTGTCCCGTGACCGGCCATGACGGGAGGAACGCAGTACAGCGCACCGAACCTGATCGCTGACGCGAGGGTCGACCCGGAACGTTGGAGCCGGGTCCCGGACGAGGCGACGGTCGAGCGGACGGTCCGGGCGATCGAGGCCCGGAACGTGACAGTGATCCGGGGCGCGACAGCGGACGCGGCCCGCCAGGCCGTGCTCGACCTGGTCCCCGACGGGGCGGAGGTGATGAACGGCTCGTCGACGACGCTGATCGAGATCGGATACGAGCGCCTTCTGGAGGAGAACCCGAAGGGCTGGCACGACTATCACGGCGTCATCACGGCCGAGAACGACGACGCGAAACGCGAGGCGCTGCGCCGGAAGGGGGTCACGGCCGACTGGTTCCTCTCCGGGGTCCAGGCCATCGCGGAGACGGGCGAGCTCGTCGGGTGCGACAAGACCGGGAGCCGGGTCGGCGCGTGGCCGTACGGCGCGGTTCACCTGCTCCTGGTCTCGGGCGTCAACAAGATCGTACCGACCCGCGACGAGGCCCTGGCGCGATGCTGGGAGTACGCCCTGCCCCTGGAGCAGCAGCGCGCCCGGCGGGTCTATGGCACGTCGAGCGAGATCGGGAACATCGTGATCATCGAGAAGGAGATGGACCCGGACCGGGTCACGCTGATCCTGGTGGGAGAGGCGCTCGGGTACTGACCCGGCCGACGAACTCGTCGATGAGCCGACGGGAGATCGAGCCGTACGGCGGGAGCGGCGGGAGCGCCTCGACCCCGAACCAGCCGGCGTCCTCGATCTCGACGCCGTCCACGCGGACCTCGCCGCCCGCGTACGCCGCGATGAATCCGAGCATCAGCGAGTGGGGAAACGGCCAGGGCTGCGAACCCGCGTACCGGATGTTCGTCACGGTCACGCCGCACTCCTCGGCGAGCTCGCGCTCGACCGCGTGTTCCGCAGTCTCGCCGGGCTCCACGAAGCCCGCGATCAGCGCGTACCGCCCCGGCGGGAACCGCGGCGAACGCGCCAGCAGGCACTCGTCGCCCCGCTCGACGAGGACGATTACCGCCGGCGAGAGGCGCGGGTACACGGTCGCGCCGCAGGCGGTGCAGGTGCGGGCGTGCTCGACCGGGCTCGGCGCCGCCGGGTGTCCGCATCGGCCGCAGTACCGGTGGTCCCGGTCGAACCCCCCGAGCTGGACCGCGCGCGAGGCCCAGCCGAGCTCCTCCTCGTCGACACGGCCGAGGAGGTCGTACAGCCCGACCGGCTCGAGCCCCTCCGGGGGCTCGTCGCCGGGGCCCAGCAGCACCGCAGAGACCGCCGCGTCCCCCGACCGCCCGAGCGGGACGACCCGGGCACCGTCCGCTGGCGGCGTCCCGGTGAGCACGCTTCCCGGCCCGCAGTCGAGGAGCACCCGGTCGTCCAGCAGGTAGACGTAGCGGGTGCCCGGCCCCGGCGGGCCGGGACGGAAGGCGAGGTCGTCCGCCTCGAGCGCGAAGGGCGTCCTAGATCTCGACGACGTCGTCGGCGCCCCTCCCGATGCTCCGCCGCTCGGGGAAGAGATCGTCGATCGCGTCCAGCACGCTCGCGACCTTGGGGTTCTCGAAGAGCCTGCGGAACGCCTCGAGCTCGTGACCGCTCATGATCATGAGCCCCTTGCGCTTGATCGGCAGGCCGCTCTCTCCGATGGGGTTCAGTTCGAGGGCGAGCGAGGCGGGCCGATTCCGGGTCTTGGGGAGCTTGATCAGGTACACGCCGGGCACGGAGGTGTTCTTTCGCTCCCAGTCCTCTCCGTTCTCGAGGAAGGCTCTCAGGGTCTCGCTGATCTCCATGGTCGTGAGATGGTCCCTCATCCTACATGGCCTTTTGCGCACGCGCCCGCCGCGTGCTGCGATACAGACTTATCGGCGGAGCGTTATTGTACAGAGACAATGGATACGCGTCTCCTGGACCTCCTGATCGGGGTCATCGCCCTGCTCGTGATGATCGCGCTCTTCGTCGGCCTGCCGTTCGTGCTGGCCCCCGGCGCCGCCTACCTGCTGGCCATCGTGATCTTCCTCGTCCTGATGACCGGCGCCGGCTACGTCATCAACGAGAAGACTCTCTAGGCGCCCCCGCAGCGGGGCGCGGGGCTCCTTTTCTCTTCCGGTAGTACCCGAGGGGGCCGCCGATCCGCTCGCAGAACGCGTCGCGGCGCACGCAGAGCCCGTTCGTCTCCATGGTCGCACAGGACGGGGGGGTGTACTCGGTCCCCGAGCGGCCCGAGATGTGCTCGACCTGGTAGAGAGTCTTCTCGATGTCGAAGTCGGGGGCGCGCTGGTAGACCTCGACGATCTGGGTGGTCGAGAGCCCGATGGTGTGGAGGAAGGCCGTCAGCGCGAACCGGCCCATGTGCGTCAGGTTCCCGCCCGAGGCGAGGGCCATGATCATCGCGGCCATGCAGGGCGGGTACCGCGACTCGTCGATCGGCCCGAGGTCCCGGAGCATCTGCGACTGGTGGACCGCGGTCAGCCGCTCGATCGCCGGCGCGAGGAGGGCGCAGACCTCCGCCGGGACCTTCGGCAGGCCGCGGGCGCGGATCACGACGCGGATCCGCTCGCGCAGCAGCACCTCGACCTCGGTCGCGTGCACCCGGACGAGCCCGCCGGCCACCTCGCGGTTGACCAGGCGCCAGCCTGGCTCGCGGAGGCCCGAGACCATCTCGACGTAGGCCGGGACCGGGATCGTGCCGTCGCGGAGCTCGAGCCCGAGCCGCCGCGCCACCTCCTCCCGCTTCGCCTCCTCCCCCTCGTCCGACTCGTCGCCCGCGAGGTAGAACGCGGACCGGCGGGCCTCGTAGGCGATCAGCCGCTCGATCACGTTCCGGTCGTTGATGCAGGAGGCGATGATCCGTGCCATCCCGTAGGTGTAGAGCGACGTGAGCGCGTCCGGGATCTGGGCGTGGAACTCGCGGAAGTGCGATGCGAGGCGCTGCGGCGGGATCGTGATGGCGGACTCGATCCGTCCGGCCGCCTGGTCGATGATCCGCTGTCCGGACTCGCTCGCGAGAAACGACTCGAGCCGGTTCAGCTCCGACCCGGCGATCTTCGCCTGGGCCTCCTGCAAAAACGGGTACCGGGCCAGGTCCTTCTCGTCGAACACCGGCCCCATGCGGCCCCCGGGATCAGTCGGCCTCGATCCGGGGTGCGAGCAGGTAGACCACGCGCCCCTTGCCGCCCGCGATCTCGAAGGTGAACCGGACCGGGTGGTCGAGCCCGAGCCCGATCTCGACCTGGGCCGCCCGGCTCATGGTCTTGGCCATGTCCTTGAGGTAATCGAGGCTGAAGAGCGAGCGGGCACGGACCTCCGAGAGCGACTCCACGTCGTCCGGGCCGAGCTCGAGCCGGATGTTGTCCGTGTCCCCCTCGGCCTCCATGAAGAAGACCTTCGCCTCGGGGTCGATCCCGAGGGCGATCTTGTCCGAGACGACGGCCGCGGCCTTGATCGCGTTCGTCAGCCTGGTCCCCTCGAGGACGACCGTGCCGGGCAGCTCCAGCGTCGGCGCGTTCGGGTCCTTCCGTATGGTGTTCGGGTCCAGGAGGGTCAGCGAGTACTGGTAGCTCTGGAACGCCAGGTTCAGGCGCTGCGATCCCTCGGGGATCGCGAGCGTGAGCTTGTCGCCGCGGTTCACCATCCCGATGATGTTCTTCAGCTTGGTCACGTCGATCCCGAGCGGCGACGGCGATGCCTCGAAGGCCTCGAAGGCATCCGGCCCGAGCTCGAGCGAGACCATCGCGACGTTCGCGGTATCGACCGCCCTCGTCCTCATCCCCTCGTTGTCGACATGGAGGCGGCACTCGCTCACGAGGGCGGCGATGGCGTCGACTGCCTCCCGGAAGACATCTGCGTCGATGGTCGCGCGTAACATGGAAACCCCTGACACTCTCCTCTTCTGAACTCACTAGTGTATGGACACGCTCTAAATTATTAGTATGCGCCCATGGAACGATCTGTTTCTATTATAAACTGACCAGTCTTAGTTTTAATGATATCGCACCGGGAGCCGCGACCGGAAGGTTGATACGCTTCGGTTTCCGTGAACGCGTCACGCACTAGGCAGCATTCGGAGCAGGCGGGGATCATGGGTTCGCAGTGGGGACAGGACCGGGAGTATCGGAGGGCGGTGCGCGAGGGGTATCGCTCGCGGGCCGCGTACAAGCTGCTCGAGGTCCAGCAGCATGCCGGCATCATCCGGCAGGACGACAACGTGGTCGACCTCGGGGCCGCGCCGGGCTCGTGGCTCCAGGTGCTCCGCACGCTGACCGGGGGGCGCGTGCTCGGCATCGACCTCAACCCGATCGCGCCGATCGAGGGGGTCGAGACGATCGTGGGGGACCTCGCGGACCCCTCGCTACCAGGACGCGTGAAGGAGGCGCTCGGGGTCGTGAATGTGGTCGTCGCGGACGCCGCGCCCAAGCTCTCGGGCCAGCGCTCGTACGACCAGGCCCGCGCGATCGAGCTCAACGAGCAGTCGCTGGCGTTCGCGTGCGCGACCCTCAAGCCTGGCGGCAACTTCGTGGTCAAGTCGTTCCAGGGCGAGGACTTCTCCGAGTTCCTGGCAACGGTCCGGGAGGTCTTCCGCTCGGCGCGCACGTACCAGGCGAAGGCGAGCCGGAAGGGCTCTCGCGAGATCTATGTCATCGGCAAGAACTTCACGGGGTGTGATGGCCGTGCTGACTGACCCGTCCGGCCGGACGGTCACGAACATCCGGATCAGCCTGACCCAGCGGTGCAACCTCGGGTGCATCTACTGCCACGCCGAGGGGGAGAAGGACCCCGAACAGGAGCTCTCGGCCGAACAGATCGCGGAGATCCTCCGCGTGGCGCAGACCTTCGGAGTCCGCTCAGTCAAGTTCACGGGTGGCGAGCCCCTGATGCGGTCCGACCTGGCCGAGATCATCCGGTCCGTCCCGCCCGGGATGGAGGTCTCGCTGACCACGAACGCGACCCTGCTCGCGGACCGGGCGCAGGAGCTCAAGGATGCGGGGCTGAACCGGGTCAACGTCTCGCTCGACACGATGGACCCGAAGCGATATGAGGAGATCGCGGGAAAGCCCATGCTCGCCGAGGCGCTCGCGGGGATCGAGGCGGCCCTGGAGGCCGGCCTGACCCCGGTCAAGATCAACATGGTCGTGCTCTCGGGGATCAACGAGGACGAGGTCGATGCGTTCATCGACTACGTCCGGAACAACCCCGACCTGGTGCTGCAGCTGATCGAGCTGATGGACTTCCGCGACTGCCCGCACCACGGCGACGTCAAGGGGATCGAGGACCGGATCGCCGCCATGGCGGACCGGGTCGAGACCCGGCGGATGCACCACCGGAAGAAGTACTTCGTCCGGGGGGCGGAGGTCGAGGTCGTCCGGCCGCTCCACAACACCGAGTTCTGCGCCTACTGCAACCGTCTCCGCCTCACCTCGGACGGGAAGCTGAAGCCCTGCCTGCTCCGCTCGGACAACCTGGTCGACGTCCGCGGGCTCCACGGCGCCGCGCTCGAGGAGGCCTTCCGCGAGGCCGTGAGGCGGCGATCGCCGTACTTCGCCTGAGATGTGCGGGATCGCGGGGGTCGTCGAGCCCGGCGGCGGTGCCGTTGACGCGGCCCTCCTCGACCGGATGAGCGCGCTCCTCGCGCACCGCGGGCCCGACGGGAGCGGGACGCACGTCGAGGGGCCGGTCGGCCTGGCCCACCGCCGTCTCGCGATCCTGGACCTCTCGGAGGAGGGGCGCCAGCCGATGACGAGCGGAGACGGCGCGTTCACGATCGTCTTCAACGGCGAGGTCTTCAACTACCTCGAGCTCCGCGACGAGCTCCGGGCCGCGGGCCACGCGTTCCGCACCGGCACGGACACCGAGGTGGTGCTCGCGGCCTATGCCGCGTGGGGGCGCGACTGCCTGGCCCGCCTCAACGGGATGTTCGCGTTCGCGGTCCTCGACCGGCGGCGGAACGAGGTGTTCCTCGCGCGAGACCGGCTCGGGGTCAAGCCGCTCTACTACGCCCGCTCCGGCGGGCGGTTCCTCTTCGCGTCGGAGTGCAAGGCCCTGCTCGCGGACCCCGCCGTCGGGCGGTCCCCGTGCGAGGACGCGCTCGCGACGTTCCTCGCCTGGGGGGTCCTCGACCATTCGCCGCTCACCATGTTCCAGGGGGTTCTCCAGCTCCCCCCGGGCCACTGGATGGCTGTCGGAGAGGGGGGGGTCGAGGGGCCGGTCCGCTGGTGGGACCTCGCCGTGAACCCCGGGATCGCGTCGCCGCCCGCGCTCGAGGCCGACGCCCCGGCGCGCCTGCTCGAGCTGCTGACCGACGCCGTCCGCCTGCGCCTGCGCTCGGACGTCCCGGTCGGCACCTGCCTCTCGGGCGGGATCGACTCCTCGACCATCGTGGCCCTGATTGCCCGCCTGCTCGAGACGGAGCACCCCGGGTCCATCGGCGAGCGGCAACGGACCTTCTCAGCCGTCTACGGGGACCGCCGGTTCGACGAGCGCCGCTTCATGGAGGTGGCGGTCGAATCGGCGGGGGTGGCCGGCGTTTACGTCGAGCCCTCACCGGAACGGCTCGAGGCCGACCTCCTGGACCTGGTCTGGGCCCAGGACGAGCCGTTCGGCTCGCTCTCGATCTACGCGCAGTACTGCGTGATGCGGCTCGCGGCCGGGTCGGTCACGGTGGTGCTCGACGGCCAGGGCGCGGACGAGCAGCTCGCGGGGTACATCGCGTACCAGGGGACCTACCTGTCGACGCTCGCCCGCCGCGGCAGGCTCGGCAGGCTGGTCGGCGAGGCGCTCGGCACCCTCCGGCACCACCGGGGCTTCTTCGCGAATGCGGCCCGGCAGCTCGTGGTCCGGCGGGGCCGGCGCGGGCTCCTCCGGGTCGAGGCGCCGCCCATCCACCGCTACGCCGGGGACCTGGATCACGTCCTCCGGCGGGAGACGGTCGCGACCAACCTGCCCGCGCTCCTCCACTACGAGGACCGGAACTCGATGCACTTCTCGATCGAGGCCCGCGTGCCGTTCCTCGACTACCGCGTGGTCGAGTGCCTCGCGTCCCTCCCCCTCGACCAGAAGCTCCGGAGCGGAGTGACGAAGCGGGTGCTCCGGCGGGCGATCAAAGGGATCGTGCCCGAGGCGATCCGCTGCCGGATGGACAAGATGGGCTTCGTCACCCCCGAGGAGGTCTGGATGGGGCGTGAGCTCGCGCCGCTCGTCGAGGAGGTCTTCGCCTCGGACTCGTTCCGCTCGCGCCCGTACTGGGACGCAGACGCGGTCGCGGCGGACTTCGCGCGGTTCCGGGCCGGGAAGGCCGAGTACTCGTGGGAGGTCTTCCGCATCTTCGTGACCGAGCTCTGGCTCCGCCTCTTCTTCGACGATCGCGCGGCGACGCTCGCGGCGAGGGCGGCGATCCCCCCGGGATGACCGTGCGGGCAGTCCTCCCCACGGCGGGGGTCGCGGGAGAGCGCCGCCCGATGACTACCTGTTCTGCCGCTGGCCCAGCACGGCGTACCCGCCGTCCGATGTCTGAACGACCTTCAGCACCTGGTCGCACGGGACCCCGGGAAGCGCGCGGTCCCAGGCGAGCGCGCCGGCTCCATCGAACCTTCGGGCGTGGAACATGCCGGCGGCATAAGGCCCTGTGTCGTACCCGGTGCTGTTGCCAGTCGGAAGAGTGCCGACCGAGAAGTATCCCCCGTCCGCCGTCCAGGTAACGGCAATGCTCGCGTCGAGCCGGTGCCGCTCGATCATGCGCCCGTCGCGATCGAGGACGGCGTCGACGACGTT
>CAZCUJ010000030.1:0-28242 GCA_964501565.1 uncultured Methanospirillum sp.
CGATCCACCAGCACGATGCGTACGCCGAGCGGAAGGCGACGCTGGCCGAGCTCGTTGTCGAGCTCTCGGACGAGAACGGGAATTCCCGTTCGTGAGGCATCGGTAAAAATCTTTCAATCCTCAATCCCCCGGCGACAGGGTCGAACCCCCTGTCGTCAGCCTGGCACGCGCCCGTGGGTGTGGATAGGTCTCCATTCTGAATTTCGCCGCAAATCGGGCCGTTTGACGATTAGCTACCGCTCCGTCCGTTATAGGCGAAAGGTTATATGCGGAGCCGCTCCAGCATAGAGTACACGTACCACCGTACGTAGAAACGGCTACGGTCAACCGCTGGCCGTTTCGGACCCTGTACCGGCTGTCGAACAACAAAATCCCCAGAGGAGATTCAATTGTCGAAAGTAATTGAGATATCCCCCACCACGCGACATGAGGGACATTCGAAACTCGTCTTGAAGGTCGATGATCAGGGGATCATCGAGCGTGGAGACTGGCTCTCGATCACGCCGGTCAGAGGCATCGAGAAGCTTGCCATCGGCAAGACCTACGAGCAGGTGCCCAAGATCGCGTCCCGCACGTGCGGTATCTGTCCGATCGCCCACACGCTCGCCGGGATCGAATCGATGGAGGCCTCGATGGGCGTCTACATCCCGGACGACGCCTACCTGCTCCGCGTGATCCTCCAGTGCGCCAACAAGGCCCACTCGACTGCGCTGCACAACATCCTATCGCTCCCGGACATGTACATCCCCGGGACCGACGTGAAGATCAACCCGTTCACGCCCGAGGAGCCCGTACGGTCGGTCGCAAAGCGCATCCAGCGGATCCGCGAGATCAGCCAGACCATCGGCGAGATCTCCGGCGGCGAGTGCATCCATCCAAGCAACCCGCGAATCGGCGGCATGTACAAGCCCGTTCAGCCCCGCGCGATCTCGAAGATGTACGATCTCGCTAAGGAAGGCCTCACGCTGGCCCGGGACCAGATGGAGTTCATGATCGCGATCTTCCGGAACTACCAGAAGCGCGACTGGGCAGAGGTCGGCGGCATGGAGGTCGCGATCCCAGAGAAGCTCGGGTATCACAACCAGGGCTACATGGCGACGGACCCGATCTACGGCTCCTCGAGCCTGGACGAGAACCCCCGCTGGGACCCGGCCCGCTGGAACGAGACCCGTCCCTGGGACTGGTACATGGGCGAGATGGAGATCACCGACGACTACCCGAGCTACCCGGTCGGCGGCACCACCCCCAAGGGCGCCAAGGCCTGGCCCCAGATGGAGGCCTGTACGGGCGTCCCGCTCTACGACGGCCAGCCCGTCGAGGTCGGCCCCCGCGCTCGTCTCGCGACGTACAAGGGTTACGACGAGAAGGGAACCATCGGCCAGCAGATCGCCCGGCAGATGGAGTACACGGACTGCTTCTACAAGATCATCGAGTGCCTGGACGCGTACAACCCGTCGGCTCCGGTGCTTGCGGATGAGATCCCGCAGGGCGATGGAACGCTCGGCTGGGCGGCGAACGAGGCCCCCCGTGGCTCGGACGTCCACCTCGCGCGGGTTCGGAACGGCAAGGTCGAGTACTTCTCGATGCTCGTGCCGACCACCTGGAACTTCCCGACCTGCAGCCGCGCCCTCACCGGTGCACCGTGGCAGCTGGCCGAGGTCGTGATGCGCGGCTACGACCCCTGTGTCTCGTGCGCGACGCACATGATCGTCGTGGACGAGGACAATACGCTCGTGGCTGAGCGGCTGATCCAGTAGGTCCGGCGGATGCTGTTTCCCAGGATCGTGGTGGCGGGGTGCGGCAACCCCCTCTTCGCGGACGACGGCTTCGGCCCCGCCGTGATCGAGGCGCTGCAGGAGGTCGGCCTGCCTGACGACGTCAAGGCGATTGACGCCGGGCTTGGCGGCCCCCACTTCATCTTTACCCTGCTCGATCCCGAGGTCACCGAGCGGTTGATCATCGTTGACTGTGCGGACTTCGGGGGAGAACCCGGCCAGCTCGCACGGCTCAAGGTGGAGGACCTGCCTCCTGGCGCCTATCGCGACGCACATTCGTGGGATCTCCAGGAGCCGCTGCAGCGGATCAAGGACCGGATCGAGATCACGATCATCGGGTGCCAGCCCGGACACGTCAGCGCGCCAGAGTTCGAGATGGGGCTCTCTGAAGAGGTTGAATCGGCGATACCGAGGACGGTAGCGTTCATACTCAACGAATTAGGAGTCGAGAATGGGACTCTTTGAGAGGATTCTCGCCATCTTTCAGAAGAAGGACGTCACGGTGGAGACACCGCAGAGTCCTGCCCCGAAACCAGTAGAACCGGCCGCCCCGCCAACTGAAGCGATGCCGGCCGAACGTGCACCGGTGGTGGAGGAGCAGACGCCTGCCATCCCCCATGATGAGAAGGTACCGACAACGGCACTACCCGATATTAAGGAGGTCAAACCTGTGTCTGACAAAATTACCGCTGGCCACGTGCACATGAGTGGATGCACGGGCTGCGAGGTTGCGATAGCGGATAACTACGAGGGGCTCCTGACCCTGCTCGACAAGTACGTCGACTGGGTCTACGACCTGACCCTGGCCGACGTGCGCCACATCCCCGAGATGGATGTCGCGCTCGTCGAGGGCTCGGTCTGCATCAACGACCGTATCTCGGTCGAGGAGATCCGCGAGACGAGAGAGAAGGCGAAGATCGTCGTGGCACTCGGCGGTTGCGCCGCCTATGGGAACATCACCCGGTTCTGCCGGGGAGGACAGCAGAACCAGCCTCAGCACGAGTCTTTCCTGCCGATAGGCGACCTGATCAAGGTCGACGTGTACATCCCCGGATGTGCGCCGACCCCCCAGCAGATCCGGAATGTCTGCGTGGCGGCATACCTGCTCCTGAAGGGCAACGCCGACCAGCAGGCGCTCGCGACGGCCTACCTGAAGCCGCTGATGATGCTGCCGGAGCGCGGCACGGAGGCCTGCTTCTGCGACCTGATGTACGACGTCATCGACCAGGGGCTCTGCATGGGATGCGGCTCCTGCGCGGCAGCCTGCCCGGTCCGTGCGATCACGCACGAGTACGGCAAGCCGCAGGGTCAGCGCGATCTCTGCATCAAGTGCGGGGCCTGCTACAACCAGTGCCCGCGGAGCTGGTACTCGTTCGACGTGGTCAACCAGTACGAGTCGATCATGGAGACGATCGACGCTGCGATGGAGCCCTGAGGTGAGTATCATGGTTCAGGACAACTTCCTTGGTAACTACACGTCCTGCGTCGCCGCACGCAGCACCAACCGTGCAATCCTCGCGGGATCGCAGGACGGCGGCATCGTCACCCAGCTCTTCGCGTTCGCGCTCGAAGAGGGGATCATCGACGGCGCGATCGTGGCCGGCCCCGGCGACGAGCCCTACCGCCCCCGCCCGATGGTGGCGACCACGGTCGCCGAGCTCTACGCCGCCCGCGGAACGAAGTACAACATCAGCCCGAACGTCTCGTTCATCAAGGAGGCGACCCGGTCGTACGGCCTCGACAAGGTCGGGATCGTCGGGACGCCGTGCCAGATGCAGGCGGTCCGGAAGGGCCAGCTCTACCCGGTCGGCCTGCGCGACATCCCCGACAAGATCGCGCTCGCGATCGGCATCTTCTGCATGGAGAACTTCCCATACCAGTCGATCCTCCAGCTCGTCGAGGACCACGCCAACACGAAGATCGAGAACGTCGTGAAGATGGACATCGGCAAGGGCAAGTTCTGGGTCTACACCGATCGCGGTGCGGTGGTCCAGCTCCCGCTGAAGATCACCCACAAGTACGAGCAGCCTGGCTGCCATGTATGCCTCGACTACGTCGCGAACCTCGCTGACGTCTCGACGGGCTCGGTGGGCACGCCTGACGGCTGGTCCACGGTATTCGTCCGCTCGAAAAAGGGCAACGACATCTGGAACCGCGCGATGGCTGCCGGCTGCTTCGAGACGAAGCCGATCGAGGAGGTCAAGCCCGGTCTGGAGCTCGTGACGAAGCTCGCGACCGAGAAGATCACCAAGAACCACAAGACCATCGAGGAGCGGGCCACGTTCGGTGTCGGCAAGGGCCTGCGGAACCCCTACATCTAACCTTTTTTACCCACCGCCGCCGGCGATGGACATATCCGATCCGTCCGACAATAGGATCCCTGAACACTGATGCGGATCTGTGCGATCGGTCTCGGGGGAGCGGGCGGGCGGCTCGCGGACGCGCTTCACCGGCGGGACCGGGCGGGCCGGGTCTCGTGCGTCGAGTCGGTCTCGATCGACACGGACGCCGGGGCCCTCCGGCTCCTCGCCGCGATCCCGGAGGAGGACCGGCTCTACTACCCGCCGATGGGGCCCGGCGCGGTCGATCTTGAGCAGGTACTGTTCCACCTGAAACGGAAGGACGCCTCGGGCTTCGATGCGTTCCTGGTCTGCATCGGAGCCGGGGGCGAGACGGCTCGCATGGCCCCGGCGCTCGCGGATGCTCTGCGGGCCGGGTTCGACGAGCCCGTGCTGGTCCTCGCGGCCCTGCCGCAACGCAAGGAGGGGCAGCGGATCGCGGCGCAGGCGGCCGACGCGATCGATGCGCTGCTGCCGCGGACCGACGCGGTCCTGCTCTTCGATAACGAGACCTTCGCGGCGCGGCGGCCTGAGGGGTCGCGAGACCCGTCACCGGCGCTGTACGCGGCCCTGAATGACGAGGCGGCGACGAGGATCATGCTCCTGCTCCGGGCCGGCGAGGCGGGGGGTCAGGTGGGCGAGATCGTGGTCGACGCGGGCGAGGTGCTCGGGACACTCCGGGGCCAGGGCCTGGCGGCGATCGGGTACGCCTTCGAGCCGCTGCGGGAGCACTGGCTCGTCCGCCTGCTCGGCCGGCCCGTGCCGTTCCTCTCGCGGGCCGACCCGTTCGACGGCGCCGTGCGGATCGTGGAACTGGCCAAACGCGCCTGCTACGAGGAGGTCTCGGTACCGTGCGACCTGACGGGCGCGAAGAAGGCGCTGCTGCTGGTGGCCGGCCCGTCGCCAGAGCTCTCGATGAAGGGCTTCACGACCGTGCAGCGCTGGCTCGACCGGACGATCGCGGGGTTCGAGCTCCGCTCGGGCGACTACCCTGTCCACGCGCGGCGGGTGGGCGTGGTCGTGCTCCTGGCGGGCCTCGGGAACGTGCCGCGCATGACCGAGCTCCGCGAGGCGGCCGAGCGCGAGCGCCAACCGGTGGAGATCGACACGGTCGACCCGCTGGCGCCGCGCCCGTTCCCGCTGTCCCCCCCGGGATGAGTGCCTCGTGAACCCCCATCCCTGAGGTTCCAATGTCCCCGATACCAGCCTTCAATATCCCACGCCGGTACAGAGCTATGGCCAGTGAAGAACTGTCGCATAGTCCGGCCGGCGTCATGCGATACGTAACCTCCTCCCCTGGCCGGCCGGGCCGCTGGTGACCACGCATGAGACCCGGTATTCACGTTTCCGTCCTGTTCCTCCTCGTCCTTGGCGTGATGTGCGCAGCTCCTGCCGCATCCAGCGCTCCGGCGGCAGGAGCGACGCCCGCATCACCCTTCATCCAGCATGACGACGCCTCGCTCCGGGCGTGGGTCGAGGACTACGAACAGGCGCAGGCAGCCCCATCGGCCCCGGTGTCGCGCACCCGTTCAGCCGTGCCCCCCTCCGAGGCGCGCTCGCTCCTCCCGTTCTTCGAGCATGACGCGACGGAGTGGGACCAGGGGGCGGTGGGCACCTGCTGGGTCTTCGCCGGCACGGGGACGCTCGAGGCAGCACTGATGACGAGCACCGGGGTCCGGGACCGGCTCTCGGTCCAGTGGTTCGACTCGAACTACAACGGCGGGTCCGGACCGAACTGGGCCGGGAACGGGGGGACCCTCACCCAGTTCGTGAGGTTCTACGACCAGCGGCGAATGGCCGTCCCGTGGTCGAACGCGAACGCGTCGTACCGGGACAGGTATGCCGTGACGAGTGCGATGGTACCGGCGTCGGCGATCGCGGAGGTGCCGAACTACACCATCCTCTCGATCGGCGAGTACCGGCTCGAGACCCGGGGCGTCGGCCAGGCGCAGGCGATCGCGACCATCAAGGGTTCGATAGACGCGGGTCGCCCGCTCTTCGTCGGCCTCTCGTTTCCGAACCAGGCGGCGACGAAGGCGTTTACCGACTTCTGGTGGTACGGTGGCGACGACGAGGTCTGGAACCCGACGCCGTACGACTACGCGGCCTGGGACAGGGGCGTGAGCCACGCGGTCCTCTGCATCGGGTACGACAGGACCGATCCGGAGAACCCGTACTGGCTGATGCTCAACTCGATGGGGACGGGCTACGCCCCCGACGGCACGGTGGGCCAGCGGCCGGAGGGGACCTTCCGGATGCGGATGGACCTCGACTACGACGCGATCTTCGTTCACGACTACGCGATCTACCCGGCGCAGTGGGAGGCAGTGCAGGCCTCGTTCGCGATCCCAGCGCCGACGACCGCCCCGGTCATCCCGCTTCCCGGGCAGCAGGACGCGCCGCGCGACCTCGACGGCGACGGGGTGCACGAGGACACGAACGCCAATGGGCGCGCGGACTTCGCGGACGTCGTGCTCTACTTCAACCTGATGACCTGGATCTCGGCGAACGAGCCGATCACGGCGTTCGACTGCAACGGCAACGGCCGGATCGACTTCGCCGACGTCGTCGCGCTCTTCAACGCCCTGTAGGGCGCGGAATCGACCCCCTCTCTCCTCCCGGCGCGAGCCGATCCATCGGGTATAAATCCCGGTGGGTTGTACATCAGTATTAAACGCTGGACCGTGTGTCGGCGGTTCCCGCCAGGCCCCGAAATGCCGGTGGAGAGACTGCTGAAGGATCCGGGGAAAAAGAGTTAAGGCGGGATAGGACGGACTCGCCAATTCCCCTAACTCGTATATATCCTTTTTTGAACTTGATGGCCCCCGATATTCCTGAAAAATACAGATAGAAACGCTTTTAATCCTTGGCGTGGCTTACTCTTTACATGAACCAAAGGAGGTTAACGTATCCATGACTAACTACGCACGCGGCCATGGCTGGCGGTACACTACCGCACTGCTCGCCATTGCTGTCGCGGCACTCATGCTGGTCTCGGCCGCCGCAGCGGCCGACGACGGCGCGAAGTTCAAGGGCTTCGGCGGAGAATTCCCGCCGGTAGCGAACTTCACGGCGAACACCTCGACCGTCGAACCGGTCGCAGGTGTGCTGACAGGCGATGCGCCTATGACCGTCAACTTCTGGGACCTCTCGAACGAGAGCATCACGTCCTGGCAGTGGGAGTTCGGCGCGGACGCCTCAATCGCGACGTCCACGGCCAAGAACCCCGTGGTCACCTGGACCAAGCCCGGCACCTACAAGGTCACCCTCCTCGTGAGGAACGCGACCGGCTTCCGTGACATCGAGTCCGGCGAGAGCCCGGTCATCACCACGAACAGCTACAAGGTCACGACGATCCAGGTCAACGACCCCGGGTTCACGGCAGAGTTCGACATCGACCCCTCCATGCCCGACGTGTTCGCCGGCTATCCCCTGAAGTTCACGGACGAGACGATCGGCGGCGAGGCCACGAGCTGGCTCTGGAACTTCGGTGACGGCACCGCTCACTCGACCGTGCAGAACCCGGTCCACGCGTACCAGTTCGCCGGCACCTACGTGGCGTCCCTGACCGTGAACGGCCCGCTCGGGCAGAGCTTCATCTCGCACACGATCACCGTCCTCGACCCGATCGTCCCGACCGCCGCCTTCACCACGAACTACACCGCCCAGGGCTTCCCGCCGCTCGCGGTCCAGTTCACCGACACGTCCGCGGGATACCCCACCGAGTGGAAATGGGAGTTCGGTGACGGGAAGACGTCGACCGTCCAGAACCCGGCCCACGTCTTCGACGCTCCCGGCTCGTACCTGGTCAACCTGACGGCCTCTACCAGTGCAGGCGACAACACCTACAAGAACGCGACCGCGATCGTCGTGCTCGGCTCTACCGTGCCCGACGCCGCCTTCACGGCCAACGACATCGCCTCCGCCGACACGAAGCCCGGCCCCACGGTCGCGGGCAACGCGCCGTTCACGGTGACGTTCAAGGACGTCTCGGTCTCCGACGCGACCACCAGCCCGGCAACGGCCTGGCTCTGGAACTTCGGCGACGGCACGACCTCGACGACCCGGAACATCACGCACACCTACTCGACGCCCGGCTCGTACCTCGTGCAGTTCACGACCTCGACCAGCGCCGGCGCCGCGTCGGCCTTCGTGACGGTCCAGGTGGGCCCGACCCAGGTCCCGATCGCGGACTTCGTCTTCAACGACACCCCGTCGGCGGCCAACGGCGCCACCTGGTCGGGCTTCGAGATCGTCGCGGGCGGTGACGCAGTCTGGTTCAACAGCACGTCGACGAACGGCCCCCAGACCTACCAGTGGATCTTCAGCGACGGCAAGACCTTCTCCGAGAAGAACTTCTCCCGGACCTTCGACACCGCCGGCGACTACTGGGTCTTCCTGCAGGTCAGCAACAATGCCGGGTTCGGCCAGAAGATGAACCAGTTCAAGGTCATCCCGCGGATCCCCGACCAGGCGCCCGTCGCCGGGTTCACCATGATCCAGGATGGCGGCACGACATCAGTCGCGGCACCGAATGACCTCACCGTGGTCGTCCCGGCCAAGGTGAACTTCACGAACGCCTCGAGCGGCGGCACGCCTGCCACGTTCAAGTGGATCGTCGACGGCGCCCAGTACACGACGCAGAACGCGACCTACACGTTCGACACCCCCGGCACCTTCCCGGTGACCTTCATCGTCTCGAACGCTGACGGCACCTCGAGCATCACCGGCAATGTCATCGCGGCGGCCCCGTCGCAGCCCCCGACGCGGGCGTTCGAGGTCTCACCCGGGCCCTACGTCGCCCCTGCCGAGGTGCAGTTCACCTACACGCAGGCCCTGGAGCGCCCGGCCACCGAGTGGCTCTGGAACTTCGGCGACGGCACGACCTCGGACGTGCAGAACCCGACGCACATCTACCAGACCCCCGGCACCTACTCGATCCGGCTGACCGTCACGAACTCGTTCGGCTCGCAGACCAGCGACCGGCGTGACATCGAAGTCGTGCCCCTGACGGCGCCCGGCGTGCGCTTCCTGGCGATCGATGAGAAGTCGCCCGGACCCTGGATCGGCAGCGACGCCGCGTACGACACGACCCTCGGCGCTGTCCAGGGCCAGGCCCCGCTGACGGTGAACTTCACCGATGTCTCGACCCCGGCCTCGACTTCGTGGCTCTGGAGCTTCGGCGACGGCACCACCGCGACGACCAAGAACGTCACGCACACCTACACAACCCCCAACAAGTACAGCGTCCAGCTGCTCGTCACGAACGCGGCCGGCACCACCAGCACCTTCAAGCAGAACTTCGTCGTAGTCTCGCAGGGCGCCCCCGTGACTGACTTCACGGCGACCCCGAGCACGGGCTCAATGCCCCTGACCGTCCAGTTCGCGGACAAGTCCCTGAACGCCCCGACGGCCTGGGCATGGGTCTTCGGCGACGGCGCGACCTCGGTCTCGCAGAACCCGACGCACACCTACACCACGGCTGGCGAGTACACGGTCAGCCTGACCACCTGGAACGCTGTCGGCGCTGGCACGACCAAGACGATGAAGATCACCGTCGAGGCCCTCGGGCCGTCGGTTGGCGACTTCAACTGGACCCCCGAGGCCCCGATCGCCGGCGAGCCCGTGACGTTCATGGACCAGTCCACGAACGACCCGTCCGCCTGGTGGTGGATCATCAACGGCGAGTCCAAGGACACGAAGGACGTAACCTACACCTTCGCGGCCCCCGGCACCTACACGGCCACCCTGCTGGTCAAGAACCCGGTGATGACGGGCTGGGCCAACCCGGTCACGAAGCTGATCACCGTCGCAGCCCCCGTCACGACTGAGCCGACCACCGAGGTCACCACCGACGTGACGACCACCGTCACGACCGAGGTCACGACTGACGTTACCACCGAGGTCACGACCATCATCGGCGGCAACCAGCCCTACAACGGACCGCACAACGTGCCGGGCCGGGTCGAGGCAGAGGACTACGACGTCACTGCAGGCTACCCGGCTTACTCCGACACCACCGCGGCCAACGAGGGCGGCGCATACCGTCCGACCGAGGCTGTCGACATCGAGGTCGGCGGGAGCAACTTCAACGTCGGCTGGATCCGCGCCGGCGAGTTCCTGACCTACTCGGTCGACTCCGCCGCCGCGGGTACGTACAACATCCAGTTCCGGGTCGCGAACCCCGGCGCGGCGAAGACCGTGACGGTCTCCGTCAACGGCGCGGCCAAGAGCCTGACGATCCCGGCGACGGGCGGGTTCACGAAGTGGCAGACGGCCACCCTCACGGGTGTCAGCCTGAATGCCGGCCGGAACATCGTCAAGGTTGACATGGGCAACGCCGCCTCGTTCAACTTCGACTACATGGAGTTTGTCGCGTCCGGCTCCACGCAGCCCACGACCGTCGTAACCACCACGACCACGACCCAGGCGCCGTCCGGCGGCGCGACCTTCATGGCCGCCCCGAACCCCGTCAAGAAGTCGAACCTGATCCGGTTCACCCTGACACCGGCCTCGGGCAAGACGATCAAGTCGGCCTGGTGGACCTTCGACAAGGTCGGCCACTACAACACGTGGAACTCGCGCAACATCAACCCCGGGTTCTACTACCCCGCGACCGGCACGTTCACGCCGCTCGTGAAGATCACCTACACGGACGGCACGACCGAAGAGGTCTACAAGACCAACTACGTGACCGTCACGAAGTAAGGTCGAACCCGACCTCCAATCTCCCCCTTTTTTCAGGCTCCGGCGTCAGAACCTTCGGGCAGGCCTCGTTCCTCTCGAGGAACTTCGTAAAAAGAGACTGCGCTGTAGCCGGTGCGGCTACCACTCGAGATGTGGCCGGCGTACATCGAGTTTCGCGCTTCTGGGCTTCCCGGGATGACGCCCCTCTCCCCCTCGCCGTCCGAACGCGCTCGTGCGGCGGCGATCGGTCTCCTCGTCCTCGAACGACGGGAGGCGCGTGGCCCGCTCGAGCCGGTCCAGGCTCGCCAGCAGATCCTCGCTCGAGCACGAACGAGCGCGTCCGCTGGTCTTGATTCCGCGTGCCGAGAGACTGTGCTGATACGAGGTCCCGCCGCGGGTACGGTGCAGGCTCCCGGGCTCGGCAATGGTATCGACCGGACTCGTGTGGGGGGAATCGCTCTCCACGGAGATCACCTCGTCGTCTCCCGGCTGTTTCCAGCGCCGTGCGGCCCGGTGACGGTCCTCCCGGCTATGAAGCAGCCTATTTCATTCTTTTTCGATCTGGTTGATTTCATTGCAGCCTCAATTGTGGGAGTGACCGTGACAGTATTAAGGATTACCTTCAGGGCCAGTGGAAATAGCGCTCTGCGACCGCCGTCGCCGAGCGGGTCGCGAACGTCCCGTGAAGGAAAAAAGACAGCGGATGGACTGCGGCCCCGTACCGCGTCCCGGTCGACGGAACAACTGCGCCCGTCGCGGCGCGCGTCGACCCGTCAACCGGAAGAGAGGGTCGAGGCTTCAGCGGTCCGTTCCGGGGGACCCCGACCGCCCGCCCGCCCGGGACCGCTCCGGGCTCATACTCCCGGTCGAGCTCTGCTCGCCGCTCCCACCCGGGGCTTCCTGTTCGCGGGCCGTCATGGCGCACGCGCGGTCATGCCGGGCTCCCTCACGGTCGCCCATGCCGCGTTCACGCTCGCTCATCCCTCGTTCGCGTTCGCAGAGGCTCCTCGCGTACTCGCTTGATCCGCGCCCCATCATGCCGGGCCGTGACGTGCCACTGGAACCCATGCTCTCTCGCCCACCTCCCTGCTGCATCTCCGAGCTACCTCGGGTCGTGGTCTCATGAACCGCCTGCATGCCCGCCTGCTGGCTCGAACTGCCACGCGTCGTCGTCTCCGAGCCCGAGTCCTGGCCGACCATGACCGACTCGTGGATCTCCCGGGCTCTCCTGTTCATCTCAGCCATCGCTGGTTCACCGCCTGTTCTGCATGTGGATATCGTCCGTGTCGTCCTGAGCTCCGAGCCCGCCGGTCCTGCCAGTATACCTGGACCGCCGATCACGGTGGCCCTCTTCGCGCTTCGTCGACTGCTCCTCGCGGTCCCTTGAGCGATCGCTCCCGCTCCGCGAGAGTCTGTTGCCAGGCATGAAGGTCTTCTTTCGACCGTACCAGTTCCGGGCCGCCCTTCACACGGGCTTCGCGGAGCATCCGCGGCATCTGCTCCATGCCTGCGTCCTCGCTCCCCGGGGAGTTCGAGGCAGGTCTCGCCATCATCCCGGACTCATCCATCCCGCCTCGCTCCATCGTCGTCTGCCGCACTCGAGTCCACCAATCGACCCGGCAATCGCCTGCCCAGTCATTCGGAGATCTACGGGCGAGGTGTTCGCTACCCTGGCTACTCTGGCGTTCTCATCCTGGTCGCGACCGGTCCTTTCGGGTGTGCCGCCGGACCCGCTGATCTTCGAGACCACCAGGTCGGCTGACAGGCACTTTCGCTGTCCTCGAATCCTGAACTCACCACGAGGTCCGGAGCTCCCGGTGCTGATAATTTATCCCCTACCCTAAAGTGTCTCGGCGCACCTGTTTGGAATCGCCGGCAGGGACTATTTTCGGTCTTCCTGCTGGGTGCTCTTACCGAGCTGATCGCTGTCACCGCCGGTTCGCTGCTCCGCGTCGGGGTCGGGCTCGCGTCTGCCGGTGCTCCGCCGGTCCTGCGGAACCGCCTGGTCATCACGCTCTGTTACCATTCGCAACCACCAGACCGTTCACGCGCTGCGCCAGGATATAGGCTTTCCGTAGAGCGATCCAGAGGCGAATACGAAAAGAGGAGGACGGGATCGGTCAGCACTCGTCAGGACGGTCATCCGGCGTGCCGGACTCCTCGGTCCGTGTCGCCGTCTGCATGCCCCTGGTCTCGGTAGTACCGGTGCTCCCCTTCTTCTCGGGCGGCAGCTCGTCGCCGCGCCAGTGCTGCCCCTGGGTCCCCGTCTCCCCGGTTCCGGGCGCCTCCTTGCCGCCGACCTTCGGGTTCTTGGACCAGGGCTCGCCCCGCCAGTGCTGGCCCTGCGTGCCGCCCGGCGCCGACTCCTCGCTTGCGCCCCCGGCGCCCTTCGCCTCGCGCTTCGAGGTGCCGGTGGGTGCGCCGATGACCTCGCACGTGTCGTCCGAAGGTGTCCCGCACCACTCGGCGTCCTCGCCCTCGACCGACTTCTTCATCTCCTGCCAGACCGTGGCGTCTTTCTCGGCGTAAACCCCCGACTGGTTCAGGGACCGGGGGTCCTTCCCCTTGCCGAAGTCCCTCCCCGGCTTAATCACGGTGGGGCCCGAGCTGCTCTCCTTCTCGAAGACACCGAACCGCGACTTGTTCATGGACATGTCCGAGGAGTCCTCGGGGTCCATGCCCTCCCAGTACCCGGCGCCGGGCTTCTCGCCCTTCTCCTCGGTCGGAAGCGCGCTCCGCTCGTGCCGTGCCATGCCTTCGCGCTCCTCGGCGGCACGCCGGGTGTCCTGCTTGCTCTCGGTCTTCTGCGTCTCTGAAAGGCGCTTGTCATGTCCGCTCTGTTCGTCAGTCATGGTTTCCACCGGACCGTGAAAGGACACGAATGGATATAAACGTATCTGTCAAGGGGGTTTGCCGGGACCGATATGGACATCATAGGCAGCGTGCCACCGGCCGGGCGAGTACGACCGGACCCGGTGCTCCTCCACGTCGGCGACGGGGAACGGGGCGAGTGCGGCGAGGGCCTCGCCCTCCCGGGACTGGAGGTGGTAGAGGTGGATCGTCCCTCCCGGCCGACAGAGGGCGAACGCGGCGGGGAGGAACCGAAGGGGCGAGAGCGGAAGGTTCATGACAACCCGGTCGAATACCCGCAAGCCGATGCCGGGCAGGCGGGCCGCGTCGGCCAGCACGGGGAGGACATTCTTGATCCGGTTGCGCCGGCAGTTCTCGGTCATGGCTGCGACTGCCGCCGGGTTGATATCCGCCGCCACGACGACCCGGGCCCGCCGGCTCAGTGCGAGTGCGAACGGTCCGGCGCCGGCGAACATGTCGAGGACCCGCTCGCCCGGCGCCACGAGAGCGGCGAGGCGCTGCCGCTCGGTCGAGAGCCGTGCCGAGAAGTAGACCTCCGCCAGGTCGACGCGGAGGACGAGTCCGTACTCGCGCACCTCGGTCTCTGTCGTCTCCTCGCCCGCGAGCACGGTGAAACGACGCGTCCGGTACGGCCCCTCGACGGGCCCCTCGGGCGCGAGCACGGTGCGGAGCGAGGGGCGCGACGCGAGCAGGCGTTCCGCGACCTCCCGGTCGGCCTCGGCGAGGATCGCGACCGTGCCCACGAGCTCGTGCCGCGGCAGATCCGGGAGCGGTGCGCGGGCCGTGAAGGTCGCGCGGATCGCACCCTCAACCGGCTCGAGGACGGGCAGGAGCACCTGGCCCCCCTCGGCCCTGATCAGCAGGGCGCGGTCGAGCAGCCCGGCCTCGAGGAGCCGGCGCCGGGATCTCTCCCCGTCCTCCCTCGGCACCGCGACGGCCCAGCTCTCGCGTCTCCCCATGCCTCATCATCTCCGGCGCCCATACCTCTGGTATGGACGAGTACCTGGAGAAGCTTCGGAGCGGGGCGCTTAAACTCTATGCACTCGAGCAGGTCCTGCCTGCCGCAGAAGCGGTTGCGGTCCGCCGCGCCTACGTCGAGGCCGAGACCGGGACTTCGCTCTCCGCGCTGGGGGCCTATACCATCTCCCCCGACCGGGTAACACGGCGAAACTGCGAGAATATGATCGGCGCGGTCCAGGTGCCCGTCGGCGTCGCCGGGCCGCTCCTGGTCCACGGCGAGCATGCCGGGGGCGAGTACTGGCTCCCGCTCGCGACCACCGAGGGGGCGCTCGTCGCCTCGGTCAACCGGGGCTGCAGCGTAATCACGCGAGCCGGCGGCGCCGAGGTCCGGGTCATCGCCGACCGGATGACCCGGGCGCCGGTCTTCGCGGCCCGGTCGGTCGCGCACGCGGCCGAGGTCGTCCGCTGGGTCCAGGCACACCTTCCCGCGCTCCAGGAGGCGGCCGGCGCGACCACCCGCCACGGCCGGCTCGTCGGCGCGACCTGCTCGGTCGCCGGGACCTCGGTCTACGTCCGGTTCGAGTTCACGACCGGGGACGCGATGGGCATGAACATGGTCACCATCGCCTCCGAGGCCGCGAGCGAGGTCGTCGAGAGCGAGACCGGGGCGCGGCTCGTCGCGCTCTCGAGCAACCTCTGCACGGACAAGAAGCCGGCCGCCGTCAATGCCGTCTCCGGAAGGGGGCGCACCGTCGCGGCCGGTATCCTCCTATCCGACGACCTGATCCGGGACGTCCTCAAGACCGACGCGGCCCACCTCGCCGAGGTCAATACCCGTAAGAACCTCGTCGGCTCGGCTCGTGCCGGCTCGCTCGGGTTCAACGCACACGCGGCGAACGTCGTCGCAGCCCTCTTCATCGCCTGCGGCCAGGACCCGGCCCACGTGGTCGAGGGCTCACTCGCGGTCACGACCGTCGATCCGGTCCCGGACGGCACGTATGTCGCGGTCACGCTCCCCGCTCTCCCCGCGGGCACCGTCGGCGGCGGCACTGCGATCGAGACCCAGGCCGAGAGCCTCGCCCTGCTCGGCGTCGCCGGCGGCGGCGACCCGCCGGGCGAGCATGCGATGGCCTTTGCCGAGATCGTCGCGGCTGGCGTGCTCGCGGGCGAGCTCTCCCTCCTCGGCGCGCTCGCTGCGCGCCACCTCGCCCGGGCGCACGCGACTCTCGGTCGCGGCTAGCGGAACCAGCGCATCATCATCCGCGCGTCCTCGCCGTTCGCGTAGTACCCGGGGATGGTGAAGACCTCGCGGTAGCCGCACCGCTGGTAGAAGGCCTGCGCGGCCATGTTCGAGGCGCGGACCTCGAGCTGGACCGCCGCAGCACCGGCCACGATGAACTGCTGCTCGACCCGGGACACGAGCCGGCGCCCGATCCCGAGACGGCGAAACGGTGGCGCGACCGCGAAGTTGCAGATGTGGCCGTAGACCTGCTCCCCCGTGTCCTCGCAGGCCCCGGCGAGGAAACCGGCCACGGTCCCGCCGGCAGAGGCCACGAAGAAGAACTCGCTGCAATACTCGAGTATCCAGCTGAGCGTGGACTCGTCCCAGGGATCGGGGAACGAGACCTGCTCGATCGCCGCGATCCGCGGCAGGTCGGGGGCACGGGCCCGGTGGACCTGGAACGGTTCCGCCATCATCGTCCAGTCAGGTGGGGCAATCCCCCATAAGAGCCTTGGGATCGCGGTGGGCACGGCCTTTTTCTCGGTTCACGCCCCAGAGTACGGGAGGTCATGGTGCAGATCCACCCGTTCGCAGGCGTCCGGCCCGCCCCGGCCCATGCGCAGGCGATCCCGTCGGTCCCGTACGATGTCGTCTCGGCTGCCGAAGCCCGGGCGGTCCTCGCCGAGAACCCTCTCTCGTTCCTCTCGGTGATCCGATCCGACGTCGACCTTCCGGGTGTACGTTCCGACGACGACCGGGTCTATACGCTGGCCGGCGAACGGTTCCACGCCATGCTCGCCGATGGACTGGTCGTTCAGGATCCGTCGCCGGGACTCTACGTCTACGAGGTCGCCGCCCCCGATCGGACCTATATCGGGATCGTCGCCTGTATCGAGGCGGCCGACTACGAGATCGGCCAGGTCCGGCGGCACGAGCTGACCCGGTACGACAAGGAGCGCGACCGCACGCGGCATATCGAGGCCGTGAACGCGAATACGGGTCTCGTCTTCCTCCTCTACCGCGACCCCGGCGGCCTCCACGCTACGGTCGAGCAGCTGGCCCGGACCGTGCCGGTCTCCACCGAGGTCGAGACCGACACGGGCACGCGCCACCGCCTCCACCGGGTCGACAACCCGGCGACCGTCGCGGCCATCGAGGCCGCGTTCGCCGAGGTCGACACGCTCTACATCGCCGACGGCCACCACCGGGCCAAATCCGCGGTCGCCGTTGCCGCGGCCCGGCGAGCCGCCGGCACCGCCTCTACCGAGTCCGGCCGGTTCATGGCCGTCCTCTTCGCGCAGGAGCGCGTCCGTCTCCACGGGTATTCGCGGCTCGTAACGGACCTCGGGCCTATCACCAGGGACGCCTGTCTCCGTGCGCTGCGGGCGCTCGGCACGGTCGAGCCTATCACGGGGGTGGACGAGAGCGGGTTCCACGTCCCCCCCCGGACGCCACCCGCCGCGGACCGCCGTGTCCTCCACATGTATCTCCCCGGGCAGTGGTACGAGCTGACGTTCCCGCGGGAGCCGGACGAGGGCCTCATTCGTGGCCTCGACGTCCAGTTCCTCCAGGACCGGGTTCTCGACCCGATCCTCGGCATCCATGACCCTCGGGGCGACCCGCGCCTCGCCTACATCGGCGGGGCCAGGCCGCTCTCGCGCCTGACCGGTGCCGTCGACTCGGGCGAATACGCGCTCGCATTCTCGCTTCAGCCGCTCCCGATCGGGACCGTACTCGACTGCGCCGACGCCGGGCTGGTGATGCCGCCCAAGTCCACCTGGTTCGAGCCGAAGGTCCTCTCGGGCTTCGTGGTCCACCTGCTCGACTGAAGAGACCCTCTCTTTATCGGCCTCCCCGGCCCATGCTTGCTGCATGATCAGCATCGCCCTCCCCAAGGGCTCGCTCGAGGAGCAGACCCTCGCGCTCTTCCGTGAGGCCGATCTCGCCGTCCGCCGGACTGACCGCGACTACAGCCCCACCATCCGCGACGACCGGATCGGCAAGGTCACGATCCTGCGGCCGCAGGAGATCCCGCAGTACGTGGCCATGGGCTACTTCGACCTCGGGATCTCGGGGCTCGACTGGGTCCGCGAGACGAGGGCCGACGTCATAGAGGTCGCCAAGCTCAATTACTCCAAGACCGGCGAGGGCACGGTCAGGATCGTGGTCGCGGTTCACGCCTCGGACCCTGCCGGGTCCGCCGGGGAGATCCGGCCCCAAGCGCGCGTGACGACCGAGTACCCGTCCCTGACCGAACGGTTCTTCGCCGATCTCGGGATCCCCGTCCGGCTCTTCACCTCGTACGGTGCCTCGGAGGCCAAGGTCCCGGACCTTATGGATGTCGTGGTCGACCTGACCGAGACCGGGACCACGCTCCGCAAGAACGGCCTCAAGATCATCGGCGAGATCATGGAGTCGTACACGGTCATCGTCGCCAATCGCGAGGCCTGGTCCGACCCCGAGCGCCGGCGGGCCATCGACGAGGTCACGACCCTGCTCCTCGGCGTCCTGGACGCCCGGAGCCGGACACTCCTCTCGATGAACGTCCCGGCGGGGGCCGTAGAGGCCGTGATGGCCGCCCTGCCGGCCCTCAAACGACCGACCGTCGCGGCCCTCTTCGGCATCGACTACTTCTCGGTCGAGACGGTCGTGCAGAAGTCCGAGGTGAACCGTTTGATCCCGCAGCTCAAGGCGGCCGGCGCCGAGGACATCCTCGAGCTCCCCATCGCGAAGATCATCCGGTAGAGCGAACGCCTTAAAGCGCGGCCCCTCCGATATATTGCGCATGGAGATCGCCATCGTCGGAGCCTCGGGGTACGCGGGCGGCGACCTGGTCCGCCTGCTCGCCTCGCACTCCTCGGCCGAGGTGACCGTCGCGACCTCGCGGCGGCACGAGGGCATGCCGCTCGCCCGCGTTCACCCGCAGCTCGCCGGCTTCACCGAGGTCGCGTTCACGAACCCGGGCGTGGAGGAGATCGAAGCGGACTTCGCGTTCCTGGCCGTACCGCATACGGCCGCGATGCAGTACGTCCGCCCGCTGCTCGACCGGGGGATCCGGGTCGTCGACCTCTCGGCCGATTACCGCCTGCCGAAAGCGGTCTTCGAGGCGGTATACGAGGTCGAGCATTCGGCCTGGTTCGCGGCGCCGTACGGGATCCCCGAACTCCATCGCGAGGCGATCGTTGGTGCCTCGTTCGTCTCCAACCCCGGGTGCTTCCCGACCGGCGCGACGCTCGCGGCGGCCCCGCTCGCCCGCAAGGCAGCGACCATCATCTACGACTCGAAGACCGGGGTCTCGGGGGCCGGGGACAACCCGTCGGCCGTGACCCATTACCCGAACGTGGGCGACACCTGCACGGCCTACAAGTGGACGGGTCACCGCCACCTGGCCGAGATGCGCCAGGAACTCGCCGCCCTCGGGTCGCTGGCCCGGTGCTACTTTACCCCCCATCTCCTCCCGGTCAACCGTGGGATCCTGACGACCGCCCACGTCCTGCTCACGGAGCCGATGGAGCAGGAGGCGGTCGAGGCGCTCTACCGTGACTACTACAAGGACGAGCCGTTCGTCCGGTACCAGCGGCCGAGCCTCTCGTCGGTCAGGGGGTCGAACTTCTGCGACCTCGCCGTCGAAGTGGCCGAGGACCGGGCGGTCGTGGTCTCGGCGATCGATAACCTGGTCAAGGGCGCGGCGGGCCAGGCGATCCAGAACATGAACCTGATGTGCGGCTACCACGAGGACGACGGGCTCCGCTCGCCCGGCGTCGCGCCCTGAGGCGACCATGCTCGTACGCGATATCATGACTCCGGACCCGTTCACGGTCCAGGCGGATGCGAGCGTCCGCGACGCGGCGCGGATCATGCGTGAACAGTCCGTCGGCGGGCTTCCCGTCCTCGAGGGGACGCGGCTCGTGGGGATGGTGACGGACTCGGACCTGCTGGCCCTGCTCTCGACCCGGCCACCCTCCGACGACCTCTGGCTGCCCTCGCCGCTGGAGATCATCGAGGTGCCGATCCGGGAGTTCATAAACTGGGAGAAGACCAAGGCCGCGCTCGCGGACATCGGGACCCTGCCCGTCTCGGACGTGATGAGCGAGCCGCCGATCACGATCGAAGCCGATGCGGAGATCGAGGACGCGGCTGCGCTGATGCTCCGCGAGGGGATCGTCCGCCTTCCCGTGGTGGAGGGGCGGCGGCTCGTCGCGATCGTGACTCGCTCGGACATCGTCCAGGGGCTCGCGGCCAGACGGGAGCCCCCGGCATGAGGTCGATCTGCGCGATCGAGGGGGTCGAGGCGACCGGCATCAAGGAGGGGAAGAACGGCCTCGCCCTGATCCGGGCCGATGGAACCGCGGCCGGCGTCTTCACCTCGAACGTGGTCCGCGCGGCCCCGGTCGAGCTGATGATGGATCGGATCCGGCGCGGTCGGCTCGGCGGGATAATCGCGAACTCGGGCTGCGCAAACGCACACACGGGCCAGCGCGGCTGCGCGGACGCGGTCGCGATGGCCGCGATCGGCGGACAGGCCCTCGGCGTGGACGAGCGCGAGGTCGGCGTGGCCTCGACGGGCGTGATCGGCCGATACCTCGACCTGCCCCTGATCGAGCGGCAGGCCCTCGGAAGGGTCGGTACGTTCGCCTCCTCGGAGGAGGCCGAGACGGCCACGGCCCGGGCGATCATGACCACGGACCTTGTGGAGAAACACGCGCTCGTGCGCGGTGACGGCTTCTCGGTGGCCGGGATCTGTAAGGGCTCGGGCATGATCGCGCCGAACATGGGTACCATGCTGGCGTTCATCTACACCGACGCCGAGGTGGCGCAGCCCCTGCTCTCGGCCGCACTCCGCCTCGCTGCCGACCGGTCCTTCAACCGCGTGGTGGTGGACGGTGACACCTCGACGAACGACGTCGCCTTCCTGACAGCGACGGGGGCCGCAGGCAGGGTCTCGCCGAACGCGTTCGAGACGGCGCTCGAGGCCTGCTGCCGCTCCCTTGCCGTCCAGATCGCGGCAGACGGCGAGGGAGCGACCCGGTTGATCGAGGTGACCGTGATTGGCGCGCCCGAGGAGGAGGACGCGGCCACGGTTGCCCGGACCGTCGTCGGGTCGCCGCTCGTCAAGACCGCGGTCTACGGTGAGGACCCGAACTGGGGCCGGATCATCGCGGCCGCGGGGCGCGCCGGGGTCGAGTTCGATCCGTACGCGGTCTCGCTCTCGATCGGCGAGGGAGAGAACGCCGTCCCCGTCCTCGCCCGGGGCGAGATCGTGGTCGACCTCGCGCGTGCGAAGGCGGCGATGGCCGGGAAGCGGGTGGTCGTCTCCCTCGACCTCGGTGCGGGGGAGGGCACGGCAACGGCCTGGGGATGCGACCTGACCGAGGGCTACGTCGAGATAAACGGGAAGTACACGACATGAAGCAGGTCGAGGTCCTGACAGAGGCGCTGCCGTACATCCGGCAGTTCCGCGGCACGGTCATGGTGATCAAGCTCGGCGGCCACGCGATGATCGACCCGGTCGTGCTCGAGGCCGCGATCCGCGACGTCGTCCTCCTGAACTACATCGGCATCCGCGTGGTCCTCGTCCACGGCGGCGGTCCCGAGATCACGGAGAAGATGAAGGCCCTCGGCAAGGAGCCCCGGTTCGTCGCGGGCCTGCGCGTGACGGACGAGGATACCCTCGAGGTGGCGCAGATGGTGCTCGTCGGCAAGATCTCGTCGAACATCGTCTCGCTCCTCGAGAAGTCCGGGGCCCACGGTGTCGGGATCTCCGGGAACGATGGCGGTCTCCTCGTGGCGCGGCGCATGGGCCCGCAGCTCGTACGGGTCGACGACCAGGATGTACAGGTCGATCTCGGGCACGTGGGCGAGATCCAGGTCGTCAACCCCGAGATCCTCACGACGCTCCTCGACGCCGGGTATATCCCCGTTGTCGCGCCGCTCGCGATCGACCTGGACGGGAACTCGCTCAACATCAACGCGGACACGGCCGCTGCGATGATCGCGGTGGCGCTCAAGGCCTACAAGCTGATCAACATGACCGACGTGGATGGGGTCATGGACCGTGACCGCACGAAGGTCTACCGCCGCCTCTCGGTGGACGAGGCCATCGCCATGATCGGCTCGGGAGCCGTGGCGGGCGGGATGATCCCCAAGGTCGAGGGGATGTGCCGTGCGATCGAGGCCGGCGTCAAGTTCGCGCACATCATCAACGGCAATACCGGGCACAACCTGCTCCTCGAGCTCTTCACCCGCGACGGCGTGGGTACGATGATCTTCGCGTAGGGAAGGGATCGAACCGTCACGCCCTCACTTCTCTTCGGCAGCGCTAAGCCGATGTCATGGTATCCTTTTATTTAGAAATTATTATCTTGTCCTGATTCCATACCACGGTTTGCCATGGGGTTGTAAGGCTCCGTCAGTGTTGCTCGAAGCTCACTGTTGCCACGCCTGTTGCCGTTCTCCTCTTTCTGCTCCTGCTCGGATCGCCGGCGACGGCCGCAGTCGCATTCGATGCCGTGCCCACATGGGGTGAGGTGCCCCTGGAGGTCCGCTTCACGGATCGGAGCGGCCCGAATCCCTCTGACTGGCGCTGGGACTTCGAGGGGGACGGCACGATAGACTCGACCCTGCAAAACCCGGTCCATCGATACACCTCAGCCGGGAACTACACGGTTAGGTTGACCGCCCAGTTCCACACTGATCCCGATCCCGACTCGGGGAGGGGCACCTGGGGGAGCAGCACACACGAGCAGGTTATCGTGGTGCTGACACCGACCCCCACTCCGACGCCGTTCCTTCCCCCCGTCGTGGACTTCTCGGTCACCCCGGAGCACGGCCCTGCCGCGCTCCTCGTCGCGTTCCAGGGACGGATCGACGACCGTGGCGGGGGACAGGTCGTTCGGTGGACCTGGGATTTTGGCGACGGGGCCCCGGTGGCTGAAGGGCAGTCCGTGAACCATCTCTTCACACGACCGGGAGATTATCGGGCCAGGCTGACGGTCGTCTTCGAGGGCCCCTCCTCACCCGTTTCAGACAGCAGGGACACTCGGGTCAACGTGACGGTCGAGCATGCGATCACGGTCGACGTCGCCCGGCTCGAGATCGATCCCGTGGAAGAGATCACGAGGAGTGACCCGCTCGAACTGACGGGCTCGACCAGCCTCGCGCCGGGCGAAGACCTGCTGGTTGAGATTGTCCCGGCATCGTATCGGCTGGTCGATAGAAAACAGGCGGGAAATGTCAGCGGCGCCACGGGCTCAACCCGTGTGATCGGCGGGGGCGGCACGCCCAACACGTTCAGGTTCACGGCCGACACCTCCCAGTTCGAGCCAGGCACTTACACCGTCACGGTCCAGGCCATCGAGACGGACGCAACAGCGACAACGACGTTCGCTCTCGTGGAACGGATCACCGATACACCGACGACGACCCTCACGACGGTCACGCCCAGACCTACGGCATCCCCCTCGGTCTCCCCCAGCACATCGACGCCTACACCCTCCCCTGTCCTCACGACACTGACGACATTTGTCACCGCCTCGCCGACTCCGCCGCCCATCACCTTGACTTCGCCTCCGGGCTCTCCTCCGGTCGCCGCCTTCACCTGGACGTCCGCCGCGACCGACAAGCTCCACGTCCAGTTCAGCGACAAGTCAGCCGGCGAGGTGACGGGCTGGCGCTGGGAGTTCGGTGACGGTGGCGTCTCTCTCAAGCAGAACCCGGTCCACACCTACCCGGCGCCCGGCGTGTACGCGGTCCACCTCGCAGTCGAGGGTCCCGGTGGCGTCTCGTCGTCAGACCAGACCGTCGCGATCAGAGAGACCGTCAGGCCGACACCGACAGCGACCGGGACGGCCGTTCCACCGACGGGGACCTCTACAAGCATCCAAACGACGGCGACCGCTGTCATGGATCCCCCTGGTCCCGACGTCGGGGGAGGGGGCGAGTTCCCCTGGTTGCTCGCGGCGGTCGGAACTGTCGGCCTGCTCGCGGGCGGTGTCGGCGTGACGAGGCTGATCCGGAAGCCGCCGTCGGTCCCTGACGACCACGTGCCCGGGATGACGATCGAACCGCGGGGTGGGCTGCGGCGACCGCACGAGCACGTTCCTCCGAGAAGCGAGGCGGAGATCGAGATCGAGGTGCGGGGAGGTATCCGACGTGAACGATAAGCAACAGGAGCCCTTTGACCGGGCAGGATTAGCGGCCGAGATCGCGGGCGAGATGCAGGCAAAGGGGGCGGAGGATCTCTCCGGGGTCGCGAAGTACTACCGGGTGGCCGGGCTCCCGGCGAAGAAGGCGCTCGAGATGGCCGCGCACCAGGCCGCCGACGTCATGGTGCGCTACCTCACCGAGGGGCTGATTAGCGCGTCCGTCGAGGCCATGGAGAGCGAGGGCGGCACGGGTAAGACATACACGGTCGGCCCGGCAAAGCCGATCCGCCTGACGCTCAAGCCCTGGGACCTGTACGTCCAGTACGTGGTCAGGGCGAACGGCACCCGGATCGCCGACCCGACGATCGACTACGAGCTGGAGGTTCGTCTCGAGATCCTGGATGCGGCCCTTCGACGCTGGCCCGACGGCGGGTACGAGCTCTCCCTCGGCAAGGGCCGGTTCGGCTGCCGGGTCTACCTCAAGCGTCCCGGCGGCAACGTGCTGATCGCCGATCCGAAGACGCGCGAGTTCTCGTTCGCCGAGCCGATCTCCGTCGGCGGGAGCTGGTCCCCGGAAGAAGAGAAGCCCGCCTGCCCCTTCGGGAGCGCCTCTGCGTGCCCCTACCGGCAGCGGGCTGGAGGCGCGGCGGGCGGAGGGGAGGCCCGGCCGCCATCAACCTGATCCTGCTTTCGCCAGCTCCGGCCAGTCGCGATGCCGGCTTCAGGCCGGGTCCTCCGGTCTCCCCGTCTCCCGGACCCAGTGGCGGTGCTGGGCGATGGCCGTCTTGAAGACCTCGGCGAAGGCGCCGGTGGCTCCCGGCGTCGCGGATGTGACAACTCCCTTGTCAGCCACCACGCGTTCCCCGCGCTTCGGCTCCACAGAGCTCACGCCCTTGACGTCCGCGGCTTTCAGGAGCTCGATGCCCGCACCCGTCGCCCCGATCGGCTTGCAGTGCCTGAAGGCCTCGCTGACGAACTCGACCACGTCACTCCTCTGCTTCAGGGTATCCACGTGCTCTCCGCCGGGGACGTAGACGGCGTCGTAGAGGACCGACGACACGGTCAGGAAGGTATGGTCGACCTTCATCTCCCCGCCGTTGCCGCGGACTGTCCCGAGAACTCCGGAGATGACCTCCGGCCGGGCGCCCGCATCGAGCAGGATCTGCCTGACCTTCGCGGCCTCATCGTGGTCGTATCCGTCCAAGGCGAGGATCGCGATCTTCCGGGTCCTGACCGTGTCCTTGACGGTCGTCTCCTGGCTCAGGAAGGGGTCCCGCCGCGTCCCCGACGACGCCCCCTTCGGCGAGGGCGGCTTGACCCCGACGCCCTCCGCCACAGCCACGGCGAGGTCGCCGTCGATGTTGTTGATCAGGTCGACTACCTGCTTGCGGATGCCCGGGTCCAGGACCTTGCCGAGCTCGAAGCGGAAGGCTCGCATGATATGCCGCTTCTCGGCGTCGGACATGCTGTTCCAGAAGAGCTTCGCCTGGCTGAAAAAGTCCCGGAACTTCTCGCTCCGGCCCCGGATCTTCCGTCCCTCGACCTTCTCCTGGTAATGGACGTAACCCCCCTCCTCCGCGGACGCCGGGCGCGGCCGGTTCCCGCCGAGCGAGTTGGGGAAGTAGCTGACCGGGCCCCTGTTGATCTCCGTCCGGTGGTAGCCCTCGCGCTGGTTGTTAACCACCGGGGCGACGGGCCGGTTGATCGGGATCTCGTGGAAGTTCGGGCCGCCCAGCCGGATCAGCTGGGTGTCGATGTACGAGAAGAGCCGGCCCTGCAGCAGCGGGTCGTTCGAGAAGTCGATCCCCGGAACCACGTTGCCCGGGCAGAACGCGACCTGCTCGGTCTCGGCGAAGAAGTTGTCGGGGTTCCGGTCCAGGACCATCTTCCCAATCCATCGGATCGGGACCTCTTCCTGCGGCCAGAACTTGGTCGGGTCGAGGATGTCGAAGTCGAAGGCATGCTCGTCCTCCTCCTCGATCATCTGGACACCGAACTCGTACTCGGGGAAGGCGCCCAGCTCGATCGCCTCCCAGAGATCGCGGCGGTTGAAGTCCGGGTCCTTGCCGGCGATCTTCTGCGTCTCGTCCCAGGCCATTGAGTGGACGCCGAGGATCGGGCGCCAGTGGAACTTCACGAATCGGGCCCGTCCCTCGGCGTTGACGAACCGGAAGGTGTTGATCCCGAAGCCCTGCATCATCCGGTAGCTCCGCGGGAGCGCCCGGTCCGACATGACCCAGAAGACCTGGTGGATGGTCTCGGGCGCGTTGGCGATGAAGTCCCAGAAGGTGTCGTGCGCCGACGACGCCTGCGGCATCGCGTGGTGCTGCTCCGGCTTGGCGGCGTGGATGAGGTCCGGGAACTTGATCGCGTCCTGGATGAAGAAGACCGGCATGTTGTTGCCGACCAGGTCGTAATTGCCCTCGGTCGTGTAGAACTTGGTCGCGAAGCCTCGGACGTCGCGGACGGTGTCAGCGGATCCCCGGAACCCCGCCACGGTCGAGAAGCGGACGAAGACCGGTGTCCTGGCCGAGGGATCCTGCAGAAATGCCGCACGGGTATACTCGGTCATCGGCTCGTAGACCTGGAAGTATCCATGGGCCCCGGATCCGCGGGCGTGCACGATCCGCTCGGGGATCCGCTCATGGTCGAAGTGGGTGATCTTCTCGCGGAAATGGAAGTCCTCGAGCAGGGTCGGACCCCGCTCGCCCACCTTCAGCGAGTCGTCCGTGTGGCTGACGCGCACGCCCTGGTTCGTGGTCAGAAATTCGCGGTCCGGATGTTCCCGCACCCTGTCGAGCTGCTCCTGCTTGCTCTTCTCGTCGATCATCCTTGGCTTCTCAGTCATGGTCGCTCCCCCCTGCAGCGCTACCGGGAATGCGCCCCTGCGCGCCAACAACGGGATATATCCATCATGGAAGGGCCATCCACCCTCCCCTTAAGGAACAATGAGTCTTAGACTGACCCTAAACGGATATAGTTTTCGAGGAACCGGAGATGGCAGCTGGGCGCGGCCAGGGATCTGAAAATTGACGAAATGTCCGGGCAATCAGACACGGATCCCTGTGCCGACTTTCCCGATGGGCCTGCTGAGATCGTCACGCAACTATGGACGGAGAAGGGCGGTTCGCTCCGGGAGCGATCTCGGCGCATCGACGGTCAGCGCCCTCAGTCCCGCGTCACCCCGTTCCCCGAGCAGACCGGGCAGAGTGGGTCCTCGCCCCAGAGATCGCCGGTCTCCACGTGGGCGCGGATCCTGCAACCGCCGCCGCAGATTGCCCTGTGAGAGCACCCACCGCAGGCGCCACCGACACGCTCGCCCTTGACACGGAACCGGGTGAGCACCGGGTTCTCGGGGTCGTTCCAGAGCTCGCTGAACCGCTGTTCTCGCACGGACCCAATCCGCAACGGGGGGATCTGCCCGAACTGGCACGGGTAGACATTGCCCGCGGGGTCGATGTTCGCCACGCGATCGCCGGCGCTGCACCCGGAGCCGGAGCGCTCGAGGAGTGTCTGCGTGGCGGCGTGCGCCTCGGGGTCGTCCCGCTCCAGCAGCGAGAGCAGGTAGACCGCGTCCTGCGGAGCATCGACCGTCAGGAACTCCATAACCGAGGGATCCAGCTCGCGTGCCCGCCGGTAGAGAAGGTCCAGCACCTCGCGGGCCTCGTCCGGGCCGAGGGCCTCCTCTGCGTCGAGGGCCAGACCTCGCCCGCTCGGCACGAGCCAGTAGACACAGAACCGGGGCACGCCCAAGGCGAGCGAGAGGTCGATGAGGTCGGCGAGTTCGACACAGTTGGACCGGGTCGCCGTGATCCGTACGCCGCACTTCAGCCCGGCGGCGACGCAGTTCTCGAGACCCCGCACCGAGCGTTTGAAGCTCCCCCTGACTCCGCGTATCCGGTCGTGTGTCTCGGCAGACGCACCATCGAGAGAGATCCCCGCGTACTCCACCCCGGCCTCCTTGAGGCCGCGGGCCACCTCCGGCGTGATCAGGGTCCCGTTCGTGCTCAGCGCGGTCGTCAGGCCCTTCTCCTTCGTGTAGTGGGCGAGCTCCCAGAAGTCGTGCCGGAGCAGGGGCTCGCCTCCGCTGAAGAGGAGGAGCGGGACGCGAAGGGCAGCGAGGTCGTCGATCATGCCCATCGCCTCATCCGTGGTCAGTTCGTCAACCCCGCCCGCGTCCGGGCCCGCACGGATGTAGCAGTGGGCGCAGAGGAGGTTACAGCGTCGCGTCATGTTCCAGAAGA
>CAZCUJ010000031.1:0-27019 GCA_964501565.1 uncultured Methanospirillum sp.
TCGCCTACCACGACACCACCCCGACGAACCTGGGCGGCGCGTACCGGAACGACGGGGTCGATATCGAGGCGCTCGATGGCGGGGGTTACGGCGTCTGCTATATCCGCAACGGCGAGTGGTTGAAATACACGGTCTCTGTGGCCTCAGCGGGGAAGTACCGCACGGCGTTCCGGGTTGCGTCGTGGGGCGCGGCCGCGCACGGGATCGAGGTCCAGGTCAACGGAAAAACGGTCGCGACCGTGACCGTCCCGACCACCAGCGATTACCACGACTGGACCGAGGCGGCCACGACCCTGACCCTGCCGGCAGGTACCTGCACCCTCACCTTGAAGTTCACGGGCGACGGCCAGAACCTGGATCGGGTCGTCTTCACGCCCGCCGGCACGGTGACCACACCGACGACAATGCCTACGAGCAGCCCAACAACCGCTGCACCGGGTTCCACGGTCCTCCTCCCGGCCACGATCCAGGCCGAGGACTACCTGCCGGGCGGCGAGGGCGTCGGGTACCACGATACCACCGCCGGCAACCAGGGCGGTGCGTACCGGAGCGACGGCGTCGACATCGCTTACGCCACCTCCATCGCGAGCCACGTCGTGACCCAGGCCCGCTCGGGCGAGTGGCTCGAGTACTCGATCAACGCCCCCGTCGAGCGCGACTACCCGCTCACCTTCCGGCTCTCGAGCCCGAGCGGCGGCCAGTTCGTCGAGATGGAGATCGACGGTCGTCCCGAGGTGACCGTGGTCGCGCCCCGAACCGGGTCGTACGACAGCTACACCTGGATCTCGACCCAGGTACGGTTGACGAAGGGGGTCCACCGGGTCCGGATTCAGTTCTACGGCGACGGCCAGAACTTCGACGCCTTCGCCTTCTCGTGAGGGGCGGTCCGCCGCCGTTTAAAAAACCGGGCCAGGCGCGGGTTTTTCTCTCCCGCGCCCGTCTTCCTCACAGGGCCCGCTCGGTGAAGACGATGGAGCCCGAGACCCGGGTCACCCTGATCTTGACCGTCTGGCCAGGCTTGCCACCCGGGACGTAGATGATGTACTTCCCCTCGCGGGCCACCCCGTCGCCGCGCTTGCTGACCGACTGGATGTGGACGTCGACGATCTTGCCCTCCTCGAACATCTTGGCCGGCTCCTCGGCCTTGGCCTTCCGCTTCCGCACGGGCCGGTGCGAACCGCAGGCGTCGCAGCGGAGGACCAGGATCCGGTCGTCCTTGACGAGCCGCGTGTCGGGCCGACCGCACTCGCTGCAGAGGATGTAGTCGTTGAAGTAGTTGTTGACCGCGTTGGCGATCTGCGAGGTCTCGAACTTGCCATTGAAGATCGCACGGTTGCCGTCGATCTTGCCGGCCGTGCCGAGCTCGCCGACCAGCGACTTCATCAGGTGCTCCTTCTCGCGCCGGAGGGTGTCGGCGACCTCGCTGAAGTTCTCGAAGACCGTCGTCTTGCCCTCGATGTATGACCGGACCTCGGGGATGACGAACCGCTCGCCGGTCCCGCTCGGCTCGGTGATATTCTCGTAGGCCTTCTTGAGCAGGGCCTCGTACGGGTCGACCATGATGGCACATTATTAGCGGGGAACCAGTATATACTGTTAGATCGAGCCGGCACGGTGCCCACTCCTCCCGCCGCGGTCATGCATCTCCTGTACGCACGAAGGCAACGGCCCCCCATCGAATGGAGGAGCTTCGAACGGACGGGCTCGTCGGCACCGTCCCGGTCCCGAAACGGCCCGGTGACGATGTTAGCGGGCAGGTTCGCGGTCCGCCAGCCCCTTGAGGTATTCGTCGAAGTCTCGCCAGATCGAGAGCGCGGCCACTACCGTCCCATCCATGACGATGGGCTCCGAGGTCACCATGATCCTGCTATGCGTTCCGTCGTTGCGCACGAACTCGAGCCGCTCGCCCAGGGTCACGACCTCCCCCCGGAGCGCCCGGGCGTAGGGGAGATCGCCGATGGTGGGAGGCTCTCCGTTCGCGTTCCGGGCTTTATAGCGTTCGACGAGGTCGCCCATGTTCAGCCCTACCACGGGCTGCCCCAGAAACCGGGCCGCGGCCAGGTTCACGGCCGCGATCCTCCCGCCTGGCAGATAGATCAGGACCGGGTCCTCGATCTTCTCGATCCGTCTGCGCAGCTCCCGGGGAAGGCGCCCTGGTCCGCCCGTCCTTTCACCATCGAGGAGCGCGGACGTTGCCATGATGATGGGTTGTTCGCACAGGGCATCTTAAGGTTTTGCCGGGCAATATTGCACATTTGACTATGTCAACGCTTTTGAGAATCTCCCACCTAAAAAAGGGGGGGGCTTTACCGCGTTGCCCGGGCGGATGGGTACCGCGAGAGCACCGATGGAAGCGAGGACCTTCCGTAGAGGTCCGGTGGGTCGTACGACCGCGGGATCAGGTAGGCTCGGAACTCGGTGGCCTCCCTGTCGACCCCGCCCGTGCGGTAGATCGTCCGAAAGCCACCGTCGGCGGCGATCGTGGTGTACGGGCTGTTCCAGTACGGCTTGGGGCCCCACCACACGCCTCTCACCTTAATGTATAACGTTACGCGGTACAGTGCGGGCGATACCCCCGAGACCTTCCCGGTGACGTAGGCCGTCGGGCTGCCTCTCGGCGGCACCGATGTGAACCGGATCGCGGCCTTCCTGATCGTAAACGCGCCGTTCTTCACGGCGGTCTTCCCACCCGACCGCACGACGACGTTCCAGGCCCCTGCCGCCGCCGAGGCTGCGATCGGCAGCCTGCAGGTGATCCGGGTCGTGCCCGAGACCACCTCGCCCGTCGCGTAGATCGTCGGCCTGCCCGTCATCCGCAGCTCCACCTGCGCACCTGGCCCGAATCCCGAGCCGGAGATCGTTGCGCTCACCGTGGTACCGGCGGCGCCCGAGGAGGGAGAGGCCGCCGAGACCTTGAGCGCGCTTGCCGCCGGGAGGGCGGCGCCCACCCCGGTCACCAGGATAAGTGCCAGGGTCACTGCCACGAAGACGGGCAGGTGCCTGGTCCTGAAATCTGACATGATACCATCTCTACATATGAATCGATTCGTATGTCCGTACCTGCCGGACCGCGCACGGCAGAGCCGAGCTCCTGTCCGGCTTCCCTGCTCCTGCGTCGAACTCTCTCCCACCTCCCGGCGTCCGTGACCGGATACCTTGCCTGTTCAGCCACCTTGCCCCAGGCCCCCCCGCTCCCGCGGGAGATCCGGCTCCCTGCGAGCCGGAGCGGACCCATTCTCGAGGACACCGCGATATAATTCCGTGGAGTCCATCGATATTATATGTTCTTATTAATATGATGTTCGAGTTCTACGCGTCGGGGCTACCAGGTATCGGCGAGTAGCTCTTCGCCAGCCTTGAGCGACGCTCGTCCCGAAGACCATGCAGCGATAGCTGTGGCGACTGCGATCCCCGAAAGGGCCAGGGAAAGCCCGATCGCCCGCGCGTCAGGGACCTCCACCGACCGGGAGAGCGCAATGAGACTCAGCATCAGCGCCACCGCACAGAGGACGTAGATGACACGCCGCTCGGTTCTGTCGAGCATGGTCACAGCATGGTCGCAACTGGTGATTGCAGTATCGATCGCCCTGTTTCTCGATTACGACACGCTCGATGGCAAGCCCGACGACTGGTCGACCCCACTGCAGTCGCCGCGGGAGACGACGAACCGTCGATTCGATGCTCTTGTATCACCTGAACCAGCCCTGGAAGGCGGGGCTGATCATGCGCGAGCAGCAGGGGCGACCGGATCAATCACCGCCTCACGCTGCTCGGCCACCGGTGCGAGGCCTCCAGGTACCCACCGGTGGGGCCAGCCTGAAAAGTGCGAGCGCCCCCTCGACCGGCGGCACGGTCCGGGAGGCTCCGTGCCGGACGACGGAACAACCTCCTTTCGCGCGGGTCCCGCGGGAGCATCAGGTTTATCCTCATGCCGGTGGAACCACAGCGTGGGGTTTCTCTGCCACCTGCCACCAGGCTCGGTGGAGACCGGTCCGGCGCCCTCAACACGGTCAAGGCGGCCGGCCTCGTCTTCGGCGACATCGGCACGAGTCCGATCTATACCCTTACTGTGGTCCTGGCCCTCGTGCCCCGCACCGAGTCAGCGATCCTCGGCGTCCTCTCCCTGATCGTCTGGACGCTCGTCCTCATCGTCACGGTCCAGTACGCATGGTTGGCCATGAGCCTCGGCCGGAAGGGCGAGGGCGGGACCATCGTCCTGCGCGAACTCCTCAACCCGTTGCTCGGCCACGACGGCTCCCGGTTCGCCCTCCTGATCGCGACCGTCGTCGGCGTGTCGCTCCTGATGGGCGACGGTGTCATCACGCCGGCGATCAGCCTCCTGTCGGCCGTTGAGGGCGTACCGCTGATCGAGGGTCTCGAGGGGACTGGGACCGATATGCTCGTCCTGCTCGCAGCAGGTATCGCGGTCGCCCTCTTCTACTTTCAGCGCCACGGGACCGAGCGGGTCGCATTCGCCTTCGGCCCGGTCATGGTTGCCTGGTTCGCCGCGCTCGCCCTCTCGGGCATGGTAATGATCGCCGGTGCACCCTCGGTCCTTCTCGCGGTCAACCCGCTCGTCGGCGCCTGCTTCCTCGTCTCGAACGGTCCCGCATCGCTCCTGGTCCTCGCTTCGGTGATCCTCTGCGCCACGGGCGGGGAGGCGCTCTACGCCGACATGGGTCACCTCGGACGCACGCCGATACGGCGGGCATGGGTCTGGGTCTTCCTCGCCCTCGTGATCAACTACCTCGGGCAGGGCGCGTTCGCGCTGACACACCCCGGCGCCACGACCCTGCTCTTCGAGATGGTGAACGCGCTCTCGCCGCTTCTCTACATCCCATTCGTCCTTCTCTCGATCGTCGCGACGGTAATCGCGTCGCAGGCGATGATCAGCGGGATCTTCTCGGTCGTCTACCAGGGCATGACCACCCGCCTGCTGCCGCCAATGCGGGTCGACTACACATCGCCCAACCTCCGGAGCCAGATCTACATCGACGCGGTCAACTGGGGCCTGCTCGCCGCAGTACTCTTCGTGATCCTCCTCTTTCGCGAATCCGCGAACCTCGCGTCGGCGTACGGGCTCGCCGTCACTGGGACCATGACCCTGACAGGCGTCCTGATCACCGTCATCTTCTCGTTCCGCGGCCAGTTCGGTCGCGCCGGGCTCGCGGGGGCCGTCACCCTGGTCGACATCGCATTCCTAGGCGCAAGCACGAGCAAGCTCGAGTCGGGAGGGTACTGGTCGCTCGTCTTCGCCGCGGTCCCGCTCACCGTGATCCTGATCTACCTCGCGGGCCAGCGCAGGCTCCACGAGGCCTTCCGCCCCATCCCGCTCGCCGAGTTCCTCCGCGAGTACCGCAGGGTACGCGACACCATGAACCGGATCAGCGGTACGGCCCTCTTCTTCGCACGCGATATCCATCGGATCCCGCCATACGTGGCCCGGACGATGTTCGTCAACAATATCCTGTACCAGGAGAACATCCTGGTCTCTATCGTGGTCGAGGACGCACCGTTCGGCGTTGTCCACGAGTTCCGTCGAAACCTGGCCGAGGGGCTCCGCAGTTTCGAGATCCGGCACGGGTACCTCGAGTTCGTGGAGATCGTCCCGCTCCTGCGCGAGCACGGGATCCACGAGAAGGCGATCTTCTACGGCCTCGAGGAGATCGTGACCGATCGGCTCGCATGGCGGATCTTCGCCGCGATCAAGCGAAACGCTCCGACCTTCGTCCAGTTCTACCGCCTTCCACCCGACCACCTCCACGGTGTCTCGACCCGTCTCGAGTTGTAGGGTGGATGGGGGAACCATGTCGGCGACTGCAGGCCCCATCGCGGTTGCCAAGCGGCGGATCGCCAACCGCGGCACGTTGATGGTGAACGCGGAACATCGTCGTGACGTCCTGGGGACCTGCTCGAACCAATGCCTACTGCCGCGATCCGATCGCGGACCGTCTCGACCCCCTCTCGCCGGCCATTGCGGCGAGCACGGGTTGCACGGACGGTGGCGTGGTCGTTCCATCCATCGACAGAGTGGTTCGCCGTGTCCACCGAGGCCCGGTACGCGGTCGAAACGGCGAACTGAGATGAGGCGAGGTCGATATGGGGAACTGCAGCGTATCACGGTCGAGAACGTGACAGGAGCTGCCAGCAGGTCTGGGACTACCTCGACATCATGTGTGACGAGTCCGGAATGCCGGCCCCCGAGGCCGTGCATGGAAGAATAAAGAGGATGGGGAAGGATTACTTGAACTGCTTCTCCATCCGGTCGAACTCCTCGCCGAGCTGGAGGAGCTTCTCCCGGTCGAACATGCGTTCGAACGCGGGGAGGATCTCCTTCTCCTCCTCCTCGACATGGTGCTGGATCCCCTGCTTCATCTCCTGAAGCAGGCGCGTCCACTCGGTCTCGGGCATGGAGCCGCCGGCCGCCAGCTTGTCGAGGAGCTGGCGGACCTCGTTGTGCTCCTTGATCGCGTCAGCGACCTTCTCCTTCATCTCCTTCTCGAGCGGGGGGTAGATCAGCTTCTCCTCGGCCGCCATGTGCCCGAGCAGCTCCTGCTTCATGGGTACGAAGATTGGCTCGAGCGATGGGTCCTGCGGCCCCTTGACCCGCTTCTCGAGTTCTGCGATCTCCTGGTCGGTCTTGCGGTGGTCCTTCTTGATGTGGTCAGTGATCGTCTGCTTTTCGGTTGCCTGCTGCATTGCCATGTCGTTACTCCATCTGCCCTGTTCACCGGGCCGGTGTGGTTCGCCACGCACGGGACACCCCTTTTCGGCCTAGCCGGAATCATCCGTGTGTACTCTGACGTGGTCGTGTGAACCTCCCTAATGCACAGGATCAAGTTAATCATTTCGGTGGCCCGGGTCCTCCCTTGCCGGCTTCCGTATCTCCATTCCCGAGAACATCAGCACAACAGGGTCCCGCCCGGACCACCCCCCGCTCATCTCATTGCTTCCAGCTGCAGCCGGCTCTCTTCGGAGCACCCGACAGCGCGGCGGTGTGGCCTCCTTCACGGAGACGTCCGGGCCGAGGGGGACAACGGTCGAAGCGGCCCGGGGGTGCTTATCGCGTGGGCCGCGATCGCAAACCTGAACCCTCTCCCGGGCCCACGCTTGATCGTGGAGGGCAGAAACCTCCCCGGAGAGCTCCATGGACCCCGACCTGATTGCGCGCGAATGCGCCGCCCTCGGCGCGGCGCGGACCCGCGGCGAGCTCGGTGAGCTCATCGCCTCGCTCGTCCTCTCGTACTCCCCCCGTGACCTGCGCCAGATGCGGAGGAACTTCGCGTCCTCGGTCCGCGACTTCGCTCCCGGGTACCGCAGGCAGCTCGAGGAGTCGGTCGGCGGCCACCTCGACGGAACGTATCAGGCGGTCCGGCGGCTGCACGGGCTCCGGAGCTTCTCCGCCATGGGCGAGCCCCTCGCCCCTGGAGCCGCCGGGTACTGGCGGATGGTGGAGGAGCAGTGCGCCCCGGGCGGAGACGAAGCGCGGGTGCGCCTGCTCAAGTTCCTGCTCGCCGGGTTCTGCATGTTCGTCCTGGGACTGCCCGGCCACCCCGTCGGGATGCCATTTCCCGGCGGCGACCGGGTTACAGCCGTGGACGGAGTGTACTATTGCCCAGTCCGCGAGAAGGCAAACGACGTTGACGCGGCACTCTGCCCGTTCTGCCCTGCGCTCCAGACCCCGGAGGTCGGGTACCTCAAGCCACCAGTCAAGGGATCAGAGTACCGGAAGCAGGAATTCATCCGGACGACCTACGAACACCACCACTTCAACGGGTGAGCCGGCGCGGCTCCTCTCTTCTGGCGCCGACCGCGTAACGGGCTACTCGACCGGTACGAACTGGTCTTTGCCGACCATGCACTCAGGGCAGACCCAGTCGTCGGGCAGGTCCGTGAATGCAACCCCCGGTGCGATCCCCCCGGCCGGGTCGCCCGCCGAAGGGTCGTAGATGTAGCCGCACACGATGCACTCGTACTGTGCCGTCGTATCAGTCATCGTGAGTACTCCGTTCTTCCGTACTCGTGGCCGCCAGGTAATGAAACCGGCGGGTGCGGCCCTCACCCTCGCGGCGCCCGCTCGATCGTCCCGCCGGCCGCCCGGACCTCGTCCTCGATCGTCGAGAGCAGCCTTTCGTCGTTGAGCGCGAAGTCCAGGAGCGCGAACTCGTTCACCAGCCGTATCGGCTTCAGGACCACCAGCGGCCGCCGCCCGCTCACATCGCCCGAATAGTCGGGCTGGACCACCGTCATGGAACCGTCCGCCCAGACAGCCACGTTCCCGTGCCCCGCCTCATCCCAGAGCTTCCGCACAATATCCTGCGTGATCATCGTCGAGCCCTCCGATGGCGGCAGTGGGCTGTCCACCCGGGTATAGCTTCCGGTGCCGGTCCGGCGTGCACCAGCACGAACGTAGAATAGCGAACGTCTTCTCTCGTCGACTGAAGGACCCAATCGGCCGTCACGGAGGCAAGGGACTCCTCTGGGACGCCTGAAACGTCCGGACCTGATCCTCGGTGCGACGCTCGAGGTCGACGAGATCGTGCGACCCCTGCTGCTCATCGCGCACGATAGCGCCGCTCTTCTCGATCAGGGAGCGGCAGGCGGATTCCTGCTCGACACGTCACGGTCGCCCACGCCGGCCATCGGCGGCTTGGTCACCGATCGCCCGCTTCGAGCCAGGATGAAGCTGATGCCACGAGCGAGACGGTCCCGGCCTTCGCTGACAGGCGTACGCCGCTACGACCGACCTCGCCCCGACAAGGTCTACTCGTCCCTTGAACAGAGCACGAGGCCAATTTCGGTGTACCGGCCAGATCTCAGGACAATGGTACGCAACCCAGAGCGACTCGATCACGAAACGGGTGGTTGAACGACACTTTTTTCGGCCTCGCGACGTACCCTCGCGCGCGGCTCGAACACTTTCACACCGCGATCGTACATTCATATCCATCAGTATAGTGTATACCTGGTATCGGCCGGCGGCTGCCGATCGAACAGACAGCTACTGCATGGGCGCGGCTCTCCCCTGCACCGGTCCTTCCGGCCGGCGGGACCGCTCCCGGGAGTCCAGAGAGATGAAGACAGGCAGAGACGGTCCCCCCGCTAGTGCCAGGCTCCAAGACGGGATCCCGGGAGGACCGGAGTCACAGTCGGACTGTCGTGCAGATAAGCGTGCCAAGGCTCCGCCCGTCGTGATCCTCCGGCGGCCTGACGGCGGTATCGATGTCCTTGCCGAGGAGAGATACTACGTTCTCGAGCCCGATGATCTCGTGCCCCTCCTCTTCTGGGGCCATCGCATACACCTTACCGGTGGTCGCGGCTTTGCATGGGCAGGCCCGGACCGCCGGTGGATCTGCTTCGCCCTCGAGGGCGTGGCCCACCTGGTCGAGCGTGCGCGGCTCGTCCGCGTCCTCAAGGGCCAGGTAGCGGCCGAGCGGCTCGCCCCGGCGGGGAGTCGATGATGCCCGCGCGGAGGACGACCGTAGCCGACTGCCTCGGTGAGCTCACCGCGCGTTGCTGCTCTACGACCACCTCTCTCGAGCCGTTAGCGGTTCCTCGCCTCCGCGCCGGGCGACGAGATCGTCGATACGCCGGCGCAAGGTCTGGGTCACAGTCGTGGCCCTCGTCTTCGTAGAAAGGAACGGCATCGAGGCATGTTCATGAACGAGGCGGTGCGAGTGGAGCAGTCCTCCTCTAGCGGCGAGGACGGGGACGGGCGCTTCTCCAGAAGCTCGTACACGAGTGAAGGCGGCGGCGCGATGGATTGAAGGCACGGCAGAGAGCCGCACTGGATCCTCGAAACTCATCCGCCTCTCCCCGGGCCGCGGGCGCGCCACGTACGTTCAGGCTCCTCCACGCGCCTGGTGGATTCACGGCTCCCGGGCCGGAGACCAGGCATCGGCCCAACAGTGCCCTTTCTCACCGTCAGACCGCTCTTCCATTCTTTAAAAATTTGATAAGATAAAATAGAAATTCAATTGGTTTAAAGAATGGAAGCAATATTGCCGTGCAATGTCGCATGGCAAATCACTATGTCGTGGACCGACGACTGGACGATCACTCCCGGGTCGCGGACCGCACCGGTCTCGGGTCACGCCCCCATCGAACCCCGGCACCTATGGGACGATGACCCGCGAGGGAGGAGAAACTCATGCAATCGAAAAGAACCGCAGTCATCGCTGCATGCATCCTGCTGGCGCTCGTCGCCGTCACGGCTACCGCTACCGCGGCGACCGTGACGGGTATCTCGCGGAGCTCGGGGTACCAGGGCGACACCATCACCGTCAGTGTCTACGGCAGCGGGTTCGTCGCTGGCACCGAGGTCGCGCTGATGCGGACCGGGGCCGCGATCTGGACCACGGGCAACACCGTCGTGAACTCCGGGACCATCAAGTGCACGATCCCCATCGGGGGAGCGGCCACCGGTTTGTACCACGTCGTCGTCAAGCTCCCCGGCCAGACCTACTGGACCGGGAAGGGGAACGCCTTCACCGTCCTGCCCGGAATCAGGGTCACGGGGATCTCGCCCAATACCGTCGAGCGCGGCAAGACCTTCACGGCCACCGTTTACGGCACCAGCTTCCTGCCTGGTACCGAGGTCGCCCTCGAGATGTACGGCGGCAAGCCGGTCTACTACGCTACGGGCGAGACCTACCTGAGCCCCACCGCGGTCCGGTGCACCCTGACCGTCCCGGCCAACGCGCCCCTCGGTTACTACAACGTCTACATCCGTCATCCCGTCTTCCGGGGCGGGACCAACGGCTGGATCTACGGGCGCAACCTATTCAAGGTCGTTGACCCGGCCCCGCGGACAGTCGAGAAGGAGATCTTTCGGCTGGTGAATCTCGAGCGTGTGAAGGTCAAGGTGCCGACCCTCCAGTGGAACGAGAAGCTTACGCTCGTCGCCAGGGCGCACAGCGACGACATGGCGCTCAAGAACTTCTTCGACCACACCGGCTCGAACCAGAAGACATGGTCCCAGAGGCTGAACGCCGCAGGGTTCGTAAACATCGCGATGGCCGAGAACATCGCCCTACGCTCTGGCGCGGCCACCGACAACCCCACGGCCGTTGCCCAGGGTTTTGTCAATCAGTGGATGGCCAGCACCAAGGGCCACAGGGAGACCCTGCTTTCGCGCACGTACACCCGCACCGGCGTCGGCGTCGCGTTTGACGCGGACCGAAAGGTCTGGCTCGCGACGCAGGACTTCGTCTCGTAACGCGCCGGTCTCCGGCCGTTTCCTCTTTTTCGAGTCCTGAGTGGTGAAGGACTCCAGTTCCGCTCTTCACCTCCCCGGCAGCATCGGCGGCTTCTGATCCGGCACAACCGTAGCGGCGGGACGGATACCTTTTTCCGTCTGCGGCGGAACGGGATACCGTCGTGGCCCTGCCGCGGCCACCAGGAGAGATGACGATGGCACACGAACACAGCGTCTGGAACCATGTCGACCATGTGATGGGCGGCATGGAGAGCATGCTCCGCGATAAAGTGCCCGGGTTCGGGGCCGGTGGAGTGGGTGACCGGATCCTGCCGGCCGTCCGCGGCGAGATCCGGGTCGACGTACACGAGGAAGACGACGGGGTGGTCGTCGTGGCGGACCTGCCCGGGATCGAGCGCGAGAACGTCACGGCCCGGCTCCTCTCGCCGAGAGAGCTCGAGATCACGGGCGAGCGCCGCTCCGGGCACGCCGGGTACGACGCGGGCGAGCTCGTGCGACGCGAGCGAGCCTACGGAAGGCTCAGGCGCGTGGTACCGCTCCCCCGCGACGTGACGGCCGACTGCGCGGCCGCTTCGTTCGCGAACGGCGTCCTCGAGGTCCGGCTGAAGAAGGGCGAAGAGGAGCGCGGCGAGCGGATCCCGATCCTGTAGAGCCGTCGTTACCAGGGACCGGGAAGGCAGGCCTCAGTACGGGAGCGCGGGCACGCTGGTAGGCGTCCTTTCCCGGTCGGCCTCCTCTCTCCGGAGCTGCGCCATCGACGCGACGGAACCCCTCCCCCGCCCCGTCACCGAGGACGCAGCCCTTCCAGAGATCGGTATACGGTGTCTCGGGCACGACGATGATCCTCTCCGTTCCGAAACCGAGCGAGGAGCTTGGAGGTGGTCCTGTCCACGGGTACACGCTCTCGGGAACCTTCTGATCGGGGCTGGATCTGCCGTGGACGCTCTTGCCGAAGATTGCCCTCGCGACACATGCCGGGCAGGCGGCGGAGGACACGACTCCCGTGCCGGCGTAATCAAAGCGCAGGGACTTGGTGAGCCCGGTCACGGCGGGCTTCGTGGTGTTAGTGATTGCATGAGCACGGGCATGGGGCCGTCGATCGAAGAGGTGTTCACGATATGGCCCGATCCCCCCACCGGGCATCATCGTACCAGCCACCCACCTGTGTATGACGGACCCGGGGGTCGCACCAAGGATCGTCTCCCAGTCCCGGACGGTGTCCGCCTCGAACGGAGTCGTGCGGCCGATGCTGGCGTGGTTGATGAGATTGTCGCATCGACCGGGCTTCCGCGGCCGTTCCCTCGACCGCCCGCCGCACCTGTGCCTCGTCCGTCACGTCCGCGATGAGCGTCTGCACCCCGGTCCCCACTCGAAGAGAGTCTTCCTGCCGTGGCGACGACCGTCGTGGGGGCGCGCTCGAGCAGGAAAACTGTCTCTCTCCGCCGGAGCTGTTCCTCGCCGAGTGCGGACCCTATCCCCGAGTTCGCGCCCTGTTTCGCCCGGAACGCGTGCGGTGCCGGTGCATGGCGGATAGTGACGAGACCAGAAATACACCCGCGTACGCCCGGTGAAAACACCTGGGCATGTGAAAAGAGGGGGGGGGCGTCCGGTGTCAGGTGCGGGGGTCGAGATCCTCGTCGCGGACCTCTCGCTTTACCTTCTCGACGTTCGCGCGGCTTGCGGCGGGGACCTCGATATCGCCACCGCGGCGGTCGAGCCGGGGCTCCTCGGCCACATCGCTCCGCCGCCCACCAGCCCGGATCCGGGCCGCATCGGCCTGCCCCTCGGCCGTCGGGATACCGACGTCCTGGGGAGCGTTGATCTGCGGCTGGGTCTCCCAGTCTGGATGGACGGTTCGATCACTGGCGTGTATCCTCGCACGCTCCTCTGCCATCCGGGGAGTCATGGTCTCAGTATCGATCGCAGTACCCTGCCGTGTCGTCCGCTCGCCGGCCGCGGAGTCGACCCGCGTCGTCTCGGTCACTGTCGTCTTCTTGACGCCGCGCTCATCTCTTTCGATCTTATATTCGTCCATGGAGGTCTTCACCGACCTGGTGAAGGCGCCAATCGGATATAACGTTTTGGTAGTGCACGGCGCGATACCTTCGCCCCGTCAGCACCCAGGGGTTCGGGGGTTCTGCCAGCGCCTCCCCCGAGCGCGAGGCTCAAATCCAATGGAAACCATAGGGGGCTCCATGGACGAGAGCCCCGACCCGATCGAGACCCGGTCTGGCACGACGCCGACCGAACACCTGCCATCCCGGTGCCCGCGGTGCGGCGCCGAGGTCGTCGCCTACGGCACCCCGGGCTCACCGTACTACGACCCGCCGGCCTACTGCGCCCACTGCGGCGTCCCCCTCACCGCCGACGCCAAGGCGAAGAAGCAGATCATGCGCTCCTCGATCCTGAACGCCATCGAGGCCGAGACCGCCGAGCGTGTCATCGAGCGTGGGGCCGCCGACCTTGGGCTCGACACTGCATCGGCAAGGCGCATGGTCGTCCGGTGGGCCAGGCGGCAGCCCTGACCCCGTAGGCCCGGGGCATCGCTTGACGAGGGAAGATTATTTACTCCCCTCTTATCATCCTACCGCAGGACCGGCCGGCACGCAGGATCTTCCGTCCACAGCCCGTCCGGTCTCCGCCGCCGTGCCGCCGGCGGCCGTTCGCTCCCCCGAATGACAGCCACACGGTGATAGACATGGAATCGAAACGAGCCGCGGCATGGATCTGTTGCAGCGCCCTTGCCATCCTCCTTCTTGTCGCAGCGACCGGAGCCGCAAGCACCGAACATCCCGGGTACGAGGAATGGGCCAGCCTGCACGAACAGCTCGAGCCGGCCGAGATCGACGGGTCGACCCTGGCCCAGGCAGCCGCGTCCACCGGATCACTCTCGCTCCTCCCTCACCTCCCCTATCCGCCAGGGGACCGTGAACAGGGCCGGATCGCCAACTGCTGGGTATGGGCCGGCACGGCCCTCCTCGAGATCGCGCACAGCGTCCAGAACGGGGTGCGCGATCCCCTCTCGATCCAGTACGTGGACTCGAACTTCAACGGCGGCTCTGGCGAGCGCTGGGCCGGCAGGACCGGCACCATCTCGGACTTCGCGACGTTCTATCGGGCGAAGGGGAGGGCCATCCCCCGGTCCAACACGAATGCCGACTTCCGGGTCGGCGACGGCGCGCACGCCGACTGGTGCACCGCCAACCAGAGAGCCTGGGTTGCCGCCTCGTCGATCGCCACGAATCCCCACTACCCGATCAGGACTATTACCGCCCAGAAGGTCTCGACGGCCGGTACCCGGGCGGAGACGATCGCGCGGCTCAAGGCGCTCCTCAACAAGGGCAAGGCAGTGGAGCTCTCCCTTGTCTGGCAGAACCGGCTTGATCTCGCCGCGTTCCAGATCTTCTGGAACTCGGCGGGAGACGAGGCGGTATACGACCCGGTGATGTGGCAGGGCATGGCGCCCTCGGGCGGCTATTATCACGAGATGGCCGTCGTCGGCTACGACGACACGAACCCGACAAACCGGTACTGGATCGTCCTGAACTCGTGGGGCACGGCGGACGGCTGGCGACCGAACGGGACGTTTCGCATGAACATGGACATCGATTACACCTCGAAGGCCGCGACCTGGACGACGCTCAACGTGACGTTCGGCCCCAGGTCGCTGGCCCCCGCCGGCTCCGACCAGGACACCGCCGTGCTCGCGGTGCCCGGGGGTTCGGGCGTCCCGACTGATATGGACGCGGACGGGACGCACGAGGATGTCAACGGCAACGGGCGGCTCGAGTTCGCTGATGTGGTGCTCTTCTTCAACGAGATGGCCTGGATCGCCGCGAACGAGCCGACGCTGGCGTTCGACTTCAACGCGAACAGCCGGGTCGACTTCGCCGATGCTGTCCAGCTCTTCAACCGCGTCTGACCCCACCCATCTCCACCCCTTCTCCGCCACCGTGTCGTTCTCCTGTTCACACGGTTAACTGCCTGGCGGGTCATCTTCCTCCTCGATGTCCTCGATATGAACGACCCTCGCCCTGCTTGGTCTCGGCGCCGCGCTCGCGCCCCCCATGATCGCGATGGAGATCGCCGGCGGCCGGCGACGACACTGACTGGCCCGACGAGGATGTACAGCCACGGGCAACGTCCTGGAGGCCGGTCTTGTCCCGAGAACATCCACCCCCCTGACCACAGGGTCCACTCCATCCGCTGCCTGACCCGCTGCTCGTTACCTGGAGTCTGCCGTCCCCGCTGATGGGAGAGCCGGCCCGGTTCTTTATCACGTCGGCCGCGCCCAGCCAGTTGCGAGGAGAGCTTCGGTGAGGGCAGGTCGTAGGACCGGCACACGGAGTCACTGATCGATCACGAAGAACCATTCACTGGCGGAGACGCGGGGGCTTCCTCGTCCGATGCGGCCCACCGTTCCGCTGGTGTACCTCGAGGACGCGCCGGAGAGCGGCATCTTCAGAGCGCCACCATGGATGGTCCCGTGAAGGTCACAACCCCCCTGGGGGAGGTCCCGACGAGATCTATCGTCGCGAACTTCACGGTGACTTCGACGAACGGGAAGACGATCCGGTCGCCCCGGCGGTCGTTCGACGCGCGGACGCACCGCTCCACCTGGAACTCGTGGGCGTCGTCCCGTCCTTCGACCTCCTCCGAGGCGACGGCCCGCGGGTCCGATGGTGTCGCCCGGCCCCTCACTTCCCGGTGACGCCGACGAGCACGCGCCGTCGCCGGGGCCCGTCGAACTCGCAGAGGTAGACTCCCTGCCAGGTGCCGAGCGCCGGGCGCCCGTCAACGACCGGCACCATGGCAGAGAAGCCCACCAGGGAGGCCTTGATGTGGGCGTCGGAGTTCCCCTCGGCATGCCGGTAGTCGCCCTCGGCGGGGACCAGACGGGCAAGATCGGCAAGGATGTCCCGGGCAACGTCCGGGTCCGCGTTCTCGTTGATCGTCAGGCCTGCCGTCGTGTGCGGCACGTATACATGGCAGGTGCCGCTCTGCACGCCGCTCTTCTCGACCACGTCAGCCACTCTGCCGGTGATCTCGACGAACTGGCTCCTGGAGCCGGTCGATACGTCGATCTGCATCCACTTCATCGTTCATGCCTCAGTTGTTCGGCTCTCGATCCCACGGTCCCTCCCCGGGACTGCCGCGGGGGCCACGGCCCCCCGAGGAGATCGGAGCGTGACAACGGTGATCCCCGAAGGGGGGAGGCGTGCCTCTCCCGGGGATCGGGTGGGCCGACAGGGCACTATCTCCCGGTGAGATTATCCGGCGAACGGCCGGGCCCGTGCAGGTGGGCATCATCAGCGTCGCCCGCTGTTGATCCTCTCTCGCACGCCCCGGGCCACCGGGGGGTCAGTGGAGCCTGCCGCTCCCGGCCTCCTCGAGCTGCCGCATCAGCGCGTCCAGGTTGAACGCCGCCGGCTTCTGGCGCGGCGGGAACCGCACGAACCCCTCGATCTCGCCGGCTACCAGCGCCTGCATGCCATAGACCAGGTACGCGTGCGAGATCATCCAGTCGTAGTAGGTGTTCGAGGACTCGTCGGCCCGCTCGAACGGGTCGCGCCGCAGGTTGAAGAACTTGGGGATGCGGAGGCGGACGAATGGCTCCATCCAGGTGGCCAGCTGCTTTGCCCGCTGCTCCATCAGCACGACCTTCCAGTCGCGGTGCCGGATCGCCAGGATGTCTCCGTCGTCGCTGATGTAGAAGAAGGTCTGACGCGGACTCTCCTCGACCTCGCCCATCAGGTACGGGAGCAGGTTGAACCCGTCGAGGTGGACCTGGAAGGTCTTCTCTCCGGCCGTGTGCCCCTCGAGCAGCCTCTCCCCGATCGCCGGCTCGCCGGCGGCAGCGAGCAGGGTCGGGAGCCAGTCCTGGTGGGCCACGATCCCGTTGAGCACGCTCCCGGCGGGGATCTTCCCGGGCCATCGTACGAAGGCGGGGACGCGCCAGGCCCCCTCCCAATTGGTGTTCTTCTCGGACCTGAACGGGGTGATCCCGGCGTCAGGCCAGCTGTTGAAGTGCGGGCCGTTGTCGGTCGAGTACATCACGATCGTGTTCTCGGCGATCCCGAGCTCGTCGAGCTTCGCGAGCATCCGCCCGATATTCTCGTCGTGGGCGACCATTACATCGTTGTAGAACCCCTGTCCGCTCTTGCCCCGGTGCTTCTCGGCGCGGTGGGTCCGGAAGTGCATGGCCGAGGTGTTGTACCAGACAAAGAACGGCTTGCCATCCTTGTGCGCCCGGTCGATGAAGTCGAGCGCGTGCCCGGTCACCTCCTCATCGATGGTCTCCATGCGTTCGATGGTCAGCGGTCCGGTGTCCTCGATCCGCTGGCCCCCCCCGCCGTCGGCCCAGGCGTGGAGAACGCCCCGCGGGCCGAATCGCTGCCGGAAGGCCGGGTCAATGGGATAGTCCTCGTCCTCGGGCTCTTCCTCGGCGTTGAGGTGGTAGAGGTTGCCGAAGAACTCGTCGAAGCCGTGCGCGGTGGGAAGGAACTCGTCCTTGTCGCCGAGGTGGTTCTTGCCGAACTGGCCGGTGGTGTACCCGAGCGGTTTCAGCAGCTCCGCGATGGTCGGGTCCTCGGCCTGAAGCCCGATATCGGCGCCGGGCATCCCGACCTTGGTCAGGCCGGTCCGGATCGGGTTCTGACCCGTGATGAACGCGGCCCGCCCGGCAGTGCAGCTCTGCTGGCCGTAGTAGTCGGTGAAGGCGACCCCCTCGTTCGCGATGCGGTCGATGTTGGGCGTCCGGTAGCCCATCTGGCCCCGGTTGTTGTAGCTGATGTTCCACCAGCCGATGTCGTCGCCCCACAGGATCAGGATGTTTGGCCGTTGGGCTGCCATGCTCCTCTCCAGATAGGAACGAGCTTGCGCCGCTGCAATTTATAATAATATGTTCGCCCACGGCCCCCTAGGGCAGCGCCCGCACGGCGGTTCACAGGCGTCTCTTCGATGGGGGGGCGTCGTCTCTGGGCCTGCCCCTCGACGACCGCAGCGGGCTCGAGATCGACGAGACCCCGCGGCCCCAGCCTTCGCTGCCGCGGAACCGCAATGTCTACTTTTCGGACTGCGCCGACGTCCCCGAGCCGATGGCGGTCAGCATCCGGAGGCGGTCGTATACCATCGTCGCCGGCACTGTCATCGAGACGCCGGAGGCCGAAGGGCCCCTCTCCGCCCATGGCGGGGTGACTGGCGGCCACAGCCTCCACATCAAGGACAGAAAGCTGCACTACCTGTACAACTGGCTCGGCGAGAAGCACCAGCGGGTGACGTCCGCGGTCGAGGTCCCGACAGGCAGGCACGTCTTCACGGCGGAATTTGCCAGGACCGGGGACGACCCGGCAACCATGAGCGCGGTGGGGACGCTGACCCTCTACATCGACATGGAGCCGGTGGGCCGGGCAACCATCATGACCCAGCCCGGGTTCTTTTGCTATATCGGAGATGGTCTCTCCGTCGGGCGGGACAGTGCGTCACCGGTCTCGCCGGACTACCGGGCTCCCTTCATGTTCACCAGGGGGACGATCGACCGGGTCGTGGTCGAGGTGAGTGGAGAGGACTACGTCGATCACGAGAAGGAAGTCGCGGCGTGGCTGATGCGGGACTGAGCCCGCCGCCTCTCTTCTCCCGGGACCCCGCGCCCTCCTGCCGCGGCCCGCCGGCTCGTCACGCGCTTCCGTGCTTCCCGTGGCATCGCTTGAACTTCAGCCCGCTCCCGCAGGGGCACAGGTCGTTCCGGCCCGGTTTCGCGGCTCCCGTTCTCTCCTCCCCCCGGCCCGGAGCCATGATCTCGTCGGCCGGCCGGCAGCTCCGGATCGGGTCGGCTATGGCCAGCGTGGCGCCGTCCGCCCGGGCGACGAGAGCCCGGAGGCGGCGGTCAGGCGTTATGTGGCTCTCCCGGTCCTATCGGTAACCGTCGTTGAGCTCCTTCTGCCCGTCCGTACCCATGCGCGGGCGCCAGGTACCTTTGTCTCCTCCCGGAACAACACATGGTTGATGTCCGAACCTTCGACGGTCTCCGGGATTTCCCGGTACCTTCTGATCGTGGCGTTACTGATCGTGATCGCTCTCGGGGTCCGGGTAGCCGCCGACCTCGTCACGATCCTCGTGGTCTCCTTTGTCCTCACGCTGCTGACCCTGCCCGCAGTCGCCGCGCTCGACCGGCGCGGAGTGCCGCACGGCATCTCGGTGGCGATCGTCTCGCTCGGTGCGTTTCTGCTGCTTCTCGGCCTCGTCGGCCTGCTCATCTACGCACTCCAGGTCCTGGTCACCGACGTCGATTTCTTCCAGGCGGAGCTCGACCGGCGGATCGCGGCTCTTCTGCTGATGATCGACGGCCTGGGGTTCGACGTGCCTGCGTTATCTCTCTCGTCGCTCAACCTCGGGACCCTCGCCGGAGTCGCGCTCGGCTACCTCTCGAGAATCGGTGACCTCCTGATGAACGTCTTCTTCATCATGATCACCACCTTCTTCCTGCTGATCGAGGCCCCACACCTCCCGGGACGGGCCGCACGGATTCTCGGGCCCCGCTCCTCTGCCGTGGAGCAGGGCGCGCGCATGAGCGGGTTCGTGATGGACTTCCTGGTGGTCCGGACAAAGACGAACTTCGTCGACGGGATCGCCTTCGGCGGAATCCTGATGATCATGGGCGTGCACGCAGCGGTCCTCTGGGGCGTGCTGACGTTTCTGTGCGGCTACGTCCCCTATCTCGGATTACTCGTCGCCGCCCTCCCGGCGACCTTCTTTGCCTGGCTCCAGTACGGTCTTCCCGGCGCGATCGCGGTGGTGGTCCTCGCTCTCGTCCTGAACCTGATCGTCGAGAACCCGGTCTTCTCGTACTTCGCCTCGCGGGCGTTCGAGGTTCCGGCCGTTCTGGTCGTGCTCTCGGTGCTCTTTTTCGGCTGGCTCCTCGGGCTCGTCGGCCTGCTCTTCGCCGTGCCGCTGATGCTGATGCTGCTGGTACTGATCCAGGTGAGCGAGGAAACCCGCTGGATCAACGTGCTCCTCGGTGTGGACAAACTCTTCGAGGACGGGGACGACCGGCCCGGGTCCCCGGGGGATTAGTCCGCGAACCTGGCGCTCCGTTCGGCCCGGGTTTTCACCCTTTTCCAGGTCCGGAAAAAATGGATCATCGTGCCGCCGGGTGCAAATAACTGGTCGGGGTCGCAGTCCCTGCATCACGCCACGCAGCAGTCGAATCGGGGGACCCATGCCTGCTGCCCTCTTCGCCATCCTCCTCGGCGTTCCTGTATGGGCGCCGTGATCGGGTGCGGCGGCAGCCGTTCGGGCGAAGGGTATCGTGAAAAAGGGATTCAGGTGCCCCGTATCTCCGGTTTGCGCTGTCGAACGGGTAGTCCTTGAGCTCGATCGGCGGGTAGTCGAGCCCCTGTGCCGGCGAGGCGATGGTCAGGGTGGACGGGACCAGGTATGCCGCAACCTCGGATACCAGGTGGTCTTCTCCTCCAGTCAGGATGGTGCACCGCCACGTCCCGTCCGGCCTGATCCGGTTACAGGGGATCCTCCCCTCCCGGCCTCGGGCCCCACCGGCGGCCCCGGACGTTGATGTAGACCAGCACGCGGTGATCGGCGCGGAGATTCGGCTCGACGGTCCCGGCGACCTGCGCGGTGCTGCCCGCGAGAGGAGCGAAGGCGATCAGGATCGGCGAGGAGGAGCTGCCCGGGTCCATGGCCGCTCCGACATCCTAGTCGTCTGCCGGAGCGGTCCTCCTCGTCATCATCCACCCGATACCGACGAGCGCGACGACGCCCACGATGCCGATGAGGATCAGGGGGAGTACCGTCGAGGGAGGTTCGGCTCCGGGGGTCGTGGACGGTGCCGGGAGGGTCGTCACCACGGCGGTACCGGTGGTGGCCGTCATCCCGGGGGTGTCGGGCGTCCCGAGTGCACTGGTCGACACGCCGGTTGGCACCGTCGTGGTGTTTCCCGGACCGCCGGGCAGGTTGGGCAGGCCGGGCGGCGGGTTGACGCACCCGGCACAGGAGACGAGCAGCAGAACAAGGCAGAACACCCGAGGACATACTTCATGGAGATGACTGTTCCTGTTGCCGGTATTTAGAGCCAGAAAAAAAATCCGGCTGCCCCGGTCCCCGGGCCCGATTGCTCCCGCTCCGTGTGCACGTCCCGAGGATTGCCGGACGACGTTCCACGCGACACGTCCCCCCACGGTACGCCGCCGTGCCCGGCATCGCTGTTCGACCCCACCGGATCGAGCGACCACTGGCCCGTCCAGGCCGATCATTCGTGATGAAAAGGATAAATCGGATGACCTCGCAGTCTTTGCATCGACAACAGGGGCGGGCGGAGATGCAGGGAACGGGTGATGACGAGTCCGAACCGCAGATCGTCCAGCTCCGGCGGGATCTCAGGGCACCCCGTTCGGCCGCGATCGCGGGGATCCTGTTCGCCCTGCTGTACGGCGCTGCCCTGGTCCTGATGGTCATCTCGATTCCTCCCTTCGCCATCGCCGACAACGAGTGGCTCCGTACCAGCGGGCAGAACGTCGACCGGGCGCTCTTCCTGGTGCCGTTCGCCGGGATCGCGTTCCTCTGGTTCATCGGGGTGATCCGGGACCAGATCGGGGATGCCGAGGACCGGCTCTTCTCCACGGTCTTTCTCGCCGCCGGCATCCTCTTCCTGGCGCTCACCTTTCTCGCCGCCGCCTTCGTGGGAGGGCTGCTGGGTAGCTACGCCCTCGCTTCGGAGGCCGTGATCGAGACCGGGGTCTTCCTCTACGGCCGGTCGGTGATCTACCACGTACTCAACCTCTACGCGATCCGCATGGCAGGCGTCTTCATGATCTCGCTGGGGACGATCTGGCTCCGAACGGGGGTGATGCGGCGCGCATGGGCGATGGTGACCTATCTGCTGGCGCTCGTGCTGCTGCTGAGCATCGGCTACTCCCTCTGGGTGCTCCTGGTCTTCCCCGCGTGGGTCCTCGCAGTCAGCGTCGCCCTGCTCGCCAGGAACATTCGCGCCGCGCCTGAGGTGGAGAGCGGGTAGGGATGTTGCAGCAAGCGGGTGTCGCATGAGCATCCCCTGGCGATCGACGGTTCAGACACGTGTCGCCTGGGAGCGGATGCGCGTGAGCTTCTGGTTCGTCCCGCTGGTCATGTCGTTCGGCGCGATCCTGCTCGCCCTGGGGCTGGGCTGGGTCGATGCCCGGATACCGAACGAGATGGTCTGGGTCAGCCGCCTGATCGTGATCGGCGATGTCCCCGAGACGCGGATCTTCCTGATCAACCTGGGCACGACCATCCTGGTCACCGTCGGCGTGGTCTTCTCGCTGCTCACAGTGCCGCTCTCGGCCATGGCGTCCCAGTACGGGTCCCGCCTGCTCCGCCATTTCATGGGCGACCGCACGACCCAGTTCGTCCTGGGCATGTTCGTGGCAACGTTCGTCTACTGCTGGGCGGTCGCCGAGTCCCTGCCCCTGGCCGCAGAGCAGTGGGAGATGCCCCAGCTCTCCCTGACGGCGGCCGTACTCCTGCTGGTCGCATCCTTCGCCTCGATGATCCTGCTAGTCACGCACTTTTCCACGATGATGCAGGCTCCGACCATCGCCGCTGCCGCGGGCGCGGAGCTCCTGGACGCGGTCAGCGCAGCAGCCCCGGCCGAGAGCGGGACCGGAATACATCCCGGGCCGTCGGAGACGCCGCCGGACCCCCCGGTGGAGGCCGGGGGCTTCCCGGTGCGGGTGACGAGATACGGGTATATCCAGTACATCGACCTGGAGTATCTTCTCGCCCTCGCGAGCAGGAAGGACGGTATCATCGATCTCCGGCGAAAAACCGGCGACTTCGTCGGGCCCGGGGACGTCATCGGGTATCTCTGGCCAGCCGATCGGGCGGACGCGCGGCTCGAAGCCCGTGTCCGGCAGGCCATCCACATCGGGAAACGGCGCTCGCCGACCACGGACGTCGGCTATGCCGTCAGCCTGCTCTCCGAGATGGCGCTCCGAGCGATGTCTCCAGCGATCAACGACCCGTACACGGCCATCACGTGCCTGGACTATCTTGGCAAGGGCCTGTCGCTCTTTGCCCGGCAGGGCGAGACGAGGTCCCGGTACCATGACCGCGATGGCCGACTTCGGCTCGTCCTCGAACCGGTCACCATGGACGAGATGGTTGCCGTTGCGTTCGACCAGCTCCGCCACGCCAGTCGCGATTCCGCACCTGTCCTGTTGCACATGCTCGATGTGATCGCAGATGTCGCCCGGGAGACCTCATTCCCCGGTCACCGCCACATCCTGGTCCGCCAGGCATGCCTGATCAGGGAAGAGGCCCGGTTGAGTAATCTCATTGACGATGACCGGCAACCAATCTGTCGGAGCGCCGATCGCGTGAAGGCGACACTGACATGGGCGGACTGAAACGAGAGACCGGGACAGCTTCGTCGTTGCATACACCGGAGCGCGGACCGGTCCCTGCTCATATCGGACCCGACGGCCCGAACTGCCCGGCGCCGGTTCCCACTACCCCGCTTGCCTGCAGTGCCCGCTCCGAACGATGGCACGAGAACCGTGGAGCCTCTGCCGATGGGATCACCAGCCCCACATTCACCAATGACGACGGGGGGCTCATCGCAGGTTTCCGGGATTACGGGGCGGAAGCTCCAGGGAACCAGCACTGCGAGGGGCGATGGGTGGCCCGGAGGACAGTGATCCCGTTTCACGTTCCGCTCCCCTGGAGAATAGACCCCCGTGACACGGTGAAAACGGGTGCAGGAAGGGATTGAGATGGTTGTTGTCGGTGAAGAGCTCGTGGAAAAGGGCTGGCAGTTCACAGAGATGCTGATCGTCCTCCTGATCACCGGGGTCGCCCTCATTGCCGCCTATTTCGTCATGCGGAGGTGGCTCTGGCCTGCCCTCCGCAGGTCGGGGTACGCACCGGATCGGCGGGTGCTCTCGCTCATCGAGCAGATCGTCTACCTGTCCCTCATCGTCGCGGGCCTCCGCCAGGCTGTCCTCGCGATCGCTCCCGGCATTCCGCAGGTCCAGGACCTCTTCTTCCTGCTCTCCTGGTTCCTGGGGATCTACTTCGCCATCCGCCTGACCTCGGCCGTGACGGACTGGTACCTGGGCACGATCGCTCCCCGGGTCGACGGGACCGCGCACGGGAAGATCGTGCCCATAATCAAGTACATCATTTTCATCGTTATCGTCGTGCTGGCGGTCATCGTCCTCATGGACTACTTCGGGATCACCAGCTCGGCTCTCACCGCGAGCGTCGCCGCGCTCGGCGTGACCACGATCATCATCGGGCTCGCTGCCGAGAACATCATCAACGACATCATCAGCGGGTACGTGATCAAGGCCGACCGCCCGTTCGCGGTGGGGGATCGGATCGACATCTCGGAGCTGGACACCTGGGGCGACGTCCAGGAGATCGGCTGGCGGTCGACCCGCATCCTCACCCGGGACAAGCGCATGGTCACTGTCCCCAACTCGCTCATCGGGAAGAACCTGGTGACGAACTACTCGGTGCCGAACAAGGTTTTCAGGGTCGAGACGGATGTCGTGGTGAACTACGGGGAAGACATCGAATCCGTCAGGAGCATGATACTGGATGCCGTGCAGGTGCAGGATTGGGTGATGAAGGACAGGCCCATCCAGGTGCTGCTCTGGGAGTTCCGGGAGTCCGGGGTGATGTTGCGGGCAAGGTGCTGGATCGAGGACTATGTCGACACCCGGATCCTGGTCGACCAGCTCAACACGGCGATCTACAAGCGTCTCTTCGAGGCGGGCGTCGTCGCCGGGCCCGCATCGGATATCGTCCTCCACCGGATCGATGGACGGGCGGACAGTGAGGAGTGACGAGACCGTTTTCTGGGCACGACGCCGGTAGAGGGACAGGAGCGGGCGAGACGAGTGCCTGGAGACCGGCCCGGCATTGAATGAAAATGGCGGCCTGTTCTCATTTGAGAGCGTTCAGTGTCATTAAAAAATAAATATATTCTTGAAGGGTATGATGCGCCGCGCATGCGGAGGAGGATGTCATGACCAGACCGTGGAAAGGCAGGATACCACTCGACATCCGGGAATCGATCCCCGACTGGGAGCCGTTCACCCAGCCCAGGGCACGGGAGGGCGCGCCTGACATTCTGTATGTCGTCTGGGACGATGTCGGGTACGGGGCGATGGACACCTTCGGGGGGCCGATCGAGACCCCGACCATGACCCGGATCGCCGATGCCGGCATACGGTTCAGCAACTTCCATACCACCGCCCTCTGATCTCCGACGGGCGTGCCTGCTCATGGGCCGCAACGCCACCAGCAACAGTATGGCCTGCATCACCGAGGTGTCGGCCGGGTTCCCGGGCATGAGCGGCTGGATCCCGTTCGAGAACGGGACCATCGCCGAGGTGCTCAACGAGCGGGGGTGGAACACCTACGCCGTCGGCAAGTGGCACCTGACCCCGGGCGAGGAGACCGACATCTCGGCATGGAAAGGGCGCTGGCCGCTCGGGCGGGGGTTCGAACGGTTCTACGGGTTCATGGGAGGAGAGACCAACCAGTGGTACCCAGACCTCGTGTATGACAACCACCCGATCGACCAGCCCTATGCTCCCGAGGAGGGGTACCACCTCTCGAAGGACCTCGCCGACAGGGCGATCGAGTTCGTCCGGGACGCGAGGACGGTGGCCCCGGAGAAGCCCTGGTTCATGTACTTCTGCCCGGGATGCGCCCATGCCCCGCACCACGTCTTCAGGGAGTGGGTGGACCGGTACACGGGCCGGTTCGACATGGGCTACGAGGAGATCCGGAACGAGATCCTTGCCCGGCAAAAGGAGATGGGCCTCCTGCCGGAATCGACGGAGCTCTCCCCGATCAATCCCCACGGCGAGCCCGACGTGAAGGGCCCGGACGGGCAACCCTGGCCGCAGGTGGACTTTGTCCGGCCCTGGGATTCCCTCTCGCAGGAGGAGAAGACGCTGTTCGCTCGCATGGCCGAGGTCTATGCCGGGTTCGTCTCCTACACGGACCACGAGATCGGGAGGCTCCTCGACTACCTCCAGGAGTCCGGGCAGCTCGGGAACACCATCATCATCGTTGTCTCGGACAACGGCGCGAGTGCCGAAGGGGGGCCCAACGGCACCTTCAACGAGATGAAGTTCTTCAACAACGTCCCCGACGACATCCGGGAGAACCTCGCCCGTCTCGACGAGCTCGGCAGCCCGCGGTCCTACAACCACTACTGCACCGGGTGGGCCTGGACCTTCGACACGCCGTTCCCGTACTGGAAACGGTTCGTCGGGTACGAGGGCGGGACGGCCGACATGTTCGTGATGGCCTGGCCCAAGGGGATACGGGCGCACGGAGAGGTCCGCCACCAGTACATCCATGCCGTCGACGTCGTGCCGACGCTGCACGAGATGCTCGGCATCGAGCCGCCGGCGGTCCTCAAGGGGTTCACCCAAAGCCCGATCGAGGGGGAGAGCTTCGCCCGGGCGCTGACCGATCCCGGGGCGCCCGAAAAGGAGGCCCAGTTCTATGCGATGCTCGGCCAGCGGGGGCTCTACCACCGGGGCTGGCTGGCCAACACCGTCCACCCGCCCATCTCTGGGTGGAAAGGGTACGAACACGATATCTGGGAGCTCTACAACCTGCGGGACGACCGGGCCCAGATGCATGACCTCCCGGCGGAGCATCCCGGCATACTCGAGCAGATGAAGGGGCTCTGGTTCTACTACGCCGGCATCTACCACGGCCTGCCCCTTGACGACCGCAGCGCGCTCGAGATCCACGAGACCCCGCGGCCCCAGCCTTCGCTGC
>CAZCUJ010000032.1:0-26620 GCA_964501565.1 uncultured Methanospirillum sp.
GGAACCGCGTGCCCAGGCCCGCCGCCGGGATCACGGCCCGGATGACCGGCGTCACGGCCATCGCCTCCCGCGATTGGGATGGGTGCGGTCGAACGGCGATGGACGTTCTCCCGGAGAACCGTCGAACGCCTGGCTTTTCAGGCTGATATCGGGGGGACGGAGTTCGAGTCGGGTGTCGGGGTTCGGACGAACGAGCGGTCGCGCCCGTCGGCAGACCCGCTCCTTCGGCAATCTGGATACTATCATCGTGCCGCTACAGGACGGTCCCGCCGTCGGCGGAACCTCGCGCTACAGCCGTCCGCCGTGCCGTAGTGCTCGACGGGAAACTGGCAGGTATCTCGACCGCGGGTCCCTCTTTTGCGGTCGTTCCGTCCGGTGCGGCGTCCATGGAGCCCGCCGGAGAACCGGTGCAGTTCCCGTCATGCCGCTGACGGCTGCGATCCGATCCCGTTGTGTGCGCGGCCACTCCGTCGCCTCCTGCCGATCCGTCCCGACGTGGCGGGTCTCCGCATCATCGTCTCCGATGCGAACGGCAGAGGCTCTCTACAGGTGCGTGGTAGTGAAAGTGATATAACCTTTTGGAATTGTCACCGCCGTTCCGTGCCGTTCGAGTCGGGCGGGCAGCATCGTCATGCCCCCTCCGAGAACCGGATTCGCCAGCCACTCCGGGCGAACACCCGTACCCTGCGCTGCTTCAGCCCGGGACAGGGTATCGATGCGCTCCAGGCACGGGAGGATCTCGGGGTGTCGAACAGGAACGTGGAGCGAAGGACAGGCAGGTGGTCCAGCGCGGACGCTCTGAGTCGCCAGGAACCGACGGCTCAACTCAATGGCGACCTCGGGGGATCTCGTTCTTCTCTTCGCGCACCGTCACCGCATGGATGAGAGCGCTCTCATGGCAGACTACTGCCGATATCTTCCGAACCGCCATGATCCGTCTGGCGCAGACCAGAGGAGACCGGAGAGTACGGACCGAGCGGGGCCAGGGCGTCCGTGTCGTGGCCGATAATGGAGGGTAGGAGGAGATGAGGGAGGACGGGAGCCTGCAGGATGTACCGGGGACCCCGGGTCCCGATGGATTCATTGCCCCGGCGCGCCCGGTTGAATACATGGACCCGGTGAAGATCCCGAAGCTGCCGAGGGCCGAGTACGACGCCCTGATCGCGAGGCAGTACGTGGCCCGGATCGCCTTCGGTGCGTGCGACCAGCCGTATGTTGCCCCGTTCGTCTACGTCTTCGACGGCGGGTACCTCTACTTCCTCTCGTCGCGGTACGGCCGGAAGATGGAGTACTTCCGGCAGGACCCCAGGGTCTCCGTCGAGATCGAGGAGTACGCCCCGGACCTCTCGGAGTTCTCGTTCGTGAGCCTGCAGGGCCGGCTCGAGGAGGTGGCGGCCCCCGGTGACGCCGACACGGTGCGCGAACGATTCGTGACACTGGTCCGCGACCGCGGACTCTCGCCGAGGGTCCTCTCGGCCTTCGGCCTCGACCCGGCCGACGGCCCGGAGGCGATCATCGGCGACGGCCGGTCGATGGTCTGGCGGTTGGCCGACGTGCGCGACATCGTGGCGCTGAGGAACGGGTAGGCCCCCCGTTGCGGGGCCGTCACCCGATGATTCTCAAGGGAACCGGGCAGAGCGACTGCAGGACGTGTGTACCGTGACGGCGATGCCCGACGACCTGATCGCACTGCTCGAGGAATGGCATACCGTCCCCGTCGCGACCACCGGGCCCGACGGCACCCCGAACGTGGCGGCCAGGTCGATCACTATCAGGGACCCCGAGACCATCGTCTGGGGCGAGCTCTATTTCATGCAGACCCACGAGAACCTCCTGCATCGTCCAGCCGCATCCATCGCGGTCTGGCGGACGGCCCCGCCGTTCACGGCCTACCGGGTAAACGGCCGGACCGAGATCCACGAGCACGACGAGGTCTCGGAAGCGCTCGACAGGAGCGTCTGGGCCGGGCACAGCGACGAGTTCGAGGCCCGCACGAAGAAGATGGTCGCGGTCGTGCTCAAGGTAGAATCGGTCTGGGACCAGACGCCGCGCCCGGAGTCGGCCGGCGTCCGGGTGCGGTGAACGACCCCGCCGGGCTCGGTTGCCGGCCGCTGCCGACTCGGCGAGGGGGCCTCGTGCCCGGGTTGCGAACGGCCCGGGTTCGCCATCGGTTCCGGGCTCTTCGATCACTGGTGAGCCCCGGCCGATCCACAGAGGCGGGCTCGACCAGTCAGATCCCAATACCGCCGAGCATGTGGAGAAAGAGCGCCGTGGTCGTGCCAACTGCCGAGAAGACGGTTGCATCGCCGACGACACTCCGGTAGTGGTTCGCGAACGAGGCCATGACGGCGATAAGGGTTGCCCCGATGGACTTGGCGCTCAGGATGACCGCCAGGAAGAGGACGAGACTCCCGCTCGACCACGCGAGCAGGGGATTCGCCTCGATGTAGGCGCCGCTCCCGCCGAAGAAGAGGTGCGAGGAGACGACGACATCGAACGCCGAGATGACGAGAAAAGCGAGAATGCCCGTCTTCTGGAGGGGCGTGAGCGGCCGGAACCGCGACGGGGAGGACGAGCTCGCGCTCGATACTCGGTATACTGTCGTATCGGTCGATGGCATGGTGGTGGTATCGTCATCCGTCGTGACAGTCAGCCCCCCTCTGGCGTTCATCAGTCCGTCACCTGGTGATCCCAATGATGCCACGAAATATATATGTAAAACGCAATGCGATATTGCCATGCGGAAGCGATGGCCGCCATTGTTGACGATTACCAATCATTACAGAGGGACCTTCGAGGAATACGTGGGGGGGGGCGCGCCTCCGATGGTGTCACCTTCACTGGAGCCTCTGATCGTTTTATCATCTTTCCGGCAAATCGGGTCACACTAGAGGTGTCCGCTGTGTTTCTCCAGCAGTTCTTCATCCCGGGTATCGCCCACTCCTCCTACCTCCTTGGCACGGAGTCTGCCTGCGCCATTGTCGACCCGGCCCGCGACGTGGAGCGGTACCTGGACGCGGCTGGCGAACGTGACATGGCGATCACCCATGTCCTCGAGACCCACCTCCACGCGGACTTTGTCTCGGGCCACATGGAGCTCCGCGAGATAGCGGGCGCGACGATCTGTGCGCCGGCCTCGGGGCACTGCGAGTTCGAGCACGAGGCCGTGGGCGACGGGTCCACGATCAGGCTCGAGGAGCTGAGTATCGACGTCCTCGATACCCCGGGCCACACCCCAGACGGCGTGACGTACGTGGTCACGGACACAACGCGCGGAGACTCGCCGGTCGCGGCGTTCACGGGCGACGTGCTCTTCGTCGGCGATGTGGGACGGCCGGATCTCTTCCCAGGCCGGGCCGCGGACCTTGCTTCGAAGCTGTACGACAGCCTGCATGGGAGGCTTCTCGCCCTGCCCGACGAGTGCCTCGTCCTCCCGTCCCACGGAGCGGGCTCGCTCTGCGGTCGAGCCATGGGCGCCATGCGGTTCTCGACGATCGGATACGAGCGCCGGTTCAACGCGGCCCTCCAGCACGCGAGCCGCGAGGAGTTCATCGCGTTTCTGACCGAGGATTTGCCCCCCGCGCCGGACCATTTCTCCCGCTGCAGCGAGATCAACCGCCGCGGCCCGGCCCTGATCAGGACGCTCCCCGAGCTCCGTCCGCTCCGGCCTGCGGAGTTCCGCGAGAGGGTCGAGCGAGACGACACGGTCGTCCTCTCGGTCCGTGACTACGCGACCTTCGGCGGGATCCACGTTCCAGGGAGCCTCCACGTCGACCTCGCCATGAACTTCTCGACCTATGCGGGCTGGGTGCTGCCGCCCGACCGGGATGTCCTGCTGGTCGCCCACACCCCGGCGCAGGCCCGCGAGGCCCAGCTCCAGCTCCGCCGCGTCGGTCTCGACCGGGTCGTGGGCTACCTCGTCGGCGGGACCCATGCCTGGGCGATGGCCGGGTACACAACCGACCGCGTTCCCCAGCTCTCGCCGTCCGAGGTGCGGGTCATGCTCGAGGACGGCGCCCTCCTCGTCGACGTACGGTTCCCCGACGAGTTCGAGGAGCAGCACCTCGAGGGTGCGGTCAACATCCCGGCGCTGGATCTCCGGACGCGACACCCCGAGCTCCCGGCCGACAGGCCGCTCGTGGTGATGTGCCGGACGGGGCAGCGCTCGAGCCTGGCCTGCAGTATTTTGAAGCGAGCCGGTTTCTCGCGCGTCCACAACGCGGCAGGCGGCTTCACGGGGTACGCGGCTGCCGGGCTCGCCTGACGAAAATGGGGGAAGGTCTCAACCGTAGAACCGGATCTGCGGGGGACGCGTTCTCCTGTTTCCTTCCCCTGCGGCCTCTCCCGGGACTGCTGCCGATCTGCGGTGCCGGCACGGGCGGTTCCCGACCCGCTCGAACTTCGGTGAAGATATTGGCCGCTCACCGTGTCTGATACGAGTCCGTATCCGTTTTCCGGGCCCGGAGCTCACGCGCAGGCGACCGCTCTCCCGGTCACGGAGAACCACGGATCGATACGATGCCGTCGGGGCGTGATCCGGTCGGGCGGTGAAAGGCCCGACACGACACGGCGTTCACGGTCAGCCCGTCCTGGTTATGATCGCGTCGTACCCCCCGCCGGGCCAGTCCCAGCGGCCGGTGATGGTCCGTCTGTCCTCGCTGAACCGGCCCCTGAACGCGGCCGGCGAGCCGACCTCTCCGCCCCAGATGATAATGGCGCCGTCCTCGCCGACCTCGTAGATGTACACGAAGTGGTTGCCCGAGTTGTCGAAGAAGTGCGAGGTACAGTGCTCGGGTACCGACCCGTCCCAATCGCGGCCGTACCCGATCACTTCGATCCCCCTGACTGGCTGGCCTGCATGGTCGATATCGATACGCTGGAGGAGGAAGTAGCCCCCTTCCATCCACTCGAAGCTGAGGGTGCCGTGGATCTCGCCGTACTCCGTCGACTCGCGCCCCTCGAGCGTCCACGTACCCACGTACGGGTCGAGGTTCCGCAGGCGCGGGTCGGGTGGCGGCGTCTCCGGAGGAACTCCCGCATCGTCGCCCGGCTGGTCGGTCATGTCCGCCCCCCGTGGTTATCGCAGCCAGTCGTCCATGCGATCTCAGGTTCGGTCATGATTGACCCCTCAGATCGTGCAGGGTATTTATACATATCGGACTCAAGACCCGTCATCGGTCACCCGGCTCGATCGACGATCGCCCGTCGAGGTAAATCGAGCAGGATATATTTTCGAAGGGAAAAAGATGGTCGTATGGAAGGGTGCCTTGCACCGCTCCGTGCGTTGCGGTTCGCGTGGAGCGGGTGGGGCCAGGCGTTCTGGAAGGTCTCCTGGAACGGCCTGATTGGTCGGATAGGTCCCCGATCGTCGCACTTATAATTAGGTAAACCCTAACTAACCAGGATCGACGCATGAACGGGAAGACGGCGGCCCTCCTCGCGGCCATGGAGAATCTGCTCCGTATCCGGAACGAGTGCTCCAGCGCTGTCCACTCGGAGTGCGGCCTCTCCGAGCTGACCGTGAAGCAGGTCTCGTACCTGAGGCTGATCGACGAACAGGGCGAGATTACCTTCAGCAGGCTGGCCGAGGTCACGGGCACCACGAAGCCCACGGTCACCGAGATGATCAACCGGTGCACCAGCATGGCCTGCGTCTACCGGGAGCGCTCTCCCGACGACGGACGGACCCAGTTCATCCGCCTCACCGAGAAGGGCAGGACCATTGCGAGGGCGGAGCGGATAGCACTTGTCCGGATGATCGAACGCATGGTGGCCTCGCTGGAAGACCGGGAGATCGACCGCCTCGTCGAGCTCCTGGCGAAGGTCCGGTAGAGGGGCCGATCGGCCCGGATCAGCGGAATCGCAGTACGTAACACCATCAAGAGTATCATGCAACCAGAACTACCCGAGAACACGCAGAGAAAGATCGTCGTACCGCTCTTCGATCTCGTCGTCTACCCCGGTAGCCGCGCCAAGTTCCAGGTCGACCGGACCACCGGCGAGAGCCTGGTTTCGGCCATGTGCGGCGGGGGGGAGCTCCGGGCGGTCGGGCTGGCCGTGAAGGACGGCACCACGTTCGCTGACCTCGCTCCCGAGGCATTCTACGACACGGGCACACTCCTCACGATCCACCATATCCAGCCGGCAGAGGACGGGTTCGTCATCGCCGTCGAGACAGGTTCGCGCCTGCACGCGGTCTCGATCGCCGGCGAGGGCGGCCGATTCTCCGCGGCCTGTGTACCCGTCCCCGACGTGGAGGACCTCGACGACGTGGAGAAGACACGAATACTCGAGGAGGTGCGCGGCGCGATCCACGGGCTCAGCGAGCGGTTCAACGGAGGCGAGCAGTTCATCCGGCCGATCGACCGGATGGACTCGGTCGACGCCGTCATGGGCTACGTGATGCCGTTCATGCCGATCGACCTCGAGGCCAAGCAGGCGCTGCTCGAATGCGCGTCCGTCCGGGGCCGGTACGAGGCCTTCCTCCAGCTCGTCGTCACTGCGAACGAGCAGATCGGCCTTCGGATCGAGATGGCGCAGAGGGTCTCCGAGAGGGTGGGCAAGATGAACCGCGAGGCCATGCTCCGCGAGCAGCTCAAGGTGATTCAGGAGGAACTCGGCGAGGGTGACGGCGACGGCGGCGAGGAGAGTTACCGCGACCGTATCGAGGCCTCGTCGATGCCCGACGAGGTGAAGAAGAAGGCACTCGCGGACGCACGGAAGCTCGAGACAGGCGGCCAGCACAACCACGAGGCGGCCATGCTCCGGAATTACCTCGACCTCCTCCTCGACCTGCCGTGGGTGACCGAGGCCGGAAAGGAGATCGACATCGCCGAGGCCCGGCGCGTCCTCGAGAGCCACCACAACGGCCTCGAGAAGGTCAAGGAGCGGATCGTCCAGCACCTCGCCGTGATGAAACTGAAGGGCGAGAAGCAGGGCTCGATCCTCCTCCTCTCGGGCCCCCCGGGGACGGGCAAGACCAGCCTGGGCCGGTCCATCGCCGAGGCCCTCGGCCGCAAATACGTCCGTGTCAGCCTCGGCGGGGTCCGCGACGAGGCCGAGATCAGGGGCCATCGACGGACCTACGTCGGGGCGCTGCCCGGCCGGATCATCCAGGGTATCCGGCGAGCCGGGACGCGGAACCCGGTCTTCGTCCTGGACGAGGTCGACAAGCTGGCCGTCTCCTACCAGGGCGACCCGGCGGCCGCGCTCCTCGAGGTCCTCGACCCCGAGCAGAATTCGACCTTCTCGGACCACTACCTCGAGGTCCCGTACGACCTCTCGGATGTGCTCTTCATCGCGACGGCCAACTCGCTCCAGACGATTCCGGCGCCGCTCCTGGACCGGATGGAGCTGATCGAGATATCGGGGTACACCAAGAACGAGAAGTTCGCCATCGCGAGGGACCATCTCGTCCCCGAGGTCCTTGGCGAACATGGCCTCGACGCGGAGCGGCTGGTCTTCGAGGACGAGGCGATCCGCGTAATCGTGGACCGGTACACCCGCGAGGCGGGCGTCAGGCAGCTCAAGAAGCAGCTCGCGAAGGCCGCTCGCCACGTCTCGGAGAAGATCGTCTCGAGCGCGCCCGTGCTGCCGTTCACGGTGACAGCGGAGGCCCTCCCCGAGATCCTGGGCAAGGAACCGGTGCGGGTGGAGGTGGCGAGGAAGGATCCCGTCCCCGGTGTCGCGACGGGGCTGGCCTGGACCCCGGTGGGCGGCGAGATACTCTTCATCGAGGCCTCGGTCATGCCGGGATCGGGCAAGCTGACCCTGACCGGCTCGCTGGGTGACGTCATGAAGGAGTCGGCGACGATCTCGCTCTCCCTGATCCGCTCGCGCCTCGCGGACCCGCAGAGCGGGTTCAACTTCAAGAACTGCGACACGCACATTCACGTCCCGTCGGGGGCCACGCCCAAGGACGGGCCGTCGGCGGGCGTGACGCTGTTCACGGCGCTCGCGTCCCTGATCACGGGCCGTTCGGTCGACCCGGAGCTCGCCATGACTGGCGAGATCACCCTCTCCGGCGGGGTCCTGCCCGTCGGCGGGATCAAGGAGAAGGTGCTCGCGGCCCACCGCGCCGGCTGTAAACGCGTGATCCTGCCGCGGGAGAACGAGCGGGACCTCCAGGACGTCCCCGAGGACGTCCGTGCGGAACTGGCGTTCACCACGGTCGAGTCGGTGGATGAGGTGCTGCGCGAGGTTCTCGGCATCGAGCTGCCGCGCATGATGGTGCTGCACCCCGGCCCGACCCTGCAGCAGCCGCCGGGTCTCCTTCAGCAGGCATGATACCTGACCGCCGCGCCAGGCCGGCCGGCGTCACCACCCTCAGAGCCCGGGCGGCGGCTGACACCGTTTCGCCGCGCAGCCGGTCCTTTGGCCGGCGCAGCCGATCACCCGCCATGGACACGCGCTGACGATCTCGCATCCGGTTTCGGTACGGGTGCGCCGTCCCCGGGACGAGCCCCATAACTATTTCTTTGTACCCGTGAGAGTGGAACCCGAGGGATGTTGGGACGAGAGCACTCTTCTCCGTCATGGTACTGCTCATGCCTGCGGCCGTCAAGGTGGCAGCGGCGAAACGAGACATACGAGTTCGTGACCGAGTGGGAAGGTTCCTCGAGGCGCGTCCCCGCCCGGACAGGATGATGTGACGCACCCCTGGATGCAAAAGTTCCTGGCGGGCTTCAGTTTCGAGATCAACTACCGCGCGCTGATCTACCTCGGGATCTACACGGGCGCTCTGGCAGGAGCGGTGCTGGGCGCCCTCATCTCGAACGGCGATAGCACGTATGTGCTCCTGTTCGGTGTGGGCTTTTATATCGTAGGTCGCCTGGCTGCCTTGTTGAAGTTCCGGATCTGGCAGTTCTGAAAGCCCAGATCACTGCCGTTCATCGATCTTCCCCCTACGGGCAGGTGCCCGAAGCAGCAGGTCCTGTCGCGAGGACCTCCTTGTGTTTTGCTCGACCATACTAACTCGGTTCCTGATTCCTAAGAAATTCCTTTAAATTTTTTTCCCACAATATATTGAGCAAAGGTCATGTATTCGGCCCGTCAGCCGGTTTTACGACAATCTGATCAGGTCGAACCCGCGTTCGAAAAGAGCCTTGATAACATCACAGAACTGCCGGTCGTCTCCGACCTCGGCCCCGCATTCCTCGCAGAACGGCATGTCTCTCTCCTCAATCACCGGTGAGTGAACAGCGATGCGATCCGTTCCCGTCTGACCGGGTCGAGCCCGTCCACTTTCTTTCGTCGATCTCCGCCCCATGTCCCCCCGATAGACCGGAGAGTGTCGTCAGGGGCACGACCGGGTTCGGAGAGATCGCCGCGGTTTCCCTCACGATGACTGCCATCGAGCGGATCGAGGCCGGGCGTCATCCATCGATCTTCAGGGTCGTGTCGGGAGCGTATCTCCGGACCAGTTCGATGGCAGTCTCGAAGTTCTCTTCTGTGCAGTAGAGGGCGATCGGGAAGACCAGGGACTGCCGGTAGAAGACGAGCGACCGGTCCCTCCGGTCGACCGTGACCGACCGCATCTCGTCCCAGCTCATGGACTCCGTCTCACGGCTGATATTGATCAGGCTGCCCCCCGCGCCCGAGAGAGACCCGCCGACGACGGACCCGGTCAGCGTCGCCCGGTTGAGCGCCTTCGATTCCTTTCCCGCGCGATACCCGACGCCTTCGCTCCCGATGGCGAACTCGCCCATGGGCCCCCCCTTCGTGAAGAAATGGATCGCCGCGGCGATGACCAGGCAGAGGACGAGCAGGAAGAGAAAGATGCCACCGATCCACGGCAGGGCTTCGTAGGCGCCCAGGATCACCATCAGCACCGCGACGAAAAGGAACCCTGCCCCGAGGGCGAGGGCCAGTTGCTTGACGACGACGGGGCTCGTGACGACCGGCATCCTGGCCGACCAGACCAGGGACTCGCCGGCGGGGTCTACCGTCCCGGGTTCCGGGGGAGCGTGGCAGGATGGGCAGGGGCCTCCTCCTTCGGGGAGCTCCGAACCGCACTCGGTGCAGAAAGGCATGGGGGGTATCCAATGATCCAGTACGCTTTGGCAATAATAAAAGGGTCTGATCGTCGACGGACGACGGTGTCTCCCCCGGCGGCATCCGTCCGGGACAGATGGTCACGGCAGCGCCGTCCCGGGGATCAGATCGTGCGCTGCATCACCTCGTGGGCCCGGGCGTACGACCGGTTCGCCTCCTCGTGGCGCCCTTCGAGCGTGAGGAGGTCCCCCTGGAATTGCAGGGACGAAAAGAGAGTGATCGCATCGTTACGGGACGTGGGGGCGATCGCGATACCCCGCTCGATGCTCGCGAGAGCGCCTGCACGGTCTCCCGTCGCGTTCCTGGCGAGGGCCTGGGAGTAGAAGACCTTTGCATCGGTCGGATCGAAGGCGATGGCGCGAACGAAGGACTCCTCCGACTCGGACGTCCTGTTCAGCATGGCGAGAGAGAGGCCCCGGTTCTTCCAGGCACCCTCATGATCCGGGTCGATGGCGATGGCACGGTCGAAGGCGGTCACCGCCTCCTCGTACCGGCCCATGGTGTGATGGGTCTCGCCGCGACTGTTCCACTCGTCCGCACTCTCCGAGAGGGAGATGCACCCACACCCGATCAGGAGCACGCCGACGAGCAGGATTGCTGGCCGCATCGAGAGAAGGTGGACGGACGGAGGTGATCAAGGTTGCGACGGGCAATCCCCGCCGGCGAGTTCGAATTGCGATCACCTCGTGGTGGCGTTTCGAAGATGTCCCGTTCTACCCAGCAGGCGTGGTATCGCACACCCATCCCGGCGGGGTCGCCACACGCCAAACCGTCGATAGAGAGAGACGCATTCACAGCGTTGTTGGCTCGATGAGTCCGACCCGCACCAAGGAGTGGCAGGAGGGGCTCCTCATCGAAGAATGTCCCCTCTCTTCAACCACGAAGCGGTGCAGGAGGTAGGAGAACGAAAAAGGGCTGAGGTCTGGCTTAGCCCCAACCACCCACGGGCTTACCTCCAGTGATAGTGGTTGAGGTGGCCACCGGCCGCGAGGGCCAACTCCCGTCAACCGCTCCATCCGTGTAGTCACGTAGCCACGTTCCCTGCAGCGGGGAGGGGAGGATCTGATTCCGTTCCTTCCCGCAGACATATGTGTACATGTACGACCCCGCAAACATCCGTCCGTCATGCGAAACGGTTCCTTCGATGACAGCGTCATACTCGCTGCACGCCGTCGGATCCGGGTTCTTCATCCGCGCGGTGAAGGTGGTGATCGTCTTCTGACCGGCCGTGAAGAAACCCTCCCGCAGGCCCTCTTCCCAAAATTCCCGTTCGGCGGCATCCATGCTCTTCGTGTTCAGGGGAACGGGCTTCTCTTCAAAGGTATACACCATCCGTACGTTGTTTTGATTTCGATACTCCGCTCCGAGGACGCCCTGCGCGTTCCTGGCGATGGCGATCTCGTTCGGCCACCCCTGTTTCCCCGTGAACTTCCAGACACCGGGTTTCAGCCCCGTCCCCTCGTCCTTCTTGGCATAGACGCAGTATCCTCCAAGATCGTACATCAGGTCCACCGTCTCATCGGGCTCCGCCCTAAAATCGTACGAGAACTCGTTCATCTTCGTCACGATCTTCGGGTCCACTTTCACCTGCCTCGACGTGCCGTCCTTTTTCGTAAGGACGATCGTCGCGCCGTTGTTCACCTCGAGACGCGTCGGCCATTCCAGCTGGTTCCGGGCACCCTCCGCGACCCTGATCTCTCCGTGCATCGTGTACCTTCCGGAATCAGGATCGTTGGGATCTTCCGGAGCGTAGCTCATCGTCACCTCGAACCGCGGGAGGAACCGGTCGAGTACGGCAGCACTGGAGCGTACGGCCGTGGGGATCAGGATCTCCCGCTGTGCATCGACCACCATAGGGTCAATAGCATACGCATGTCCGTGAAAGGTCCAATCAAACCACTTATTGGGCGCAACCGCAAGCCTTCCCTTGGAGTCACTGAGGTACCCCTTGAGAGAGCCCTCTTTGATCACGTCCATCTTCGTGATATCGGGCAGGGAATACTTCGTCGCAGACATCTTCTGGCCCGGGATCGTATCCTGCGAGAAGAAATTATTATTGGTATAAAGGGCGACGTCGTGCATCAGCCCGTAGAGGTTCTGCCCATAACGGAGATCCGCCGCGTCTTTGCCCGCGAGCTTGTTCACGTGCTCCCAGTTCGTCGTGCTCTCGTAATTGTCCGAATCCCCAATTGTTGAACAATGCCCATCGTTTCTCACGTGCGCTGGAACGGTCATGTCCGAGATCATGTGCATGGTCTCACCGACTCCCCGCCACGCCCTGCCGTAGTACTCGTTGCTGTTCTCGTGCGACGCGAGGGCCTTCTTCATGTTCTCCTGCGCATCGTCGTAGGCATACTCCTGGATGAAGTTGACGCCGTAATGCTCCATGTCGCGGCTCAGATCCTTGAGCCCCCAGTCACGGGCATCCGTCTCGGGGTTGGTTGTCGGGGTGCTAAACTGGTGGAGGAAAATGGTCAGGAACTGCTGGTCGGTCAGGTAGCGTTTCCCCTCGGGAGCCATCGGGTCATAGAAGTGGACCAGGGCACTCGGGCCCTCGGGCTCGTCCGCCGAGTAGCCGCCTCCGATGATCCAGTCCGTGATTTTCTTCTGTTTTTTAATATCGGGCCGGGTGGCGGGAGCAAACTTCATACCTCCGGGCCCACCCTCCTCCTTGGGATCCCAGGCATACCCCCAGCAGGGCGTGCCGTCCAGGGTGGCGAGCGGGGCCTTGAGGTACGGGTCCTCCAGCATCAACTGGGACTGGAAGAGGGCGACGGCGTTGGTGTTGATGGCGGTGTGCGCCTTCTTGCCGCCCGTGTCGTCGTACGCGGAGACCGGGACCAGGAGCAGGCACAGGAAGAGGACCGCGCAAAGACTGCGCGTCCTCACAGAATCTTCCATGAGCCCTCCTGCATGATCATCTGGAACGGGACCGTCTCTCCGTCCAGGGTCATCTCCCAGGAGAGGACTTCAGGACTCTCCGCCCGGACCATGCGGGCACCGTTGAATGCCTGGGCGAGGACGGTCGCCTTCTCGAGGGCGATGGCACCGGACCGAGGGAGCGACGATGAAACATGCTGGAGAAACGTCTCGGTGTCCCCGTTCGAGAGAGCACCGGCAGCAGCGGCGAGGACCTGTTTCGCACCGTCGACGTCTGCACCCGATACCTGGTACGGGGTCGCCACCGGCGTCTTCGCGGCAGTCGTCCGCACGTAGTCGTCATAGTCCGGGGGTGTCGAGGTCAGGAGCTCGTCGAGCAGTCCCACCCCGACCAGACCGACCCCCAGGACCGCCACCAGCCCCACGGCACCGATCACGAGCCAGCCGAACGCCGATCGCTTAGGGGTCGGGCGAGCGGAGGGTACGGAAGACGGGGGCTCCGGGGAGGAGACCGCAGGTTGGGGAGGGGGCGTCGCGGGTGCAGGTTCCCGGGGTGCCGGCCCGACGGATGGTGCCAGGGCGCTACCGCAGGTGTCGCAGAACGACACCCCGCTGCGCACTTCCGCACCGCAGTGAGAACAGGCAGGGATTTTTGGAAGGAAGGCTCCGCACGATCCGCAGTGCTTCTGTTTCGCGGTCCTGGCTGCACCGCAGTTCGGGCAGAACCGGTGGTGTTTCGTGGGGGACGTTGTCATACTGATACCACTCCTGGCCTCTGGCCGTGTTCTGAGTGGGCCTACGGGGACCCAGTCAGCGATAAGATTCGCTGATAGTATCGCTTGCAAACTCCACCCAGTTAACAGTAGCGGTTCTGGGTCGTGGGGTCCTGCATGATGACCGCCCCCCGTTGCCGAGAGCGGCTGATCCTGCCATCTCAGGCCCCCAACGCACCTCGTCACCGGATTAATGCGTCGGAATGTCCGATTGCATTTCCGGAATCCGCGTCTCCTTCCCATTCATGCCAGAGTCACGTCGCCCGAGGCGACGGGGACCAGAGGGGGAAGAAACCCAAAGGTAGGTGCCATGGAGAGGGGTGCCGTCATCCCACGGAAGATAGCCTGTCTGAATCCGGGGCAATCATGATGAGATCTATTTGCTCGTTCGGTTTCTCACGGACCATCCACCGGGAGATCATGTCAGCCATGACCTGCTGAACCCTGGTCTTCGTCCCCCCATTGATCCGTCCGAAGCCGAGTACCCTGTAGGCCCCAATCGCGAGAGAATCCTACTCCATGGTGCACAGTCGTCCAAACCAGAATCGAGGGCCTCCTCGATCTCCTCGTCCCAGATCATATCGATCATCGGCATGATCCCGTCGCCGCGCCTGCGGACGACTGAAGTCGGGCGCTCCCGAGGGAAAAGAAAGTCCCGCGCTCCTGCGTGCCCCAGTCCTCCACGGGCTTTCTTGATGCCGGCATCGATCGCACCTTGAACCTGCCATCTCGTTCGTTTTTCACCGCTTGCACTCAGAATCGATCTGGCCGCGTCCTTCCTGGGATTGGGGCCCTCGGCCTCCACACCTCCGCGACGAGCGCCACCGCCTCTAAACTCGAGGAGGAGTATGAGCCGCTGCAGCCCCGACTCGCTGCGGCCCTGCCCGTCAATGCGATGTCCCTGCCCGGAAACTCGAAAAGACCACGCTTCGCTGGCGCGCCAATGTCGTCAGCTCGTTACGCCGACGTCCGTCCCCCTATGTGGTGAGAGTGCCGAAGTTCATCGACATCCGGCACAGGCCATCGAAACCGGAACCGACCGAAAGGAAGATTGCGTCGCGATCGTCGCCCTGGATTGTCTCGAGGTTCTTTACGAAGAAGGACTCAGTGCCCTCTGTCGCGAGGTAGTGCTTGAAGTCCGGCGATCTGATCAGAGTCCAGGTTCTCCTGAAGGCCGGGTGCATGGCTGATCCCCGCGCCGGTTATGGCATGTTCGAGGTGAAGTTCAGGGATACCTCGACCGCCGCGCCGGCCTGACGGACAGGCATCCCGATAGTGTTACCCCGGCTCCTCGGATCCCGTTCTCGGCGTACCTCCGCAGAGGGTCCTCACACTCTTCGGTTCCACGTTCCTTCTCCAGGCGAACGGGGCTCTCGTCGGGCTCGCCCTCGGCCTGAACCCTGGCTGGTGCTCGTGGTCACGATCTGCGTGGAACTCTGGACCGTGCTGGCCATCTTCGAGGTCCTCGAAACCTTCGACGAGACGGATCGGGCAAACGCTTCACGAAGAAGACCGAGGTGGTGCTGGAGAAGTATCCGTTCCTGTCCCGGTACGGAGTCCGGGTACTCGTCGTCCTCCCCGCCATGCCCGTCATCGGGCTCTACTCCAGCGCGGTGATCGGGTAGCTGCTCCGCTGGAACCGTGTGCTCTGTATCGTCTTCCTGACCATCGGCTGGGTCCTGGTCACCGGGCAGCTCATGCTCATGTCGCTCGGCGTGATCCGGGCCGTCTTCCGAGACAGGAGCGGTAAGGACGGGCGCACGGACACTCAGCCGTCGAAGGCAGAAGCGCCCGGCCCCGTCTTTCCCATGGCCCGGTATCCGTTCGACGCGTCTCGCCGGCGGTCCCGTTCAGGCCCGCGGAAGCTGCTCCGCTGTCCGCGCGCCCTCGGCGATGACGGCCCCGAGGTCGACGAGCGCCCCCGGGTTGATGAAGTTGTTGGCAAGCATCACGCCGTCCTGTCGCATGGCCATCTCCTTGAGCCGCCTGGCATAGAGGTGCTCGATCAGCGCGAACCCGGCGGCCGTGCCCCGCGGGATGCCATCGGCGATCCCCCGGATCTGCTCCTGAGTGAGGCCGAACTCCTTGCTGCCCGCGAACTCCGCGCCCGCCTGGCCCCCAGCGTAGGCGCCGCTCTCGCCGCCCATGCCGTACCCGATAAGCGCGCCGACCCCTGCGGCCAGCTTCACCCGGTCCTCATCGGGAAGCTGCGTCAGCTGCACGGACCCCACGTCCCCGTTCTCGTCCTTCACGATTCCCAGCAACCCGACCAGCCGGACGATCCCGGCGTCGCTCAGGCTGAACAGCTCCTCGAGGATCGCGCCCTTGAGCTTCGTCGGGTCGGGGAACCCGATCGCCACCAGCGATATCGGTCCAAATTCTGCCATTGTTCTCACCTCTTCTCCGTGTCCTCCTGTACACTTCAATTATATACGATTTTTCATTTAATTCGGCGCATTTTAATAGAGATACTGATGGCGAGTTGACACGGTCCGGCCATCCCGAACCCTTATCCCCCCCGGGACCCGAAGTTCTCCGTTGACAGGCGGACCGGGCACCGCGCCCCGTGACGCACGCGGTCCGGGGATGGCGGACATGAGCGGCGGTCGCATCGTCTTCGGCGCTCCGGATATCGGCGGGCTGCGCCGGGACGGGTTCCTGCCCGTGGACATGCACGTGCACACGCGCAGCTCGGACGCCGCCCCGACCGCTCGTCAGGTCCTGGCCCAGGCGCGGTGGCGCGGGATCGGAGTCGCGATCACCGACCACAACGAGGTCCGGGGCGTCGTCGAGGCCTTCGAGCGACCGCCCGGCGTCACCGTGGTGCCGGGGATCGAGCTCGACTGCGCCGAGGGACCCCACCTCCTGCTCTACTTCTACTCCCTCCACGATCTTGTCGACTTTTACGACCGCCATGTCCGGCCCCGTCGCGTGGGAAGGCAATATATGACCTCCTGTCCCTCTGCCGCTGGAATTCTCGCCGCCGCGGAGGGCTATGCCTGCCTGGTGGTGGCGGCCCACCCGTTCGGCTACTTCGGCCTTGACCGTGGAGTCCTGCGGTGTGATGCCCGGGGGCTGCTGCCCGGGATAGCGGCACGACTCACCGGGGTCGAGGCGATCTGCGGGGCGATGAGCGAAAGGGTCAACCGCATGGCAGCCACCTACGCGGAGACGCACGAGGTACCCGCCACCGGCGGTTCCGACGCGCATGTCCTGCGGTCGATCGGCAGCGTCGTGACGAGCGTTCGCGCCGACAGCCTCGAGGAGCTCCTGGATGGAGTCCGGCGCGGAGACGGGATCGTCGTCGGGTCGTCCGCCGGCCCCCTCGCACGCGGGATGGCCGCCGGCGTGATCGCCTGCCACTACGTCCCGTACGCGGCAACGGCCCTGCGCGTCCGGATCGGGGGTGTGGGTGGGCACCCCCGCCGCCGGCGCTGATTGCGGCACTCAGAGCATCGGCGAGAAGAGGCGGCCGATCGACTGCTTGAACTTCTGGCTCCAGGGGAGCGCGTCGAGGCGCTCGAGCGTGATCGGGCTGCAGAACTCGAGGTCGCGGACGAACCGTGCCTTCAGGTCCGCCGCGATCGCGGGGTCGTACATCACCGCGTTCGTCTCGAAGTTGAGGCGGAAGGACCGCACGTCCCAGTTGGCGCTCCCCACCGATGCGACTGCCTCGTCCACGACGATGGTCTTGGCGTGGATGAAGCCGTTGTCGTAGGTATAGGCCTTCACCCCCGAGTCGAGAAGCTGGCGGATATACGAGATCCCCGCCCAGTACACGAACGGGTGATCCGGCCGATCGGGCATCATGATCCGGACATCGACCCCGGAGAGTGCTGCAATCCGGAGCGCGTCGAGGACGCTCTCGTCGGGCACGAAGTACGGGGTCTGGAGGTATACCGACTCTGTAGCGGTCCCGATCAACTTGAGGTACGACTCCTTGACCGGGTTGAATGCGGTGTCCGGGCCACCCGAGACGACCTGGATCGGCGTCCCCGGCCCGGACGGCCCGACCGGGAAGTACCGCTCGCTGTATGCCAGCGCCTGGTCGGGAGCAGCGTAATTCCAGTCGAGGAGGAACCGGATATGCGCCGTGGGCACGGCGTTGCCCTCGAACCGGACGGCCGCGTCCCGCCAGTACCCCCACTCAGGATCCAGGCCCAGGTAGTCGTCGCCGACATTGAAACCGCCGATGTAGCCGATCCTTCCGTCGACGATCGCGATCTTCCGGTGGTTCCGGTAATTGTACCGGAGCTGCAGGTACCGCAGGAACGAGGGGAAGAAGAACGCCACATGGCCGCCCGCCTCACGGAGCCCGTCGAAGAATCGTGGGGGCAGGCCCGCTCCCCCGAGCCCGTCGATAAGCACCCGGACCTCGACCCCGGCCCGGGCTCGCTCGGTGAGCGCCTCGCGCAGTTCGTTGCCGATCCCGTCGTCCTTCCAGATGTAATACTCCAGGTGGACGAAGTCGACCGCATTCCGTACGTCGTCAAGCAGGGACGCGAACTTCTCCGTGCCGTCGGTGAAGACCGTGACCCGGTTGTTCAGGGTGAGGACCGCGCCATCGTTCTGGAGGTGGAGCAGGACAAGGTGCCGCAGGGACGCGGAGATCCCGCCGTCTGCAGAGGCGCCCGAGTCACGGAGCGCCTTCTGCTGCAAATCGATGATCGACTGAAGCCGCTGATCGTCCTCCTGCTTGGCGCGAAACATCCGCTCCCTGCGGAAGTTCTGGCCGAGAAAGAGATAGAGGACGAAGCCAATGATGGGGACGAAGGCGAGAGCCATCACCCAGGCAAGGGTCGCGCTTGGGTCCTTTCGCTCGAAGAAAATAACGACGATAATAAAGGCGATGTTTGCGAGCACGACAAGGGGCGCAAGCAGGGCGATCAGGATCTCCAGGGGGGGCAGGCCGTCGGTCATGGTACGTCGCCTCGGTGCTGCGTGGCGGCACACATCTCAAGGACGAGAGTGCGTTTAAAGCCAGATGGTTCGTTCCGCTGGCTCGAAAAAACAGAGGGAGTGTCAGGTCACGATGAACGTTCCGGTCATGGTTGCCGGGTGGGGGTCGCAGCGGAAGAAGTAGGAGCCCGGGGTCGACGGCGCGGGGAAGGTATAGGTCGTCGTGCTCACCCCGGTGATGATCTCGCCGACGAAGATCGGAGTCGTCGCCGTGGAGTCCGTGTAGAACGCGACGTTGTGCGGCACGCCCGCGTCCGCGTTGACGAAGGAGAGCTCGACCCTCGACCCTGCGGGGGCCGAGAGCGTGCTCTTGTCGAAGGCGATATCGCGTGCCATCAACGCGAGAGCGACGGAGGTGTTACCCGCCGGGGCGGTGCCGTTCGCCGTGACAGTGACCGCCGGGTCGGGCGTCTGCGTGGGCGTCGGCTGGGCCGGGCCCGGCGCGGTGCAGCCCGCGAAGAGTGTGGCGACGGCGATCAGGACGACGAGCGTGCCGAACGTGGTCAATCTCGACATGGACCTCCATAATCGCGGGACGGCAGATAAAGGTTGGCGCCCGCGGCGGCCCGGACGTGCGGAGGACGCCGCCAGGGCCGTGGCCCCGGCGCGCCTCCCCCGGAAGAGGAGGGAGAGGAGATAGGGCAGCGCCCTGCCGCGGGGGCCATTCCCGGGAGAGACGACTGCCGATGAGTGATACACGCTCATCATTCATCAGCCTGACGCCTCCCGGGGTCAGTCAGTCGGCAGGGTGCAGAAGAAGGTGGAACCCTCGCCGGGCGTCGACTCGACCCGGATCCGCCCGCCGGGCCGCTCGACGATCTTCTTCGCAACGGCGAGGCCGATGCCGGTGCCCGGGTACTCGTCGCTGGTGTGGAGCCGCTGGAAGATCACGAAGATACGGTCGAAGTCCCTGGGCGCGATCCCGATCCCGGCGTCCGTGACCGAGAACTCGATCTTCCGGTCCAGCCGCCGGACCACGATCCGGATATCCGATGGCACGCCCTCGCGGCGGTACTTGATCAGTTACCGACCAGGTTCGAGAAGACCTGCCCGAGCCGGGCCGCGTCGGCCATGACCGTAGGCAGGGCGCCGACCTCGACTGTCGCGCCGTCCTCGCGGATCGGCATCTCGAGCATCCGGAGCGCGTCCGCGACCACCGTGTTCGAATCCGTCGGCACGAGCGGCGCTGCCGTGGTCTCGACTTGCGAGAGCTGGAGCAGGTCCTGGAGCAGGCTCTGCATCCGCATCCCACCATCGACGATGAAAGCGATGTAGTCGTCGGCGTCCGCGTCGAGCCGCCCTCGATACCGCCGTTCGAGGAGCTGGCTGAAGCTGACGATGGACCGCAGCGGCTCCAGCAGGTCATGGGAGGCGACGTACGCGAACCGCTGTAACTCCTCGTTCGAGCGTTGCAGCTCCTTAGTGAACCGCTCGCGTTCGACCTCGTTCTCCCTGCGCTCGGTGACGTCCAGGTTCATACCGATAGCGCGGAGGAGCCGGCCGCGCACATCCGTGATCCCGCGACCCACTACGGAGACCCATCGAACCGCGCCCGACGGCGTGACGACGCGGTACTCGAGCCCGAACGGCTCGTCCCGGGCGATCGCCGCGTCGCGCTCGGCCTTGACACGCTCGATCTCGTCCGGATGGACGAGCCGCCGCCAGGTTGGGTAGTCGCGGATGGCCGGGCTCGTACGCCGTAGTACAGGAGAAACTCGGAGGTGAAGGTGATCGCCCCCGTCGCCGGGATCCAGTCCCATGTCTCGACCTCGGCGCTCTCCTGACCGAGCCGCAGCGGCTCCTCGCTCTCGCGGAGAGCCTCCTCGGAGCGCCTGCGCCCGGTGACGTCACGCAGGACGATGACGGCCTGGTCGACCGTGCCCGCCGCGGAGCGGACGGGCAGGACGAGGCCCTCGAACAACAGGCCGTCGAGGACCTCTTCGAAATGGTGGGGTCGCCCGGAGGCGAATGCGCGGAGAGATCGCTCCCGAATCCGGGCACCGGGTACGATCGGGAACACCCGCCAGGCGTTCGCACCGACGAGTTCCAGGGCGGGCCTTCCAAAGATCCCGGCAAATGCATCGTCGAGGTCGAGAATAGTCCCGTCGGCATCGAGGAGGACGATCATGCCTGGTGGCCTGGGAGCATCCGCCAGGACCGGTTCCGGAACTGAGAGTTGACAACGCCCATCGTCCGGCTGCCGTATCTCGAGGGCACCACCGACATTCGCACCATCCGAGAGCGGCGTTGCAGTCACCAGGAATGTGATGATCCGGCCGTCCGTGGCCCTGATGGCGATGGAGGTTTCGATCACGACTTCGTCGCCGAGCGCGCGGCGGGCGGGCAGCCTGGTTATCGAGAGGCGCGTACCATCGAGGGCGCGCGGCGCGAAGAGTGCAGCGAGTTCGGCGAGGCAGAGACCGGCCAATGGGTGGCCGGCGAAGACCTCTGCCGGCCCGTTCGCTTCCAGGATCCTGGTGTCGGAGGTGTAAAGACAGGAAGGCTGCCCGATACCTGTGACGGGATGTGGAAGACTGGGGTGCATGGCGAAGTCCCGGTAGGATTCGGAAATCCCCCTCTATCGTGGTGTGTACGCTGGAAATTTTTCTCAACCTTTCATATTCCTTCATGGTATCTGTAAGAAACGGTCGAGGGCATCCCGGAGCGACACCCTTTTATCGCCGGTCGCCCGACGTCGAGACGGATGGGCCGCCTCACGACCTCTGCACAGGCACTGGCTCTCGGCGTGGTCCTCACGCTCCTCGTTGCGGGGTGCGCGAGCCCCGTCCAGGAACCTCCGACCACTGCAGGGCCTCCGCTGTCCACCGCGACGCCCGTTCCCGTCACGATCGTGACGGAGTTCGCGCCGTCGACGCTGATGAACGTTGCCGGGCTCGCGAACGCCACGGAGGTCTTCGTCTGGACACCGGAGGACTCCTGGGACGGGGACGCGGCCTACGACGGCGTGGCGGTCAGCCCCTGGCTCCAGGACGACGAGGAACGGACCATCGCCTGGAGCGGACCGGCGCTCCGCGTCGCGATCGAGATCTGGACGACCCGGCCCGGCCCGAACCTCACGGAGGAGAAGGACCGGCTGGTCTACCGGGGAGAGGGGACCATCGACGCCTGGAAGGATACGGTTCGCGTCCCGTTCGAGGAGATGGAGACGCCTCCGGGCGAGAGGTTCGGGCTGACGTACGTAACCGTGTACCTGCCGGACGGCCGGGCGCTCGAAGGGAGGAGCGCGATCACGGCGCTCGGACCGTGAAGGGGGAGGACCGCAGCCCCTAGGCGATGGGCAGGGTAAAGGAGAACGTGGAGCCTTCGCCCGCCACGGACTCCGCCCATGCCTCACCCCCGTGCCGCTCGGCGATCTTCTTGACGAGGGCGAGCCCGATGCCCGTGCCCTCGTACTCGTCGTGGGTGTGGAGGCGGCGGAACATCTCGAAGATCGCCCCGAGATGCTCGGGCTCGATCCCGATCCCGTTGTCGGCGACCGAGAACTCGACCATCCGGTCCAGTCGCCGTGCCGTTATCCGGACCTCGGGCCGCACGCCCTCGCGTCGGTACTTGATCGCGTTGCCGACCAGGTTCGAAAAGACCTGCCCGAGCTGGACCTCGTCGGCCATCACCGCCGGTAGCTCGCCCACCGTGACGGAAGCGCCCGCCTCGTGAACGACGGGCTCGAGCATCTGGAGCGCGTCCGCGACCACCGCGCCCGTGTCCGTCGGCGCGAGGGGCCGGGCCTGGGTCGTCACGCGCGAGAGCAGGAGAAGGTCCTGGATCAGGCTCTGCATCCGCATGCACCCCTCGACGATGAAGCCGATGAACTCGTCGGCGTCGGTGTCGAGCTGCCCTCTGTACCGCCGTTCGAGGAGCTGAGAGAAGCTGATGATGTTACGGAGCGGCGCCTGCAGGTCGTGGCTGGCGACGTAGGCGAACCGCTGGAGGTCGGCGTTCGACCGCTCGAGCTCGGCGGCGTACCGCTTCAGCGTCTCCTCCGCCTCCTTCCACTCGGTGACGTCCTGCACGATCCCCTCCGAACGGACGATCGACCCATCGGGGCTCCGGCGGTGGGTACATCGTTCGTGCATGGTGCGGACGGCCCCGTCGGGCCAGCGGAGGATACGGTACTCCAGCTCGTACGCGTCCCTTCCTTCGCGCACCGAGTCCCGGTACGCCGCATCGACTCGCCCCCGGTCCTCAGGGTGGACCGCGGCCAGGTAGGCATCGTATGTCGGCTCGATCTCCTGAGGATAGATGCCGTGGATGCGATAGACCTCGTCGGACCAGGTGAGCCGGCCATCGACGAGCTCCCAGCTTCCGAGGTGCGCAATCTCCTGGGCACGCTTGAGCCGTTCCCTACCAGCCTCGAGCTCCGCATTCGTGCGGATCAGCTCGGCCTTTACCCGGTTCCTCTCCTCCGCGTAGCGGATGGAGCGTACCAGGGCCGGGCCGCTCATCCAGCCCTTTGCGAGGAAGTCCTGGGCGCCCTCCTGGAGGGCCGCCACCCCCACCTCTTCGTCGTCGAGCCCGGTCAGGACCACGATCGGGACGTCCTGAGCGGCCGCGCGCACCTCGCGGACCGTCTCCATGCCGTAGCTGTCGGGGAGCCCGAGGTCGAGGAGGATGCAGTCTGCGCCGTCGTCCGCGAGGGCCGCCTTCGCCTCGGCAAGGGTGCTCGCATACCGAATGGCGAGCCGGTGCTGCTGGTAATCGGCGAGCAGCTCCAGGACCAGCTCCCTGTCGGCACGATTGTCCTCGACCAGGAGGATCCTCGTGCCGGAATTCATGAGTTCTTTGGTGGCAGGGTGACGATCGAGAACCAGAAGGTCTCGATCGATTTGACGATCTCGATGAACTCAAGGAATCGTACCGGCTTGCGGATGTAGCAGTTGGCGTGGAGCCGATACGACTCGAGGATGTCCTGTTCGTCGTGGGAGACGGTCATGATCACGACCGGGATCGTGTTCAGTTCCGGGTCGGATTTGAGCTCGGCAAGGACCTCGCGCCCGTTCTTCTTGGGGAGGTTCAGGTCGAGGAGGACCAGGTCGGGACGCGGTACGGCGCCGTATGGCCCTTCGCGGCGGAGAAAGGCCATTGCCGCCTCGCCGTCGGAGACCACGTGGAGGGTGTTCCTGAGCTTGCTCTCGAGCAGGGCCTCCCGCGTCAGCTCGACATCGGCCGGGCTGTCCTCGACCAGGAGGATCTCGACCATGCGTGGGTATGTGGTGTAGTGGGCTGGTTCCCTCATTGTGGTGCTCCTGTACGGGCCGGGATGGTGAAGGTGAATGTCGACCCTTCGCCAGGGGTCGACGTGGCGGCGATCGAACCGCCATGCCGTTCGACAATGCGCTTGCAGACGGCGAGCCCGATCCCGGTCCCCTCGTACTCCCCCTTCGCATGAAGCCGTGCGAAGAGCTGGAAGATACGGTCCAGGTGGTGGCCGTCGATCCCGATCCCATTGTCGGCGATCGAGAAACGCCAGGCGTCATCATCGCGCTCGGCCGAGATCCGGACCTCGGGTGTGACTCCGGGCTGCTGGAACTTGAGGGCGTTGCCGACCAGGTTCTGGAAAGCCTGGGTGATCTGGATTCCGTCGGCATCGATCTCGGGTAGGGGACCGTCAACCGTGACCACGGCACCCCGTTCCTGTATCAGGGCCCGCAGGTTGCGCAGGGCCTGCTCGACGGCGAGGTTAGAATCGATGGGGCCGAACTCGTGGGCCTTGGTCTGGACGCGGGAGTACGCGAGCAGGTCCTGGATTATCTGCTGCATCTGGTTCGTGCCGTCGACGATGAACTCGATGTACCGGTCGGCCCTCTCGTCGAGCGAGTTCCGGTACCGCCGCGCCAGGAGCTCGGTGAAGCCCGAGATCGCCCTGAGGGGCTCCTGCAGGTCGTGGCTCGCGATGTACGCGAACTGCTGCAGCTCCTCGTTCGACCGCGCGAGCTCGCGGCTCCGCCGCTCCAGTTCGGCGGAGGTCGCGCGGTGCCCGGCGATCTCCCGCTCCAGGCTCAGGTTGGCCTCGACGAGGTCGGCCGTGCGCTCCCGGACCCGGTCATCGAGGTCATCGTATGCGTCCTGGAGCGCCTCCCGCGCGCGCTCAAGTTCGGTGACGTCCCGGGCAACCGCGAAGATACCGGCGATGGCGCCCTCCTCGTCCCGGTAGATGGCCGCGTTGTACCGCACGGGGGTGATGCGACCGTCGCGGTGGCGGAGCTCGAGCGCATAATCGGTGACCGTCCCGTCCCGGAAGACCGTCTCGTACCCCGCTCGCGCCCGCCCGGGATCGGTGAAGTAGTCGGAGAACTGGGTGCCGACGAGCTCGTCGCGGGAGAGGCCGGTCGCCCGCACGGTCGCGTCGTTCACATCAAGGATGGCACCATCGGGACTGATCGTCACGAATGGGTCGAGGCTCGCCTCGATCAGACCCCGGTTGTAACGGTTGGCGCGCCGCGCGGCCTCCTCGGCCTTCTTGAGCTCGGTGACGTCGCGAGCGGCGGCGAAGACGCCGGCCACCTCGCCCTCCTCGTCGCGGTAGACCGTCGCGTTGTACACGACGGGCCGGACCGTGCCGGCGCGGTGGCGGATGCCGAGCTCGTAGTCGCGGACGGAGCCGGCGCGGAACGCGCTCTCATACCCGGCCTTGGCGCGGGCGGGATCGGTGAAGTAGGTCGAGAAGTCGGTCCCGACCAGCTCGTCACGCGGGACACCGGTCATCTGGATCGTCGCCTCGTTCACATCGGTGATGGCGCCATCGGGGCTGATGGTCACGAACGGATCGAGGCTCGCCTCGATCAGACCCCGGTTGTAGTGGTAGGCACGCTGGATGGCCACCTCGGCCAGTTTCTGCTCGGTGACGTCCCGCGCGATGGTCGACGTGCCTGTGATCCGTCCTTCCCGATCGCGGATCGGTGAGAGCGAGAGCGAGACATGCGTGGTCGTTCCGTCGTTACGGACGCGGATCGTCTCGAAGTGATGGACCGAACGGCCGCGTCGCACCTGGTCGAGAAGCCGGTCGATCTCGCCGGCCTGGTCGGGCGGTTCGAGCAACGAGACGTTTCTGCCGACCATGTCGGCGGCCGTGTAGCCATAGAGCCGCTCCGCCCCGGGATTCCAGCTCGTGATGATCCCGTCGAGCGTCTTGCCGATGATCGCATCGTCCGAGTTGTCGACGATCGCGGCGAGCTGCATCCGCCCCTCTTCGGCCTTCCTGAGCTCGGTGACGTCGCGGGCGGCGGCGAAGACGCCGGCCACCTCGCCCTCCTCGTCGCGGTAGACCGTCGCGTTGTACACGACGGGCCGGACCGTGCCGGCGCGGTGGCGGATGCCGAGCTCGTAGTCGCGGACGGAGCCGGCGCGGAACGCGCTCTCATACCCGGCCTTGGCGCGGGCGGGATCGGTGAAGTAGGTCGAGAAGTCGGTCCCGACCAGCTCGTCACGCGGGACCCCGGTCACCTGGATCGTTGCCTCGTTCACATCGGTGATGATCCCCTCGGGGCTTATCGTTACGAGCGGGTCGAGGCTCGCCTCGATCAGGCTCCGGTCGGACGACACGGAACGGGGGCCCGGCACCTCTGCTGGGGCCGTATCGGAGACCCAGGTGTCATTGTACTTCTTGCCGCGCTCTGGATACGTCCACATGGTCCCTGGCCGGACCACGCCCGCTCGAGCGGGGCGGGTTCCAGCCTATCCTGAAGATTTTTTTTAATACCGAATAACCCTTTCCCCGGCGCCGCCGGGCTGGTTACACCACGGGAAGGGTGAAGGAGAAGGTCGAGCCCTCGCCGGGTGACGACTCGACCCGGGTCCGGCCACCGTGCCGCTCGACGATCCTGCGCACGACGGCAAGACCGATCCCCGTGCCCGGATACTCGTCACGGGTGTGGAGCCGCTGGAAGATCACGAAGATCCGGTCGAAGTACTCGGCCTCGATCCCGATCCCGTTGTCC
>CAZCUJ010000033.1:0-25227 GCA_964501565.1 uncultured Methanospirillum sp.
CCCCCGTCGACATAGGCGGGTTCCCCTGACCATACGATCGAGAACGCGGTGGCGCTCGGGCCGCTATGCACCGATAGACGACCGAAGCGATGGGGGGAGGCCATGGCCGACGCCCGGTCCACGGTGCCCTTGTGCAGGCGTCTGCAGGTCGACCCCAGGTGGTCGTCAAGACCGGGGGCCGGGCCTCGTTCGAGATTCTGGGCTGGTATGGCGAGATCCATCTCCCGGTCGAACCCCTCCGGTTCGCCGGTCGCTTCTTCTTCGATGAGATCGGGCTCGGGCCCGATTAGGAACGAGCCGGGCTTCGGTACATGGGCGCGACACCGCAGCCCGTCATCTCGCCGAAGCAGAACGCGAGCCGTTCGCGGATGGTCGGAGGGAGCCGGGCCTCGGGTATCGTCTCCCATCCGAGCGAGCCGTAGAAGCCGATCAGGGGGATGGTCGAGTGGAGCCAAAGCGGATGGGACCCGACCTCGTTGAGGAGGGCCAGGACCAGCCTGCGCGCGAGTCCCCCGCCCCGGTGCGCTTCCGAGACGAAGACACCGTCGACCTCGAGCCCGTCGGGATGGCGGCGAACCCGTGCCGTCCCGACGAGGTCGTCTCGTGCAAACGCGCCAATGACCCGATCGATGGCGCGGTCCGTCTCCTGGCCGCGGTACTCCTGCCAGAGCCGGTCGACGAGCGGGAACTCCTCGAGTCCCAGTTCGCGGATCGTTATCTCCATGAGGGGGATCGATGGTGGGATGGCGTATAATACCCCCGGTTCGGCGTGACAATCTTTTTTGCGACTGCCGTCCGATATCCGCCCATGACCACCCGGGCCGGGCGGCGGGCCCGTGTTCGTCCCGCCCTCGTAGCGGGCACTGCCGCCCTGGCCCTGACCGCGAACCTCGCGGGACTCCTCACGGGGATCACGGTCGTTCTCCCCCACCTTCTCTACATCCCGATCGCGCTCGCGGGGTACTGGTACCCCCGTCGAGGGCCCCTGATCGCCGTCGGCATCGCGGGGGCCTACGCCGCCATGGGCCTCGCACTCACCCCGTCCGAATGGGTATCGATCCTGGCGAGGACAGTCACCCTCGTCGCCATCGGCGTGTTGATCGCATACCTCTCACGCCGGCTCGCGGCGGAGGAGGAGCGCTACCGCGACCTCTTCGAGCACTCGGTTGCGGGGATCCTGGTCGTCGACGGGGATGGTGTCGTCCTTGACGCAAACCCCCGCGCCGCCGCCCTCATCGGCCGCGCCGAGGGGGAGCTCGTGGGGACGCCGCTCACCGCGGTTTCGGAGGATCCCGGCACTGCCGCCGCGTTTCTGGCCGCTGCTGCCCGTAAGCCCGTCGGTGGTGCCGAGCTCGAACTCATCCACGCCGAGCGCCGCCCGGTCTACTGCGTCGCCTCGGGGGCCCCCCTCGACAATGGGCGGGTTCTTGTCACTCTCGCGGATGTGACCGAGGAGCGCATGACCCGGAACGCCCTCGAGGCCGCGAACCAGACCATGACGACCCTGGCCATGATCCTCGACCGCGACCTGACCGGGGATGTCGCGGCCCTGAACACCGTTCTCGAGCGGGGCAGGGAGACCACCGACGACTCCGAGACGATCGCGCTCCTGCGGCGTATCGGTGAAGGGGTCGCGGCGGTTGCGCGCCGCATCGCCGTCTCGCGCGAGTTCAGAGTGCTCGGGACCAGGCCGCCCACGTGGCAACCGGTGGAAGTGGCGGTCGAGGAGGCGTCCGCCCGTCTCGACCCGGGGCCGGTCGCCGTCCGGTCGTGGACGGCACGGCTGGAAGTTTACGCGGACCCCGCGCTCCCGGTCGCTCTCTACCAGCTCCTGCACAACGCTGCCCAGCCCGGGACGGAGGCGACCGCGGTGGTGATCACCTACCGCCGCTGCCCCGAGGGGTGCCGTATCGTCGTCGAGGACGATGGTCTCGGGGTTCCGACCGAGGTGCGTGCCTCGCTCTTCTCGCCGGCGGGGGATCGATACGGTCGTGGGCTCTTCCTCGCCCGGGAGATTCTCGGGATCACCGGCATCGGTATCACCGAGGAGGGAACAGGGAGCGGGGCCCGGTTCGTGCTTTCGGTGCCGCCCGGGGGGTGCCGCATCACATGACCTGGTCACGCGTCCTCGTGCCGACCGACCTCTCGACCGAGAGCGCCCGTGCCGCCGACACCTGCCTCGACCTCCCGGGTCCCCCGAGCCTCCTGCTCGTCCATATCGGCGAGCCGGGCCCCGCCCTCGAATCCGAGGCCGAGCGACTCCGCGCACTCGGCGTCGCTGTCGAGGTGCGGGCCATCGCTCAGGCCGAGCGGACGATCGCCAACGCTCTCCTTGAGACGGCCACCGAGGAGGGGATCGATCTCGTGGCCATCGGGGCACGGGGCCATGGGCGCGCCGTGGACCGCCTCCTCGGCTCGGTCTCGGACGCCGTGGTCCGACGGGCCCAGACCGACGTGCTCGTCGTTCGAGGACGTCGGACGGGTCCTCTGCTGGCCCGCGTTCTCGTCCCGACCGATCTCTCGACCACCTCGGTCGAGGCCGCCAGGCGGCTCGCGGCCTCGGGCGCGGTCAGCGAGGGCGTGCTGCTCCGCGTCGGCTCCGATACCCCCGACGAGCTCGGGGCACTCGCCTCCGAACTCGGGTGGAGGACCCTGACCCGGTCGGGCGCGGTCGTCGCCGAGGTTATCGGGTCCGCTATCGAGATGGATGCGACGGCGGTAGCGCTCTGCCGGGTCGGGGGAGCGGACGCGATCACGGGTGTCCCGCTCGGGCCGGTCGCCGAGGGCGTGGCATTCGCGGCGCCCTGTCCAGTCCTGGTCCAGCTCCCCCGCGCGACGCTCGTGCTGGCCGTCCGCGAGCTCGGCTCGGCCGAGTTTCCGCTCGCCGACGAGGTCTGGCGGGACTACCACCAGACACGCGGCGATCCCGCCATCGACCGGATCTTCGCACTCTTCGCGGGCCGGACCATCGCGGCGCTCGGCCGCTGCCGGCGCCATCCCGATGGGTACGAGGTCGACGCGGTCTTCACGCCGACGCCCTTCCGTGGGAAGGGCTACGCACGCCGGGTCATGGTCGGTCTCGTGGAGGCATGCCAGAACGAGGACCTCTACATGTACGCGGTCAGGGGCCTCGAGCCGTTCTACGGCGAGTTCGGCTTCGCCCCCATACCAGAATCGAGCCTGCCGCCGTCGATCCGGACCCGGTACACCTGGGCCGTCGGGGACATGGAAGCGGCCGAGGTCACGCCCATGGTCCGGCCTGCCGGGTGGTATGCGCGGGACGACTGAGGCCCCGCCCACACCGACCCGCGATCTCATCTCCCCACGGCGCCAACGCCTGAGACGATGGCCGACGTCACCTACGTCCTCCCTGATACCCTTCGCGGCGACCCCGCCGAGCGCGAGGGCCTAGCCCTCCGCACTGGCTGCGATCTCGTCGAGGTCGCCCACGGCGATAGCCCCCCGCCGGCCCTCCCCTGGCTGCTCCGCACGGCCTCGACCGACGAGGACGACGGTGACTGGCCGCGCTGGCACGACCGTGCCTGGACCTCCGCTTTTGTTGCCGGGGTCGCCGTCCCGGGGGGGCGCCCGCCAGCTGCCATCGTGATCGAGACCGGTACCGAGTGGAACAGGCCGGGGGACCTTGCCCGGGCTATCGCGCTCGTCCGGGAAAGGTTTCTCGCCCGGTCCGGGGTCGCTCCGGCAGTCCTTGTTGCCAACCGGGCCGGACAGGCCCTCTCCGACGGGGCGACCATCGCCGAGTTCTGGGACCACCTTCGCAGCCGCTCGCCCGACCTCGTCGTACACGCCGGGATCGCCCTCGACGCCCCAGAGTTCTACGCCGCGACCAGGACACGCATGGCCGCCGAGCTCGCGCTAATTCCCCCCGATGCGCTCCGATACGTCCGGGTCCACACCCGTGGAGGAAAGCCTGACCTCGGTGAGCCGCTCCCCTGGCGGGCTGTCTTCGGGCTGGTACGGCAGGCCCTTGGCACGATCCTGATCGCACCTGCGGTACAGGACCGGGCCTCGCTCGAGCCGGCCATCCTCTTCTGCATGGTCTCGCTCCAGGGACGCGTCTTCACCTGAGCCGGGCGATACTGCGCTCGTGAGCTACCCTCTCCCCCCGCCCCGCGGTCTCGCTCCATTCGGGCGGGTTCGCCCGGTGGGAACGACCCTCACGTAGCCCTCATACCCGGGGGCCTCCCCTCGTCCAGTCCGAGAGGCGGGTCGTTCTGTCGGGATGGTCCACACGGCACCGTGAGAGGTCGAGGCGGCCCGTGTCGTATCCGTGGGCTCGCATCACCTGGACCAGGCTGGGGTACTTACCCGTCCGGCAGAGATGCTGGTGAAGCCGGTGCATGGTCGATTTCGCACCGTAACAGCGGGGCGCGTCGGCCCAGGAGACCCCGGTCGAGAGGACGTACAGGACCCCGGTGAAGAGGCGGCGGAGGTCGACCCGTCGCCCGCCGTGCGGGGAGCGGCCGGGGAGGATCGGCCTGAGCTCCTCCCAGAGTCGATCGTCGGGCTCCCTGAAAGGCATGCACCCCGATTCGTGCCGTGCAAGAAAAGGATGTCGACGGGCTACCGTGGCACGGGACGCCGTCCGGCCGCGCGGAACCCGGTCATCGCGGGAAGAGGATTCCATCCGCCCGCGTCCGCGAAGGCGTGAAGGAAAGCCGTGCGTTCGCCCGTGTGATGCGGGCGGGCGCTCCGGGAGAGACCGTCTCAGCTCAGCCCTCCCGCGGGTCCGTGCGCCAGCGGAAGTAGGGCGTTCCGTCGACGATACGGCACTCGATCCGCCGCTCGCCGCAGAACTGGGGGGCGAGGACGATCAGGTCCGCGAGGAACTGGTCGAGGTGGAGCCTGCGGTCGGCCTCGGGGCCGATCAGGGCGGTCTCGATCTCATGCAGGGCGTAGGCCTCGTTGGGATGCGCCCGGAGAAATGTCTCGACCCGGTTCGGGCCGGCCTGGCCGCGGTAGAATTCGTCCGAGGTGATGGGGATGGTGATCACTCCGGGCCTCCTTTCGCGCGCCATGCCTTCATGATTTCGCCTTACTCGTCCCAGCCCGCGGTAGGGTCCTCGTCGGGCGGGACGAGCATCCCCGCGAACTCGCGCTCCCCCGCCCTGACCACGACCATCACGGGCAGGGTACCGGTGACTCGCGGTCCCTCGCCCGTGACGGTGCCGCCCGCCGGCGCACGTCGAGTGCCGAGGTCCACGCGGAAGCAATCGTCGCCGATCCAGAGGACGAGCCCCCGGCCATCCGGGGTGAACCGTTCGACCGGGAGTTCCACCACGAGGTGAGGACCGCCCTCCGAGATCTCGGACGGGGCATCATCGTACCGAGCCGAGGCCCAGCCGTCGAAGGCGCGCCCCTCGACCTCGAGGTCCGTGGCTCCGCCGGCCGGGCTGAACGTGAACGCGACACTGATCATGCAGACAGGCTCTGCACGGGGAGAGTTAAGGATTCTCCGGGTATTTAGGCTGTATCGTCTGTCCCAGCGGGCAGGCGGTGGTGCCATGGCAGGCCCGCTCGAGTACGTACCGGAGGCCCTGGACGTCCCGCACGGTCATGTTGCTCACGATCAGGCGATGGAGGAGGTCGTCGAGCGGGATCTCGTCCAGGAGGTTCTCGACGGCTGCCTCGAAGAAGGGCTCGGTCACTGCGTCCACGTTGAGAAAATCCAGCTCAACCTCGCCGCCCGCTGCGAGCGCAGGCCGGATCAGGCTGTTGAGCCGCCGGCCCCCTTCCGCGCCCCCGTCACCGATCAGCTCCGCCACCCGGATCACCAGGGGCTCGTTGCCCGTCTCCATGGTCCTTCCTCTGGACGGCGCGCGTATTTATTTCCTTCAGGCTCCCGTCATGGCCACGTCCTCGATCGTGTACCTCCCCCTGTCGCGTGCGGCCACCCGTCCGCGCTGGAACGCGACGATGGCCCCAAAGCGGGGGTCGTCGATCGCGCCGAGTCCGTGGAGCAGCTCTGTCGCGCGGTCGAACTCCCCGGCGCGCCGCGCGATGTCGGCCATGACGAGTGTCTCGGCCCCCGGATCCTCGATGTAATGCTCGCCGCGACGCCGGACCTCGTCGAGCAGCCCGAGGACGCGTCGGCGCGCCCGTATCGCCGCCTCGTCCGCGCCCGCGTCGTCGGCGGCCCAGGCGGCCCAGAGTGCGGTCTCGGATGCCTCGACCCACCGTTCCGCGTGCTCGAGCAGGGTCGAGGCGCAGAGGAGCCGGATCACGAGCTCGTCGCTGCCGGGCTCCTCCCTGATAGCTCGGTACCCGTCCGATGCCATCACCTCCTCGGCCCCCGCCATCGGTTCATCGAGCACCAGGCCACAGTAGCCGCAGTGCGGGCACTCCTGGACCCAGTGCGCGATCGTCTCCCGCTGGTCGGGCGGCGGGCGGAGGTCGAGATCGGCCGACCCCTGCCGCTCGGCCTCGGCCACGAACCCCTGCAACGAGGGCTTTCCGCAGACTGCACAGCGCTTCTCTTCCGTCGCGATCGTCGCCATCATCCACCTTGATAGCCCCGCCTGTGCATGAACCTGACGGCGCCGCGGATACGCATACCGGGTACGTGGCGGCCACGAGCGTCTGGACGTCGACGAGCTCGCTGTGAACCGGGAGATCGTCCCGGGGGTGGATCAGAGGCCGAGGTCACTGAGCCCGGGATGGTCGTCCGGGCGCCGTCCAAGGGGCCAGCGGTACTTCCGTTCCTCCTCACGGATCGGAAGGTCGTTGATCGAGGCGTGCCGCACCGCCATCCGGCCGGTCCTGTCGAACTCCCAGTTCTCGTTGCCGTAGCTGCGGAACCAGTTGCCCGAGTCGTCGTGCCACTCGTACGCGAACCGTACCGCGATACGGTTCTCGCCGAAGGCCCAGACCTCCTTGATCAGTCGGTAGTCGAGCTCCTTGGCCCACTTGCGCTGCAGGAAGGCGACGATCTCGTCGCGACCATTCACGAACTCGGTCCGGTTGCGCCAGCGGCTGTCCTCGGTGTACGCTCCCGAGACCTTCACCGGGTCCCGCGAGTTCCAGGCGTCCTCGGCCATGCGGACCTTCTGCACGGCCGTATCGTACGTGAACGGCGGCACGGGCGGGCGGATATCGTCTGCCATGGGGCTCCCCTTCGCCCCGTGGATTAAAAAAGGTATCCTGTCGATCACTCGGTGGTCTTTCCGTCGAAGTGCTCCTCCTGCCCGTCAGCCTCCTTCTTGGTCCTGTGCACGGTCCCGTCCTGGTGCTCGGGCGGCGAATAGATGGAGTAGAGCTTCAGCTCCGCCGTCTTCGACGTATTGATCACGTTGTGCCGCGCGCCGCTCGGCACGATGACCCCGCTCCCGTCCTTGACGGGGTTCTCCGCGCCGTCGATCACGACGACCCCTTCGCCCTCCTCGAAGCGGAAGAACTGGTCGACGTCGTCGTGGACCTCCTCGCCGATCTCCTCGCCGGGCTTGAGGTTCATCAGCACGAGCTGGCTGTACTTCCCGGTGTAGAGCACCCGCCGGTAGTCCGTGTTCGACGTCGTCGCCTTCTCGATATCTGCTACAAATCCTTTCTTCATAGTCGTTCGACTCCGGTGCCGGCGCCTTCACGAGGCCGGTTCCCTCCCAGTAACGAGACCGGGCTATTTCATGGTGCCGGTTACGGCAATCGGACACGGCGCCCCAGTCCCGGCACCCTTATGACCCGGGCGCCCGTCAGATCCCGTATGGACGCAGCGCTGCGCGAGGCGGTCGAGGCCCACTGCCGCCGACTCGAGGTACCGCTGGTCGGTTTCGCGCCGGCCTCTCGCTGGGACGAGCCCCGGTTCGCGTCACTGGTCCCGGAGCCATTCCGGCCGACCGCGGTTCAGCCGGGAACGCGGACCGTGATCGTGATCGGGCTGCCGGTCCTGCTGCCCGTCGTGGAGAGCGCGCCATCCATCTGGTACCACGAGCACTACCGGACGCTGAACGAACTCCTCGACCAGCACGCCTACCGGATAGCGGGCGCGCTGAACGCACAGGGATATGCCTCGGTACCGGTGCCGCGCGACGGGTATGGCTCGATCCGGGTACTGCTCGAGCGGCCCATCGCGTTCTTCTCTCACCGGCACGCGGCGTACCTCGCCGGCCTCGGCACGTTCGGCATCAGCAACGTGCTGCTGACCCCGGGGTACGGGCCCCGGGTGCGGTTCGCATCGGTCCTGACCGCTGCGGAGCTGCCGCCGGACCCGGTGATCGAGGAGGATCTCTGCACAGCGTGCATGCGCTGCGTCGAGGAGTGCCCTGTCGACGCGATCGAGGGGGGAGAGTACCCGGGATCGCTCACCGGGAAGCCGGCCTGCGCCAGGCGGGCGGCCGAGCTCCTCCGCCGTCACATCTCCCCCTGCGGACGATGTATCGCGGTCTGCCCGGTCGGGCTGGATCAGCGACTCTGGGCGGGTACCGACGGTGAAGCGATGCGGCGCGCCCGGGAGCACGTCCGGGCGTACGGCGGGGACTGAACAGGCGCCGCGAGCCTCAGCCCTCGAGCCTGCCGGAGACCCAGTCCCAGCCCTTGAGGAGATCGAAGGCGAAGAAGAACGTCTCTCCGGCCTCCTCGAGCACGACCCCGAGCGGCGCGACCGAACCGGCGCCACCGGTCCCCGCCACCGTGTACCTGACACGGAGGACGGGAGTCAGCACGCGGCCCGCCGCCTCGACGGGCCGGCCGAGGCGGACGGCATCGACCGCTATCATGTCCGGGCCTCCCGGACGAGCGCCCGGACCTCGGGGCGCAGGGCGAGGCGGAGTGCCGGGACCATCACCCGGATCGGCGAGCGGACGCGGGCCTCGCCGTCCGCGTTCCAGTCGAAGACCGGCCCGTCGAAGACCGGCAAGGCGTCGAGGTGGAGCCAGGGCTGGGCGCTCGCGGCGCCCCGTAGGGCCATCAGAGCACCGAAGGTCTCGCCGGTCGTGATCGCATCGCCCGTGCCGAAGACGAGTCCGAGCCGGAGGCGGACCCGGGTCTCCCGAATGGTCGCGACGAGGAGCCGCTGGAGGTCGGGCCAGACCCGGAGCGCCAGCCCGATCCCGTCGAGCACCGTCTTGAGTGTCTGGGACGGGGGCTGCCCGGGGGGGGCTGCGGGCGGCGGGGCCGGGGGCTCCGCGGGCGCCTCGGCGGGTGCGCCCCGGGGGACGCGGAGCCGTATCGGCCTGCCGAGCAGGAGGAGCTCGATCTGCTCGGGGGACCCGGGCTCGATGCGGAGGCGGATGCCGACAAGACCCCAGACGAGCTCGGCCACGGTCAGGCATGCCGCCGAGCGGAACGATGCGACGATCGGAACGAAGGTCAGGTACAGAAGAACAAGAACGATCAGGACCACGACGACAATCGCGAGCGTCAGCAGCAGTGGCATGTGCGGCAAAGGAGGGGTGAAGATCGGGGATCAGATCATGCTCGAGGACGACGACGGCGCGGGTTCGCAGCCCTCCTCGTACGCGGTCATCATCTCCGAGGTGTCATCCCTGCACTTGAGCGCGTCGATCACCTGGGGAACGAGTGATGACGAGAGTGTCCCGACGACCTCGGCCAGTTCGGACCGCTTCTTGAGCAGGTGGACCTGGACGCCCGTGGGCCCGCAGACGGTCCCGTCCAGGATGACGACCGCGATCGGGGTGACGCCCGCACCTGCGCCGACGCCAGACCCCTCGCCGCCGGCGCTGGGATTGCTCTGGCTCTCGCTCGCGTTGCCGCTGCCGGCGATGCCGCCGAAGCCGAAGCCGTAGCCCGAGATCGGGATCATCACCCGGTCGCCCATCGCGATCGGCTCGCCGACCACGTTCTTCGTCGAGATCAGCCGCTCGAGCTCAGAGACGGCGATACGGATCATATCTTCTCCAGCCATGAATGGACCTCGACCAGTAGATGCCCTGCACGTATAAAAAAGGTTGTGCACGCCTCAGGAGGGGCGCATCCGGGTCCGTTGCGCGCCAGGACAAGCGCCGAAAAACCGCTCGATACCGGACGCAGGGGACGGGAATACATAAGCCGACCGCGCGCCCACGACCAGCCATGACCGAGGCGGACTGCCCCGGGGACGGGATCGACTGGATCGAGGCCTGGCGCTGCGCGTCGAAACGCCACAGGTCGTCGAGGGGCTACGACGACGGCCGGCACCTCTGGAGCCGCGACGAGAACGCCCGCCGGTACGACGCGTCGTCGCGCGACGAGTATGCGCCGCGCGTGGCCGAGACGATCGCGGGCCTCCCCCTGTCGCCCGCGACGCGGGTCCTCGATATCGGTGCAGGGCCGGGGACGCTCGCGCTCCCCATGGCCTCCCGCGTCCGCGAGGTCGTGGCCGTCGAGCCCGCGGAGGGCATGGTGGCCGTTCTCGAGGAGCACCTCGCCCGGGACGGAATCGCGAATATCCGCACCGTCCGGAAGCGCTGGGAGGAGGTCGACCCGAACGAGCTCGATCCTCCGTTCGACATCGTGATCGCCTCGTTCGCGATCACCATGGACGAGATCGAGGAGGCGCTCCTGAAGATGGACGCGGTGACGGCCCCGGGCGGGATGGTCGCGCTCTACTGGTTCCTGGACCCTTCGTTCTACGAGGTCCATTCGGCCGTTCTCTGGCCCGCCCTCCACGGCGGGCCGTACCGCGGCGGCCCGAAGGCGGACATGCTCTTCCAGGTCCTGGTCCAGCTCGGCTTTCTGCCGCACGTGGACGTCCTCGCCTTCGACCGGACCTACCGCTTCGCGGACATGAACGAGGCACTCGACCACTTCGCCTCGCGGTTCAGCGCCGAGACCGAGGGGCAGCGCTCGGCGCTCCGATCGTACATCGGGGACCTCGCGAAGGCGAGCGAGAGCGACGCGATCGTGATCCGCCACCCCTCGCGGTATGCCCGGGTCTGGTGGCGGAAAGAGTAGGTCAGTCGGCCGCCTGCTTCGCCTCGAGGGACGGGGCGGCCCGGTCGCCGAGCGTCGCCACGAACCGCCCGATCCGGCGGGCGGCCTCGGAGAGGTCCTCGCGCGAGACCGCGTACGCGCAGCGGAGGTGGCCCGTGCCGCCCTCGCCGAAGACCGAGCCCGGCACCACCGCCACACGCTCCTCGGCGAGGAGCCGCTCGGCGAACTCCACATCGGAGAGGCCGGTACCCTCGACCGACGGGAACGCATAGAACGCTCCCTCGGGGAGATGGCAGGAGAGGCCGGCGCGGTTCAGGCCCTCAACGAAGAGGTTCCGGCGCAGCCGGTACTCCTCGACCATCGCCCGCTTCTCGGCGGTTGCCGTGCGGAGAGCGGCGAGCGCGGCCACCTGGCCCATATGCGGAGCGCAGAGCATCACGTACTGGTGGATCTTGAGGGCCGCGTCCGCGAGTTCGGTGGGGGCGCACAGGTACCCCACGCGCCAGCCGGTCATCGCGTAGGCCTTCGAGAAGCCGTTCAGGGTGATCGTCCGCTCGCGGAGCGCGCCGACTGTCGCGGCCGGCACGTGCTGCGACTCGTAGCTGAGCTCCGAGTAGACCTCGTCCGAGAGCAGGACGAGGTCGTGGTCCTCGACCACGTCCGCGATCCCCTTCAGGTCGGAGGCGGTCATCACCGCACCGGTCGGGTTGTTGGGAAAATTGATGACGAGCGCCCTGGACCCGGGTGTCACCCGTTCCATCAATCGGTCGGGGTCGAGCCTGAAACGGTCCCGCTCCACGCACGGGACAGGCACGGGAACGCCGCCGGCGAGTGTCACGCACGGCGCGTAGCTGACGTAGCTCGGCTGGGCCACGAGCACCTCGTCACCAGGGTTGGTGACCGCCCGGATGGCGATATCGAGCCCTTCGGAGACGCCGGTGGTGATGATCACCTCGGTCTCGGGGTCGTAGCAGAGCCCGAAGTCTCGGGCGAGGTCGTCCGTGATCCGCTCCCGGAGCGCTGGCATGCCCCGGTTCGAGGTGTACGACGTCTGTCCCTGCTCGAGCGCATACATGCAGGCGTCGATTGCCTTCCACGGCGTCGAGAAATCGGGCTCGCCGACGCCGAGGCTGATCACGCCATCCATTGCCTGGACGAGGTCGAAGAACCGCCGAATGCCGGACGGGGGGATCGTCCGGGCCGCCCGCGAGACGAAGTCGCGCATGGCGCACCTAGAACGAGAAGGGCTGCCGCTCGCTGCCGGCGTCGCGCTGGACGAGGAGGGTGCCGTTCTCTTTGTAGGACTTCATGATGATGTGCGTCGCCGTCTCGCGTATCCGTTCCATGGGAGCGATGTGCTCTGAGACGAACCGGGCGATCTCCTGCATGTCCTTTCCGGCCACGAGCACGTGAAGGTCGTAGGTCCCCGTAATCAGCCGGATCGAACGGACCTCGTCGAAGCGGGCGATCCGCTCGGCGATCCGGTCGTACCCGTGGTCGCGCTCGGGCGAGACCTTCAGTTCCAGGATCGCCGCGACCCCCGCGTCGTCGGTCTGCGCGCGATCGACGATCGCGGTGAACCGCCGGATTACGCCCGATGCCTGGAGTGCCCGTATTCGGTCCTCGACCTCGGCGGGTGGGCGGGTGAGCATCGCGGCAAGCTCGTCCGTCGGGATCCGGCTGTTCTCCTCAAGCAATCTGACCAGGGTTCTATCGATCTCGTCCATCGTCACCACCGCAACGTCTTCTTGACCCAGTTCTTGTCCATCTGGCTTAAACCCTGCTCGGTCAACCGCGGGTCCTTCGCGATGACCTCCTGGATCTTGCCGGAGTTCGCGTCGAACCACATCTCCTTGGTGCGCCCGTACCGTCCCCGCGAGACGACGCGCGTATTGATCACGCCGAGCATGTTCAGCTCGGAGATGAGGTCCGTGATGCGCCGGTTGGTCAGCACGTCGATATCGAGCGCGGTCGCGACCTGCTGGTAGACCCGGCAGACCTCGCCCGAGGTGAAGATCATCTGGCCGAGCTGCTCGAGCAGGATCATCGAGTAGAGCACGACCTTGGACTGGGTGGGCAGGGTCGAGATGCATTCGATCATCGAGTCGGTCTCGATCTTGGCCTGGGCCATCTTGACGTGCCGCTCGCCGACGCACTCTGCCGACTCGCGCTCGGCCAGCTCGCCCGAGATCCGGAGGAGATCGAGCGCGCGCCGCGCGTCGCCATGCTCCTGTGCCGCGAGCGCGGCGCAGAGCGGGATCACGCCGTCGTCGAGCGCCTCCGTGACGAAGGCACCGTCGGCGCGCTGCTGCAGGATGTCGCAGAGCTGGAGCGCGTTGTAGGGCGGGAAGACGATCTCCTCTTCCGAGAGCGACGAGAGGACACGGGGGTCGAGGAAGTCCTTGAACGAGAGGTCGTTCGAGATCCCGATGATGCAGACCTTCGAGGCCTTGAGGTCGCCGTTGATCCGGGTCAGGTTATACAGGGTGTCGTCGCCGCTCTTCTTGACGAGCTTGTCGATCTCGTCGAGTACGATCACGAGCACGCCGCCGCGGGCCTCGAGCTGGTTCTTGAGTTCGAGATAGACCTGGTCCGTCGGCCAGCCGGTCATGGGGATGTGTGTTCTGAGCTTGTCCGACGAGATCTCTTCCGGGTGCTCGACCTCTTTTGCGATCTGCGCGAGGACCCGGTACTGGGTATCGATCACCTCGCAGTTGATGTGGACCACCGTGCAGAGCGAGGACTGGGACGAGGCCTTCTCGAGTTCGGTGCCGACGTACCGGACGCTGGCCGTCTTGCCCGTCCCGGTCTTGCCATAGATCAGGATGTTCGACGGGGTCTCGTTTCGGAGCGAAGGGGCGAGGATCGAGGCGACCTCGTCGATCTGGGGCTGGCGGTGGGGCAGGATCTGAGGTCGGTACGAGTGCCGGAGGACCTCCCGGTTCTGAAAGATACGGGCGCGCTCGTCCAGGAACTTCTTGAAGAGGCCGAGGGAGGGGTTCTCGAACGGGGGGGTGTCCGGAGTCATGTGCACTGGAAGCTGTACGTTTGCGTTCGGAGTCTATTAAGGTGTTCGGCACCGCCCGCTGGACCCGGGAGAACCCCTTGGTTTCCAGTGGAGCTTCTGGAGCGGTCACGCCAGCGCGAGATCTTTCCGTACGGCGACGGGATGCTCGGTGACCCCCTTCCTTCCACTGGAGATCCCTCGTGCCGGTGAGGCGATAGCCGGATCCCGACATACCGGAACGATCAGACGGACAGTTTTCTCATTCGGGATGGCATAAGGGAGATCGATTGCTTGGTACTGTCGACATGGGACCCCCCACCCCTTGATTTCCTGTGGAACCGATGGAGCCGGGATCATGATCCCATCTCTCTCAAAATAGAGAACCGGCATTTGGTACCTATAAACACTGTACTACAAAAAACCAGCTGAAATTTTCGTTGTAGAAGAAGAGCGAACCGGACATGATCGACAGTCGGCGGAGGGTCATTGTCATCTCGTCCCGAAGGACCGATGGAAGGCGTGGAATAGAGCGGGGAACCGGTTGCCGTGGTTCCAATGAGTTCCAGTGGAAACCAAGGGGTCCCCCCTTGTTGATGCAAAAGACCTCAAAAGGACGCACGAACCTCTCTGTTTCAGCTCCGGATGGACTCGTTTTCCTCACGGCTGGAACCTTCATCTCGTCTCCGAGCATAGAGAGGGTGATGGATCCAACTCATCGGGCCCCGGTCAGGATCCGGGCGGCCGTGATCACCGTCTCCTCGACCCGCACGGAGGCGACCGATACCAGCGGGCAGCTCATCCGGGAGAGACTCTCCGCGGCAGGGCACGAGATCGTGTTTTCGGCGATCGTCCCCGACACGGTCCTGGCAATCCGCTCTGCCGTCGTCCGGGCCCTGGAGAAGGCGAACTGCGTGATCCTCTCCGGGGGGACCGGGCTGACCCATGACGACTGCACCATCGAGGCCGTCGCCCCGTTCTACGACCGGACCATCGAAGGCTTCGGGGAGCTCTTTCGCGCACGGAGCCTCACCGAGATCGGCACGGCGGCCATGCTCTCCCGCGCCTCGGCAGGCCTTGTCGGTCATGTCGCCGTCTTCTGCATCCCCGGCTCGACCGGCGCTGCCCGGCTCGCGCTCGAAGACCTGATCCTCCCAGAGATCGGTCACATCCTGACCCACGTGAACAAGTGATCGAGCCAGTTCAGCGGTTCGCGTCCAGGAGCGCGACGCGTTCGAGCACGAGGTCGGACAGCCGGTCCTCACCGACGGTCTCGAGTTCGGCCGGCGTGATAGCGAAGAGCTCGCAGAGCCGCCGGCGTTGCGCCGGTTCGAGGACCCCGGGCGCGGGCTCGAATCGGACGAGCCCCACGAGGAGGGACCAGGCACGCTCCTCCGGAGGGGTCACCGCAACCCAGCAGCGGTTCTCCCCCTCATGGATCCCGAATCCCTTCGCCACCCGCGTCTGCCTCGTTCCGGCGGCGTAGAGCAGGGCCTCCATCTCGAAGGTCCGCGCGATCGGATCGCCGCGGGCGAACGAGCGCGCCGCGTGCGCGAGCGCCGAGGCCGCGTGCTCCCTGCCCGCCATCCGCTCGGCGTCGAAGAGGACGATCCGGGTACCTGTCTCCCGGGCGACCCATCCCACCGCCTCGAGGAACGAGGCCGTGTCGTCGACCGTCGCCGTCGCGTATCGAAGGTCAGTCTCCATCCCGATCACCCGAACTGCTCGAGCGAGGCCTGCCGCGGGCCCGCTCCGTCCCCGGTAAGCTCTCCCTCCCCGCCCTCGAGCTGAGCAAAGACCTGGTCGGCAATCCCGGGTCCGAGGATCCGGGAGACCTCGTCGCGCCCCGCGGCGCGGAGCGCGTCCGGATCCGTGATCCCGTACGTGAAGAGCCGGCGGGCCCGGATGCGCCCGATCCCGCGGAGCCGGATCAGGGGCAGGAGCTCGCGGCGCACCCCGTGGGCGACGCAGAGTTCGAGTTCGGCTGAGCTCCGCTCGAACTCGAGCCGGAACATCCCCGCGAGCCGCGTCGCCGCGTGGACCAGCCATGAGACGTTCGTGACCGCCGAGTGAATGTCGCCCGGCGCGACCTCGTAGCGCTCGCAGATCAGCTCCTCCGGGACCTCCGCCACGTAGTCGGCGAGCAGGAGCGCCGTCTTGAGCGCACGGTAGAAGGTCTCCTGCGAGTCCCAGGGAAAGTCCATCCAGAGATCGTCCTCGCGCTCGTACGCGAAGCGGGAGAGCCCGTCCATGTCCCGGGCCTTCACGAAGAGCGCGGGCATGTCGGGAGTGGCGCAGAGGACCTGGAGGAGCCCGACATCGGTGAACGCGTCGGCCTCGAGGATTGCGTGCGCGATCTCCTCGGCGGTGACAGGGTCCACGTACAGGCGCGAGACCAGGCTCCCGTACTCGGTCGGCTCGTACCGCCCGGAGAGGTCCGAGATCATCTCGGCGTCGAGGAGGAAGACCAGGGCGTTCTCGATGGCCGGTTCGAGCGAGCCCGTGTCGCCGTGGGTGTGGCCGTAGAAGGTCGTGGCCATGAAGGCGGCGAGCTCCTCGCCTGTCCGTGCGAACCGGGTCGCGATCAGCGAGAGGACATGGGTACAGAGCACCCCCGGGTCGCCGCAGTGCGACACGATCGGCTCGGGGGGAGCGTCGATGTACGTCTCGAAGAGTTCGGCCACGGTCTCCTCGGACTTCGCGATCAGCACGGCCTCGCCGTAGGGGTCGAGGTGCGGCCTGCCCGCGCGCCCGGCCATCTGGTGGTACTCCTGGACCGGGATCGGGACCATCCCCTGCCCACCCGCGAAGCGGAAGCAGTCGCGGACGACCACGCGCCGCGCCGGCAGGTTCAGGCCGGCAGCGAGCGTCGGGGTCGAGGCGATGCACTTGATCGCGCCGGCGCGGAACCCCTCCTCCACGATGGAGCGGTACTCTCGCCTGAGGCCCGCGTGGTGGAACGCGGCCCCGCGGGCGACGCACGAGGCGAGCGTCCGGTCGAGATCGGTCGTGGCGAGGTCCGTGATACGCCGGTGGTACTCAGCGAGCGCCGGGTCCTTGGACCGGATCGCGGTCGCGGCCCGCTTCGCGAACCCCTCGGCGTTCCGTCTCGAGTTGACGAAGACCAGGCACTGGCCCCCCTCGGCGATGGTGTCGAGGCAGAGGTTCAGGTCGTCGGATTTCGAGACCTTCGCATCGACCTCGCGACAGCCGTCGTGGAACCGGATCTGACCGCGGTAGTAGACCCCCTGCCGGAGCCGGACGGGTCGCCAGTCCGAGGCGACGAGCTCCGCGTCGAGCCACCTCGCGAGCGTCCCCGGGTTTCCAATCGTCGCCGAGAGCCCGATCACCTGGATCGAAGGGTTGAGGCGGCGGAGCTTGGCGATCACGAGCTCGAGGGTGGCGCCGCGATCGGGCGAACCCACGAGGTGGACCTCGTCCACGACGAGCAGGGTCACCTCGGCGAGCCAGGGGGTCCGGTTACGCAGGAGCGAATCGACCTTCTCCGAGGTCGCGACCACGATCTCGTTCCGGCCCAGGTAGTCGTCGCGCCGGTCGTAGTCGCCGGTCGCGATCCCCACGCGGGCGCCCTCGGCGAACTCGGCGTACTTCTCGGCTGCGAGCGCCCGGAGGGGCACGATATAGAGGCACTTACCGCCAGCCGCGATCGTGCGGTGCATGGCCATCTCGGCTACGAGTGTCTTGCCCGAGGCCGTCGGGATGGCCACGAGCAGGTTCCGACCGTCGAGGAGGCCCTGCTCGACGCAGGCCGCCTGCGGTGGATAGAGCTCGGTGATGCCGCGCGCTGCATGCCGCTCGATCAACGGGGCCGGTACCGGGAGGTCGGCGAGCCTCACACCGACCCCTTCGTCGCGAGTGGAACGACGGCCGTACGCCGCCGATCCGGCCAACCGATCACAAAAAACAAGGTATTGGTCTCCAGTGGAACCGCCTCCCTGAGATAGTCTCTCGGGCGGATCAATAATAGTAACTGAGCATGTCGGCCTTGGCCTCCTTTCGCTTCCTGTCGAGAAACGCGAAGACCGACTCGTGCGGAACCCCGCGGAGGAGCATCTCGATCGCGGACCGCGAGTCCTTGACCTGCTCCGGCAGGCCGATGATGGCCACGGTCTTGCCCTGGACCGAGAGGCGGGTCCCGGTCATGTGCTCGATCTGTTCGCGTGCCTTGCCATCCCTGCCGATCACCCGGCCCCGCACCCGGTCGAGCTGTCGCGGGCTGTCGGCGACCCCGGAGAGATCGATCTGCTCAAGGACGAGATCCTCGTCCTCGAGGAGCGAGAACGCGTTCTCTGGCGAGAACCCGCGCCCGATCGCCTCCACGACCGAACCTGCCAGGAGCACCTGCACCGGGTCCTCCCCCTCAACGGTGACGAGACCCTCCTCCGAGTCGATGGTGAGGGTACTCGTCGTCCGCTCCTCGATCGCCCGCTTGTTCGCACCGCCCTTTCCGATCAGGACCCCGATACGGTTCTGGCCAATCTTGAACTCCTGCTGCATGCTCCTCCTACTGATCCCGCTCGCCCCTGAGGACCGCCTCGAGGGGAATCCCGGTGGTCTCGGCAAAGACCTCGAACTCGGATCGGACCGGGCACCGCTCTGCGAAGTAGCGGTTGACGTTCCGGATGTCGCGCATCAGGAACCGGAGTGCCTGCGGATGATCCGGGGTCACGGACTGGCCCATGTCGATGACGTATACCTGATCGCCAACGAGTATATTAAATTCGCTCAGGTCCGCGTGGACGAGCTTCGCCTCCTGATAGAGGCGCCTGATGAACTCGATCACCCAGGCGTAGACCCCGGCCGGTTCGCTGGGGGCGGCGTCCTTGAGGCGCGGGTACGACCGCTCGTGCTCTCCGAGGAATTCGAGCAGGAGGATGTTGCGGTCGAACGCGAGCGGCTCGGGAACTGCGAGCCCCGCGTCATGGGCCCGCTTCAGGTTCGCGAACTCCTTCCGGGTCCAGGTGAAGATCACCTCCTTGCGCGTCTTGCGCACCGAGGCGAAGCGCCGGTCCCCGACCAGGTACGTGCTCATGGTATTGAAGTTCGCGGTCTGGATCCGGTAGATCTTTATGGCGATGTCGCGCCCACCGGCCTCGGCCAGGTAGACGTTCGCCTCCTTGCCGGTCGAGATCGCGCCTCCGATGGCGTCGATCTTCCGTTTATGGACGAGCTTGTACAGGGCGAGGAGGGTCACCTCGTCGAAGACGTCGTCGCGGACCTTGAACTCGTCCGCGTCCTTCACCCGGACGCCGTGCGCCTCGAGCTCGCGGTCGAACCCGTCCTCGTGCCGATGCGCCATCCCCGTCACCCGATGTATTCGCGGACCGGCCGGAGGAGGTCGACCATCGCCTCGCCGGCGGCCTTCTTGAGGTCCGCCGGGTGCAGCTCGCCGTTCGCGTAGGCGAGAGCGAGGGCTTCGAACGATTCGAAGGACCGGTCGCCGCCGAACTTCTCCGGCCGGCAGAGCTCGAGCACGCCCTGTCTCGGGAAGACGTGGTACTGCAGGACCTGGAGCACGGGGTTCTCAGCCACCTCGGGTGGGCAGAAGGCCTTCTGCATCTTCTTCCGGATCGCCTCCTCCCCGTCCGCGACCGAGATGTAGTTCCCGGCGGAAGAGGACATCTTCTTTCCGTCGAGACCGTTCAGGATCGGGGTGTGGAGGCAGACGGGCGCGCGGTACCCGAGTTCCGGCAGGTACTCGCGGGCGAGCATGTGGATCTTGCGCTGGTCGATCCCCCCGACGGCCGCTTCAACCCCGAGGGCCATGATGTCGACCATCTGCATGAGCGGATAGACCATCTGCGAGACCGTCGGGGCGTCCATGGCGCGCCCGACCTCGTCCATGGAGCGCCGCGCCCGGGCGAGCGTGACCGACTGGGAGGCCTGGAGCACCGGCACGATATAGTCGCGGTCGAGCTGGAGGTCGGTCCCGAGGACGTACTCGACACTGACGAGTCCAAGCCCCTCGAAACAGCGCCGGTTGTACTCGGCGAGTTCGCGGACCTCGTCCATGGTCCCCTTCCGGTTCAGGAACGCGTGAAGATCGGCCAGGAGGACGACGATCTCGAAGCCGGCCTCCTTGAGGTCGAGGAGCTTGTTCACGGTCACCATGTGCCCGAGGTGCACCTCGCCCGACGGTTCGTACCCTGCGTAGACCCTCTTTCTCGGCGCCTCGAGGAGCCCACGGAGCTCCTCGTCGGTCACGACCTCGACCGTGTTCCGCGTCGCAAGGGTGTACGCATCCATGCCTGTACGTGGGGCGAGAGAGGCATTAGGGTTATTCGTGGCACGCGGGTTCATGCAGGCGTCTCGCCGCGTGCCGCCCGTTCTGCCTCGGCCTTCAGAAAGGCGAGCCCCCGAGCGGTCGAACGTTCGAGGGTGCCCTGAAGGCGCCGGCGGAGGAGACGGGCGACGGGCCCGCTCCAGGTCTCCTCCGTCGTCACGATCGTCCCCCCTGCCTGCTCCCTGAGGCTCCAGGTGTGGATCGCCGAGATCCCGAGCGTCTGTCCTGTCCACTCGAGCCGGCGGGGCTCCTCGACATGGACGAGGGTCGATCTGATCGTCCCCGGACCTGCCTTCCAGGAGAATGTCGACCCCTCGGCGAATAATCCTTCCAGCCGGGCGTCGGTCACGTCGGGGTTCCACGCCGGCCAGCGTGCGATCGTCGACAGGATCGCCCAGACGGTCCCGGGGCCGGCCTCGATCTCGATCGTCCCCGAGACTCTCACTGGCGCTGAAGCATCCACCGTCATGGTCCTCAAAACACGGATTGAACGACCCAACTATGTAAGGATTTCTCTGCCCCCACCGATATACCCCCCCTGGGTTGACGGCACGAGGCGGCGGAAAGACGAGGTGCTCCTTCAGATGATTCCCAGGTGTCGACCGGATTTACCGTGTACCCCGGAGTACGGTCCGAGGCGGTGCCGGGATACTGCCGCCCTCGCGTCGCGGTACGCCCGCTCTCAAACCGGCACCTGGCGGTGCGGGCGAGAGTGGGGAAAAGCCATCTCCCCTCGCCAGAGGAGTGGCTTGCCCCACACGCTGCGCCTGCAGTAATGAAACCGTACGGCTGTCACTCGGAGACAACCCCGGGCATTGTCCATGCCTCTGCGAGAGCCCTACTTGACCGCGATGAAGCCCAGCGCCTCGTTCGTGGTTCGCACCGACTCCTCGGCGGGGACGTCGGAACACATGGCGCGGATCGCGTCCACGTTCTCGACCACGACGTCGGCCTCCTGGTGGATCGCCTGGAAGAGCCAGAGCTCGGTGCCGTCCACGACCGAGATCGATTCCTCGAAGATCCCGTTCTCCCACATGTCCGAGCGCGGGCGGTCCAGGTCGGACATGTGCTCGCGGAGCTGTGCCGTCGACGTGATCCCGGCGGGTTTGCGGATCAGGCCGAGGCGCGGGTGCCCCGCGATCAACTCGATCACGCGCTCTCGGGTTGCCGGCTGCTTCAGGGTCATCTGGAGGACATGCATGTGCATGAATGTGGTCGGCACGATCATCGCGGCCGTCGTGATCCGGATATGCTTGAGCACAGACTGGACGTCGGGGCCGTGGTGGCTCGGAAGCGTGACCGGGTCGAGCACGATCGCGTCGACCGGTCCGCGCTTGATGTCACCGGGGTCCGAGGCACGCCGGACCATCACGGCCCGGACCATCTCGACGCCGAAGTCCTTGTCCATCTCGTGGATGATACGGACCAGCCCGGTCGTGTTGCACGAGACCACGCGCGTGAACTGGCGGTCCTTCGCCTCGGCGTAGTTGACGGCGGAGTTGAACGAGAACCCGGTCGTCGCGTGCTTCTCGCCGCCCTGGTAGATCGCCCTGACCTTGTGCTCCTCGTACATGGGCTTGTTTTTGAGGCCCACCCCACCCGGCGTGGCGTCGACCACGACGTCGGCCAGCTTGATCATCTCGACGACCGTGCCTGCGACGGGGACCCCCGCGTTCTCGAAGTCCGCCCGCTTGGTCATGTCCGCAATATAGAGCGGGAACCCCCGCTCCTTCGCGATGTAGGCCTCGGCATTCATCGAGGTCTTGGAGACGCCGACGATCTCCATGTCGGGCTGTGCTGCGACGGCATCGGCGACGCGCTTGCCGATGGTGCCGTATCCGTTGATGGCGACTTTGATGGTCATGTATTTCCCCGTGAGGACCTCATGCCCGCGCGGTCGACAGACGCCGCCGGCGCCCGGAGCGCGCTCCTGAGGATGGGATCAACTTCAGGGCACGCTATGATATATCTTTCCCGGTCACCGCAGGCGCGGCAGGAACCGTCCGGTCCGCGCCGCGTATACGCGGTAGGATGCGCCGAACCGTTCTTCGAGGCCCGCCTCCTCGATCCCGGCCACCGCGACCTGGGCCGGGACCGCGAGCAGCGAGACGAGGACGAGGAGGTTGAGTGTCAGGGGAAACACGCCGAGAAATGCAAGCATATAGCCGGTATACATCGGGTGGCGAACACGGGCGTACGGCCCCGTCATTGTGAGCGTTCCAGGCCGTATCGCGCGGAAAGACCAGACTTCCAGGACGATGCCCGCCGCGAGCAGGACAATGCCCGCGATCTGCACGGCAGTGTCACCGGGAAAGCGGAGCTGGAGTACGGAGCCTGTCAGACGGTCGAGCCGGCCGAGCAGGTAGAGGGCGGGATAGGCGACCGTTACGAGTGCGAACACACCGAGGCCTGTGTACCCGAGTCCGAGCAGCGCTGCCGGCAATTCGGCCGCACTCCGATCAGGAGGTAGTCTCCGCGACGCCCACACACTGCGGACGACGAAGAAGAATAGGGCGAGGAGCGCGAGAGTACCCGCCACGGCGTATTCGGGCAGCATCGCCGATATGTGGTCCGGAACGGAGGATAATCCTGGCGACGAATCATGGACCCAGCTGGAGCATCTCGAACCGGGACGGCTCGGGAGGGTTCGGACTCGACCGCTGGGATGTCGGGCCGTCCGGTGCGCATCGGGCCTGGGACAGGCACCCGACCTACTCTCCTTCCACGATCTTCTGGACGACGGCCTCCAGCCCGATCCGGTCGATCGTTCGCCCGAACCGCTCCTTTGGCCGGCCGTTCCGCCGGTAGCACGAGAAGGCGCGCTCGATGAGCAAATACAGCTCCTCCGTCGACTCGATCAGTCCGCCGACCCGGTCTGCGAGACGGGGCGTTCTGCCCATCGTCCCTCCGATCCAGAGGACGAACCCGCGCCGGGCGACCGTCCAGGCCCCTCGCGGACAGCTGGAAGTGCACCTGCTGCAGTTGAGGCAGAGGGCGGTATCGACGACGTACCGTTCGTCGACCTTCCGTATCGCGGACACGGGACAGATCTTCTCGCATGCCCCGCAGTCGTCGCAGGCGGCTTCGTTCCAGGCGGGAACAATCGCGCCCATGACACCGATGTCGTTCTCGGTCGCCTTGGCGCAGTTGTTGGGGCAGCCGGTGACGGCGATCTTGCATTTGTGCGGGGCCCTCTGCGAGAAGTACGCCCGGTCCAGGTACGTGGCGACCTCCTTCGTATCGAAGATACCCCAGCGGCAGGTCTCGGCCCCGGGGCAGGCCGTGATGATCCGCACGCGGGGACCGTTCGCGCCCATGCCCACGCCAGCGCCCTCCAGCTCACCGACCGCGGGCTCGATCTCGGAGACGGGCACGAAGTGAATCTCGAGTCCCTGACGCGTCGAGAGATGCAGGCGGCCCCTACCATACTTCTCGGCCACTCCGGCGATCGCCCGCATCTGCGCAGAGGTAAACTCACCCCCCACCGCGTGGAGGCGCAGGGCGACGTATCCCTTCTGCTTCTGCCGGACGGCGCCGGGTGTCGTTGCCGGGTCGCGGCCAGTGAGTGTCTCGGTCATGCCTGTCCCGTCTTCTTCGTCGGTGCGAGGACTCTTAACGGTTCGTCACCCGGGTGAACGGGCCGGGAGCCGCCTCGACCTTCGTCGCTACTCAGAGGTACCGGGCCTGCGCTGCGACGACCCCGGTCGAGTCCTTTGCGCTAGCGTACTCGTCGAGGGGCTCGCGGTTCAGGATCAGAAAATGCGGACCCCAGCGGAAGGGATTGAGCACGGCGGCGGCCTGTTCGCGCTCGCCGAGGATGTAGCAGGCTGCCGCGAGCGCCTCGACCGAGGAGAGCCGCAGTGGCCGGCCGTAGTTGGTCGGGTTGGCCGCGACGAGATAGGGGAGGGCACGGTGGTGGCGCCACGCGTCGAAACGGCCGGCGTCGAGGACCTCCCACGAGCAGTCGAGGGCCGTGATGGACCGGATCGAGCCTCCGTTTCGGGGCGCGTCCGCGGGCGAGAGAGCCCGTTCCGCGGTGGGATCGAGGATGAGGGTCGTGCGCGGTACTTTTCCTATCCGGTCCACGATCCGTACCAGTCCCGCCCTTGCCAACCGCACCGCCGTGCACTTCCCAGGTGCGCACGTATTGTCACGGTAGGCGATGAGGGGGATCATCTGATACCGGGTTGGCACCCACTCTCCATCAATGTACGTGCTCGTGTCCCCCTGCCTGCTCGACCCCTCGCTCCGGGCGGATGGGATCACCTCGGACACCGACCGCGCGACCTTCGCCAGGGTGCTCGAGCGTTGCCGAGAGTTCGGGCTCGAGGTGGTCCTCCTCCCCTGCCCCGAGACGATTCACTTCGGCCGTCCGCGCTCTCCCGGCCCGCTCGCGGGGCGGCTCGACACGCCTGAGTTCGCCGCGCTTCTCGACCGTCTCGAAACCCACGTCCGGGCGCTCGTCGCCGAGCGGGGGGCTCCACTCTGCCTCGTCGGCGTCGACTCCTCACCGTGCTGCGGGGCGACGCGCCACTGGTACGACGAGTCCCGCCGCCCGGGGCGCGGGTGCTGGCTCGCCCGATTTCCCGATATCCCTGTCGTCGACGCTGCCGCGTTCGCGCGGTACCGCGTCTACCTCGCGGCGCCGCTCTTTTCGGCGGCCGAGCGCTCGTTCAACGAGGGTCTCGCGGCCTTCCTTCTCTCCGGCAATCTGCGGGTCTTCGTTCCGCAGGCCGAAGGGGACGACTCCGCCGCGCGCGACCCCGCCGCGATTCGCCGCCTCTTCGATCGGCTCGTCGCGGCCATCGAGGACTCCGATATCCTGGTCGCCGTGATCGACGGTGCGGACGCGGACTCGGGCGTAGCCTGGGAGATGGGGTACGCGTATGCCCGGGGTATCCCGGTGATCGCCCTGCGCACCGATTTCCGCCGGGTCGGGGCCTGCGAGTGCGCGAACCTGATGCTCGAATCCTCCTCCGGAATGGCGGGCTCGCTCGAGGAGCTGGCTGCGCTGCTCGGTGTGTTGTAGCCGAAA
>CAZCUJ010000034.1:0-22881 GCA_964501565.1 uncultured Methanospirillum sp.
TCGACGCCGAGATCAACATCACGAGCCCCGACCAGCTCCAGGCCTTCCTCGACGAAGAGGAGCGGATGATCCGCTCGATCGTCGATAAGATCGTCGAGTCCGGCGCGACCGTTCTCTTCTGCCAGAAGGGGATCGACGACATCGCCCAGCACTACCTCGCGAAGGCCGGCGTCTTCGCCCTGCGCCGGGTCAAGAAGTCGGACATGGAGAAGCTCGCCCGGGCCACGGGTGCCTCGCTCGTCTCGTCGATCGACGCGATCACGCCCGAGGAGCTCGGGTGTGCGGGCCTCGTCGAGGAGCGGAAGCTCGCCGGCGAGGAGATGACCTACGTCACGGGCTGCCAGAACCCGAAGGCGGTCACGATCCTCGTGCGCGGCGGTACCGAGCACGTGGTCGACGAGCTGAACCGCGCCCTCGAGGACGCGATCCGGGTCGTCTCGGTCGTCGTCGAGGACGGCAAGTTCGTTGCAGGCGGCGGTTCGCCCGAGACCGAGCTCTCGCTCCGGCTCAAGGACTACGCGGCGACCGTCGGCGGGCGGGCTCAGCTCGCGATCGAGGCGTTCGCCTCGGCGCTCGAGATCATCCCCCGCACGCTCGCCGAGAACGCGGGCCTCGACCCGATCGACATGCTCGTGGAGCTCCGCGCGGCCCACGAGAAGGGCGGTAAGACCGCGGGCCTCGACGTCTTCGCGGGCCACCCCGGCGACATGCAGGCGGCCGGCGTGATCGAGCCCCTGCGCGTCAAGACCCAGGCCATCTCGTCCGCGGCCGAGGCCGCCGTCATGATCCTCCGGATCGATGATGTCATCGCTGCGTCCAAGTCGGCAGCCCCGCCGGGCGGCGAGATGGGTGGCGGCATGGGCGGCATGCCCCCAGGTATGGGTGGTATGGGAGGCATGGGCGGCATGGACTTCTGAAGTCCGGGCCCACGCATCCCCCTTCCCTCCTTTCACATCCTTCCCCCTTTTCCGAGTCTTCCCACGAGCCGCGCGGCTCGACGATGGCTGCGGCATCCGCCCTCGCCGGCGCTCCTCGCACCGTCGCGAAGAGTACCTTGACGGCGTCTATCCGCTGTTAGAAGAACGCGCCGTCCGCCGTCTCCCATCGGCGGACTCCGGCGGAGACGACGAGCGTTGCCGGCACCACCAGGACCAGTCCCGCGAACCCGAGCCAGGGCGAGGCGAACGCGAGCGCGACGAGCGCGATAATGGGAAGGCCGATACCGCCGAGGAACGCCGCGAGGACCTTCGGGTCGTAGGCCAGGATGTTTGGAGAGAGGCCTGCCAGGTAGACCGTGACCGCGACGGACCAGGCCGAGAGCCCGAGCGCGAGTGCGACGGCGGAGAGGGCGACGAGGCCCGCTCCCGTGGCGAGTGCCGCGACGAGGACGATGACGGCCGGCACGGCCTGGAGCAGGAAGAACGATGTCAACTTGGACCGGATCAGGGTCCCCACGCCGACGGGCAGGCAGCCATACGGGCCGAGGGCGTCGAAGGCGGTCAGCCACGTGTAGACGGTCGAGCCGAGCACGCCCGCAAGCACGGCGAAGAGCAGAAGCACGCCGTTCGCCGGGAGGACGCGGTCCAGGAGCGAGATCAGGAACCAGCAGAGCGCGAGCGGGAGGATGAGCGCGAAGAGGATCTGGGCGACCCCGCCGCCGCTCCGCCAGAGGTCGAGGAGGTCCTTTGCCGCGAACGCGGGGTAGGGCAACCGCCCGAGTCGGCGGGCAAGACCTGAGAACCGGTCCGGGTGCCGGCGCTCGCTCCCGCTCGAGACGGGCTCGAAGAGCAGGAGCGAGATGGCGAGCGCCATGGCGATCGCAACGAGGAGCCCGGCAAGGAGCGTCCACGAGAACGAGCGGTAGAGCGCGAGCGGCGGAAAAACGGGGAGCCCGGCGACGATCTCGACTGCGCCGGCGGCAGCGAGGACGAGCGCTATCGCGGCAATTGCAGGCTTCGAGCGGCCCCAGACCGTGGTGAGCAGGAACAGGGCCGTCATGCCGGAGAGGAACGCGAGGAGGAGAGTCAGGCCCAGCCGGAGCACGGTGGCGGGGGCGAGCCCGGTGAACGGCGAGGCGAGCGCGACCCCCGCGAGGGCCGGGAGTATCCAGAGCATGAGGTAGTAGACCGTGTCCTTCGCGACGAACGTGGCGAAGATCCGGCGCTCGGAGAGCGGCAGGGTGCGGGCCGCGTACGCGACGAACGAGACCTGCCCGAAGCGCCGGTTCATGGCCTCGTTGCCGACGAGCCCGAACCCGCCAACCATGACCCCGACGAGGAGGAAGAGGAGGTGGACGATGGTCGCGAGGTCGCCAGCCGGCAGGGCTGCATTCACTATCGGAACGAGGACCGTGCCCATGCAGGCCATCGCGCAGACGAGGACCGGGAAGAGCGCGAACCCGACCGAGCCGAAGAGCTCCGCGTGGACACGCCACTCCTCCTTGAACATCGCGATGAAGAGGTCAGGCATGGGCAGGGTCCCGCCCGACCAGCGCGAGGAAGATCTCGGGCAGGTGCCGATCCGTCTCGCGGAGCTCGAGGGGCGTGCCCGCGTGGAGCAGCCGTCCCCGGTGGAGGATCGCGTACCCCGTGCAGATCTCCTCGGCCACCTCAAGGATGTGGGTCGAGAGGAAGACCGTGTTCCCCCGCCGGACGTAGTCGACCAGGAACTCCTTGACCTGGTGCTGGACGATCGGGTCGAAGTTGACGAGCGGCTCGTCGATCAGGGCGAGCGCGGGGCGGTGGAGGAAGGCCTGGGCGAACATCAGCTTCTGCCGCGTCCCGCGCGAGAGGTCCTTGCAGAGGACATCGCGCTTGTCGCCGAAGTCCAGGAACTCGAACCACCAGTCGGCGTCGTCATCCGTCCCGCCGAGGCCCCGGATCGAGCCGACGAACCGCAGGTACTCGGCGGCCGTCAGGAACGACGGCGGTGTCTCCTGCTCGGGGATGATCCCGACCCGCGAGCGGACGCCGACCGGGTCGGCCACGACGTCAACGCCGAGTACGGTCGCGGTTCCTGCCGTCGGCCGGGCCTGGCCTGTGAGCATCCGGATCGTGGTCGACTTGCCCGAACCGTTCGGGCCCAGGAGCCCGTAGAGGGCCCCCGCCGGGACCTCGATCGAGAGGTCGTTCACGGCCACGGTCTCACCGTAACGCTTGGTGAGGCCACGAGCCTCTATCACCGCCGCCATTACTCATGGATCGATGGCAATGGTAAAAAGGCTCGCGCCCTCCTGCTCGAAGATGGAAGCTGCACGAGGGTGAGAGGCACCCTCCATCCTCCCACCTCCTCGGTGCGAGACCACGAACGGGACCCCGCGCAGAACCCTCCGATGGAACCTCCCGGGGCACGACGGAGTCCTCCCGTACGCGCTCCCCTGTCATCCATTTTTTACGAGAATCTCCTTTCGTTTGATAAAAACAGCAAAACCAACCAATAAATAGAATATCGTCTTACGAAATCTGATGATCGTATGATCCTGTCACGCCAACTCCTCCTCGTGGGTATACTGGCCGTCGCCGCGGTCCTCGCGGCCGGCTGTACCGGCACGCCGTCTCCCACATCGCCGGAGAACGGGACCATCACTCTTACCGACATGATGAACAGGACCGTCACGCTCGACGGGACGCCGGAGCGGGTGATCGGCGTCGGCGCGGGCTCGCTGCGGCTGCTTGTCTACCTGAACGCCTCGGAGAAGGTCGTCGCGGTCGACGAGCGCGACCGGAAACCGATGACCGCCGGCGCCCCCGGGATGCCCTCGGGCGAGGACCGGCCGTACCTGCTTGCCAACCCCGGACTCGCCGACCTGCCCTCGGCCGGCCGGATCAGCGGCGACCCCGAGGCGATCATGGCCCAGCGGCCCGATGCCGTCTTCGTCACCTTCACCACGGCCAAGGACGCCCAGACCCTCCAGGAGAAGTCCGGCGTCCCCGTGATCGCACTCGTCACCGGCGACCTGGGCGCGAACCGGGGCGCGTTCGAGAGGTCACTCCGGACGATGGGCACGGCCCTCGGGCGCGAGGAGCGCGCCGAGGAGGTGCTGACCTACATCAACGCGATCATCGGCGATCTCCGGAACCGAACCGCAGACATCCCTGCGGCTGACCGCCCGCGGGTCTACATCGGCGGCGTGGCGTTCAACGGCGCCCACGGTTTCCTCTCGACGGACCCTGCGTACGCCCCGTTCAAGCTGCTCGGCGCCGACAATGTCGCGGCGGGGACGGGCCCCGGCGGCCAGGTGATGATCGACCGGGAGAAATTGATCGAATGGAACCCCGACGTGATCTTCGTCGACGAGGCGAGCGCGGCGCTCATAGTCGACGATCTCCGCGATCCGGTCTTCCAGTCTCTGGATGCGATCGAGAATGGCCGCGTCTACGGCGTGATGCCCTACAACTGGTACGCGAACAACTACGACACCGTTCTCGCCGACGCCTACTTCATCGGAAAGACCCTGTATCCCGAGCGGTTCACGGACGTCGACCCCGTGGAGAAGGCCGACGAGATCTACCGTCTCCTGGACGGCGGGCCTGCCTACGAGGGCATGCAGCGGATCTTCGGCGGCTTTGGACCCTTCGCGGAGGTCCGCGGGGCATGAGCGGCACGGCCCGCGCCCGCGACCTGGTCGAGCCGCCGCCATTCCCGGTGCCGGCGGACCTTCCCGTTCCCTGCCTCGAGGATGCCGTCGCCGCAGCCCGTCTCTACTACGCGGTGGCGGGCGCGCTCGAGCTCGGGCTCTTCGACCGCCTCCGCGAACCGATGACGCCCGGCGACCTCGCCGCGGCGCTCGGCACGCGCCCGCATCTGACCGCGCTCCTCTGCGAGGCGCTCGCGGATCGCGGTCTGCTCGTGCGCGAGGGAGCGGCCTTCAGGAATGGGCCCGAGGCGGACGCGTTCCTCGCCTCGGAGGGCCCATACGGTATCCGGTCCATGCTCGCGTTCCAGCGCCGGCACGTCGAGCGCTGGCGCGACCTGCCGCGCCTCCTCCGCGAGGGGCCCGAGGTTCTCGAGCGGGAGCGGGTCTTCCGCGACACCGTGATCCCGTCCATGGCCGAGCACGCCCGGTGCGGCCTGGTCCAGCATGTGACCGGGCTCGTCGCTAATCTCCCCGGGTTCGGCGAGGCCGAGACCCTGCTCGACCTCGGCGGCGGCCACGGGCTCTACGCCATCGCGCTCTGCCAGCGCAACCCCCGCCTCCGGGCCACGGTCTTCGACCTGCCGGCCGTCGTCGGCGCGACGCGGGACTTCATCGACCGGTACGGAGCCGACCGGGTCTCGGTCGTCGCGGGGGACTTCAACACGGACCCGCTGCCCGGCCTGTTCGATATCGTCTTCTCCTCGTCGAACCCCGGCGGCAAGGACCCCCGGCTGATCCCCGGGATCGCCGCCGCGCTCAGGCCCGGCGGCCTCTTCCTGAACAAGCAGGGGATCGACGACGAGCGGACGGACCCGTTCGCCGACCTCGAGTGGAACCTCTGGACCTTCGATGGTGTGGAGAAGCAGCGCTCGCGGTACACTTTCACGCACAGCGTCCCGCTCGAGGAGTACCACCGGGCGCTCGAGGCGAACGGGCTCAGGGTGCTCGAGGTCGTGCCCGTCGACGGGACCTCCGAGATGACCGTCGCGCGAAAGGGGCCCTGAGACGGAGCCACCGATGCACCTCGACGCCCACGCCGGACCGCTCGCACCCCGTTACGCCGCGTACCTGCGCGAGAAACGGCTCTTCTTGGCGGGCTGCCTCGTGGTTCTCTGCGCCGCCGCCTGCGTCTCGATCTCGGTCGGGAGCGTGACCATCCCGGTGTGGGAGGTGGTTGCGACCCTGCTCGGCCAGCCCGGGGACGCGTCGACCATCATCTGGAGCATCCGGCTGCCCCGGGTCGTCGCCGCCTGCGTCGCGGGTGCCGGGCTCGCCGCGGCCGGCGGCGTGATGCAGTCGGTACTGCGCAACCCCCTGAGCTCCCCCTACACCCTCGGCATCTCGCATGCGGCGGGGTTCGGCGCGGCAGTCGCCATCAGCGTCCTCGGCGCGGGGGCCGTCTCGGCCCATATAGCGGACGCCGTTGTGGTCCGGAACCCGTATCTCGTCACGATCTGCGCCTTCGCCGCGTCCATGGTGGCCACGGTCGCACTGCTCGCGATCTCCCGGACCCGGTCGTCGCAGCCCGAGGTGATGATTCTGGTGGGCGTCGCGCTCGGGGCCCTCTTCACGGCCGGCACGACCTTCCTCCAGTACTTCTCGAGCGCGGACCAGGTGGCGGCGATCGTCTTCTGGACCTTCGGCGACGTGGGCCGGGCGAGCTGGCAGGACGTCGGGCTGCTCGCGGCGGTGGTCCTGCCGTGCACGGCCTGGTTCCTGTTGAACCGGTGGAACTACAATGCGCTCGACGCGGGGGACGACACCGCGCGGAGCCTCGGCGTCCACGCGGAACGCGTCCGGGTGACGGGGATGCTCCTCTCCTCGCTGATCACGGCGGTGGTGGTCTCGTTCCTGGGGATCATCGGATTCATCGGGCTGATCGGCCCGCACATGGTGCGTCGCCTTATCGGGGACGACCAGCGGTTCCTCCTCCCCGGCTCGTTCCTGGTCGGCGCGATCGTCCTGCTGGTCTCGGACACGCTGGCGCGGATCGTGCTCGCCCCGGTTGTGTTGCCCGTGGGGATCCTCACCGCCTTCTTCGGGGCCCCGCTCTTCCTCTACCTGATCGTCCGGGGGTACCGCCGATGATCCTGAACGTCGACGGGGTCGAGTTCGGGTACCCGAGCCGGCCCGTGCTCAGGGACGTCTCGTTCACGGTGACGCCGGAGGAGTTCGTCGCGGTCCTCGGGCCGAACGGCGTGGGCAAGACGACGCTCCTCCGGTGCGTCAATGCCCTGCTCCGGCCCGGCGCGGGGAGCGTCCTCCTCGAGGACCGCGACATCCTCGCCATGAGCCGGCTCGAGATCGCGCGGGAGATGGCCTACGTTAGCCAGCGGAGCCAGCCCGCGCGGATGACCGCCTTCGACTCCGTCCTGCTCGGCCGGCGCCCTCACATCGGGTTCGATGTCGGGCCGCGCGACATCGCGATCACGGAGGCGATCCTCGGGCGCCTGGGCCTGGACGACCTCGCGCTGCGGTACGTCGACGAGATGAGCGGCGGCGAGCTGCAGAAGGTGGCGATCGCGCGGGCCCTGGTGCAGGAGCCGCGGTTCCTCCTGCTCGACGAGCCGACGAGCAGCCTCGACCTCAAGAACCAGCTCGAGATACTCGGGCTCGTCCGAGACGTCGTCCAGGACCACCGGGTGGCCGCGCTGACGACCATGCACGACCTGAACCTCGCCCTCCGGTTCGCGGACCGGTTCATCCTGATGAAGGGCGGGGCCATTCACGCCGCCGGCGGCCCGGAGGTCGTCACGGCCGAGACGATCGGGGCCGTGTATGACGTCCCCGTATCGGTCGAACGGTTCAGCGGGTACCGGGTCGTCGTACCCTGCATTTGAGGGGCGGGTTGCCGCCCCGCTCCCCGAGGCGGCGATGGTTCTCCGAACGGAGGACGTACGCGATCAACCGGGACGTCACGGCTCAGTTCATTCCAGAGGACACCGCCGGGGGACGGCACGTTCCGTATCGTTCGGGAACCGTGAGAAGAGTGCGGTCAGCGTATTAGGTTCCCAGGCGATAGTGTCCGCCCTCGATCCTGATCTCCATACCGTGGGTCAAAGCCTCGGCGACCTTTCGGCGCGCGGCGGTCACAAGGCGGTGAAAGGTCGGCTGCGAGATCTCCATCCGAGTGGCGCATTCGCTCTGGTCGAGCCCTTCCAGGTCCTTGAGCCTGAGCGCTTCGTACTCGTCGATGGAGAGGACGACGGCGCCTGGCGGCGACGCCTGGCCTTCCGACGGCACGAACGATGTGAAGGCGGGCTGGTAGCCCACCCTCCTGCACCGTCTCCGGCGCGGCATTACGAGAGATCGGTGAGCCTGCGCTGGACTTCTATCTTTTGTGCCTCGAGCCGCCGGAGTTCCGCCTCGAGGAGCTCCTTCTGCGCCTCGCCGCTCAGCGGCGCGGACGGGGCGACGTTCCAGCAGTAGCCCCTGCCGAAACCGCGCCCGCGCCCCATCCGGCCTCCACGGCCGTACGCCATGCCGCCCCCGCAGGGGCCCATGCCTCGACCGGTCGCGGGTCCGTACCCGCCCGGTCCGGTCCTGTCGAATCCTGGCATCTCTGTTGCCTCGTATATGAATATATATTCATAACACAAGTAGGTACCGGATACGGCAACCGGACCACGACCGCCAGGGGGACCGGGAGACCGCGCGAGGACGTCGTCCAGCACGGCCCCTGAGGTGAGACAAGCGCATCACCGTGGTAGCGCCGCCCGCCATCGGACGGGACGATACCATCATCGCCGTGTTCGGGGGAAGGATATCTGATGAACAGGTTGAACCTTACCCGGGTAGAGCGGCTCCCGCCCTCACCCGGGCCTGAACGGACCGGCGCCATGGAGGCGAACGCAGTCGACCACGCAGAGCACCGGGAACTCCACCACCGATACCGGAGGGCGAGCGGATCGTGACCATCCTGGACGACCTGCTGGCCGGCATCGACGACGAGGCCCCCGTGCGCTCGGTGCAGGTGGGCGCGCATTGGACCATGGTGTGCAGCCGGCACTGCGGTCTTGCCTCGACCATCAGTCCTCCTTCCCCTCACGATCACCAGACCCGTGTGCGCGATGCAGGCTCGCTCCATACGAAGAGCGCCCGAGAGCTCGCAGAGTACGCGCTTTCAAAAAACCCGTTGGAGGCCGGAATCGGCGTTGCGGCGATCAATTCGCTCCTGGAAATTGACGAACGCGACGTTGTCGAGATCAATGCCTCGGAAATACTGTCGGGACGCGGGGCGGGAAAGAAGGTCGCGCTGGTTGGCCACTTTCCCTTTATCCCCCGGGTTCGACAGGCAGTATCACATCTCTGGGTGATCGAGCAGAACCCGTCCACAGGTGACCACCCGGCGTCCTCCGCCCCGGACATCATACCAGGAGCCGATATCGTCGCCCTGACGGGCAGCGCCCTGGTGAACCATACCCTCGACGGGCTGCTCGAGCTCTGCCGCCCGGATGCTCTTGTGCTGGTTCTCGGGCCGAGCACCCCGCTCTCGCCGGTGCTGTTCGACCACGGGGTGGATATCGTCGCGGGCTCGTGGGTCGTGGACGAAACAACGGTTCGGCGCCAGGTGGCGCAGGGAGCGACCTTCCAGCAGATCACGGGAGTCCGGAAGGTAACGCTGTCACGGCGACGGGAAGCATAGCCGCTCCTGCTCCCGCATCGTCTCGACGGGGCCTGCTTCACATCTCGCGGGGTACCGGCCACAGCGCGGGGACGCCTGCGCCGAGGCGGGCCTTGACAGCCCGGGTTTCCGGTGCCCTGATACGAATATATATTCATAAGAACGGACCAGGTCGTATGTCGGCCACCGGGAAGTGATCCATCCGGGACAGGACCTCTTCCCCGCCCGGAACGTCGGGAACGGCCCCGCGCCCGCCGGAGGGCAGGAAGACTCGCATCGCGACGGAACCGTGCCGACAGGAGGCCAATAGCGCATGGCAACGGACGGGAAGAAGGACACCGGTGTCCTTCTCAGGGTAGCCCTCCTCTCGCTGCTGGTGAACGGCGGGCTGGTGGGGGTCAAGCTCCTCCTCTCGTCCTCGACGGGGAGCCTCTCCCTCAGGGCGGATGCCGTTCACTCGTTCATCGACGTGATCGGATCCGTTGCGCTGATCATCGGCCTTTACATCTCGACGAGAAAGAGCAGCAGGTTCCCGTACGGGCTCTACAAGGTGGAGAACCTCGTCGCCGTCGTCATCTCCTTCCTGCTCTTTGGGACCGCGTTCGAGATCGCGCATCAGGCGATCTTCGAGCCCTCGGAGATCCAGGCGATCAGCGGGTGGGTCGTCGCCGTCACCGCGGTCCTGATCCTGGTCCCCTTCCTCTTCGGGAGGTACGAGGTCCGCATGGGGACGCGGTATAACTCCCCCAGTCTCGTCGCCGACGGGAAGAACTTCACCGCCGACGTTCTCGCATCCACGGTCGTCTTTCTCGGTGTCCTGGGGCAGTACCTGCAGCTGCCCGTCGACCGGGTGGCTGCCGTGATCGTGGCGCTCTTCATCGTCGCTGCCGGCTGGGAGATCCTCGTGAGCGGCATGCGGGTGCTGCTCGATGCCTCCATCGACCCCGCGACCCTCCAGGCCATACGGTCCATCGTGCTCCGCGATCCCGCCGTCGTCGAAGTCAAGAGCCTCATGGGAAGGAACTCGGGGCGATACGTGTTCGTCGAGGCGGATATCACGCTCCGCACCTCGAACCTCGAGCAGGCGCACCGGATCAGCCAGCGGATCGAACGCGAGATCTCGGGATCCGTCCCCAACGTCGATCACTCCGTGATCCACTACGAGCCATCGCACGCCACGAGGGTCCGGTACGCCGTGCCGCTCGCCGATTACGAGGGGACGGTGAGCGCCCATTTCGGCGAGGCCCCTTTCTTCTCCCTGGTGGATATCGACATCCCCGGAAAAAGGGTGGAGCGGACTGAAGTCGTCGCGAACCCCCACCAGGGGATGGCGAAGGGAAAGGGCCTCGCGGTGGCGCGATCTCTCCTTGAGTTCAAACCGGATGTCGTCGCGACGCAGGAGAATATCTCCGGCAAGGGGCCGGGGTATGTCTTCGCGGAATCGGGAGTGGAGACGGTGCAGACAGACGCCGCCGACGTGGCATCCTTCATCAGGGAGCGTCTCGATCAGCTCTAGCCACATCTGCGGCGGGATCCGGAGATCGATCCGGCGCCGATCGTGCGGAAGGCATCCGGAAAGATCGCGCAAAACGGCGAGCCGACTCTCGCTCTCGGCCCCCGGCGCTCGAGCCGCGCCCCGCCCCCGCGGCGGGCTACCGTGCTCTCGTCGGGTTCGGGTCGTGCAGTCCCGGCGGACGCCCGCAGGGTTCGGCGTCGACGGGGTGGGAGGTCGCGGCCCGAGGATGTCGGGCGCTCTCGGGGAAATTCCGGGATGCCCTCCCCCCGGGTTGACCGAGGGGAGATCGTGACCTCCGCCCGCGGGAGAGGCGTGGTACACCGGTCCCCCGGGCCCGGACGCCCGGTCCGAAACGTCCGGTTCCGGCAGCACTTTATACTCGGCGTCCGAACGTTTTTAGGCATACCTAAAGGTGGCGCATGGAGCACCCGATCACCTCTCTCGAGACTGGAACGACGGCGGTCATCCTCCGGCTGGAAGGCGGGTGCCTGTTCCGGAAGAAGATGGCCGGGATGGGAATACGCGAGGGAAAAACAATACGCCTCGTCGCGAAGCACCCGTTCCACGGGCCCCTGGTGGTGGACGTCGACGGGCGGGAGACGACCATCGGCCGGAGGATGGCGTCGATGATCATCACTGCGGACCCCGAATGACGACGATCGTGCTGATGGGCAACCCGAATGTCGGAAAGAGCGTCGTCTTCTCCCGCCTCACCGGCGCGAACGTCATCTCCTCGAACTACCCGGGCACCACCGTCGATTTCTCGCAGGGACGGATGTGCCGGGGCAGAGAGCGCCAGGAGATCGTCGACGCACCCGGCACCTACTCGCTCGAACCCTCCTGCAGGGCCGAAGAGGTCGCCGTCGAGATGTTCGAGCGGGCCGACATGGTCATCGACGTGGCGGATGCCACCAACCTCGAGCGCAACCTCTACCTGACGCTGGAGCTCCTCGAGCGGGACAAACCCGTCATCCTCGCCCTGAACCTCTGGGACGAGGCCAAGCATACCGGGATCGCCATCGACATCAACCGGCTGGAGAACGAACTCGGGGTCCCCGTCGTCCCCACCGTCGCCCTGAGTGGCGAGGGGATCCACGAGCTCGTGCGCCGCATCGGCGAGGCCCGCCCGGCGACGGCGATCGAGCCGATGACCGAGAGCGAGCGCTGGGCGAGGATCGGCGAGATCGTGCGGGCCGTGCAGCAGGTGACGCACCGCCATCACACGCTGCGGGACCGGATATCCGATGCCTCGATCCGTCCCCTCACCGGCTTTCCGATCGCGATCGCCGTGATGTCCGCGGCGCTCTGGCTGATCGTGTTCATCGGGGAGGCCCTGATCACATACATCTTCGACCCGCTCTTCGCCCTCTACACGCCGATCGTGATGGCGCTCGGCGAATGGCTCGGCCCCGGGCTCCTCTACGACCTGCTCATCGGGCAGCTCGTCGACGGCCAGATCGATTATGTCCAGTCGATGGGGATCCTCACCACGGGAGTGTACGTTCCCTTCGCCATGGTGCTGCCCTACATCGTTGCATTCTACTCGGTCCTGGCCGTCTTCGAGGACTCGGGATACCTTCCCCGGCTCGCGACCCTCACGGATACGATCTTCCACAGGTTCGGTTTGCACGGGTTCGGGATAATCCCGGTGTTCCTCGGGCTCGGGTGCAACGTCCCCGGGGTGCTCGCGGCAAGGAGCCTCGAGACGAAGAAGCAGCGGTTCATCGCCACGACCCTCCTGGCGATCTCGGTTCCCTGCATGGCGAAGAACGCCATGGTGTTCGGCATTCTCGGGCCCTACGGAGCCGGGTACATCTTCCTCGTGTTCGCAGTCCTGTTCGTCGTGTTCGTCGCGGCGGGCCTCATCCTGAACAGGGTCATCAGAGGCGAGAGCCCGGAGATCTGCCTTGAGATCCCGCCGTACCGGAAGCCGGACCCCACGACCGTTCTGAAGAAGACCTGGATGCGGGTCCGGTGGTTTCTCCAGGAAGCGATTCCCTTTTTGTTTCTCGGCGTCCTCGTCGTCAACCTCCTGTATACCGTCGGCTTCGTGGACTGGCTCGGGGAGCTCTTCGCCCCCGTCGTCGAGGGCTGGTTCGGCCTCCCGCGGGAGGCCACCGCGGCGCTCCTTGTCGGGTTCCTGCGCAAAGACCTCGCCGTGGGCATGCTCCTGCCCCTCGGCATGTCCCCGATGCAGCTCGTGATCGCGACGACCCTCCTCACGGTGTATTTCCCCTGCGTGGGCACCTTCGCAGTGATGTTCAGGGAGCTCGGAGTGGGGGGCATGATCAGGGCGACCGCCTTCATGGCGGGGACCGCGTTCGTGGTGGGCGGTGCGATGAGGGCCGTCCTTCTCGGTGTGTGAGGTGGAGCCGGATGCGCCACAAGACGATCGAGGAGTACATCGAGACCATCTTCGCTCTCGAACAGAGGCACGGGCGGGCGCAGACGGGTATGATCGCATCGCGCATGGGGGTGAAACCTCCCTCCATCACCGAGATGTTGCGGAAACTGGAGAGAGAGGGGCTGATCCAGTACGAGTCCTACAACGGCGCAGTCCTGACCCCGGCGGGGAAGAGACTGGCAGGGGATCTGATGCAGCGGCACCGCGTCATCGCGAACCTCCTCGAGATACTGGGGATCGACGCGGACCTGGCGGAGGAGGACGCCTGCCAGATAGAGCATCACGTGAGCCCCGGGACCGTGAGACGGCTGGAGGCATTCGTCGAGTTCGTGCGGAGCGACCCCGCCACGACCGACGCCATCCGCCGTTTCAGGTCGGGACGGCCATGAGTGGTCTGCAGGCGTCGCCGCGCCGGGCCGACGACTGTTCTCCCTCGCGCCCGGTTCAGCGGTCCGCGTAGTCCAGCTGCAGGCCCACGCCGGTCTTCAGGAGGGGAGCGGCCCCCGCCAGGGCTACCTTCGCCGCGAGAGAGGTGCAGTGACAGGCATGGAGCGCAGCCGGGCGGAGCTCCCGCAGATAGTCGCAGGTTCCATCGAGCTGAGGGCCCGGGCCCAGCAGGTGGAGACCGCCGACGATGTCCGCGACCCTGGCCTCCCCACAGACCTTCCGGGCATGCCGGACCGTGTTACAGCACCCCGAATGGGCACAGCCCGTGACGACCACGAGCCCGTCGCGTCCGCGGAAGGCGAGGGCGGTATCGTCGGCCAGGTGGTCCGCCTCCTCGGTCCCGTCCGGAAGGACGATACGCCTCGGGCCCGGCGAGAAGGTCTCGAAGGGGAAGGTCCGCTCGATCTCCCCGAGGAAGAACAGGTTCGGGGCGAGCCGTACCGGCTCCCGCGTCAACTCGAGCGGGATGAATCGCCGCACCTCGTCGGCGGAGAGGAGCGGCCCGATGTCGGGATAGGGTTTCTTCGGGCGGGCGTAGAAGCAGTGCGGGTGAGCAACGAGCCGGGGGAGGCGGGGGTCCCTCCCTTCCATGGCTGCGTCGAGATAGAGCCTCAGAAGGTGATAGAGCCCCCCCGTGTGGTCGTTGTGGCCGTGAGAGAGGACGATGCAGTCGAGGTCGAGGAGGTCTATCTTCATTCCCGCGGCGTTCTTCACGAGAGCGTCGGTGGAGCCCGTATCGAACAGCACCTTCTTCCCCTCGGCCTCTATGTACACGGCGAAACCGTGCTCGGCGATGAACGGCCGGTCGAAGAGGGCGGTATTGTCCACGAGTATGGTCGCCTTCATGAATGTTCCCCCGGTATCTCGTGTACCTGGCAACACGAATAAAAGACACCCCGCGTCCCCCGGTGCTGCACGACAAGTCCCTCCCGTTCGAGCACCCCGAGGATCTTTACTACCTCGCCCCCGCTCAACCCGGTCGTCCGCACGAGGTCGTCGACCGTCGAAGGCCTGCGGCCGAGTGTCGCCCGGATTCGTTCGACCGCCTCGGTGCCTGCCACCGGCACCCCCGGAGCCCGGTCGTCCCGCGCCACGATCTTCGTGCCCGGCCTGCCGAGCAGAACCCCGACCCGCTCGAGCTCGGCGACGGAGGCGGCGCGCACCCAGCCCTCCGGCGCCGGCCGGTCGAGGGTATTCAGCTGGACCTGGTCCGGGCCGATGCGATCGATCGCATTCCTGAGGGCCGCCAGCTCCTCGGCGGAGGTGTTCAGGCCGGGCACGACGAACACCTCGAGCCAGAGGGCCCCGGAGTACGTTCTTCTCAACTCCGCCATCCCCGCGATGATTCCATCGATCCTGAGCGAGGGGTGGGGCCGGTGAATACGCTCGAACGTCGCCTGCGAGGCGGTCGAGAGGGTGGGGATCACCCGATCTGCACGGGCGAGCTCCGTCCTCACGGCCGGATCGGCAAGGAGACTTCCGTTCGTGAGGACGCTCACGCTGTACTCCGGAAACTCGTCTTTGACGAGCCCTATCACACGTCCCAGCGAGAGAGAGAGTGTCGGTTCTCCGGAACCGGCCAGCGTGATCGAGTCGAGGTGCGGGCGCGGGGCGAGCACGGCCCGGAGTTCGTCGATCACCTCCCGCACCGGGAAGAAGTCCCGCCGCTCAACGCTCAGATCCGTCGTCGGTCCGCATTCGCAGTAGATACAGCTGTACGGGCAGGTCTTGAACGGGATCAGGTCGATGCCCAGCGAGAGCCCGAGCCGCCGCGAGAGCACCGGTCCGAAGACATGCCTGCGGGTCATCGGGGCGTCACCGCGATCACCCGCTCCGGGCCCCTCGTGCGGAGCGGCAAGCACGGTCTCCCTGTCGTCGCACATGGCCATGGCCTGATCTCCCGGTTCGCCGGGCCCGCCCCCGTCCTCTCTCTCATCCCCGGTTGCCGCAGCCAGCTAGTTCCCCCTCGAGCCGGGACGCCATCTCTTCGATGGCCTGGACCGCGGGCGACGGGCCCGCCCTGGTGACAGGGATGCCCTGCCGGACCGATGCGATGACCGCTTGGTCGAACGGGATCGTCCCGACGACGGCGATCCCCTCCCGGTCGCACCACTGCCGGATCGATTCCGCGAGGGACAGTTCCAGGTCGAACCGGTTGACCGCGACGAAGATCCGGGGTCCGAACTGCCGGCAGACCTTCACCACCCGCTCGAGGTCGTGGAGGCCCGAAACGCTCGGCTCCGTGACGATGAGCACCGCGTCGACACCGCTGATGGTCGAGACGAGCGGGCACCCCGTCCCGGGCGGCCCGTCGATCAGGAAGAGGTCACTCTCGCCATCGCACCGCTCCGCGGTCCGCTTCACCTCGTGGACGAGCAGACCGGAGTTGCCCGCGCCCGGCACGAGCCGTGCGTGCACCAGGTGGCCGCGCTCCGTGTCCGAGTACATGATCTCGCCCGTCTGCCGGGGCTGCATGCTGATCGCCCCGGCGGGGCAGACCTGGACACAGACGGCGCAGCCCTCGCACCGCAGGGGGTGCACCCGGTACCCATCTTCGTCGCCCTCGACCGCGCCGAACCGGCAGGCCGCTTCGCATCCGCCGCACTGGAGACAGAGGGCCGGGTCGATGACCGCGGCCTTCATGCCCATGAACGGTTCTCTCCAGATCAGCGTCGGGTCGAGGATGAGCTCGAGGTTCGCCGCGTCCACGTCGCAGTCCGCGATGACGAGACGCCCGGGGAGCAGGTACGCCAGTGCCCCCGTGATCATCGTCTTGCCCGTCCCTCCTTTTCCGCTGACCACCGCGAGTCGGATCATGGTTGTCCCTCCGCCAGCCTGCCGCACCGCTCGAAGAGGTCCGAGAACGCCGCCTGCCACTCCGGCCGTACCCGGCTCAGGAGATCGCCCCTGCTCTGGATGGCCGCTATCTCACGATCGAAGGGGATGGTCATCAGCACCTCGAGGCCCTTGTCGGCGCAGAACTCGAGGGTATCCCGATCCTCGCCGTCGCTCCGGTTGATGACGACTCCCGACGGAACGCCCATCCCGGTCGCTACCTCTACCGCGAGCCGGAGGTCGTGCAGCCCGAACGGGGTCGACTCGGTGACCAGGATACATGCATCGCACCCGTCCAGCGTCTCGATGACGGGGCACGACGTGCCCGGCGCGGAGTCGCAGATCACCAGGGGGCTGTCGGCGGCGCACTTCTTCGCCGCCCGAATAACCGGGACGGCGTGGATGTCCCCAGCGTCGAGCATTCCGGAGACCAGCGTCAGGTTCGGCAGCGGCGTCGAGACCGATACGGTCCCGACCCGTTTCGGCTCCTCGCGGACGGCCCCCCCCGGGCAGATGAGCCGGCACCCACCGCACGAATGGCAGAGCTCGGGAAAGAACAGGACACGTTCGGGCAGGACCGTCAGGGCCCCGAACTGGCAGACCTCGGCGCACTGCCCGCAGCGGTCGCAGACGGCCTCGTCCACGACCGGGACCGGCACGGTCACGTCCGTGGTCATGGCAGGGGCCGGATAGAAGAGGTGGAGGTTGGGCTCCTCGACATCGCAGTCGACGAGCGTGACCTCGCGGGAGCGGGAGAGCGTGTAGGCGAGGTTGGCGGCGACCATGCTCTTGCCGGTGCCACCCTTCCCGCTCGCCACTGCGAGTCTCATCGCATGCCCCGTCGTCCGGACGTCGCCGTAGCGATCCGCCTGCGGTTCTTCATGGACCTATCCCGAGTGTTCGAGGGCGCCGGCTTTGAACTTGTCGAACGCGTCCCTGACCGATCCGCCGTCGCGATACGTGTACATCGCGATGCCGGCTGCAGAGAGCACCTCGCGTGCGTTTCCGCCTACGGCACCGCTGACCAGCGCCTTTGCATCGTGCGAGACGAGAACCTGGGCGGCCTTCGGGCCCACGCCGCCTGACCCGTCGACGTACGGATTCTGAAAGGCCTCAAATGCCCCGGAGTCGCTCTCGATGATGATGAAATACGGTGCCCGCCCGAACCGCTCGTCGACAGGTGATTCGAGGGTTGCGCCCTTCGCGGTGATACAGATCTTCATGGTGGTCTCCTCTAATTACTACACATATGAGCGTAAATTTATATGTCTATTGATCTCGACAGGTGTGACTGGCGAGTATTCTGCTCCGTCGAAGAAACGATAGGAGGAGTGGAAAAACGGGTCCCTGCGGCCAGAAATTTAGAAATGCGCTGCAGCCGTCCGACCGATGGTTCGTGCCGCCGTTCTCCGATCTAGGGAACCGGTGCGGACAGAGAGCCGCCTCGCGGTCAGCCTCCCCCCGAGAATGGGAGGGAACCCGCCTCAACGGAGACTGAGATGAGGTGAGAAGCGATCACCGGTCCTTGTGCCTTGTCCGGTCTCCCGCATCCCGGGCCGTGTCACTGTTCGGCGCTCCCGGGCCGGCGCTGTCGTCAGCTCCCGGCGCGGGCTGTTCTCCGTCTTCCCCGTGGTAGTTCTCATCGGCGGTTGCGATGCCGGAGCACCCGGTTACCAGGAGCAGCGCGACAACGGCAAGCAGGACAAATCTCTTCATTGGATGGTCCTCTGACTGGGTATTGACATGTCCCCCATTATACTTTGGCAATAGATCCGAACCCATGACTTCCCGGAGGGGGGGCTCTGGTCGACGCGGGCCAGGTGCCCCCCCCCAAGTCCCTGCCCCCGAACACTCACCGAACCGGGGACTATCACGGTCTGCCATGCTGTCCGGTAGCTCCGGATGTCAGAGATCGTTTCTGTACTCCTGCCGATTCTCCTCCTGTCCCCGGACGGTCCCGCCTCTCGTCCGGTGACGGGACAGACCAAGCATGCAACGAAGATACGCATTCCTCGCGGCCATCGCACTGGTCGCGATCGCACTCGTCCCGGGCGCGGCCCTCGCCGCCGGCTTCTCGCACGGCTTCGGCCCGAAGGCATCCCCACTGGGACAGCAGCAGGGCCCGCCCGACGGGGCCGGAAACGAGACCGCCCTCCGGGCGAACCAGTCCGCGAACGCCGGCGACGGCGTCTGCGACGGTGCCTGCCTCACGAACCGGGCCTGCGACCAGGACCGGGCACAGCTCCGCGACCGCACCTGCCAGACGAACCATGTCTGCAGCAGCGATCAGGACCGGGCCCGGGCATGGGACCGAGCCCGCGCGAACCGGTCGGCCTCGACCGACAATGGAAAGCGGTACGCCCTGCAGGGGCGGCATCAGCGCGGCGCGAGCAGCTGAACTCCGGTCCCCTGCATCCCTCTTCTTTCGACCGGTTCGCGGCGCCGGTGACGCCACTCAGGCGGTCACCACGTCGGGGACCTGCGTACCGCGGTCCCGCTCTGCCTGCGCCATCGTGAGGGCCGTGAAGACACCGGCGCACTCGGGGGTCAGCCAGTACCCCTGCGACGGGCCGTAGCCACGGTTCTCGACAAGGCCCTCGTCGACGAGCCGCTGCACCTGCCGCGTGACCGACGGCCCGGCCACGCCGAGGAGCGCCGCCAGCTCCCGCCGCGGGATCCCGGGACGGTCGCGGATATGATGGAGCGCCGGGGCCAGGCTGGGGTTCCGCTCGAGGTGGATCACCGCACGGTTCACCGGCGTCAGGGACGGGTCGCGCGGGAAGTACCGGACCGACCCGTTCCGCGTCTCCTCCAGGATCTTGCCGCCGCAGACGAGCAGGGCGAGGTGGTATCGCAGGGTCTCGCGGTGGGCCCCGGTGACCGCGACGCAGCCGGCGAGGTCGAGCCCGGGATCGGCAGCGATGGCCCCGGCGAGGCCCCGGCGGACGGGATGATCGAGGAGGTTGGCGGGCCTGAGCCTGCGGTAACCGAGGAAGAGCAGAAAGCGCAGGAACAGGAGCGGGTCGGGGGCGCCGTCACCTGTTTCCATCGACACGGGCACCGCCGGATGATTCCGTCGCCCGCGTCCACTTCCACCGTCGACGGACCCCTGGTCAGCAGGTTCGAGTCCCGTTCGCGCCGTCGGCACGGCGGGAGGATGCGGCGGTCCCCGTTCCTGCCCCGCGTTCTGCGGGCGAGGATGGCCGCGTGCCCCCTGTGTCCTCCCGTTCCCGGCGCCGCCCGCATGGGCGCCCCGGTCCGCACCCGTCACCGCGCCGACGCTGGACGGGGAGCGCCCACCCGGTGATGGCTTGACCGTCGGGACGCCCTCGCTGGGATGGGCCGGGCTACCGGCGCCGCGTGAGGTCGGGGACTCCACCCGGTATGGTTGCCCTGGAGTGCCAGTCCCGGCGGCGTGCGCCACGGGAGTGCGGCCGTGGCCGGCACCTCCCGCCGCAGGGCTGACGGTGATCGTGCTGGCCGGGGGGGCCGGCGGCCCCACATCGAGGCCGCGCCCAGCGACACTCCCCGAAGAGGCCGGGTCGGGGTTCACCCCCCGGGCTTCCCCGGCACGGGGGGGCATTGATCCGGCACTATTGCCGTCGCCTGGCATTGCGCCCAACGTCCCGGCATTCTGTGTGCCTGGTACCGCCATCGTTCCCTCCTGCGGCGAGCCCCCATCGGACAGGCCGTTCCCGGCGGGGCGGATGGCGCCTGTCTTCGCGGGCGCCGTCGTCGGGGGGACGTCGTCCCGCGAGCCCTGCCCGATGCCGGCAGTGCCGGTCTTCGCATGGGTCGGACCCGCCGTCGCCGCAGTGACCACCGGGGTCGGAGACCGGCCAGGTGCCGGGGCGTCCTCGCCAGCCCCCCTCCCGCCGCCGTCGCCTCCCTCCCCCGGGCCAATCGCAGCCCGGGAGGCGGAAGGCGTTGGCATCGGGCGGGGAGCGGGACCCGTGTCACCTGCCTCCTGGTCCCCCCTCCCCTCGCTGCCACCGCTCAGCCGCCGGTCACCGGCGGATGCTGCTCCGACCGTGGTGACCGCGATCGCGGTCGTTGTCACTGCCATGGGTTTCGCCGGGGACGACGTCACCTCCGGGTCTCTCCCGGTGTCCGGCGATCCGCTGGCCAGCGCGAGCGGAGCCTGGACGCCTGGTCCTGCCGCTGATGTCCCGCTCACGCCGCGCTCCTCCGCGGGCGACGCCCCGGCATCCCGGACCGTCGCGGCACCCTGTCCGCCGGCGCTCGCCGCCGGGACGACGACGAGCAGGACCACGACGACCGCAATCGCAAAGTATGCAGTCCGACGGTCTACCATGGTGACCGAGTGTTCGCTGACACAGGCACTTATCTCTTCTCACCGTGACAGCTACCGCGCCGGCCGTCAGCCGACAGGGAGCCCGGAGCGCTCGTGGTCGTCGAACGCGGAGACCTGCTTGTTCGCGACGATCCAGGTCATCTGGTTGACGTACGGGACGACGTCCGCCACGTCCGCGCGGCCGTTGCCGTTGACATCGTCGTACACCCCGTCGCCGTTCCTGTCGGTCGCGGAGCGGTACGGAGGAGAAGCCTATCCTACATCCAGCCCATCCTGATCGCCCGCCGCATCACGAACTCCACGACCTGGCCGATCGCGGTGAATATGGGGTTGACCGGCGTATCGGTGTAATACCTCGCTCCGGGGTCGAGCCAGCCGTGCTCCTTCCAGTAGTTGTAGTCGACCGGCGTCTCGTCCTGCTGTTCGTCGACGAGCGCGCGCCCTCCGCGGAAGTAGAGGACCGACCTGAGTGACGGGCTCGTGCGCCGGCCCGGCTGAAGGGCCCGGGAGAAGGACGCTGCCGCTGTCGCGAGAATTCGCTCGTTCTTCTCCCGCTGCCGCGCCGAGACCGTCGGCGGAGTGATCAGCCCGGCGCGTGCCACGACCTCGGCCCCCCAGAACTGTGCCACCCGGGTGAGGTACCTCACGACGTCACTCGTGCCGAGCATCGCGGTGGCGAGGACCAGAACCTTCTTCCTGTACAGGCGCGGGCGATGCATGGTGTAGCTGAGCCGGTCGATCAGGACCTTGAGAAGGCCCGGGACCTGCCAGCTGTAGACCGGCGACGCCAGGACGATGCCGTCCGCCTCGTCCATCGCCTCCAGGATGGCCGGCACGTCGTCCCTGTTCGGGCAGTACTCCTCTCCCTTCCCGACGCAGACGGCGCAGCCCCGGCACTGCTCGAGAGCGGCGTCCCTGAGCCAGAGGTACTCGAACACCACGGGGCTGCGAACCTCCATGAGCGCCCGGAGCCGTTCGGCAGCACCGTACGTGTTCCCCTTCCTCGGACTGCCCATCACCACGAGGACCTTCGCCGGCGTCTCCATGCCCAGGACTGGGCACGCGCTCACTTGAAGCCACTGGTTCGTGTGCGCCGCTCCGGACCCTGCATCGCCGGCCGTGTCCACGCTGTTCACGAGCGGCGGGTGGACCTCCGCGACCTTCATCGAACCATCCGTGACGATCCGGATCCGCTCGTTCCTCACCGCGTACCACGCTGGTCTGCCCCGCTGGAGACGAAGGAAGCCCTCGACCTTCGCCCGATTTCCGCCGCACTCATTCTGCCCATCCGCCGACCCCGCGTCCCGCTAGCGCTCGAGGACGAGCCCGCAAAACTCCAGGTTCTTGCCGGAGATTCCGGCCCTGCGACAACCGAAGCCGGTGCAGTTCACCAGCCGAGCCGACTGGACAGGGAACCCTGACAGGGAGGGATCAACTTCCTCCCCAGGCGGCGGCAATCCTGCGGCCGCCGGCCGGATCATTCGCGAAGGGTGTCGACGCGCTCCAGAGGGACGAGCACCGCGGAAAAAGAGAGGTATTAAAGCGAAAGCGCCTCAGGCGCGGATCACGGTCCCGACGCGGTCACCACGGACCGCCGCCGTGACGTTCCCGGGGACGGTGCAGTTCACTATCCGAACCTCGCGGACGTGGACCGCCTCCCGCATCAGGTCCAGGACCATCGGCTCCAGGACGAGGTCCTCGAGGTCCATCGCGATCGCCTCGTCGGCCGTGATCTCGCGGATCAGCTCTGCGTCGGGGTCGGTCTTCGGGTTGGCGGTGCAGAGCCCGTCCACGTTCTTGCCGAGGATGCAGTTCTTTGCCCCCATCACCTCGGCCGTCAGGAACGCGCCCGTATCCGTTCGGTGCGGCGGGATCCCGCCGGTCCGCGCCGGGTGTTCGTACAGCCCGTACGGGGGCGTGCCGTGGATGACGGGGAGCTGGCGGAGCCGGAGGAGCGTCGGGAGCTCGAGCAGGTCCTCCTGGTGGATCCGGGTCCCGCCCCAGGGCGCGAGGAGGAGCGCGACCATGGTTGCGTTCTGCTCCGAGATCTTGGCCGAGAGCTCGGCGAGGACCCCGGTCGGCATGCCCAGGTCGAGTCCCACGT
>CAZCUJ010000035.1:0-21629 GCA_964501565.1 uncultured Methanospirillum sp.
AAGCCCCAGGCGCGAGTTGAACGCGCGACCTGCTGATTACAAGTCAGCCGCTATGCCACTAAGCCACTGGGGCGCAGGAGAAAGATTGGCGCCGAGCCGGCAAAACCCTTTCCAGCGCGGTCTATTTGATCTCCACCCGCTCGCCCGTCTGCAGAAAGACCGTGGCCTCGGCGATCGTGCAGGCGTGGTCGGCGCACCGCTCGATGTACCGGGCCACCATCACATACCGCGCGCCCCGCGTGATGGTCGACTGGTCCTCGAGCATGTAGGTGAGACATTCGCGGAAGATCGAGTACCCCAGCGCGTCGATCGCGTCGTCACGGGCCTCGAAGTCGTCGATCGCCGAGAGGTCGCCGGCCTCGAAGGCCGCGAGGGCTCGGTCGATCATCGTCCCTGCCATCCGGGCCATCAGCGGGATCGAGAGCATGGTCGCGAGGCGCCGCTGGGACGAGAACGCGCCCTCGTCCGCGAGGAAGCCCTCGATCCGCGCGATGTCCTTCCCGTACCGGCCAATCCGTTCGAGCGCCGCCGCGACCTTGAGGCACGCCACAACGGTCCGCAGATCCCGTGCCACTGGCTGGTAGAGGGTCAGGATCTGGTACGCGTGGTCCTCGGCGTGGTGGAGCCGGTCGCGGATCTCCTCCTTCTGCGCGATCACCCGCTCGGCGAGCGCGCGGTCGCGGCCGGCCAGGGCCGTGACCGAGTCGCAGAACATCGCCCGCGCGAGCGTGCCCATCTCGCGGACCTGGTGCCGCAGCCGCTCGAGCTCGGCCTCGAACCGTTCCGTCATCCGAACCTCCCCGTGATGTAGTTCTCGGTCAGCCGGTCGGTCGGCCGCTCGAAGACCTGCAGTGTCTCGCCGTACTCGACCAACCGGCCGAGGTACATGAACCCCGTGTACTCGCTCACGCGCGCGGCCTGCTGCATATTGTGGGTCACGATGATCACGGTGTAGTGCTGCTTGAGGTCGTCGATAAGGTTCTCGATCTTCGCCGTCGCGATCGGGTCGAGGGCCGAGCAGGGCTCGTCCATCAGGATCACATCCGGCTCGACCGCCAGCGTCCGCGCGATGCAGAGGCGCTGCTGCTGGCCGCCCGAGAGGCCGAGCGCCGACTCGCCGAGCCGGTCCTCGACCTCGTCCCAGAGCGCGGCCTGCCGGAGCGAGCGCTCGACGATCGCGTCGAGTGCGTGCCGGTCTCTCTCGCCGTGGACGCGCGGACCGTAGGCGACGTTCTCGTAGATCGATTTCGGGAACGGGTTCGGCTTCTGGAAGACCATGCCCACGCGCTTGCGGAGCCCGACCACGTCGTACCCCGGGTCGATGATGTTCACCCCGTGGTAGAGGACGAGGCCGTCGACGCGGCACCCGGGCACCAGGTCGTTCATCCGGTTGAAGCACCGGAGCAGGGTCGACTTGCCGCAGCCCGACGGCCCGATCAGGGCCGTGACCCGGTTGGCCCGGATCGGCATCGAGATCTCGGCGAGCGCCGGGCAGTCGCCGTACCGGAGGTTGAGCTCCCGCGTCTCGATGATGGTTCCGGGTAGTGGAGCGCTGTCCGTCATCTAGAGCCTCATGGTGGTGTGGGAGCGGTCGCGAACGACGATCGCGACCGCGTAGATCGCGCAGACGAGTAAAATCAGGACGAGGGCCGTTCCGTAGGTGTTCTCACGGGCCCCCGGCACGGTCGTGGCGAGGACGTAGAGGTGGTACGGCAGTGCCATGACCGGATCGAAGACCGAGGAGGGCAGGAACCGCTGCGAGAAGACGGCGGCCGTGAAGAGGATCGGCGCCGTCTCGCCGGCGGCGCGTCCGATCGAGAGGATCGTGCCCGTGACGATTCCCGGCGTTGCGGGGGGGAGCACGACCCGCCGGATCGTCTGCCACCGGGTGGCCCCGAGGGCGAGCGACCCCTCCCGCAACCCCTGCGGCACCTGTCGGAGCGCCTCCTCCGTCGTGCGGATGATCGTCGGGAGGACCATCAGCCCCAGCGTGATCTGGCCTGCGAGCATCGAGACGCCGAGACCGAGGGCGATGACGAGGAAGGTGAAGCCGAAGAGTCCGAAGACGATCGAGGGCGTCCCGTTCAGCAGGTCGACCCCGTTCCGAACGACCCGCGTCAGCCGGTTCTCGCGCTGATACTCGGCCAGGTAGACCGCGGCCCCGACGCCGAGCGGGAGCGCGAAGGCGATGGCGCCGGCGACGAGGTAGAGGGTGCCGACGATCGCCGGGAAGATGCCACCGGCGCGCCCCAGGTCGCGCGGACCCTCGGTCAGGAACTCCCAGGAGATCGCAGGCAGCCCCTTCGAGACGATGTCGAAGAGGATGATCGCGAGGATCGCGATCACGACCGCGACGGCTCCGTAGAGCAGGAGGAAGGCCCCCTTCTCGACCTGGTCGCGGGAGAGTCGGGGGACGACCGCGATAAGCGCGAGACTGGCCATCAGGATGGCAACTGCTACCGGGGCGCCGGCGATCGAGCCGGCGATCGCGGCGGTGAGGGCAGCGAGAAGGACGGCCACGACCGTCCTCGCGTGGTGTCTTCCCGTGACGGCCGCGAGCCGGCGGGGGCCGCCCCGCCCCGTTGCCGAGGCGTTCAGGCGATGGAGGATCGTCGACGCGCCGAGGTTGACCCCGAGCGCGATGAGGAGGAGGACGGTGGCCACGGCGAAGAGGGCGTGATAGTGGAGCGATCCGATGGCGACCTCGCCCATCTCGATCCCGAGCGTGCCGGTCAGGGTCCGGACGGGCGAGAGGACGTTCGTGATCGGGTCGGGGATGACCGCAGCGTTGCCGGTGACCATCAGCACGGCCATGGTCTCGCCGATGGCCCGGCCGACGCCCAGGATGACCGCGGCCGTGATCCCGGAGAGGGCCGCCGGGATGACGACCTGCCCGATCGTCTGCCACCGCGTGGCCCCGAGGGCGAGCGACCCCTCGCGGAGTTCGCGTGGGACCGCGGTGATCGCGTCCTCCGAGACCGAGATGATCGTCGGCAGCGACATGATGCCGAGCAGGATCGAGCCGGCGAGCAGGGACTCCCCCGTGGGCACGTCGAACGTGACACGGATCCACTCGACCAGCACGACCAGGCCGAAGAAGCCGAAGACGACCGACGGGATCCCGGCCAGGAGCTCGATCACCGGCTTGACCGCGGCACGCACGCGGTACGGCGCGAGTTCGGCCAGATAGATCGCCGCGGCGATCGAGAGCGGCACGGAGAAGACCATCGCCCCGATCGTGACCAGCAGGGTGCCCACGATCAGGGGGAGGATGCCAAACGAGGGCGGGGTCGAGGTCGGGCTCCACGTCTCGCCGGTCAGGACCGGGATGACCCCGATCTCGGCGAACGCGGGGTAGGCGTCGAGGACGAGGAAGAGCAGGATGAAGAGGACCGCCCCGACGGCCGCCAGCGCACAGAGCAGCCAGAGGCCCCCGATGGCACGCTCCGCGAGATCGGAACGCTGCACCGGGACGGTGACCGGGGACGGCGCCGGGATCGTCGTGGTCGGGGTCTCCATCATGGAAAGAGAGGCGGGGGGGCCGGGCTCACCGCGTGATGGCGATGAACTCTTCGTCTTCGATGATCTGCTGACCCTCTGCGCTGAGCGTGAAGTCGATGAACTGCTTCGCCAGCCCGGTCGCCTCGCCCCTGGTGACAAAGAAGAGTTCGCGAGAGAGCGGGTAGGAACCGCTGACGACGTTCTCGACCGACGGGGCGACGGCGGTGCCATTCACCTGGAGGTCGAGCGCGCGGACCGTTGCGTCGACGTACCCGAGGCCGACGTAGCCGATCGCGCCGGGGTTCGGCGAGACCGAGGTCTGGACGGCGCCGTTCGAGTTCTTCTCGAGCATGGACGGCGTGGTGTTCACCGTGCCCATGATCTTCTCGGTGAAGACCTCGCGGGTGCCCGCGGCCGAGTCACGACCGACCAGGACAATCGCCGCGTCCGAACCGCCGACGTCCTGCCAGCGGGTGATGTTTCCCGCATAGATATCCCGGATCTGCCCGGGGGCCAGGGGTGGGACCGGGTTCGACGGGTGGACGATCAGGACGATGGCGTCGCGCGCGATCGGGACCGGCACGAGCGTGGTGTACTTCGTCGTCTCGGTCTTCTTCAGCTCGCGCGAGGCCATGCCGATATCAGCCGTACCCTCGCCGACGGCGCTGACGCCGACCGAGGAGCCGCCGCCCGAGATCTGGATGTCGGCGCCGGGGTTCAGGGCCATGAACCGCTCGGCCAGCGCCTGGGCGATCGGGAGAACCGTGGTCGACCCGGACACGGAGAGGCGGCCGGAGGCGGTGCCCGTTGTCGGGCTTTCCGTCCCGGAGGTTGGTGCGGGCGTCACCGTGCCGTCGCCGGTGCCGGTGCAGCCGGCGACGAGGAGCGCGCCGGTGAGCACCAGCGCGAGCGCCGCGACGATGGCGGTTGTCTTCAGGATGCTGGGTGCCATGTATCGGGATTCACGTTGGCGTGACCAGTTATACTGGTATTCAACGGAGTTTCCCGAGAAATCAAGAGTCTCCCGATTCATATTGAGAACTATTTATAGTTGGAGCGCGGACTGGGATCGGGAACGGCCATGGATATCCGGCGCCTGCAGACGACGGGCGGTTCATCGCTCACGGTCACGCTCCCGAAGGAGTGGACCGCGGCGATGAACCTCCAGAAGAACGACCCGGTCCGAGTGGCCCCGCAGCCCGATGGGACGCTGGTGATCTCGTCGCGGATCTCGGCCGAACAGGATCAGCGGACAAAGGTTCTCGACGCGGGCGCGTGCGGCGACGCGACGTTCCTCTTCCGCACGCTCATCGGCTGCTACATCGCCGGGTACTCGGCGATCACCGTCCAGTCGAGACGGCGCCTGCCGCCGTTCGTCCGGACGGTGGTGCGCGACTTCACGCAGATGACGATCGGCCAGGAGGTGACCGATGAGAACGAGACCTCGATCCGGATCAAGGACCTCCTGAGCCCGAGCGAGCTCCCGTTCGAGAGCACGATCAAGCGGACGTTCGTCATCGTCAGGTCCATGCACGAGGACGCGATCACCGCGATCGAGCGGGGGGATACGGGGCTCGCCCGCGACGTGACCGCGCAGGACCGGGACGTCGACCGCCTCCACTGGCTGGTGGCGCGGCAGACGAACATGGTTATGAAGGACGCGAACCTCGCAAGAAAGATGGGGGCGTCGCCGACGGAGGCATCGACCTACGAGGTCGTCTCGCGGATCCTGGAGCGGATCGGCGACCACGCCGTGCGGATCGCGACGAACGCCGTCGTGCTCGCCGATCCCCGGGTCGGGCCGGAGGTCGCCGCAAGCCTCCGGACGGCGAGCGCCTTCTCGATCGGGGTCCTCGACCACGCCATGGCCTCGTTCGTCACGCGGGACACGGGGCTCGCGAACCGGGCGATCGAGGAGGTGCGCGTGGCGGAGGCTCTCTGCGCGGAGATCCATCCCATCGCCCTCTCCTGGCCCGCGGACCGGGCAGTCGCGCTGGGCTACGTCGCCGAGTCGATCCGCCGGCTCGGCGAGTACTCGGGCGACATCGCCGAGACCGTGATCAACCGCGCCGCCGACCGGGAGGCCTGACGTTGCGCCCGCCAGAGACCCTCGCCCGGATCGACCGGGAAGCTGCGCGACTCGCTGCTCTCGACCAGCGGCTCGTCGAGACGGGGCGTTCGAACCTCGCCGAGGCGGCGCCGCGGGCCCGCGATCCCGGGGACGTCGCGGCCCTCGCCGGGGGGCTCGTGATCGCCAGGGAGACGGTCCGGCCGGCCGGCCCGGCCGCGTACGGCGCCGACCCCTCGCTCGCCCGCGCCGTCCTGACCGCGACCCGATTCGAGCCCTCCGTCAGGGCCGCCGCCTCGCTGCGGCCGTTCGATCGCGCGGTTCGCGATCTCGAGGCCCGCTTCCGCGAGGTCGCCGTCGTCGATCCCCGCCGGTCGCCGCCGGGGATCGCCTCCATGGACTGGGCGATTGCGCATGCCTCGGCGGACGGCGTCCCCGACGCCGTCCTGGTCGAGGGCGAAACCCTCCTCCTGTTCGGCGCCACGGTCGAGGAGATCACGGACGAAATCCTTATCCTCTCCTCCCACGCCAGTATATAGGATCACTGCAGGACGGTACGCATGGGAATCAAACCGAACTATATCAAGGCCTTCGGCCAGGAACTCATGGCTCGCTACGGCGACCGGTTCACCCGCGACTTCGATGAGAACAAGCACATGGTGGCGGAGCTGACCGTGATCGAGTCGAAGCGGGTCCGGAACCGGGTCGCCGGCTATATCACGAGAAAGATAAATACTCCTCGGCGCGCATAACCTTTTTTCATGTTTGAGGGCGTCCTCCCGGCCGTCGTTACGCCATTTCAGTCGGATTCACAGCAGTCCCTCGACCTCGAGGGGCTCCAGTCGAACATCGCGGCCCTGCTCGAGGCCGGCGTTCATGGGATCGTTCCCACGGGCTCTACCGGCGAGTCGGCGACCCTCTCCTTCGAGGAGCACGAGCAGGTCGTCGGCGCCACCATCGAGGCCGTCGACGGGAAGGTCCCCGTGCTGGCGGGCACGGGTTCGAACAACACGGCCGAGGCCCTGCGCTTCACCCGCGCCGCGAAGGACGCGGGCGCGGACGGCGCCCTCCTGATCTCGCCGTACTACAACAAGCCGAATCGCGCCGGCCTCGTCCGGCACTTCACCCGCCTTGCGGACCTCGACATCCCGACCGTGCTCTACAACGTGCCCGGCCGGACGGGCCAGAACCTCGCGCCCGACCTCGTGGTCGAGCTCGCGGCCCACCCGAACATCGTCGGGATCAAGGAGGCGTCGGGGAACATCGGGCAGGTCTCCCAGATCATCGAGGCGACGCTCGACGAGGAGTTCACGGTCATCTCCGGCGACGACAACCTGACCCTCCCGATCCTCGCGCTCGGCGGCGGCGGTGTGATCTCGGTCGCGGCGAACGTCGAGCCGGCGCGGATGGTCCGGCTGTACGAGGCGTTCAGGGCCGGCGACTGGACCGCGGCCCTCGAGCTCCATTTCGAGCTCTCGCCACTCTTCCGGGCCCTCTTCATCGAGACCAACCCGATCCCGGTCAAGACCGCCGTCGGGCTCCGGGGCATGGCGGCCGGCCCGGTGCGCCTGCCGCTCGCGGAGCTCGAGCCCCGGAACGCGGAGGCCCTCGCCGAGGTGCTTGGCCGCTATGAGTAAGGTCGTCGTCGCGGGCGCGCTCGGCCGGATGGGCACGATGCTCTCGCGTATGATCGACGAGTCCGACACGCTCGAACTCGTCGGCGGCGTGGACGTCCGGCCCGGCAACCAGTTCGGGGCCGACGTCGTCGAGTCCGCTGATCTCGCGCTCCTCCTCGAGGAGCAGCGCCCCGACGTGCTGATCGACTTCACGGTCGCGGCAGCGGCCGTCGGGACGATCCGGGTCGCGGCCGACCACGGCGTCGCGCTCGTGGTCGGGACCACGGGCTTCACGGACGAGCAGGCGGCCGCGAACCGGGCCGCGATCGAGGGGCGCGTGCCCGCCGTGATCTCGTCGAACTACGCGATCGGGGTCAACGTCCTCTGGCAGCTGGTCCGCGAGGCCGCGCCGCTCCTCGCCGAGTACGACGTCGAGGTGATCGAGGCCCACCACCGGTACAAGAAGGACGCGCCCTCGGGGACGGCGAAGACGATCCTGGCGATCCTTGACGAGACCCTCGGCGCGCGAGAGAAGGTCCACGGGCGCGAGGGGATGGCCGGGCGCGGCGGCGAGATCGGGGTCCACGCGATCCGCGGCGGCGACATCGTCGGCGACCACACCGTCCTCTTCGCCGGCAACTTCGAGACGGTCGAGCTCTCGCACCGGGCGTACGACCGTGCCGTCTTCGCGAAGGGGGCCCTCCGTGCTGCGGAGTGGGTCGTCGGCCAGCCCGCGGGGGTCCACGCCTTTGCCGAGGTGCTCGGGCTCGGGACCCGCTGAGAAGGGCGCCGCGGGGACGGAAACCTATTTCACGACCCCCACGCGATAGATTACGGAGAAGAAACCATGGCTGTCAAGGTGGACAAGGACCTCTGTGTCGGGTGCGAGACCTGTATCGACGAATGCCCCTCGGAGGCGATCACGATGGTCGAGGGTTGCGCCGATATCGACAAGGACAAGTGTGTCGATTGCAACACCTGTGTCGACGTCTGCCCCTCTGCCGCCATCGTGCCCGAGGAGTGAGACCGCCCCTCCCTTTCCTGCCATCTCCGGCCGCTTTATCCGGTACGAGAACGTATTTACCCTGAAACGACCGTTACGCGGTCGGGTGAACCACATCATGCCACGCATCGCAGTACTCGTGCTCCTCGTTCTCGCTGCCTCGGTCGCGCTCCCGGCGTCGGCCGCTCTCGAGGACGTCCCGTCGGGCGGGACGGTCTTCATCGGCGAGGAGGGGCTCAACATCGCCGCCACGAACGTGACCGTCGGGTCGCAGCTCGCCCGGTTCGGGGCCGGCGGCAACGTCCAGGTGGACGCCCCTTCGGACCTGGTCACCGTCTCCGACCCCACCTCGTTCTTCGTCTCGCCGGCCCAGTTCGGCGGGAAGGAGGGCGCGTGGTACACCTTCCCGGGTCGGCAGCTCGCGTTCATCGTCAAGGAGCCGACCATCCAGCTCCGCGTGATCAACGGTCGGACCGGGCGCGATATCGGTTCGGGCGCGGTCGAGGGCGACCCGCTCGGCTTCCGGATCGAGTCGAACCTCTACGCGATGGCCGCGCGGCCCGGGGTGGCCGGCGCCCCGGTGACGATCCACGTCCGCGATCCGACCGGGGCCGAGTTCACCTCGCTCGGTGACGAGGCCGGGGCCACGACATCGCTCGAGAAGATCCCGGTCAACACCTCGGTCTTCGAGACCGGTCCCGTCTGGGCTGCTGGGCCTCCGCAGTATCGGGCCGGGACGTACGAGGTCTGGGCAGACTGTAACGCGAACAGGATGCGAGACAACTTCGACGAGGCCGGCAAGACCACGACCCGGGACGAATCAGGGATCTCGATCGAGGTGGGAGGCGAGGACGGCCCCTCGATCACGGGAAGCGCCACGCCGACACCCACCGCGACCGGCACGTCCACACCCACCGCGACCGCCTCGGCGACCGTGAACGTGACAGAAACCGCGACCGGGACGGTCGTTGCGACAACGACCGGGACCGCCGCCCCGACGGAGACCGCCACCCCCGGTGCGACGACTCCGGCCACAACGGCCCCGACCCCCACGGCGAGCCCGGGCTTCGCCGCGACGACCCTCGGGCTCGCGGCGCTCGCCATGCTGGGCCGTGCCGCGCTGCGGCGCCGGTAACTCCCCCCCTCTTCTCCGCGAAAGATATTTCCCGGCCCGACGCCTCCGTTTGGGCATGAATATCGGGACCATGACCATCAAGTCGCGCCGCTCCGTGCGAAAGTACAAACCGACCCCTATCCCCCCCTACATGATCCAGGACGTGCTCGACTGCGCCCGGCTCGCGCCGACGGCGAAGAACGTGCAGCCCTGGCTCTTCGGTGCCGTCACGGACAAGGCCCTCCTGGGGGAGATCGCGGCCCTCGCCCCGAACGCCCCGTTCATCGCCGATGCCGCCGTCTGCTTCGCTGTCTTCGGCCGGCCGGACGAGACCTACTACCTCGAGGACTGCGCCGCAGCCACGATGAACATCATCCTCGGGCTCCAGAGCCTCGGGTACGGGAGCTGCTGGGTGGCCGGCGAGAAGAAGCCATACGCCGGCGCCGTCCGCGACCTCCTGCAGGTCCCCGCCGAGTATACTCTCGTCTCCCTCGTCCCGGCGGGCCAGCCAGCCGAGATCGCGAACCCGCCCAAGAAGCGGCTCGACCAGGTCTCGTTCCAGGACCGGTTCAGCGAGTCGGGGGCCTGACCCGGGGCGATAGCGCCGACCGACAGGTTCATGACGAAGCGCAACTTTTAAGTACACCAGTGGAGTTGATCGAATAAGACGAAATGTTCAGGCAGCCGGCGAAGTCGTGATGGACAGCGGAACCGGCGTCGAGGGAGCGACGATCCGGGTTCGGCTGCCGAAGAAGCGGAACAACGAGCAGTTCGCGACGGCCGAACTGATGATGGGCGCGAACCATATCCGCGTACGGTGCTTCGACGGCGTCACCCGCATGGGCCGCATCAAGGGCAAGATCAAGAAGCGGGCGTGGATCCGCGAGGGTGACATCCTGATCGTCACGCCCTGGAGCTTCCAGGACGAGAAGTGCGATATCATCTACCGGTACATGCCGCCCCAGGTCGACTGGCTCCGGCGGAACCGGTACCTCTGATCTTTTCTCTCCGGGGCATGGCCCGTTCACCCGGGCGCAGACGATGCACCCGTCCTTACGAACCGAATCGGTGAGCGGCGCCGGGCGCCGGTCAGCGTAGTGAAAAGGAGACGGTTACTGCTGCCCGCGGGCCGTGAGTGCCGTCACGACGACTGTCGCGAGGGCGTCGGCGCCGAACCGGTCCGAGTTCAGCACGAGGTCGTACGGCCGAAGGTCGTCGATCTCGATATCGTAGTACTGCCGGTAGCGCCGGGCCTCGCAGGCCTCCCGCTCGGCCGTCTCGTGTTCGGCCGCCGCCAGGTCCGCTCCCGCCTCGCGTTCCATGATCCGCCGAACGCGGACGGCGAGGGGGGCCTGGACCCAGACCCGCAGGTCCGCCGCGTCCACCATGAGCCCCGAGAGCCTCCCTTCGACCACGATGTCGTCCGAGGCGGCGGCGATCTCGCGTTGCCGCTCGTCGATCAGCCGGTCGATCGCGGGATCGCTCTCAGCCAGCGCGCCGAAGGCCGCGAGGTCCAGGCCGCGCTCGGCGGCCAGCGTGCGAAAGACCTCGCCCGCCGAGATCAGCCGGTACCCCGTCCGGTCCGCGATCCGCCGCGCGAGCGTCGTCGTGCCGCTTCCCGGCGGGCCGCTGACCGTGATCCGCACCTAGACGCCCCCGATGTTGAGCGACTTGCGGATCACCTGCGAGATCGTCAACGAGCAGATCATGTACCAGAGGATCCAGGCCGGGAAGGGGCCGAACGCCGCCGCCGTCAGCGCCGTCGTCCCGATGAACGGGAGGACCAGGTGCTCGGGCGAGAGCGGCAGGCGGTACAGGAGCCAGAAGAAGATCGGGACCGAGACGACCAGGATGTAGGCCATCGGCTTGAACTGGGCCTGGCTCATCTCCATCTGCTCCTGCATCATCACGCTCTGGCGGGCCTGCATCTTCTTGATCCGCTTCTCGTCACCGGAGAGCTGGACCTCGCGGAACTCCCGCTGGAACTCCTTCATCTCCGCCTGGGTCCGCTGCATCTTCTCGTAGTCGATGGTGTACTTCTGGATCAAGCTCGAGTAGAGGCCCGTCAGGGTCGAGAGGATCACGATGAGGATGAAGAACGGCACGCCGTACTGGGTCAGGAGCGGGCCGAGGACCTTGTCGATCGCCGAGCCCACGCTCTCCCGGAGCCACGGGATGCTGTACGAGAACATCATCAGCATCGCGAAGAGGATAGCGAGATAGCCTCCCAGCGCGCTGTTCTTCTTCGGCGACGCGTTCTTCCCGGCCATGGTCAGGTCACCTCAGCAGCGCGGCGAGGTCGTCGACGGCCTTCTCGAGCAGGTGGTCGGCGTTGGTCACCATCGCGACCGTGCACCCGGTCTTCATCGCGTACGCGGCCGCGATCGCCCGGTTGAAGGACTGATGCGAGGCGAGCGCGCGGTAGCTGTCCATGTCGCGGACCCTCGTCGGGTCGCCGAGGCGTCGTCCGAGGATCTGGTCCTCGTCGGTCTCGATCAGGACGAAGAGGTCGGGCATCAGCGCCTCGAGCACCCACTCGGGCAGGCCGGCGAGGTAACCCTTCGGCGTCTTGACCGACGCGTGCGTATCGACGAGGACGTTCCCGTCGATCGCCGCGATCGCCTCGGCGGCCTTTCGCTGGAGCGCCTTCTGGTCGTCCTTCGCGAGGAGGCGCATCTGGTCGCGGTCCTGCACGAGCCCGCTCGTGAGCGCCGTCTCGTACATGAACGAGCCGAAGGAGATGTTGGCGTAGTGGACGCCCGTCTCCTCGAGCTTCTTCAATGCTCCCGTGATCACCGTGGTCTTGCCCACGCCGGGCACGCCGGTGATGATGCATCTGGTTGCCATCTCATTCCTTCCCGAAGAAGCCCCGCATGAACGGGTACATCTCCATGATCTGCTGGCTGGCGATCTCCTCGTACAGCCGGTAGGTGATCGAGACCGTGAGCAGCAGTCCCGTTCCCGAGACCGCGCCGATGACACCGAAGAGGTTCGCGATCACCGAGAGGATGCCGATGAAGGCGCCGCCGATGACCGTGACGCGCGGGATGTACCGGTCCAGGTACTTCTCGAGCACCTGCGGGTTGCGCCGGAATCCCGGGATGGACATCTGCGAGTTCTGGATCTGCCGGGCCACGTCCTTGGAGTCGAGCCCGGCCGTCTTGATCCAGAAGAGCGCGAAGAGCGCGCCGCCCACGACCATCACGACGGCGTCGAGACCCATCCGCAGCAGGATCTCCCACGGCGCGTGACCGAGGTCGGTCGTCCACCACATCCAGTCCGTCGGGCCGTTGATCGGGGCAAGGTACCACATCAGCCCGTCGACGGGCGCCTGGTTCTCGAACGTCCCCAGGATCGTGATCCCGATGTTGTTCAGGAAGAGCCCGATCATCTGGATGTTCGCCTGGAGGACGCGGACCAGGATCATGGGCAGGACCGAGGCGTAGATCAGCTTCACGGGGAAGCGCGAACGCGAGCCACGGACCTGCGCATGGGCGAGCGGGATCTCGATCCGGGTCGACTCCACGTAGACGATGACGAGAAAGATCGCGATCGTCGTGATGAACGCGAGGAGATCCCGGCCGAAGTACTGGAGGAAGTTGGCGCCCGAGAACGCGATCGCGAAGAGCCGCGGAAAGAACCCGATCGGGTACGGGTCCGAGACGGGCGCCCAGTTCAGGAACCCGTTGATCAGCGCCTGCGAGATCCCGGCGATGATGAAGAGCCCGACACCCGAGCCGATCCCCCACTTGGTCACGACTTCGTCCATGAAGACGATCAGGAGGCCGCCGATCACGACCTGCAGGAAGATGATCCCGGCAAGCAGCGCGGTATTTCCGCCGAAGTAGGCAGCGGCGATGGTCGGGTCGGGGACCATGAATCCGCCGATCAACTGCGGGGCGGCCTCGACCAGGATCATCACGAAGATCAGGACCTTCTGGAGGCCCATGTAGATGACCTGCCCGCGCGTCTCGGAGGTGTCGATCCGGAGGATATCCGCGCCCTTGAGGAGCTGGAGCACGATCGATGCCGTGACGATCGGCCCGATACCGAGGTGGATTATCGAGCCCGAGGCTCCCGCCAGCAGGGCCCGCCAGTAGAGGAAGAGGTCCTGGCTCGACGGGTCGAGTCCGAAGATCGTGATGTTGGAGAGGACAAAATAGAGGATCAGGATCCCCGCGGTCCAGTAGAGCTTGTTCTTGAAGTGAACGTGCCCCTCTGGCCCCTTGACCGCGGGCATCGCCGCGAGGAACGGTTCAAGTCGATCGAGCAGTTCGCCCATAGAGTCACCTGGAAAGGATGGGCGGGCTCAGACGACGTTCGCCTGACCGCCTGCCGCCTCGATCTTTGCTCGCGCCTGTGCAGAGAAGGCGACCGCCGAGACGCGGAGGACCCGTGTCACCTGGCCGCTGCCGAGGACCTTCTCGATCCCGAGCCCGGACGCGTCGATCGCGACGGCGCCCTCTTCCTCCGTCGCGAGTCCGCGTGCGAGCAGCCCCGCGACCATCTGGTCGAGGGTTCCGACGTCGATCGTCGCTACCCGGGTGGAGTCGACCGGGACGAAGCCGTGCTTGCCGTAGACCGGCCCCTCCTCGAGGTAGTACTTCGAGAACCGGTGGGCATTGATCCCGGCCCGGCCGCGGCCACCGCGGTTGCCGGCGCCACGGCGGTTCTTGTGGGTGCCCCCGCCGCAGGTCCTCGATCCCCGGTATTTCGATCGTTTGTTGACAGGCATCTGCTCACCGCATCTTGTAGAGGAGTTCGTTGATCTCCGGCCCGTGGTACCCGAGCGCTCCTCCCTGGGGATAGGTTCGCTTTAAGGACTTATACCCCTTCCGAGGGGGGTGAAGCCGGAGGACGGGCTTGAGGCCCGGTATGTCGCGGAGTGTCACCTCTCCCCCGACGATCGCCTCTGCCAGCTCGGCGATGTTGCCGTAGCTCGTGTGCTCGCGGACGTAGTCGTCGGTCAGGGGGTCGTCCCCCTCGAGCCTACCGCGGTGCCGCATCAGGGTCTCGAGCACCTCGGGCGTGATCTCGCCCCAGGCGACGAAGTCCTTGACCTTCCGGATCATCCCGAGCGACTCGGGCGTGTCGGGCGCGAGCACGCAGTGGTTGATGTGGTGGAGGCGGAGCATCCGGAGGGTGTCCTTGATCTCCCGTCTCGTGTTGACCACGCCGCGCACCTGGACGACCGCGTACATCACTGCCCCCCGAGCCGGATCATGTTCGTCTGCCGGAGCGCCTCGAAGGTCGCCTTGGCGAAGTTGATCGTGGTCCGCGTCTGCCCGGACGAGAAGGTCCAGACGTCCCGGATACCCGCCAGCTCGAGCACCTTCTTGCCGATCTCGCCCGTGACGAGACCGATGCCCTGCGGCGCGGGCTTGAGCGTGACCGAGACGGACCCCGCCTTGCCCTTGACCTGGATCGGGATCGAGTGGTGCTGACCGCATCCGCACTCCCAGGAGCCGCAGCCCCGGTTGACGTGGATCAGGTTCACCTTCGCGTCGTCGATCGCCTTCTTGATCGCGTTCCCGACCTGGGCGTCCTTGCCCTGGCCGAAGCCGATATAGCCGTTCTTGTTACCGACCACGACCACGGCGCGGAACTTCACGCGCCGGCCCGAGTCGGTCATCCGCTGCACCATCGAGATGTCGAGCACCTCGTCCGTGAGATCGGAGAGGAAGGCATCGACGATCTGCGGCTCCTTTATCGGCTTGCCCGTGGCAAAGACCTCCTCGATCGAGGAGATCTCGCCGTTCATGACGGCTTTGCCGAGACCGGTGAGCGGAACCCATTCCGCCTGTTCGTATGCCATGTTATGCCAGCTCCTGTATCCTGGCCGTTACCTGCTCGACGTTCTCGACGAGCCCGCCGGCCCGCTCGGCCGCGTAGGCGGCGATGTGGGCGCCCTTCGCGCGGTCGTCGTCGGGCATGCATTCGTCGCCGTGGGGGATCTCGAGCCCGCCCTCGACCGCGCCCTTCAGCGCGGCGAAGACCCGGCCCCCCGGCGTCGCCCGGGCCAGGCCGATGTCGAGGATCGCCTCGTCGTGCCCGGCCGCGAGCGCCTTCTTCGCAAAGAGCATCCCCGTCAGGTACGCGGCCGGCGTGTTCGCCGTCGCGCCACTGTACCCGAGCTTCGCCAGCTCGAGCGACGAGGCCGTCACGAGCGTCCGGTCGCCGTCCATCTCGGCCGTGACGAGCTGGCAGATGACCTGCCGGTTCGTCATCCTGACAACCATGCGTGGCGCGTCGGCCACGACGAGCTTCGACCGGCTGTAGTAGTCGGTCTTGCCCTCCCGCCGCCGGCGGAAGGGGACGAAATATCGTGGTCCCGTCGCCATCAGCGGTTCCTCCCGACGAGGATCTCCATCTGTGCCTTCATGTGCGCCACGTTCCGGTACTGCCCGCCGGCCGCGCGCCGGTAGAGAACCCGGTAGTGCCGCCGCTCGAGCGAGCCGTCGTCGCGGAGCTCGACGAGCACCTTGCGCATAGCCCGGATCTTCTGGATCCAGGCGCGCTTCGACGGCGTCCTGGCGCCGGCCGCGCCCTTGCGCCGGCCGACGCCCTTGCGGTGTCCGTAGGACCGCTTCGCGATCCGTGCCCGGGCGCGCCCGCGGCTGACGCCCTTCTTGGGCTTCTGCTTGATCACGCCATCATCGACGAGCTTGCGCAGGTCCTCGCGCGAGATCGCGTTCTCGATCTCGGCCATCTGGTCCGGGTCGAACCAGACGCGGTGGACCCCGCACTTGAGGACGGCCGCGGCGATGCGCCGCTGGGAGGCGAGGTCACTCATCGGACTCCTCCTCGTCCGCCTCAACAGCCGCCTCGGCGCCCCGGCCCAGGCTCGTGTCCTTCGGGTTGAGCACCTTGAGGCCGAGCTCGGCCGCGCGGCCCTGCATCTGCTCGCGCTTCTTCATCCCAACGGCGCCGGCGATCCGGACGGCCTGGGTTGCGGCGTCGAGCCCCTCGAGCTCCGCGGGGTTATGGACGAGGATGTCCTCGTACCCGCTCGGGTGGAGCCCGCGCACGGCCACCGGGCTGCCGAAGCCCGGCGTGGGGTGCGCGCCCTTCGCCTTCTTCTGCAGCCGCTGCTTGCTCTGGAGTCCGCGGGGGCGGCGCCAGCTCTCGGCGAGCTGCTTCTTGGTTCCGAACCCGGCCCGCTTGAAGCGCGCGCGCTTCTCGGCCCGGACCCGGATAAGCCTCTTTGTTTCCTGGTCCATCTCAGGCCCTCTCCACGATATAGATCCCGTCCTGGAAGACCCGCGGGTCGCGGTTCCGGATCCGGGTCGCGTGCTCGATGTTCGCGGCCGAGTTGCCGACCTTCTCCTTGTCGATCCCCGAGAGAGTCACCGCGTCGTTGCCGACATCGGCGGTCACGCCCGGCTCGATCCGGGCGTGGCGGGCCTTCTTCTCCCCGAGGAAGTTCTCGATCACGAGGGTCTGGCCCTGGAGTTTGAGCTGAATCGGAAAGTGGGAGAAGACCACCTTCATCCGGTACTCGAACCCGTTGCTGACCCCCGTGGTCATGTTCCTGATGTGCGAGGCGAGCGTGCCGACCATGGCGACCACCCGCTTTCTCATCACGTCGGTTGAGACCGTGACCATGTCGTCGCCGATCTCGATCGTGATCCCGGGAAAGCGCATGTCCCGTGTGAGCGTTCCCTTCGGGCCCGTCACCACGACACGCGTGCCGTCCATGGAGACGGTCACGCCCGCCGGGATCTCTGCGGTTGCTTCGAATGTCATCTGCCCCACCTATCAGTAGACGAACCCCAGGAGTTCGCCCCCGATCCCCTTGGTCCGGGCCTGCTCGTGCGTGAGCACGCCCTGCGAGGTCGTGAGGATCAGCAGGCCGAAGTTCTTCGCGGGCAGGTACCGGGTCTCCCAGGTCTCGAGATCCTCGAGCCCGACCGAGTACCGCGGCGTGATCACGCCGCACTTGTTGATGCCGCCCGAGAGGTGGACCAGGAACTGCCCGCCCCGGCGGTCGTCGATATACTCGAACGAGCCGATGTACCCGGCATCCTGCATGATCCGGAGCATGGCCCCGATCAGCTTGGACGCCGGCTCCACGGTGCAGATCGATTTGCCGCCGTCGGACGCGTTCTTCAACGTCGACATCGCGTCGGCGATCGTATTCTGTCGTCCCATTCTATCCACCTAGTTCATCTTCTTGAAGCCCATGCGATAGGCCCAGTCGCGGAAGCACTGCCGGCAGAAGTTGATGTTGTACCGCCGGACCAGCCCCTGCTTGCGGCCACAGAGCTGGCATTCGTGTGCGCCCCGGCCGTACTGCTTCTTCTGTTCTCCCGCCATCAGCGCACCTCCACGCCGTACGTCTCGGTTATGAACGCGACGGCGTCCTCTTTCGTCACGCGCTGGCGCCCGGGCAGCTTCTTCTGCTGCTCGCGCCGCCGCGCGATCCGGACGCCGGGCCGCTCGAGGACGACGTTGACGTCCATGCCGAAGATCCCGATCTTCGGGTCGTACGCCATGCCCGGAAAGTCCGTGTGCTCCTCGATCCCGAACGAGACATTGCCGTTCCTGTCGAACTGGCTCTCGTAGAGGACCCTTTCGAGGATCCCGAGCGCCGTCGAGAGGAAGTTCTCCGCGGCCTCGCGTCGAAGCGTGACCTTGGCGCCGATCGGGGCGCCCTTGCGGATCCCGAAGGCCGGCTGTGTCTTCTTCGCGATCGTCCGCACCGGGCTCTGGCCGGTGATCCGGCGGATCAGCTCCTCGCCGTTCATGAGGCGCTCGCCCGACTCGCCGACGCCCATGTGGACGACAACCTTGTCGACCACGGGCCGCCGCATCGTGTTCCCGGCGTTCATGCCTCGATACCCCACGAGGAGACGGCCGGCGTCTCGCGCCCGACCATGTAGCAGTAGTCGTCGATCGTCTCGAAGGCCGAGCCGTCGTTCGCGTCCTCGAGGGCGACCGTGTTGGGGGTCGAGCCGGGGATCGGGGTGATCGCGGTGATCCGGCCGATCCGGCCGGCGTGCCGTCCGCCGATCACCATGGCCATGTGGCCCACCGCGAACGGGAAGTGGTCGACGACCGCGAACCGTGTCTCGGGGTCGAGCGAGAGGACGACAGAGTCCCGGGACTTCACGCCGTGGTCGGCGATGACGTTCGCGCCGGAGTCGAGGTTGAGCTGGACCTTGCCGCCCGTGACGACGGTCTTCTTCGCGACGCGGGCGAGCCTGGTCTTCGCCGCCTCGGCGTCGATCGGGACCGTGACGATCCGGCCCTTCTTGTCGAGCAGGACACGGTAGTGCTGCCCGGTCGCGGGGATCGAGATGATGTCGAAGATCCCGATGCCCATGCGCGGGTCGCGGCAGGGCCGGCCGTTGACCAGGACCGCCCGGTTCGAGAGGATCAGCTTGACCTCCTTCATGGTGCGGGCGATGCCCATGCGGTCCCGGAGCAGCACCGCCATCGGCAGGGCGCCGGCGTTGTGCGGGCCCGCGCGGGTCTTGGTGACGAACGTCTCCTCCTTGCGCGCGAGCCGCCACGAGGACGGCGCGACCATGCGCTTAAGGTGGTCGGACATCTACGCCTCCCCCCTGGCAGCGAGCCGCTCGGCCCGCTTGGGGTCTTTCAGGTTCAGTTTCGTGACCATGACGTTCGACGGGTCGATCTTGCGCGGCTTCTCCGTGCCATCGGCCTTGGTGATGGCGACGCCGTGGACCACGATCTTCGAGTTCTTGACGTCGACGATGTCGACGAGCCCCTCGTCGCCGGCGAAGTCGCCGCGCGTGACGCGGACCGTGTCGCCCGTGACGACGCGGACCGTCCGGCGGCCGCCGTACTTCTCGCGCAGTTCGGGCGCGAGCGGCGCGCCGAGGAGCTTGGTCCGCAGGTGGTGGGGCGCCTGGTAGCGCGCCTTCCGCTGCTTTCTCGGCTGGATGCTTGTTGAGAGTGCCATCGTGTCAGCTCCTCAGACGATCAGGGTGGCCATCGAGCCGAGCTTGGGGAAGCGCTCGGCGACCTCGCGGGCCACCGGGCCCTTGATCTCCGTGCCCTTCGGCTCGTTGCGCTCGTTGACGATCACCATCGCGTTGTCCTCGAACGAGACCCGCAGGCCGCTCGGCCGGCGGATCTCCTTCTTCTGCCGGATCACGACGGCCTTCTCGAGCTTGCGCCGCATGTCGGGCGTCCCCTTCTTGACCGAGACGGTCGCGAGATCGCCGAGGCCGAGCTTCGGCTGGCGGCGACGGACGCCGTGATACCGGTCGACCGAGACGATCTGGACCATCCGGGCGCCGGTGTTGTCGACGCAGGCCATGCGCGAGCCCGTGGCGAGCGCGCGCGGCGTGGTCGACTGCTTGGCCTTCATTCCTTCTCCACCTCGACCACGACGAAGCTCGTCGCCTTCGAGAGCGGCCGGCACTCGGCGATCCGCACCGTGTCACCGACCTTCGCCGAGACGCAGGGCGGGTTATGGGCGTGGACCTTGCTCGAGCGCTTCTCGTACCGCTTGTACTTCCGCACGTAGTGGAGGAAGTCGCGTCCGACCACGCACGTGCCGTTCATCTTGTCGCTCACGACCTTGCCGGTGATCACCTGGCCGCGCACCGGCAGGGTGCCATGAAACGGGCAGTTCACGTCGGTGCACTCCGTCTCGGGTGCCCCGACGTTCAATCCAATATCTCGTGCCATATGGTATCCTCTCTATCTGCGGGCGGTAAGACGGCGCTCGGGCGCTCCGACGAGCGCCCTGCCGTCCACCTCCACCGCAGTCCCGTCCGGGAGCAGGAGCCGGAATGTCGCGACCGCCTTGGGCACGGTCTTTACACCGTGGGCGGTGGCGATCCGAAGGGTCTGCCGCGTCTCGTCGACGCAGGTCCCCTCGACTCCCGCCAGGGACGGGTTGGCTGATCGCGCCACCCGGACGTGCCGGCCGATCCACTCGTGCCGGAGCACGTTCCGGGGCGCGATCACGCCGCCCTCCTCCGTCCCTGCTCGGTCTGGAGTCGGGCGATGGTCCGCCGGATCTCCCGGATCTGGCCCGGGTTCTCCGTCGCGCCGCCGGCGGCCACCTTGCCGTGATGTCGAACCAGCTCGAGCTGGAGCTTGCTGAGCTGCTCGGTGATCTCGACGTCGGAGAGCTGCTGCACCTCGCCGGAGCGGAAGATCGCCATCTACCGCACCTCCTCGGGGATGAACTCCTCGTCGGGCACCGCCGCGAGCTCCGCGTCGATGACCGCGCCGAGGTCCTCCTCGGGGATGAACTCCTCGATCGGGGCCTGCCGGGGTGCGACGTCCAGGATCTCGAACTTGTCCGGGAGCTTCGTCTCGGGCAGGATGATCTTGACCTGGACGCCGATGGTCCCGAGTTTCTTGATCGCGACCGCGTATCCCTTCTCGACCATGGTGATCGAGGGCTCTCCCGCGTGCTTGATGTAGCCGTCGGTGAACTTCTGGACACGCGAGCGCGCGCCGGTCAGCTTGCCCGAGAGGACGACCTCGCACCCGAGGGCGCCGTTCTCCATGACCCGCCGGATGACGTTCGAGCCGGCCTTGCGGAAGTACCAGCCGCGCTCGAGCGCGTTGGCGAGCCTCTCCGCCATGATCTGGGCGTTGAAGTTCGGGTTGCCGACCTGCTGGACCTCGATCTGCGGGGAGTCGATCCCGTAGTCCTGGGCGAGGTCGACGGTCAGCTGCCGCACGACCTTGCCGCCCTTGCCGATCACGATGCCGGGTTTCTCGGCGAAGATCGTCACCTGGGTGCCCAGCGGGGTGCGGGCGATGTCCATGCCGCCGTACCCGGCGCGCTTGAGCTCCTTGAGGAAGAATTTCTGGACGCGCACCTTGCGGACGCCGTCGGCGACGAACTTTCTCTCGATCGCCATTATTCCTGCACCTCCCGGACGATGATCTCGATGTTCACGGTCTCGCGCCGCTTCGGCGTGGCCCGGCCCATGGCGCGGGGGAAGAAGGCCTTCTGCCCCCGCCCGCGGTTCGCGGCCGCGTGGACGACCACGAGCCGGTCCGCGTCGAGCCCGCTGTACTCGGCGTTCTTCTTGACGCCCTCGAGGAGCTTGAGATAGCCCTGCGAGGCCTTGACGGGGTAGCGCCCGGCGTCCCAGCCCTGAAGACCGCGCTTGTGCGCGACGTTCCGGTTGAACCGCCGGAACGGCACCGCCTTCTTCTTCGCGACGACCAGGGTGAGGTACTCGATCGCCTCGTTGACGTCCTGGTCCCGGATGAAGCGCGCGATCTCGATCGCGTGCTTGGGAGAGCACGGGAGCTCGTTTGCCTTGACCCGGGCGAACTGCTCGCCGGTGGCCTCGACGGAATAACCTGTGCGTGCCATGGCGATCA
>CAZCUJ010000036.1:0-20662 GCA_964501565.1 uncultured Methanospirillum sp.
TGACGATGGTGACCCGGTTTCAGAGCCCCGTCCCGCCGTTCCCAGGGTGGGAGCGCCGTCGCTTCCGGCTTTCCCGTCTGGTGACGGACGAGGACATCGAGGCGATCCTGAACGGGCAGGAGGAGTGTTACCGAACGGTCGGGCAGGACCGGGTCATCTCCATCCACAAGTTCGGCCTCGTCGAGCTCAACCTGATCGTCGGTGTGCCGGAGATCGAGGCCTGGTTCAGTCCGGAGCAGAAGGGATGGAGCTTCGAGTACGTCGACGCTCTGCTCTCGACGCGTTTCTAGGTGCCCGGGACGGCAGCTCCGGTTCGGGGCTGAAAAGAGTTGATGTGACCGGCTCAGTCGACGCCGATCATCACCTCGGACGCCTTCATGATTGCGAAGGCCTTCGCCCCCTCCTTGAGGCCGAGTTTCTCGGCCGAGTAGGTGGTGATGACCGAAACGATCTCAGCCCCCCCCTCGAGCACGAGGACCACCTCGGTGTTGATCGGCCCCTTCTTGATCGACTTCACCGTTCCCGGGACATGGTTTCTGGCGCTGATATTCATATGCTCACCGCTCTCCCTTACAATCAAAATGAGATAAATGTATCCCGATCGATTAAGCGAATTTGATGTAATCCTTGTGAATGGTAATGAATTTCCCGGAACATCATATCCCGGCCACCGCGGCCTACTGTTTTCGCGACGCCCGGCGCCCGAGCGCTCGGACGGATGCGATGACCGCGAACGAGATGGCGAGCAGGATGACCGCGAGGGCGACCGAGGCCGTGATGTCGCTCTGGAGCGCGGTGTAGATCGCGAGCGGCATGGTCTGCGTCTTACCCTGGATGTTCCCGGCGAACATGATCGTCGCGCCGAACTCGCCAAGGGCGCGGGCGAAGGTCATGATCGCGCCCGAGACGAGCCCCTCGGCCGCGAGCGGGACCGTGACGCGGCGGAAGACGTACGCAGGCGAGGCCCCGAGAGACCGGGCGGCGGCCTCGTACGTGGGGTCGACCTCGCCGAAGGCCGTCCGGGCCTGGCGGAGGAAGAACGGCGCCGCGACGAAGGTCTGGGCCATGACGACCGCGACCGTCGTGAAGGCGATCGTGATCCCGAACGGCGCGAGGTACTGGCCGACGAGGCCGAACCGGCCGAAGGCGAGGAGAAGCCCGAGGCCGGCCACCGCCGGGGGCAGCACGATCGGGAGGTCGGTCAGGGTCTCGACCAGGTTTCGGCCGGGGTAGACGGTCCGGGTGTTGAGGAACGCGAGCGGCGTGCCGAACGCGATCACGACCAGGGTCGCGACAGTCGAGGTCGTAAGCGAGAGCCGGATCGCGTCGGTCACGACCGGGTCCGAGAACGACGCGATCAGGATGGAGGGCGGGACGTAGAGTAGCAGGGCGAGGATCGGGACTGCGACGAAAAGCGTGAAAGCGACCGCGAGGACGGCCGTCAGGACGGTGAAGCCCACCCCCCGCCCCGAGGGGGCGGGTGGGAGGGCCGTCTCGCGGTCCATGAACGGTGCTCAGACCGGGGCGAAACCGAATCTCTGCAACGTCTGCTGGCCCGGGTCCGATAGGACGAAGTCGATGAACGCCTGGGTCGTGGCCCGGTCCCTCGTACCCTCCACGATTCCGCTCGGGTAGTCGGCGATGACCTGGTACGCCGCTGGCAGCTCGATCACCGTGACCTTGTCGATCTGGGCGGCGGGAACGTCCGAGGCGTAGGCGATCCCGGCATCGGCCTCGCCGAGGACGATCTTGGTCGCGAGCTGGTTGACGTTCGTCTCTTCCGAGACGACGTTCGCCAGGACCTTCGTTCTGTAGTCCGGCCCGTACGTGGAGTCGTTCACGGTCTTATTCAGGAGCTGGCGGGCGTAGCTGCCCACGGGCACGTCGGGCGTCCCGATCACGACCTTCACGCCCGGGTTCGCCAGGTCTTCGAGGTCCGTGATCTTCCCCGGGTTGGCGGCGGGAACGAGGATGGCGAGGCGGTTGTGGCAGAAGAGCTGGACCGTTTCGTTGATCATCCGGCCGTCGCCCTTCGAGAGGTTCATCTGCGCCCAGTTCGCCGAGGCGAAGACGTCGGCGTAGGCCCCCTGCTGGAGCTGGGTGCGGAGCACCTGCGAGCCGTCGAAGTTGAAAACGACCTTGATGCCCGTGTGGTTCGCCTCGAAGAGCCGGCCCATCTCGGTGAACGCGTCCTTGAGCGAGGCGGCGGCAAAGACAGTCAGTTCCGACGCGGGTGCCGTCGTTGTCATGGCAGGGGTGGTCGCAGGCACGGTGGTGGGCGTCGGTGTTGCCGAACCGGTGTCCGGCGCGGTGCACCCGGCGGCGCAGAGGAGTGCGGCGAGCACGAGAGCGGTGACGAGCAGCGATTGCGTGAGTCTCATGATACTCCGTTCCATCGATCCCACTGTACCGGTGGGACCTGTTTTGAACACTACGTTAACATATGATAAAAAGTAATAAGATTATTAGGTATGAACGGCGGTTTTCTCTCCCTCGATACCGTGACCGTCCGGCTCGGCGGGTTCAACCTCGGCCCCGTGTCGCTCAAGCTCCCGGCCGGCGCCCTGTGCGCCGTCGTGGGGCCGTCCGGATCGGGGAAGTCCGCCCTGCTCCAGACGATCGCCGGCCTGGTCCCGGTACAATCCGGGACGATCGCGGTCGACGGCCGAATGCTCACCCACGTCCCGCCGGAGTCGCGAGAGATCGCCCTCGTCCCACAGCACTACGCCCTCTTCCCCCACCTCTCGGTCCTGGAGAATGTCGCGTTCGGGCTGCGGGCGCGCGGCGTGCCGGCCCCGCGAGCCCGCGAGGAGGCACTGGCCGCGCTCGAGCGGCTCGAGATCGGTCACCTCGCCGATCGCCGGCCAGCGACACTCTCGGGGGGCGAGAGGCAGCGGACCGCCATCGCTCGCGCGGTCGTGCTCCGTGCGCGCCTGCTCCTCCTGGACGAGCCCTTCGCCGCGCTCGACCCCGTGAACCGCGCCATCTCCATCGAGGAGCTGGCAGCGCTCCACTCACGGCTGGGCATGACAATCGTCCTCGTGACCCACCGGCCGGACGAGGCCGAGCTCCTCGGGACCCACGTTGCGGTCGTCGTCGGAGGACAGCTCGTCGCGTTCGGGAAGGCCCCGGACATCTTCGCCAATCCTCCAAGCGAGCAGGCCGTGCGTGCCCTCGGGCTCGAGAACCTGCTGCCCCCGGGCAGTGTGCCGGGGCTGCCCGGTCCCGGGCCGTGGTACGTCCCTGCCTCGACCGTGAAAGTTCGGGCGGGACCGCCCGGTCCGGAGGCGGACGGCCATATCGTCCTCGACGGCGTCGTCGACCGGGTCCAGCGGTCGGGTCCCCTCTCACGGGTCCGGGTCTGCGGGATGGGCTACCACGTCACCGGGTACTCCGAAGGGGAGGTGCCGGCCTTCGGCGACAGGGCCCGGGCGATCGTGGACCCTGCCGTGGCCCACGGTTACTCCCCCGCGACGCCCACGACTCCCAAAGAGATACCCTCCTCGCCAGGGCGATACCGGCGACTCCAGGGGGGAGCATGACCGGCGAGGGAGCGGGTCGCCCGCCCGCGTCGAGGCCCGGGCGGGGATCGCGGGATCGACGGTGCCGATGGATCATCGAGAGAGAACCACACCCTGTTCGGTGTGTCCGGTCTCAGGACGCTGGCGACACGCGGGGGCACCTGCGCCTCCGGACCCCGAACTCCCGCCCACGGGGCCGAAGGTACGGTTGCCGAACGGACGGTAACCCATCGACCGGGATGCAAAGAGTGACGGACCGGCCGGTAGCGGGGTCCGAGCGAGGAGAGAGTGACACAGCGTCGAAAGGACTACTGGTCCGACGGGACCACGCTCACCGCCGAGTACCTGATTGACTGGATCAGAAAGAACCAGTCGATCTGCTGGCCCGAGCGCACCCCCATGCCGCCCTGGTTCTACCCCAGGGTCGCCGAGGCCATCGCGCCGACGGTCCGCGACATCACGACGAGATACCACCCGGAGGGCGACGGACGTCCCTTCACGGACGAGGAGAACCGGGAAGCGGTTGCACGGAGTACCACGCTCCGGATCCTGCGGATCTGGGGACGCATCCGGCTGGGCGACCTCGTTTGCCGGCGGTGCGGGGGCAAGATCCTCGGCGAGGATTTCCTCTTCGACTGGTCGGGATCCGGTCCCTACAACGTCTGGCACTCGGTGTGCTTTGGCCATCAGCAGACTGATCCGGGACCACTCCATCTCCGCGCCCCGAGGAAGCGGGATCCAGCGCAGGAGTACCGGAGGGAACTTGAGGAACGAAAGGAGCTGGTCCGGGCTGAGCGCCATGCCGCCCGGCTCCGGCGGCGGAAGGCCCCCGGATCCCCGTCCCCGAATGAGGGGGAGCACCCTGGTTCCAGGGACGAACTGCCCTCCGGCCCCCCTCCAGGAGATCGGCGAAAGAGACGGCGGCGCGAGGAGTGACCCGCCACCTCCGTCCGTTTCGCGGTCCCGTCACCCGCAGGCTTCCCTGCTCGGGGTGACGAACTCGACCGGACAGTCGGCGGCTTTGGCGGCGACGGTCACGGCCCTGACGCACGGATCGTCGACGAGGGACGGCACGGAGACGAGCCGGGGCTGTCCATCCGGCCGCTCCAGGGCGGCGAGATGGCACCAACGGGCCCCGAGCACATCGAAGGTAGCGGCGGTCCTTCCACCGACGAGCTCGACCCGTAGGCCGACGGCCCGTGCCACGGCGGACAGCCCCTCGAGGGCAGCGCCGGGCGCGCCATGGACAATGAGCGTCCGCCGCGCCGTCCTGTCCCCCGCCGTGAGGCGGACTTCGTGGACGGTTCCGGCCTCGAGACCCTCGACGCCGCCGGGTACGTGGAGGAAGGCGTGGGGGCCGATGTCGGCGAGGTGCGAGGCCGGGTTCCGCGCCCGCGGGTAGGCGACCCAGCGGCCGCCAATGAACCCCAGCGTGAGCGGCACGAACTCGTCGACCCCGACCTCGGAGACGACCGGACGCGCGAGCTCGGCCGGCACGACCTGGTACTGCACTGCCGGGGGGAATCCCCAGGCGCAGAGGAGCGGGGCGACAAGTTCGCGCAGGACGACGCCGGCCGCGAACGGGTAGCCCGGCAGCGCGATGACGGGCACCCTCCCAACACGCGCCGCAAGCGTCGGGCGGCCGGGTTGCATGGCGACGCCGTGGAAGAGGATCTCGCCGAGTGCCCCGACGGCGCGTGCCGTGCCGTCTCGCGACCCCTTGGAGACCCCGCCGAAGAGCAGCACCAGGTCCGAGGTCCGGATGATCGTCGCGAGCGCGTCGCCGATGGTCCCCGCCCCGCCGGCGACTGCGGGGTAGGAGATGCACCCGACTCCGCATCCCGCGAGGACCGCCGCGGCCCTGGTCGTGTTCGACTCCACCACCTCGCCCGGCCCCGGCAGGTTTCCCGGCTGGACCAGCCCCCGGCCAATCGGCACGAGGGCGACCCGCAGGGCGCGGACGCACACCTCCTGGACACCGCAGGCAACGAGCGCACCCACCTCATCGGGGAGGATGCGGTGGAACGCCGGCAGGATCTCTTCGCCTCGCCGGATCTCGGTCCCGGAACGCCGGACGCCCTGCCAGGGTCGCGCGGGTTTTGACGTGAAGAACTTCCCCTCCGACTCACCGAGATCCTCGACCATGACCACGGCGTCGCACCAGTCGGGCAGGGGATCGCCCGACTCGACCGGGACCCCCGAAGGGAGCGCCACCTGGACGCCCTCCCGGGCCCCCACGGTGTGGGCGCTCATGACCGCGCATCCATCGACGAGGCTTCGATCCTCGCCCGGCACGTCGAAGACGGCGAGGACCGCTTCGGCGGTCACCCGGCCGACGGCACCGGTCACCGGAACGGCCTCGGACCGGTTCGGGGCGGAGAAGGTTCTGGCCATGATCGCCCGCGCCTCGAGATACGTCACCTGGTCGAAGAATCGCATGGCTGTCTCCCGGGACTGTCTGTTTCGGGAAGAGATAATCGTTCTGAACAAACGATATTGGTTAATTGAATTAATTGAACTGAATGGTTCTTGTCTCGCTCCGACCACCTCTGCAGATGCATATGGATTCCGGAGGCGGGACGGCGGAGGAGGACGTGGGGAGGCTGACGAGGACGGTGGACGTGATCGCGGTCGACGGGAATGGTGCGCGCCCGGCCCGGGCCGAGGTCTGCGTCGAGTCGACGATCGAGCTTCGCGTCAACGGTGAACGGCTCGTCCGGCTCGCCCTGTCGCGGGACCGGCTCGAAGCGTTCGCCCGCGGGTTCCTCGTCTGCGAGGGCGTCGTCCCTTCGGTCAATGCGATCGCCTCAATCGCGGTCGATGGCGACGTGATCGATGCTCGCGTTCCGGCGCTCACGGCCCCGCCGGGCGAGGTCGAGCTCCGCACCTCGGGCTGCCCCGGTCTCGCGTGGGGTCTCGAGGCCTGCCGAGAACCGCTGCCGGATGGCCCGGAGATCGAGCTGGACCTCCTGCTGCGGGCCTCGGGCCTGATCAACGAGCGCGCGCACCTCTGGCGGCGGACGGGGGGTACCCACTGTACCGTGATCGCGAGCCCGGAAGGGGAGGTGATCGCGTCGGCCGAGGACATGGGCCGGCACACCTCGGTCGACAAGGCCGTCGGCACCGCCCTCGCGGACGGGGCCGACCTGTCGTCCTCGCTCCTGGTCTGCACCGGCCGCCTTCCGTCGGGCATGGTGGCCAAGGCCTACCGGGCCGGGATCCCCGTTGTCGTCTCGAATACGGCCCCGGTCCTGGCCGGGCTCGAGCTGGCGCGGCGTCTGAACATGACCGTCGTCGGGTTCGCCCGCCCGCCGAGACTCACGGTCTACGCCCACCCCGAGCGGATCCGCAGTCGGGGTACCCCGCTGGGGGCCGCCGCCTGCTGACAACAGGGCATGTTTGATTATTGGTCGATGATAACTATCTATGGAATGGAGGCCGTCCCTCATGTCCTCCCGATGCCGACGGACCCCGCGCCGGCCGGTGGGGGGACCTGTTCGATCGAGGACGCGATCGCGTTCATCCGGCGATCGGCCCGCGCCGCCGGCTCCGAGGTCGTGCCCATCGACCACGCGGACGGCAGAATCCTGGCCGAGACGATCCGCGCGGACTGCGACGTCCCGGGCTTCGACAGGGCGTCAATGGACGGGTACGCCCTCCGGGCTGCCGACACCCGGGGAGCCTCCCGCTCGGCCTCTGCCCGACTCTTGGTCACGGGATCAGTGGCCATGGGATCGTCCGAGACGGTCGCGCTCGCGCCGAACGCCGCGCTCGAGATCCCGACGGGAGGGCGGTTGCCCGGGGGAGCCGATGCCGTCGTCCCGCTCGAGCGTGCCGAGCGTCGGGGAGCCACCCTGGTCCTGGCCCTTCCCGTTGAAACCGGCGCGCACGTGACCCACCGTGGCGCCGACTTCGCCGCCGGCGACCTTCTCCTGCCGGAAGGCAGCACGATCCGGCCGCAGGACGTGGGCGTGCTCGCCGCCGTCGGGAGGACGAGAGTCAGGGTCCGCCGCCCGCTCCGGATCGGGATCGTCTCGACCGGGCTCGAGCTCGTGGACGCGGCATCCGATCCCGCGCCCGGCGAGGTCCGCGAGGTCAACTCCCACCTAATCGGCGTCTTCGTCCGGCGGCAGGGCGCCATTCCCCTGCTCTGCGGCGTCGTGCGCGACGATCCGGACGAACTGACCTACGCAGTCCTCCGGGCGGTGGCCGACTGTGATGCGGTCGTGGTATCGGGCGGATCCGCCCGCGGCGAGCGGGACATCACCGGCCACGTCCTCGAACGCCTCTCGGACCGTACCATGCCAGCGGTCTCGTTTGGTCCGGGGAAACCCACCCGGATCGCCATGGTCCAGGGCCGGCCGGTGATCGGCCTGCCGGGTCACCCCGCCTCGTCGTTCATCGTGCTCGTCCTCTTCCTGTCGAGGCTGCTCGAGGGGATGCAGGGGAGCTCGCCGGGCGCGCGCTGTCGCCAGACCGTCCGCCTCGCGGCACCGATCCCGCTCCGGAGGCCGCGCGTGACCTACCGCCTTGTCCGGATCCGCGACGGCTGGGCGACCCCTGTCGACGGCAGGCCCGGCCGCCTCTCCACGCTCTTCGAGTGCGATGGCATCGTCGTCATTCCCGCCGACCGCGGTGGACTCCGTGCCGGGGACGAGGCCGATGTCATCACCTGGTGATCCCGAGGGCGGTGAGGAGCGCCATGACCTTCGGGTCGTCGGCAAGGCCGGCGGGGGCCGCCAGCCAGAGGGCGCGGCCCCCCTCGCGCCGGAGCGGCCACGACGGCCCCGGACCCCCGGGGGGTTCCGTCGTCACCGCGAGGTGGCAGGCGGAGCGGTCGAGGAGGGCGGCGAGCTCGGGGCGGTTCCAGCAGGGGACCATCGCGACGCGGTATCCCGTCGAAGCGATCTCCAGCCCGTCGACCGCTCCCACTACCAGGACGGTCTCGCCGGGGCCCGACGGGTCGTCCAGCAGCTCGACCTCGACCTCGTCGCCGGCGTCGTGCCCGCCGACCCCCTCGGGGACGAGGAGGCGGGCGTTCGCCCGGAACTGGGACTGCGTACCCCGCCGCCCCCGGGGCTGCAGGATGCCCACGATCCGGTCTCCGACCACGGCGACCGAGAGCGGCACCATCTCGGTGAACCGGGGGTGCGACTCGATCGCCACGCCGAGCCGGGCCCGGGCCCGATGCAGTGGTACCCCCGGCAGCCCCCACGACTCGATGAGGGGGCGCAGGAAATACTCCGTGAGCAGCCCGACCGGCTGGGCGCGGCCCGGTAGCGCGACGACCGGCGTGCGACCGGCGCGGACCACGAGGAACGCCCGACCGGGCCGCGCCGCAACCCCGTCGAGCACGATCTCGCCGAGGGACCGGACCACCCCGAAGGCCACGTCGCGACTCCCACGCCCGCTGCCGCCGCAGACCACCACCAGGTCGACCTCGGGGCAGAGCGCCAGGATCGCGGCGCGGACCATCGCCGGGTCGTCAGGCACCACGGCGTGGGCGACGGTCTCCGCACCCTGTGGCGAGAGCAGGGCCCCGATCGCGACCGGGTTCGACGCGACGCTCTCGCCAGGCCCGGGAACGGTCCCCGGCGGGACGAGCTCGCCGCCGGTCGGAACGACCCCGACACGAACGGTCCTGACCCGGACACGGGTCACACCGGCGGCGACGAGCGGCCCGACATCCAGCGGACGGAGCCGGTGCCCGGAGGAGAGGAGGACGGCGTCGGCCGCGAGCTCGGTACCGGCGCGGCGCACGCCGTCACCCGGCATCACCGGCGCTTCGAGGACGAGCCAGGTGCCCCCATCGAGGCAGTGCTCGATCGGGACGACCGCGTCGGTCCCCGGGGGGAGAGCCCGGCCGGTGTCGACTCGTGTCCCTGCCTCGATCACGACCGGCCGGTGCGCCGTCGCGCCGGTCGTGTCCCGGCTCGCGACGGCGATACCATCCACCTCGGCCACATCGGCGGACGGCACGGCAAAGCCGGCGCGCACCGGCTCGGCGAGGATCCGCCCGATGGCGGACGCGACCGGCAGGTCGACGGCCCGGCACGGGTCCGGGAACCCCTCGATGATCCGGGAGCGCGCCAGCTCGAACCCCGGCAGTTGACCGGGTTCGGTGTACAATCCGTTCAACTTAACAGAGTTATTCACTCCTCTTATTTACCACCGAGCCCAACAGCTGGAGGTGAACCCCCGGAAGGCGCGCGATGCTGCGGGCGGCATCATTACGCAGCGCGACCCGCGCAGATGCATCGTTCGGCTCAGGACGCCGGCCGGCCTATTGACCCCGGCCCAGCTCGAAGGGCTCGGCCGGTGCGCTCGCGAGGCAGGCCTCTCGACCGTGCACCTGACCACGCGCCAGGCGATCGAGCTGCCCGATGTCGACCCCGCATCGCTGGAACCGCTGCTCGCGGCGCTCGCCGAAAACGGTACTCCGCTCGGCGCCGAGCGGAACGAGGTCGTGAACATCGTCGCCTGCCCGGGTACGGCGACGTGCCGGCTCGCCACCATCGAGACATACGCGCTCGCCAGGGAGCTCGACCGTCGCTTCTTCGGGGTCGAGCTGCCGGTCAAGATGCGGATCGGTATCTCGGGCTGCCCCAACATGTGCGCGGGCGAGCGCCTGTGCGAGATAGGGATCACCGGGATCAGGCGCCCGCTCCGCGACGACGGGCGGTGTACGGGGTGCGGGACGTGCGCGAATACCTGTCGCGAGGGGGCGATCGCGATGGTCAACGGCCGCCTGGCCCTCGACGAGGACCGGTGTATGGCCTGCGGGATGTGCGTCGACTACTGCCCGTTCAAGGTCTTGACGGACGACGGCCCGCGGTACCGGATCACAGTCGGCGGCCGGCGGGGCCGCCACCCCTCTCTCGGACAGGAGCTGCTGACCGTACGGACGCCAGGAGCTGTGGTCGAGGTCGTCGGCGTTGTACTCGACCGGTGCTACCGGCGGGCGTACGCGGAACGACACTTCGCCGACCAGCTCGACCTCATGGACCTCGACGGCCTGCGGGCCGAGCTCGTCGCGGGCCTGGACCGGGGGAAGAGTGCGTCCGGGCGTGGATCTCCATTCTCGGATGGTCCCGGGCGAGGGGTCTGATCGACGGACCCTGTTCACCAATTTCTTTAAACTAGTTCTGAAAATTGAATTTATTTCGTATACAGATTTAACTACCCCCTTTTTTTAATGCATTCTCTTAAATTGGTATGGACCATATCAGTCGGTGCCCGGCCCACCCACCCGGCGCATCCGGCGAGGTGAGACTGTGACCAACTCGATCAATCTGAACCTGATCACCCAGCGCGCGATCGAAGAGGGCGTCGCCATGGAGAAGGGAAAGACGACTCCCGAGTACTTCGAGGCCTGTTCTATCATCGAGATGAACCCCGAAGACATCAAGCGCCTCGGGATCTTCCGGAATACCAACGTCCGCGTGACAAGCGAGACGGGCTCCGTCATCGTGAGGGCCGTCATCGCCGGCCAGTACTGCCCCCCCGGGCTCGCCCACATCCGGCAGGGCGTCTGGGCGAACCAGGTCGTGCCGCCGCGCACGCAGTCCACGGGCGTTCCGCAGTACAGTGGCTTTCCCGTGACCGTGGAGCCCGCGCCCCACGAGCGGATCAAGTCCGCGCTCGAATGCGTCCAGGGCGCGTGCGGCCTCTGGAACGGAGGAATGTAAATGCCAGTGACTCATACCCAGGTCGGGTGCCCATACTGCGGCGCCTCGTGCGACGACCTCGAGATCGTCGTCTCCGATGACGGCAGGAAGATCCTCGAGGTCAGGAACGCCTGCTCGATCGGCAACGAGATCTTCCACCACGCGACGAAACCCGGGCGCGTGAAGCTCCCCCGCCTCCGCCAGGAGGACGGCAGCTACAAGGATATCTCGTACGACGAGGCGGTGGACTACGCCGCGAAGGTGTTGCTGGACGCGAAGAAGCCGCTGATCTACGGCTTCGGCTCGACCAACTGCGAGGCGATGGCCGCGATCGGGCGCGTGGCCGAGAAGGGAGGCGCAGTCCTCGACAACTGCGCGTCGATCTGCCACGGCCCGTCGTTCCTCGCGATCTTCGACAATGGCTACCCGAGCTGCACGCTCGGCGAGGTCAAGAACCGCGCCGACGTGGTCGTCTTCTGGGGCTGCAACCCGATGCACGCGCACCCGCGCCACGCATCGCGGTACTCGGTCTTCCCGCGCGGCTTCTTCACGGGCAAGGGCCACAAAGGCCGGACCGTGATCTGCATCGATCCGCGAGAGACCGATACGGCCAAGATCTCGGACCAGCACCTGATGGTCAAGCAGGGGCACGATTACGATCTCTTCAATGCCTTCCGGACCGCGCTCCGGGGCCACGAGATCCCCGAGGAGGTCGCGGGCGTCCCGCGCGAGGAGATCCTGGATGCCGTCCAGGCGATGAAGAAGGCGCGGTTCGTAGCGATCTTCTACGGGATGGGCCTCTGCCACTCGGACGGTCGCAACCATAACGTCGACATCGCGATCAGTTTGACCCGCGACCTGAACGCCGTCACGAAGGCGACGATCATGGCCATGCGCGGCCACTACAACATCGCCGGTCCGGGCCAGGTCTGGTCCTGGTCGTACGGGTTCCCGTACTGCATCGACCTCTCCAAGGGGACTCACTGCCACATGAACCCCGGCGACACCTCCTCGATCGATCTCGCCATGCGGAACGACTGCGACGCGTTCTTCAACATCGGGACCGACGCGGGGGCCCACTTCCCGATTCCGGCGGTCAAGCAGCTCCGGAAGCACCCCTGGATCACGATCGACCCCAACATCTGCATGGCCAGCGAGATCTCGGACCTCCACATCCCCGTCGCCGTGGTCGGTGTCGAGGAGGGCGGCGTGGTCTACCGGATGGACAACGTCCCGATCCAGTTCAAGAAGGTGATCGAGCCACCGGAGGGGGTCATCTGCGACGAGGAGCTCTTCAACCGGATCTACGTCCGGATGTGCGAGCTGACCGAGACCGAGCCGGTCTGGATACACCACCCGGCCCTCGACGTGGCGAAGGCCGCGCTGGAGGAGTGACCATGGCCGAAATCCTGGTCAGGAACGGCGCCGTCATCGACCCGTCGCGCGGGATCAACGGCGACGTGATGGACGTCGCGATCCGCGACGGGCAGATCGTCGACGCCGTCGGCCCGGAGGCGAAGGTGATCGACGCATCCGGCAAGACGGTAATGGCCGGAGGGATCGATGTCCACGCCCATGTGGCCGGGCCGAAGGTGAACGCGGGCAGGACTATGCGCCCCGAGGACAAGCTCTTCAAGAGCGCGACGGCATCGGGCGGCTACCGTATGGAGATGGGCTTCTCGATCCCCTCGACCTTCAGGACCGGGTACGACTACGCCCGGATGGGCTACGCGTTCGTGATGGAGGCGGCGATGCCGCCGCTCCACTCGCCGCACGTCCACGAGGAGATCCACGACACGCCGATCATCGACGAGGCCGCCCTGCCGGTCTTCGGCAACAACTGGTTCGTGATGGAGTACCTCAAGCGGGGCGAGATCGATAACGCGGCCGCGTACGCGGCATGGCTGCTGAAGGCCTCGAAGGGCTACGGGATCAAGATCGTGAACCCCGGCGGCACCGAAGCCTGGGGCTGGGGGCTGAACTGCCTGACTCTCGACGACAATGTGCCGTTCTTCCAGATCACGCCGAAGGAGATCGTCAGCGGGCTGATCCAGACGAACGAATACCTCGGGCTGCCGCACTCGGTTCACATCCACCAGAACGACCTCGGCAACCCCGGCAACTACCGGACGACGATCGACACCCTCCGCCTGGCGGAAGGGGTCGAGGCGAAGAACCGGTTCGGACGGGAGCAGGTCCTCCACTCGACCCACCTCCAGTTCCACGCGTACGGCGGGGATGGCTGGGGGACCTTCGAGTCGAAGGCCCGGGAGGTGGTCGAGTACATCAACCGGCAGAAGAACATCACCTTCGACCTCGGGTGCGTGACTCTCGACGAGACCACGACCATGACGGCCGACGGCCCCTTCGAGCACCACCTGAACGGCCTCAACCACCTGAAGTGGACGAACGTCGACGTGGAGCTTGAGACAGCGGCCGGCGTCGTGCCGTACATCTACAGCCCCGACATCAAGGTCTGCGGAATCCAGTGGGCGATCGGCCTCGAGCTCGCCCTCCTGTGCGAGGATATGGACCGCTGCTTCGTCACTACTGACCACCCGAACGCCGGGCCGTTCACGCGGTACCCGCGCATCTACGCCTGGCTGATGAGCCGGAAGTACCGGGACGAGACGATCGAGTCCTTCAAGCACGGCGCCAAGGTGGTCTCGGCGACCGAGATCGCCGGACTCGACCGCGAGCTCTCGCTCTACGAGATCGCCCAGATGACCCGCTCGGGCCCGGCGAAGTCGCTCGGGCTCCGGCACCTCTACGGCGGGCTCGCGCCCGGCCAGGACGGCAACGTCGTGGTCTACGATCTCGACCCGGCGAACCTGCCGTCCGACCCCGCCGCGCTCGAGGCGGCGTTCCAGCGGGCCTCTTGGTTCGTGAAGACCGGCGAGATCGTCGTGAAGGACGGCGAGATCATGAGCCACGGCAACAAGCGGACGCTCTGGGTCCGGGCGAACGCGCCCGAGAACCCACAGGTTAAGCGCGACATCCACGACAAGTTCCTCAAGGAGTACACCGTCGGGCTCGACAACTACGCCGTTCGCGACTACCTGGCCCCGAACCCGTACGTGATCGAGGTCGACACGGAGGCCTGAGAATGCCCACGGTAAGACTTACACCCATCGCCACGCCCGAACTCTGCCTCGACTGCTACGCGATCAGCCCCGACGCGGTCGCCGGGCTCGCCGAGGCCCAGATCGCCGATCTCGATGTCTGGGAAGGAAAGGTCAAGGGACGGCTCGGGGACTACTTCGCGGTCTCCGGCAACGCCGGGCGGACCCCGGACGAGACGCACATCGTCGTCGACGGGGACGCCTCGCGCATGAAGTACATCGGCTACAAGATGACCGGCGGCATGGTCACGGTGAAGGGGAGCGCCGACATGTACGTCGGTGGATGGATGAAGGGCGGCAAGGTCCACGTCATGGGCGACGTCGACTCCTTCTGCGGCATCCAGATGGAGGGTGGGGAGATCCTCGTCGACGGTCGCGCCCAGAACTACGTGGGCTGCGCGTACCGCGGCGACTGGCGCGGCATGCGGGGCGGAACGCTCCGGATACGCGGCGACGCGGGCAACGACATCGGTACCTTCATGAACGGGGGCACCATCATCGTCGAGGGGAACGCCTTCATCCACGTCTCGACCCACGGCGAGGGGGGAACGGTGATCGTCAAGGGCGATGCGCAGGGACGCGTCGGGGGCCAGATGGTCAAGGGCGACGTCTACGTGCTCGGCGCGATCCGGGACATGCTCCCCGGGTTCAGGAAGCTCGAGACCGTCGAGCGAGAGGTGGACGGGCAGACCTACCGTCTCGACCACTATATCGGGGACCTCGGCGAGCGCCACCCCACGTCGAAGGGTCAGCCCGTCTACGGCAACCTCTATGTCCGGGCCGCCGCGTAGGCAGCCTCGCACGCCCGGGGGAGCTCATCCACCCTCCTCCGGCCCGGGGGACGTGGGGTCGTCCCCGGGGCCCACCTTCATGCGGGCGACGGCCTATCCGGACATGGCCACGACGGACCAGCTCAGAGGCGTCCCTCCCCCCCCGCCTGTGAAGCCTGCCACGGAAGGAGAGCGACTCGTTCCGTTGCCCTCTCCCGGGACCTTCGAGGTCGCCCAGGTCTCGGTCCAGGACGCGCTCGACTGGTGGGAGCCCAGCGGTTTTCTAGGGCGGACGGAACTCAACCTCGCCGACCTTTCGTACCTGCTCTGGTACACGCAGGGGATCCGTGAGATCGTCGATGGCTCCGTGACGCTCCGCAACGTCCCGTCCTGCGGCAACCGGCACCCGCTCGACACGTATCTCGTCGTGAGCGGCGTCGGTGGCATCCCCGAGGGGCTCTACCGCTACCTTCCCCTCGAGCATGCCCTCACCCTCCTCAAGCCCGATACGTGCCTGGCAAGCGAGTTCGCGGCGGCCTGCATGAACCTCCCGGCGGTCCACCGCGCCCCCGTCACCTTCGCGTGGACGGCGGTCCCGTACCGCGCGGTCTGGGGGCTTGGGAACCGGGGATACCGCGGTGTCCTGATCGACGCAGGACATGTCTGTCAGGCTCTGGTCGTGATCGCGGCCAGCCTGGCCTGCGAGGTCAGGCCGGTCGATCTCTTCCACGACGAGCTCGCCAACCGGCTGCTTGGTATCGACGGCGTGACCGAGTACGCGGTCATGATGGCGGCCGTCGGGCGGAGGGAGAGCCGCCTCTAACGATATCTTTAAGGTTAGAGTTAACCGTGTTCTTTTTCCTTATTCTTATATTAACAAATACACCTTATTCTAGTACGGGATGTTCTCCGCCTCCTGGCGGGACCATACCCATCAATCCGGAGAGGGTTGAATCGGTAACTGTGCCCCTCGCCAGGGCTCTCCAGCTGGTGCGGACGTGTGGGTGGTGTCCGCACCGCCCGAACTTCTGAGATTCCCTCCCTAACACCCGGGGTCATCATGGTTCGTTCCCCGGGTCTGCTCAAGCATCCGCCTGGACTGGATCACCGATCGTCGGCATCGATAGCTCAATCGACCAGAAGGTCCAGGCGCCCGGTACGCGGCGGTCATCGCCCGGTCCAGAAAAGGTGTGAACGTCGATCCGGTTCGGACCGGATCGCCTGTCTACATCAGAGCGACACGGGTTCGTAGTATCGCTGGTCTCCACATGCAGCGCAGACGCCGTTCGCCAGGAGATTGTCCGGGACCGGCTCGCCGCAGCAACCACACCGCCCTGCGATCCACTCCTTCCTGGGATCGAACCGAACCATGACATTCTCGAGGGCGAGATAGCGCCGCCCGCCAGCAAGGATCTCGTCGAAGAGTTCGCCGCTCATGGTCCTCCGGTCGAATGAGCGGTCGTGCATGAACCAGGCACGGAGCGTCGGGAAGCCCTCGAGGCGTTCGGCGTCGACGGCGACGCGTACCCCTTTCGCCGTATCGGAGGTCGAGGGCCTGTTCATGGCGATGGCGAACCTGCCCGCGTTGAGGACGCGGAGACGGTTGTTCCCGATCGTGCAGCGGGCGATCACCTGCAGCGCGTCCGGCAGGCACTTCTTCGTCTCAGCCACCGCGAAGAGCTTCTCGCCGGGCGTTGCATGGAGACCCTCCATCGCCCAGTCGACCATGAAGACGCCCATGATGAGCCCGGGGGCCGGATACGTATGGAATTCGCTGCAGCGTGCCATCATTCGCTGCAGGTGTTCAGGGACACCGAGGGCGGCAGCCCGTGCCACAACCTTGCTGGTGTTCATCTCCCCATCGGTTGCCATGCAGAGTACTGTGCAAGCAGTCTTTAAACATCTTTGTCGATTAACGATAATCCCTAAACCCCGCTTCAAATGCAGGATCTGCGCGCCCTTCCGCAAGGGGAAAAAAATCGATGTTTATCGGTGGATTCTCGTTAAAATGATTAAACAAAAATAATGAACTTCTCGGGTTGTTGGTGCGTTGATATTATCTGATCGTCAAAGACACACTCTAGTGTCCGACATTGGAGGCCGCTGGTGCCGGCCCGACGTCAGTGACCCAGAGTAGATGCTGTATGACCGAATCGCTGAAATATGTCCCAACCACCTGCCCGTACTGCGGCGTGGGCTGCGGACTGAACCTTGTCGTCAAGGACGACACGACGCTCGTCGGTGTCGAACCGTACAAGCGCACGCCCGTCAACGAGGGCAAGCTCTGCCCGAAGGGCATGACCTGCTGGGAGCACGTCCAGAAGCCCGACCGGCTCACGACGCCCCTGATCAAGAAGGATGGACAGTTCGTCGAGGCGAGCTGGGACGAGGCCCTCGACCTGATCGCCTCGAAGTTCAAGGAGACCTACGAGAAGTACGGCCCCAAGTCGCTCGGGTTCCAGGTTTCGTGCCGGACCGTGAACGAGGACTGCTATGCGATGCAGAAGTTCGCCCGCGTCGCGTTCAAGACCAACAACGTCGACAACTGCGCCCGGATCTGCCACGGGCCGTCCGTGGCCGGCCTCTCGCTCTCGTTCGGCTCGGGCGCCGCGACCAACCCGTTCCACGACGTCCTGAAATCGGACCTGATCTTCATGATCGGGTCGAACGCGGTCGAGGCGCACCCGCTCGCCGGGCGGCGCGTGGCCCAGGCGAAGCTGAAGGGGATCCCGATTATGGTCGCGGACCCGCGGTACTCGGCGACGGCACGCCTGGCCGACGACTGGCTGCGGTACAACCCCTCGACGCACATCGCGCTGCTCAACTCGATGATGTACTGGATCATCAAGGAGAACAAGCACGACAAGGAGTTCATCGAGAAGCGGACCAAGGGTTTCGACGAGCTCAAGGCGATGGTCGAGAAGTACGCCGACGTCGAGGCGATCACAGGCGTCTCCCCCGAGCGCGTCCGCGAGTTCGCGCTCAAGTACGCCGAGGCCAAGAACGCGGTGCTCATCTACTGCCTCGGGATCACCGAGCTGACCACCGGCACGGACAATGTCCGGTCGTGCGCCAACCTCTCCATGCTCTGTGGCAACATCGGGCGCGAGGGCGTCGGCGTCAACCCGCTCCGCGGCCAGAACAACGTCCAGGGCGCCTGCGACATGGGGGCGTACCCGAACGTCTTCTCCGGGTACCAGGCCGTCGCGGTCGAGGACAACCGCAAGAAGATGGAGCAGGCCTGGGGCATGGAGCCCGGTTCGCTCCCCGACTGGTACGGCTCGACCCTGACCGAGCAGATGTGGGACACGGGCGAGACGGTCAAGGCCATGTGGATCATGGCGCTCAACCCGGTCGTCTCGTACCCCAACTCGAACGGGATCATGAAGGCCCTCGAGAAGCTCGACTTCCTGGTCGTCCAGGACATCTTCCCAACCGAGACGACGCCGTACGCCGACGTCATCCTGCCCGGCACCTGCTTTGCCGAGAAGGACGGGACCTTCACCTCGGGCGAACGCCGGATCAACCGCGTCCGCAAGGCCGTCGACGGCCCCGGGCAGTCGGTCGAGGACTGGAAGGTCTTCAGCATGCTTGCGAAGAAGATGGGCCTCAAGGGCTTTGAGTGGGAGACGGCCGAGGACGTCTGGGACGACATGCGCAACGTGACTCCCTCCATGTTCGGCGCGCCGTACGCCCGTATGGAGCAGCCCGAGTCGATCCACTGGCCCTGCCCCACGATGGAGCACCCGGGGACGCCGATCCTGCACCGGGAGAAGTTCTCGGCCGCCGACGGCCTGGGCACCTTCTTCGGGCTCGAGTACCGCCCACCCGCGGAGGTTGCTGACGCGGAGTACCCGTTCACGCTCATGACGGGCCGGGTCATCTTCCACTACCACACTCGGACCCAGACGGACCGCGCGGAGGTTCTCCACTACGAGGTCCCCGAGAACTACGTCCAGATCAACACCGAGGACGCGAAGCGCCTGGGCATCAAGGAGAACGAGCACATCCTGGTCAAGTCGCGGCGCGGCGAGTCCCGCCCGCTCGCGCGGATCACCGACGACGTGGCGCCCGGCGTGCTGTACATGGCCATGCACTTCCCCAAGGGCGCGAACGCGCTCACGAACTACGCCCTCGACCCGCTCTCGAAGATGCCTGAGCTCAAGCACTGTGCTGTCTCGGTCGAGAAGATCGCGGAGGCCTGATCATGGCCGCAAAAGGCGACATGCTCTACGGCTGGACCACGAACGCGGACCTGGCCACCAAGGCCGAGTGCGGCGGCGCGGTCACGGCGCTCTGGAAGTACGCGCTCGAGAACAAGATCGTGGACGCCGTCCTCGCCGTGAAGAAGGGCGTGGACCTCTACGACGCGGTCCCGGTCCTCATCACGGACTCGAAGGACCTGGACCAGACCGCGGGCTCGCTCCACTGCGGGACCCTGCTGATGTCCAAGCTGATCAAGAAGTTCCTGGACGGCGCCAAGGACAAGAAGATCGGGGTCACGGTCAAGGGCTGCGACGCGATGGGCATCTACGAGCTCGCCAAGCGCAACCAGATCAACCTCGACAACCTCTTCATGATCGGGGTCAACTGCGGCGGCTCGGTCTCGCCGGTCACGGCCCGGGCCATGATCAGCGACAAGTTCGAGACCGACCCGAACGATGTCGTGAAGGAGGAGATCGACAAGGGCCAGTTCATCATCCAGACCAAGGACGGCGAGCACAAGGGGATCTCGATGGACGAGCTCGAGGAGGCCGGGTACGGCCGCCGTTCGAACTGCCGCCGCTGCACCATGAAGGTCCCGCGCCAGGCGGACATCGCCGCCGGCAACTGGGGCGTCATCGGCCCGAGGGCCGGCAAGGCCACCTTCCTCGAGATCTGCTCGGAGAAGGGGGCGGACCTGGTCAGCAAGGCCGTCAACGCAGGGGTCATGGGCGTCGAGCCCGCGAACCCGAAGGGGATCGAGATCCGCGGCAAGATCGAGAACTCGATGTTCAAGCTCGCGGACAAGTGGCGCGCCCACGACTTCGCCGAGATGGGCGAGGGCGACGAGCGGCTCCAGAAGATTCTCGCCGAGACGAGCCGCTGCATCAAGTGTTACGCCTGTATCGAGAACTGCCCGATCTGCTATTGCGAGACCTGCAGCACCAAGAACCCCGCCCTGGTTCCCCCGGGCCGCCTCCCGGTCGGCCCGATGTTCCACCTGATCCGCTTCGCCCACGTTGCGGACTCGTGCGTGAACTGCGGCCAGTGCGAGGAGAACTGCCCGATGGAGATCCCGAACACGCGCTTCATGCACGCGAACCAGTGCGAGCTCCAGAAGATCTTCGGGTACCGCCCGGGCCAGGACATGCGCCTGCCGATCCTCGCCCTGGTCGAGGAGAAGGCCGAGCGCGACCGGCTTGCGGCGACCGGGAGCGACCAGATCTACCTGAACGTCTTCAACCCGAGCGAACAGGCCGACAGCTGAGCTCCGGCCTGCCCGGCGGGGACGATCTCCGTGCAACGGGGTCCCCGGACACCCCCGCCGCGCTCGTTTTTTTTATTGTCCATCACGGAATCGAAACCGGGTGATGGTCGAT
>CAZCUJ010000037.1:0-20598 GCA_964501565.1 uncultured Methanospirillum sp.
CGCGACGACGGCGGGAAGATCCTTCCAGTCCATCACCGCCGGCCTCCGATCGCCGCCATGCGCCCCGTCCGACAGCCACGCTGATACCGGGGAAGGGTGGAGGGGGCCGCGTCCATCTCTGTGATACATGATGCACTCCGATGCGGCGCCGCCAGGGTCATGGCGGCGGACGATCAGATCCCTGTCGGCCGACTATATGAGGTGGGCAGGTTGCGGTGTGAAAGTAAACGCGGTGGGAACCGTCGGCTCAACGGCCGTCGAGGTGCCCGGCGAGGCCGGCCCGGGCAGCGACCGGACCCCGCACTCCGCCCGCGATGGCCGGGGGTGCCGCCGGCAGCACCACCGGTCGAGCCGACCACAATCACGTACCCTTCTGGACACGGGGCGGCGCCACTCGCGGATCGGCCGCCGGAATGCCCGCCCTGTCTCCTCGTCCAGCGGCATCGACCCGCTCCCACGTCTCCCGGTCGAACAGGCTGCCCCCGCGTCCCAGGATGTACCTCGTCGATGCGCGTCGCACGATATTCTCCGAATACTCCGTCACCGGCAGCGAGACGGGGAGACGGTCGCGGTCGATCCCCAGCTCCCCTATCCCGTGGTCGAGGACGGAGGTCGCGTGTCCCCGTCCCCGGTACGGGGGGAGGGTGAAGAGGTCCCAGACGACGTGCGCGGGCCCGGCGCCGGGGATCTCCTGCCGGCGGAACGCCACGTAGGAGACGGGGGCCCCGTCCACGACCTGCACGTACACCGTTCCCGCCCCGTCTTCGAAGAAGCCGTCGTCCACCAGCGGAAAGTCCCAGCCTGCATCTCTCCTCGAGAGCCGGGCCAGTCGCCCGACGGCGTACCGCTGCCGGCCGGTTTCGACCCTTGATATCCCGTCCCGGGAGAACGCGGGAACACAGCGCCGGGCGTGGTGCGCGAACCCCCGGGGCGTGCGCACCCCCTTCAGCTCGTCGAAGACCGGCGCCGGCCAGGCTTTCACGTACGGGTGGGCCTCCTCGTCCCTCCCGAAGGTCACGGCTCTGAGGCACCCGGGGCAGATCAGGACCTTCTTGTCGGGATAATCGCAGGCATCATGGAAGACGTAGACCCGCTCCCCGTTGAGATAGACCGGGACGTCGAAGTCACCCGCGTACCGTTCCATCGAATCGGAGAGCATGCAGAAGGTGACCGGCATCTCCTCTTCCCGGTTCGGACGGCCTGCTGCAGCACCGATAAAACCCGCCGTCCGAGCATGATCGTGACTCGGATCGTCCCGGAACCTGAACAGGACGACGCGGAACCCGGTACGGTCGAGAAGACGCTCGATCTCCGGCAGAGCCCATCGATCCTTCATGGGGATGCAGGTGATGATGTCGTGCACCAGGTCGCGGGTCGTCTCGAGGTTGCGGATCGAGAACCGGGAGATCCTCGTGTCCCCGACCCGGATCATCGCATCGACGACCACGCACGTCCTCTCGTCCCTGAGCACCCGTGCGTACAGATCGCAGCACCCGGGCTGCGGACAGTACACATGGTCGGAGATGTCCTCGCCCCGTTCGGTGAAATACCGGATGGTATTCCGGTAAATATCGTTCTCGTCGTACGAGTCATCCCACGCCGTGACGAGGAGCGCGATCGGTTGTCCCGAGCCCCTCGCGGATCGGTACGCGTGGTGAAGCCGGGGGATGTTGTCCGCGAAGTACGGGTCCCGGAAGTGCATCCTCACCGCTCCGTATCGCTCGCTACCATCGGCGGCCATCCGCGGTTCGCGAAGTGCTGTCTCCGCAATCCTTCCGATCGCCGGGCCGTGCGGGGCTGAAGGTAACCGGGAGCCACCGGGGCGTAGCGTAGCGCCGCGCCTTTCTGGCGACCGGCAAATTGAACACCTTTCCTTCCAGGAAATACACGAGTTCCGAGGCGGGCTTCATCACGATCCGGCCGTTGTCTCTGGCCGAGTTGAGCACCCCGGTCATCGCCAGGGAGACCGGCTCCCACAGCACGACGTTGTCACAGCCCGTGAGATACATCCCGTGCTTCTGCCCCTCGAACTCCCCGGGGAACTCGCGTTCCAGCTCGACGAACGACACCCCGCCGCCGCGCTCGGTGATGAAGGCGACGACGCGGTCCTCGAGCGTGGTATCGGTCATGCAGGCCCCCGCAGCGACAGGAGCGCGGCTATCCGCACCGGCCGTCGTCCACGTAACCGGATCATCGTCCGTAACCCCGTCCCGTTCTGCGACCGCCCCTCTTCCGGTGCCCTCCGTGGTCGTGGCGGAGCGTAACGCCCCGGCCGATCAGGAACATACGGATCGTGTTGTGGTTGAGCCCGGTCTCGGCGGCGAGCCCCTTGAGCGACGCCCCGGCCTCGTAGGCCGCGGCCAGCTCGGCGCCGCGGGCCTCGAGGATCTCCTGCGTCCGCCGGGAGGGGCTCCGGATCGCCAGCCCCCTCGAGGTCAGGAACGACCGAAGGGCGGGAACACTGATCCCGGCGTCGGCCGCGAGCCCCGCGATCGACCCGCCGGCCTCGTAGGCCGCGGCCAGCTCGGCGCCGCGGCGCTCGAGCACCTCCTGGACGTGGCGGTGGTTCTCCCGCCACCGGTAGCCGATCAGGCCGGCCCGGCGGAGCCGGTCGCGGACGATCTCCTTTGAGACGCCGGTCTCGTCCGAGATCTCGGCGATGGTCGCCCCCCTGGCCCAGGAGTACGCGATCGCCTCGACGACCTCCGCCGGCTGGCGGAAGACGTCCTCGCGGATACCTGCCTCGACGGCGGCGAGCCGCTCGAGGATCGCCGCGGCGCTCCCGGGGTCGGCGGCGTCGGTGCCGGGCGGCGCGGCCGGGTCGGTGCACCGGGGGAGTCCGGCCGGCTCCGTCCCGTTCACCATCCCCGCACCTCGCGGCCGTCTGCTCGTGTCCTGCGCGCTGTCCGACCGCCACGCTGGTACCGGGGAGGGGTGGAGGGGCTGCGTCCGTCTCTGGTAGACATGTAAAAAATCTCCGATGTGGTGTCGCCGTCGTGGTGGGGGCGGCGGACGATCTGATCCCTCTACGGAGAACCATATAAGGCCCGGAGGTTGCGGTGTGAAAGTGAACGTACCGAAAAAAAAGGGTCACGGCCGCATCGGCGTGACCGGAGCGGCCGGTTCGTTCGCAGGGGTGGGGGAGGTTCGGCGTGACCGCTCGCCGCGCACGGAGAGACGGCATCGGAGATCCTACCCGTATCGTTTGACTCCTGATCGGCCGCAGTCGTCGCGCAGGCGAACCTCCTCGGCATCCATGAACCGCCTGAGCGTGCGAGGGGCGATCCCGGCATCGTCAGCGAGGCGAGCGAGCGGTGTACCGGCCTCGTAGGCGGCGATCAGCTCGGCGCCGCGGGCGTCGAGGACTCCCCGCAATCGCCGGCGGCGGGGGTCGTCGATCGCGACGCCACGGGCGACCAGGAACCTTTTCAGCGTCAGCTCGCTCACCCCCGCCTCGGCCGCGACGGCCCCGAGCGACGCCCCGGCCTCGTACGCCGCGATCAGCCCGGCCCCGCGGGCCTCGAAGATCTCCCGCGCCCGCCGGCGGTAGTCGCGGGTGGCGACGCCGCGGGCGACCAGGGACACCCGGAGCGTGTCCCGAGCGATCCCGGCGTCGGCGGCGAGGGTGTGGAGCGATGCGCCGGCCTCGTAGGCCGCGGCCAGCTCGGCGCCGCGGGTTGCGAGGACCTCCCGGGCCCGCCTCCGGGGGCTCCGGATCGTCACCCCCTCGGCCTCGAGGTACTCCCGAAGCGTGTTCTGGCCGATCCCGGCGCGGGCCGCGAGCGCCGGCCGGGCCGGGACGACCCCGCGCCCCGCACCAGGGCCGCGCGCCGTTTCGAAACCATTCAATACTCTCCGGGCGCACGCCGTTGCGGTACCATGGCACCGACCACGGCCCCCGCCGCCGATCCGGAGGCGCCCGCATTTCTCGACGACGCCTTCCTGGATCTCCTCGACGCCATCGACGTGCCCGCCCTGGTCTTCCTCCGCGGCGGGCGGGTCGCCGCCGTGAACCGCGCCATGGCCCGCCTCTCCGGGCCGCCCGCCGCCGGCGACACCATGGACGAGATCATCGATCGCTACCGGGCGCGCCGCGCCGACGGCACCTCCATTGTCCGGAGCGACCTCCCGTACGTCCGGGCGCTCCGCGGCGAGGTCGTGCTCCATGGCGAACGGTTCGAGCTGACCTTCCGCGACGGCACGGTCTACCGGACCCTGATCACCTCGACCCCGGTCGTCGTCGACGGCAGGGTCGTCGCCGCGCTCTCGGTCTGGCACGACTTCGGGGCGTACGTCCGGGACCTCGCGGCGGAACCCCGGGAGCGATAAGAGAGGGACGGGCATTGCTCGAAGGATGTTAACGAACCGGAGGACGTCGGCGACGTCGACCCGGCCGGCTTTCCCGCAGCGTCGCCCCGCCGGCATCCCGCGGGTCACGCGGCCGGCAGGGTGAAGACGAAGGTCGTCCCTTCGCCCGGCGCCGACTCGACGCGAACCGTGCCGCCGTGCCGGTCGACGATCCTTTTTACGATCGCGAGCCCGATCCCCGTTCCCGGGTACGTCTCCTTCGTGTGGAGCCGCTGGAAGATCACGAAGATCCGGTCGAAGTACTCTTCTTCGATCCCGATCCCGTTGTCCCGCACCGAGAGCTCCCAGACGCCGTCGAGCCGCCGGGCGGAGACGTGGATCCGCAGCGGCTCGTCGGGCCGGTGGAACTTGATCGCGTTGCTGACAAGGTTCATCAGGACCTGCTCGAGCTGGAGCGGGTCGGCCGTGACCGTCGGGAGCGGGTCGTAGGTGAGCACGGCCCCGGCCTCGCGGAGCTGGTGGTCCAGGCTTCGCTCGACCGAAGCAAGGACGATCTCCACGTCGGTCGGCCGGAGCTCCTGGGCCTTCGTGTTGACGCGCGAGTACGCGAGCAGGTCCTGGATCAGGGCCTGCATCCGGGTCCCGCCCTCGACGATGAAGTCGATGTACTCGTCCGCGTCCTGGCCGAGCCGTCCCCGGTACCGCCGCTCGAGGAGCTGGGAGAAGCTGACGATAGTGCGGAGCGGCTCCTGCAGGTCGTGGGATGAGACGTACGCGAACCGTTCCAGGTCCTCGTTCGATCGCCGCAGGTTCTCCGCGTACTCCCGCAGGGCCGCCTCGGCGCGGTGCCGCTCGGTGTCGTCGATGATGTTGCCCTGGGTCCGGACGAGGGTCCCGTCCTGGTCGAAGATGCCCAGGAGGTTCTCGATCACGTGGACCGGCGTCCCGTCGCGGCGCCGCCGGAAGCGCTCGTCGTTCACGATCCGCCCCTCCTTCCGAATGCGCTCGAGCAGGGTGTCGCGGTCCGCGGGCGAGGCGTAGGTCCCGACGATGCTCGATGCGAGCGCCTCCTCGACCGAGGCGAAGCCGAAGAGCCGGGCGAAGGCCGGGTTGCAGTCCAGGATCCGGCCGTCCGCTCCGGCGACGAAGTCGCCCGTGATGTCGTTCATGAAGAGGTCCCGGTACGTCGCCGCGCTCTCCTGCAGGGCTGCCTCGGCCCGCTTGCGCTCCGTGACCTCCACGGCCGAGATGCTGACGCCGGCGATCGCGTCCGCCTCGTCGCGGACGGGAGCCCAGCGCTCGTCCCAGTACCGGACGACGCCCGGGTCGGCCGGCGTCTCGCCGCACACCTCGAGCTCGACCGTCTCGCCGGTCTCGAGCACGCGGCGGAGCGTCTCCTCGGCCTGCTCGCCGAGGTCGGGCACGACCTCGCCCGGGGTCCGGCCGAGGTGCACCTCGACGGGGACTCCGTCGATCTCGGCGAAGCGCCGGTTCAGCCGGACGAAGCGGAGGTCGCGGTCGAGGACGCAGAGCCCGACCGGCGCCGAGTCGTAGACCGCCTCGATCTCGCGGAGCCGCTGCCGCGCCAGGGCCTCGCTCGCCTCCAGCCTCGCCGCGTACCCGGCGAGCGCCGCCTCGGTCTCCTTGCGCGCGGTGATGTCGCCGGTGATCACGAGCAGCGCGTCCGGACCGAACGGCAGGACCGTGACCTCGTGCCACGTCGTGCCCCCGGGAGCGGGCACCTCGACCTCGCGCGAGACGGGGACGCCCGCGGGCATGGTCGCACTGCAGGCCCGGACGAGCGGCTCGATCGTACCGGAGACCTCGCCGAGGTCCCGCCACGGGAGGCCGACGAGGTCGTCCCGGGAGCGGTCGCGGCTGGCCGCGAACTGTACGTTCGCCCAGATCAGCCGCTCGTCCCGGCCCCAGACGGAGACGTGATACGGGAGGGCGCCGAGGACCGTGTCGAGGAGCCGTCGCTGCCGCTCGAGCTCGGCGTTCGAGGCGACCAGCGCCGCCTCTATCCGCCGGCGCTCGGTGACGTCCTCGTGGACGGCGATCCAGCCGCGGGCTACGCCCTCGGCGTCCTGGATGAGCGATGCGACCAGGCGGATCCAGATGGTCCGGCCGTCCCTGCGGACGTATCGCTTCTCGATCTCGTACCGGTTCGCCTCGCCGACCAGCACGCCCCGGAGGAGCTCGACCTCGCGCGCCAGGTCGTCGGGGTGCGTGAACTCGGCAAAGGAGATCCCCCGGAGCTCGTCCTGGCCGTATCCCAGCATCTCCTCCAGCACGGCGTTGGAGGCGAGGACGCGCCCGTCCGGGTCGCCCAGGCCCATCCCCAGGGGCGACTGCTCGAAGGCCGTGCGGAACCGCTCCTCGCTCGCGGCGAGAGCCGCCTCGGCTCGCCGCTGCCCGGTGATATCCCGCCAGACAACCAGGACGCCCGTAACGGCGTCTCCGTCCAGGACCGGCGAGGCCGTCCCGATGATCTCGAGGGTCCGGCCGTCCGCGGCGGTGATGACGAGCCGGGCCTCGACCGTGTCGCCGTTCCCGCCCGCCCCCGCGGAGGGCAGGTCGCCGGGCGCGAGCGGCGTCCCGTCCGGGCGGCGGTGGCGGAAGATGCGGACCGCTTCGTCGGTCGTGAGCCCGGCGAGGGGCCGGCCCGCGAGGGCGTCGGCGGCACCGTTCGCGGCCACGATCCGGCCGCCGGCGTCGAAGAGCATGGCGGGCAGCGGGATGGCGTCGAGCGGGACGGACGGCGCGGGCAGGGGGATCGCCTCGAGAGAGAGCTGTAGCGAACAGCTACCGGAGAGACGATAATAGTTGGTATGCGCCGGCCGCGCCTCCCGCGGCCGGGAGGGTGCCGAAGAAGGTCGACCCCTCGCCCGGCTCACTCCATTGCCGGCCTCGGCGGGCACCGCTCGACCGTGAGGCCGCCCAGGTCCACCGTCCCCCGCGACGGTGGATGGACCTCGACCAGGTCCGCGTCGTGGTCGGTCACGATATCAATTCGGTTGCTAACCATACGGTATCCGCGGGCGCGATACCTCTCCAGGTCCTCGACATGCGAGGGGGCATCCACGAACTCGAGCCGCTCGGTGACGCCGAGCAGCACGGGCCGGCCCGTGCCTGTGCGTCCCCCCCGGTCGGACCATCGATGGCTTGATATCCGTTCCCCCCGATCTACAGCTGAACGAACCATGCCGGCCGATGTCTACGCCCTGCTCGAGGAACGGCGCCCCGAGATCCTGGCCGTTGCCGAACGCTACGGCGTGACCAACATCCGGATCTTCGGCTCCGTCGCCCGGCGCGAGGCCCGCGCGGACAGCGACCTCGACCTGCTCGTCACCTTCCCGCGCGGCACCTCCCTGCTCGACCAGATCGGCTTTTCGCAGGATCTCGAGGACCTCCTCGGGATGCGCGTCGAGGTCGCGTCGGACCGCGGGCTCCGCGAGCGGATCCGCGAGACCGTCATGCAGGAAGCGGTGCCCCTGTGAGACCGGACCGGGACCGGCTCGCCGACATCCTCGAAGCCATCGGGAAGATCCGGGAGCGGCTCCCGCCCACGGAGGAGGAACTGGTGGCCTCCGAACTCCTGCAGGTCTGGGTCGTCCACCACCTCCAGGTGATCGGGGAGGCGGCGAACAACCTCTCACCGGGGTTCGTCGGCGAACACCCGGAGATACCCTGGCGGCGCATTATCGGTCTCCGCCACGCCCTCGTTCACCAGTACTTCGGCGTCGACCTCGACGCGATCTGGAGCATCGCCGTCGACGACCTGCCCCCGCTTGAGGCGGCGGTCCGTGCCATCCTCGCCGATTCCGGGTGACGCCGTGCCGGGTTCCTGCCAGGATCCTGCGGGCACTCCCGGGACGACAGTGCGCCGGGCCGCACATCTGCCGTTTCCTGCACACGGGGATCTCACATCTCCGGCAGCCACCCCGGCGGGCACCGCTCGACCGTGAGCCCGTCCAGGTCCACCGAGCCGCGAGACGGCGGATGGACCTCGACCAGGTCCTCGGGGTGGTCGGTTACGATATCGATCCGGTTGTTCCGCATCGCATAGCCCCGCGCCCGGTACCGCTTCAGGTCCCCGGCGTGCGAGGGCGCGTCCACGAACTCGAGCCGCTCGGTGACCCCGAGGAACACGGGCCAGCGAAAGCTCGGAGAAGAAGGGGATCTCGAGCCGTCGCTCAGAGGTGGTTGAAGAGCCAGACGACGTCGACCGGCCGATGCCGTTGAAGTCACACGCGGCGAGACGCGCAACTGCGGAGATCCAGAAGCATCCGCTCACGGAACGAAGACGAGCCCGCTCTCCTCTCCGGATCGTCCGTCGCGGCATGCGGCGCCGGGGCCCTGTCGCCGTGCGGCGAGGAGGTGGTTGCGTTCGCCGGAGGGCGGCGCGTTCATCGGATCGATGAACCGTGATAACAGGAATTGATTTCACGTACTTGATTGAAGGTAAACCGATGCACGCCATCAGGACCCTGCCGCTTGTTCTCATAGCCGGCGCCTTCATCGGCTCCGGCCGCCGGTCGGGAGGGGCGTGGAGAGCCGCGGCAACTCCCGGGGGTGCGGGGCCGCCGCGGGCGGTGAACGCCGTGCCGCCCCCGGACAGGCGGCCCGATCCCCCGCCGGATACCGATACAACCTTCCTGGACCTGATCTCCGCCGGACTGATCGAGGTGACCGCGCATGGCGCGTCCAGGCAGCGCGTCGACGTGTCGATCGAGAACCGCGAGGGCATCGATATCTCGTTCGTCATCCCGATCGGGACGTTCTTCGACTCGGGGGGGACGGAGTTCCAGAGTATGATCACGACGTACGACTCCACCGTCTCCCTCGGGCCGCACGGCGCCTGGGGCAATCGGATCCGGGCCGCGTATGAGAGTTTCGGTCCGCGTCGACCCCTGCCCTTCGATACCTTTCAGGGTATCCGGGAACTGTCCGACCCCAGGCTCGTCGCGGCCCTCCGGGCTCTCGACAGGCACCGCGCCAGTCCGTATGCCCGGCAGGCGGCTGTCTGGATCATGACCAGCGACGCGCGCTGCAAGGGCTTCGGAACCCGCATCTCCGGGGGGGCGACGGTGCCGTATGCCACCGAGGACGAGGCGGCCCTGGCTATGGTGGCGATCGATCTGAACGGGGTGGACATCATGACGAAGGCGATATGGGAAGATGTGCCCATGATCCGGGCCGGGGTGGTGGATCCGGACCTGAAGGCCTGGTTCGAGGCCAGATGCTGACCCGGCCTTTCTCCACGCCCTCGATCGACCCCCGTCCGGGGATATCGCTTCATGCCACCGGCACGATCCGCAGCCGTACCATTTTCCGGGCGGTGCCGACCACCGTGACGTGGGACCGAATGCTATCGGTCTCTCTCTCCCCAGCGATTCGGCGCGGGAGCGGCAGGACCCCGGTCATCCCGCCGATGTGGTCGGCGTGGTCGTGGGTGGCGACGACGTTCTCGAGCCGACTGATTCCTTCCACGGCGAGGCCGGCCGAGACGGCCGGTGCAGCCCACGACTCGCCGGCGTCCACGAGCATCGCCCGGCCGTTCGGCGCCTGGACGAGAACCGAATCGCCCTGGCCGACGTCGAGGAAGGTGACGGTCAGGGTGTCGGGGGTGTACGCCGTTGCGGGGCCAACGATGGCAACTGCGAGGAGAAAGACAGGAAGCAGCAGCCGCACACCATCATCACTGGATTGGTGATTGTCGCAGCGGGACGAAAGGGGTTTCTCTGAAACGTCAGAAGGGTGAACCGCTACTTCTTCACGGCGTACTCTCCCAGAGGATGAGGCAACCGTCACTGCCGGACGAGAGCTCGTGGAAAAATGAGCGAGATTATAGGCCGGCCCGCTCGACGATGACGTCGGCTACCGCCTTTGCGCTCTTGAACGGGAAGTCTGTCTCCTTCAGGAGGGTTCCGGCCTCGCCCGCGGTCATCTTCAGGTCGCCCACCTGGCACGTGGTATCGGCGCCGTTGGGAAACGCCGCGAGCAACTCGCCCGGCGTGCTGATCGGGAATGTAGCCCCGGCGAGCGCGCCTTCGATCTGCGCGCGAATCTGGTCCTTCACGGACGGCGGCTTTGAACCGAGCATGGCGGAGACGTCCCCGGCCGCCCTGGCAATCGAACAGTCCGCGGAATGCGTACCGCACCCGAAGCATGCGCTCTTGATGGATCGGAGCGATTCTTCGGCCTTTTCTTTCGTGGTCTCAGTGTCGGTGTACTGCCATGTCGGCATAGTTCTCACCGGACAATGATGCGGCTGTTACAAATATATACCTGAGCGTCATTAGAATATACGTCACGCTGTTGATACAGAACAATGCACCTCAGCCTCAAGGCCTTTGGTGACGACAGCGTGAAGGGAGCAGTATGGGAGCAGCACTGGGGTCATTGGCCGAGGTCCGCGAGCTCAAGCGAGAGATTGCCGGGCTCCGGACGGATCTCAAACGGTACATCGAGCGTGCAAACCAGCAGCAGGTCGAGATAGTGCTCAAGGATCTGAACAGCCGCCATGCGGGGATGTTCGCCAGGCACCAGGTCGACGATGCCAGAGTCGATCTCTCCACCCGTATGCCCAGCGATTGCCCGATGCAGGAGAGATGCTACGAGGTGTTCATGGACTTTTTACAGACAACTTCGCAGCATATCAAGGACGGAAATGTCTCGGACGAGATCGTCCGCGCCTATCGCGATCAGATGAAGAGTATGCGGCAGAACGGGCCGTTCGACCGGTGCGACACCTGTTTCTCCGAGGTTCACCGGCTCTTTGAAAAACAGATCGACCTTATGGCGTCGCTAGGCATCTACCAGGCAATCGGCGAACAGGGCGGGGAGATCTCGGCAGTTCCCGACGAGGCCGCGGTACGCGAGATCCTTGAGCCGGTGGCGAACAGTCAGCGGTTCCAGATTCTGGCCTCCCTCCTGACCCAGACCCGGACCTTCTCCGATCTCGCCCAGTTGACCGGGCTTCGCGGCGGGAATCTCACGTTCCACATCAAAAAACTCACGGACTCGGGGATGTTGCTCCAGCGGCACGAACGAGGGGATTATATTATCACGGACAAGGGGTTCAAGACGATGACGGCCATCGCCCAGCTTCATCGGCTGCTGGGTCCGGCCTGAACCGCCCGCCGCCTCGCGTCGATTCGAACCGGACCGAACCGCCGTGCCGATCGACTATCCGTTTGAGGATCGAGAGGCCGATCCTCCCATCCAAATCTTGAACGGTTCATTATCCCGTCGCCGGCGCCGGCGGGCACCGCTCGACCGTGAGCCCGCCCAGGTCCACCTTCCCCCGCGAGAGCGCGTGCTCTTCGACGAGATCACGCGGGGAGTCGGTCACGATATCGATCCGGTTGCCGGCCATGCGATAGCCCCGCGCCCGGTACCGCGCAAGGTCCGCGGCGTGCGAGGGCGCGTCCACGAACTCGAGCCGCTCGGTGACGCCGGGCAGGACGGGCCGGCCGGTACCGGCGCGGTCGACCCGGTTGTTGCCGTCACCGGAAAAAAGGGGGTGATATTATTTCTTGTGGACGACGATCGACCCGCCGCCGAGGACGGTCGCCGGGTCCGCACCGTCCGCGGCGCCCAGCTGGTTGTCGTAGACGATCGTGCCCGACGCCTTCTCCCAGACCTTGAGCCGGAACTTATCGACACCACCGCGGCCGGTGACCTGCCCGTCGGTCGCGGTCAGCATGAACCCGTAGTCGCCGGCGCCGTTGACCGTCCCGGTCCCCTTGAACTGCGCCTTCGCCCCGGCGACCACGAGCCAGTCGTACGACGTCGAGCGGAAGGTGAAATCGGCGGCGGAGAAGAGGAACTGCGTCTCGCCCGACGGCAGGTTCGCACCTTTCTGATACTTCGAGACGAAGCCGAAGTTCGCCTTGCCGGTCAGTGCCGGATCGGCCGGGTACGCACCCACCGGCGACGCGATCCAGCCGGAGCCCGTCACGAAGCCGCCGTTCGGGTCGTAGACGACGACGATGGATTGCGCCGTCGCCGATCCGGCGGCGCCGTCATCGTCAGTGACGGTGACGGTCACCTCGTAGACACCAGCGGCGGCGTAGGGATGCGTCCCCGACGCCACCCCGGCGGCGACGGTGCCGGGCAACGTCGTGCCGTCGCCCCAGGCCCAGATCGCGGTATGCGTGCCTGCGGCGCTGTCATCGGTGAAAGATGCGGTCACGGTGACAGGAGACCCCAGGGGTACCGGGCTCGCGGGCACGGTGACGCCGGCAACGACGGGCGGGTCGTTGACCGGACGCACGGTGATCGTGACCGTGGCCGCGTTCGAGTCCAGGGCACCGTCGTTCGCCCAGTAGGTGAAGGTGTCCTCGTCGGAGAAATCCGCGGTCGGTGTGTAGGTGAACGACCCGTCCGCGTTCAGGGCAACGGTGCCGTGCGCCGGACCGCTCACCAGGGCGGCGGTCAGCGCGTCGCCATCCGCGTCTACGTCGTTGACGAGCACGCCCTCGTCCGCCGTGACGGTGAGCGATGTGTCCTCGTCCATGCCGTAGGCGTTCAGGACCGCGATCGGCGCGCGGTTCTCGGGGGTCGGGGCCGACGTGACGGTCACGTCGTGGCTCACGGTCGCGGTCAGGGCGTCGCTGTCCGTCACGGTCAGTGAGACGGTGTACGTGCCGGCCGTCCCGTAGGAGTGCTCCGGGTGCTGCTCGGTGGAGGTGTCGCCGTCACCGAAGTCCCATGACCAGCCCACGACTGTGCCATCCGGATCGGACGAGGCATCGGTGAACTTGATGCTGTCAAGCGTCGTCGGCGCAGAGGGTATGAGCGTGAATGCGGCCGTCGGGGGGACCGGATCAGTGACGGCCGTGCCCACCCACGAGGGGTGTCCGTCGTAGACATAGTGATCTGCGTCAGTGGTCAAGGGGGTGACACCGGTCCCGTCCGCGTTCATCACGTAGATATCTCCATAGGCGTCATACGCAATTTTCGAACTGTCCGGAGACCACGCCGGATTATTGTGCGATATTCCGCCATCGTTGGTCAGGCGCGTCGGGTCGGAGGACCCGTCCGGGTCCACGACGTAAATTCCCCCTGCGTTCTCGACATTTATGTCAAAATTTTGGAATGCGATCCGGGTGCCGTCGGGAGACCAGGCGGGGGCCATACAATTTGATTGAGCGAAGGTCAAGCGGGTGATGGGGGTCCCGTCCGAATGTAGCACACTAATCTCCCATCCGGCACGTGGTATGTCAGGATAATACCAACTTACCGCGATACTGGAACCGTCGGGAGACCATGTCGGATGTGGGGTTGAGATCAAATAGTCAACCGTCTGATCGGCTATCAGGACATTATTTGTCCCGTCTGCGTTCATCATCCAGACTTTTCCGCATGTGTGGTAAGCGATCCGATTCCCGTCGGGGCTCCACGCTGGACCGCCGAGCAGCATATCTGCTTGTGAGGTCAGGCGTGTCTGCCCGGTGCCATCCGCGTTCATCACGTAGACATCTTTATTGTTGCGGAGTTCACTGTGATCGTCACGGTTGGACACGAATGCGATCCTGGTGCCGTCGGGAGAGAACGCCGGCTCGCCATCACTATCGGTGTTGTCGGTCAGGCGTGTTACCCCCGTGCCATCCGCGTTCATCACGTAGATCTCGGTGCCGTGGCCGTCGCGGTCGGATTCGAACGCGATCCTGCCCGTGTCCTCGGCGGCCACAGGCAGCATGCACGCAAGTCCGATCAGGACGAGAGCGCACGCTACGTACAGGAGATACCTTTTTCTCATAGCCCAACTCCGGCCGCGGGCATCGTTCCGCTCCCGGTACCGCGGCCGTCGTGCGGGAAGCGAGGCCGGAGCGGTACGCGAACGCAGCCGTTCGGCCGTCCACTGTGCAACCCCCTCCTCGCCGCAGTGAATGAGGGGCAACTTGGGCGTGGCACGTTGAACGGTGACCACACGGGAGAGGGGTGCCCAGCCGATCAACGTTCGAGGCAATAAATATATTGAAAGAAATTTTTTTGAATCCGGCAGCATTCCCCCGCTTCTCTTCAATTGCGGCAATTTTTGCAGATATTAAAGGCACGGCCGCCGCCTCGGGCTACGTCTCTCGCCGCTTGGTAGTGTCAGCTCACGCGGCCGGTCAGGTAAAGAAAAAGGGTGAGCCCTCGCCCTGCTCACCCCATCGCCGGCTGGGGCGGGCAGCGCTCGACCGTCAGCCCGCCCAGATCCATCATCCCGCGCGACGGCGGATGCACCTCGACCAGGTCCCCGGGGCGGTCGGTCACGATATCGATCCGGTTGTTAACCATACGGTATCCGCGGGCGCGATACCTCTCCAGGTCTGCCGCGTGCCCGGGCGCGTCCACGAACTCGAGCCGTTCGGTGATCCCGAGCAGCACGGGCCGCTCCCTACCGGCGAAGTTGAGGATCGTGATCCCGACATCGGCCTCGTTCCCGACCATCTGGAGCGCCCGCCGAGTCGCTCCAGTGGAGACGAAGTCCTCAACCTTTGCCCCGTTCCCGCCGTACTCGACCACCAGGCCGTAGGCCGAGCCCGTGTCGCGGCACCGCTCGAGGACGAGCCCCCCGGCCTCCTGGTTCTTGCAGAGATAGCCGGCCTTGCGGTTGTGGTCGGCCGTGCAGTCGACGAGCCGGGCCGACTGCACGTAGAAGCCGGACTGGTAGAGCTCCGCCGGCTTCGTGCCCGACCGATGCCCGTTCCAGCTCGCCCGGCACCGCTCGAAGAGGACCTCCTCGGCACGCTGCCGGTGGCCGTCCCACGAGCCGTCCAGGTGGAAGCCGTCCTGCCAGCAGTCCACCGCCTCCGAGTCCCGGACCGTCATCCGGGCCACGTCGCCCGCGTCCGGGATGTCGTAGCCGCACGACCACCGCTCCATCCCGCTCCCGGCCGCCAGGGCCGAGCACTGGTCGAAGAGGATGTCGGCGAACCCGCCACCCTCCTGCGCTCCCCCCGAGAGGTTCAGGGAGAAGGCGTGGTGGTACGTCCGGTGGCCCGTGCACCGCCGGAACGTGAGGTCCCGCACGGTCCGGCCGGCCCGGCCCCAGACCATGAACGCCGCCGTGCAGCCGCCCTTCTGCCCGAACGGGACGTACGCCCCGCCGATGGCGTGGGTGATGTACACGTCCTCGCAGGTGAACCGGTCGGCCGTGTCCTGGATGCCGACGTACCCGAACCCGCCGAAGTTCGCGAGCGTCACGCCCGGCGCGTCCACCGCGATCCGGCAGGGCTCCCGGCCGGCCACGAGCCGGGTGAGGCCGGGCCCGACGCCCCGGACCGTCACCCCCTCCGCCGGCCGGAGGTACCGGTTTCCGGCCGCCGTGAACCCCGCGTTCGCGTCGAAGGTGCCGCCCGTCAGGACCACCTCCCGGTCCGAGATCGAGAGCGCCTTCGACAAGACCGCGACGTCCGAACGGCCGTCGCAGACGACGTCCGCGCCGGCCTTCTCGGCCGGGGAGGCGTCCCGGGCCGCGACGACGATCACGGCCCGCCCTCCCGCCGGCAGAGCTCGACGGCCAGGGCCTCGAGGTCCTCGACGAACCGGCCGACGCGGCCGGCGATCTCGCGGGCCTCCGCGTCCGTGATCTCCCCGTCCTGCCGGGCCGCGTAGTACGACGCGATCTCCGAGCAGAACGACTGTACGACCGCCACGACGGCGGACCCCCGCCGGCCGGCGCTCCAGCTCCCGAGGCCGAACGCGGCCCCGACGGCCAGCGCGACGAGGGCGGCCTGCGGCCAGCCCTCCGCGACGATGGTCACGCCGCCACCCGCGGTGACGGCGATCCCGCCGGCCACGAGGCCGGCAACGGTGGTGTTTGAATCCATGACTTCCGATGTGGAGCGAAGTCAGGGTCGATTGGTCAGACCTAGTATGGGCGGATTCCCATATGAATCAGTGCCGAAGGGACCAGAGGAACGCGGCGACTCCGACGAAAAAAATGGTCACGCCTTCGCGACCAGCGCTCGCACCCCCGCCGCGACCTCGGCCGAGTCGATCTCTGCGCCGCAGAACCGGGAGACACGGCGGACCAGGGCCTCCCAGTCGTCCATACGATCGCCGTTCGTATCGTTCTCGGGCAGCGTCCTCAGATACCGGCCCGTGGGATCATCACCGATGATCTGCTGGAGCGCGTCGGCGATCCCGTCCTGCCGGGCCTGCGCGGCCTCGCGTTCGGCGCGCATCTCCCGGACCGCCGACAGGGTACGCTCGCGGCCGGCCTCGCGCTCCTGAATGACCTTCCGCTGCCGGGCGACGCCGACCTGCGCGGCGGCGTTGATCTGGTCCTCGTACTCGTCGGCGACGGGCTCCAGGCCGAAATAGACAACGAGATGCCGCTCGGTAAACTCGGTGAGGTTCAGCCGTTCGAGCTTGATCAGATCCATCAGATCGACCGGGAGCCAGATGGACGTCTGCACCAGCAGCCGACCATGCCGATCAATTCTCACCTGACACCTCTGCAAAGTGGGTACCCATGGTACCCAGTAGTACTATGGGTACCCAGCAGTACGAGAGAGAGAGAGAGAGAGAGAGAGAGAGGATAGCAATTCATTCGACCTCGAGGACCTGGTGCTCGACGACGATCCCCATCTCGTCCACGCGGATCAGGCCGCACCGGATCCGCTCCCGGTTGCAGTACCGCATGAACCGGTCCCGCTCGCTCTCCGTCGTCACGATCTGGATGACGCCGCCGGACTGCGGGCTCACGAACAGCCACCTCACCGGCCGGCCCTCCGGGACTCGACGAACGCGCCGAGGGCCTGCCGGAAGCCCGAGCGGCGCGGCTGGCTGAGGTTCCAGAAGACGGCGTCCACGTCGTCCGGGTGAGCGCACCCGTGGGCGAACGCCCACCGGACCCGGCGGATCCACTCGGTCGCCGTCCGGTCGGCGTAGCCGCGGCCGACGAGCCAGGCGCGGAACCGGGACAGTTCCTCCTCGTCGACCGGGAGCCCTCCCTCGGGCCGGGGACGCCGGGAGAGGGACGGGGCGCTCATCGCTTCGCCTCCCGCCGCTCCTGCAGCCGCCGCCGGCGCTCCCTCCGACGGGCCATTTTGCGGAGACGCAGCTCCTCCGGCGTCATCTCCGGGCAGTGGTGCGGCCGGTTGATGTCGACGCCGAGGTGGAACAGGGCCTCCACGATCTTGACGATGCGCGGCCGGCCGCCGGGGTTGATCACGAGCGTCAGCACCGCCCCCCTCTCCCGCCAAGGTGGTGGACGCAGTCGACCGGGCACGGCCCGGCCGCAAGCAGGTCCCCGGTCTCGAGGCAGATCGTCCCGTTGCCGTCCGGCATGACGCATCTCCTCGGGCACGGCCCGGACGGCGCGAGCTGCCGGCCGCAGCGGCCGCAGTAGAGTGCGCCGCGGGCGCCCATCAGCGCCCCCGCCTCAGCGCCGGGTACCGCTCCGCCGCGGTCACGATGCCGGGCGTCATTCAGCGCCCCGCCGCGCCTGGATATCCTCGAGGCACCGCTCGCAGAGCGGCCGGTGAAACGTCCGGAGGGAGTAGCGGAGCTCGGCCGGCCCGATCTCCTCCCTGCAGCGGGCGCAGACGGTCGGGTCACTCCACTGCTGCATGACTGGCCGCCTCCATCGCCGTCACCGCCTCGTTGAACGCCGCGCGCGAGCACGGGATCACCAGCCGGTCGATGCTGCCAATCTCGAGAGTGTACCGGCCGCCCTCGGCCGTCGCCCGCGCGATCGCCCGCGCGGGCACCTCGACGAACGGGCCCGGCAGCAGGTCGGCCCCGGTCCGCGGCATTGTTGACCGTCCCGACGGGATCGGGTGCCAGAGCGGGTCGATGTCATGGCCGAACGCACAGCAGACCGGCGGCGTCTCCTCGTCCGTGATCGCGCGCAGCTCGCAGGGGCCGCCGTCGCAGTTCCGGCAACAGAACAGCATCAGGCGCCCCCGCAGGCCAGGACCGGCACCGGGCCGTCGTTTCGCCAGTAGTGCGCCCGGACCTGTGCGCGCGGGACCATGAACGACGGGTCCTCGACCGCGAACAGCCCCGGCTCGTAGACGAATACGCCGGCCGGGCGGAACGCGCCGATCAGCATCCGGAGCGACGCCGAGGTGCCGACCGTCCCGACCGGCCAGCCGTCGTCCTCGTACAGGACGGCGCTGCCGCCGGCGAAGAGGCCGGGGACCGCAACGGCCGGCGTCCAGTAGAATCCGGGCAGCGCGCCGGCGAGCCGCCAGAAGAGATCGTCGCCGTCCCGCTCGACCGTGCCGATGGTCGCGGTCATGTGGATAGCCCCCGGATCCGGTCCTCGTTCGGCGGCCGGTTCGCGATCGCGCGGCCGAGAATGCCGGCACCCTCATTATCCCGAAAAACGCAGATATCCGAGGCAGTCGTTCCCCGCTCGTGCTTGCAGGCCTGGTGGGTGGGGCTGCCATTCATTCTGCGTCCTCCTCGATCTTCCAGAGCCCCCGCCGCACGGCGACGGCCTCGAGCAGGTCCGCGTTCTCTTCGCCGATCCCGAGCTCGCGGGCGATCTGGGGGATCCCCGCCCGGGAGACGGTCACGCACATGGCGGCGCCTCCCGGAGGAGCGATCGCAGGAACGGAGCGCGGCGGCGGTTCGCCCGCAGCCGGTCGATGATCTCAATGTCCGCCATCGAGCAGCGAACCGTGAGATTCACAGTCTGGTCGTCCATAGTGGTACGGCCTGATCTGGAATCTCAGAGGACTTATAATTGTAATATTAATTAATATTGCGTATCCTTGATCGGCGAGAGGGTGTCGTGCACGGCAGGCACGGAAACAGCGCTCCGGCGTGGCTCGCGGGTCACGACCACGGCCGACAGGCAGGTCGATGAAGGGCGGTATCTCCCCATGACGGCGTTCGTCATCGAGGCGATACTGTCAAAACGGACGTGGAGGGGAGCCCGATCGCCGGGATAGAGCGCGAACTCGACGCGCTGGAGCGCTCGTGTGCGACGCCGAGATACCGGGTCAACCGGACGGCTCTGCGCGCAGCGCTGCCGCGGCCGCGCTCTCCTTCAGGCGCCGGATCTCCGCCGCCAGCTCGATGAGCGACTCCGGGTCCTTCCAGAGCTCCTTCTTGGCACTCTTCAGCTCCTCGCCGGCATTCGTCGAGAGCGCCTGGCCGCAGGACGAGCAGAACCGCGAGGTCGGCGCGCAGATGGTGTGGCAGTGGGGGCACGGCACCGGCGCGAGCGGGTCCGGTTCCGCCTCGTGGCGCTCGATCCCCGCACGTCCCAGGATCTCGGCGTCGATGTCGGCCTCGGAGAGGACCACGTAGGTCTCGAACATCTGGGTGCCGAGGTTGCCCCAGAGCATCTTCTTGATGACCGATTCCTGGTAGTTCTGCTGGATCATGTGCGTGGCGCGGCTCTTGCGGAAGAGGTGGAGGTGCACGCGCTTCTCGAGACCGGCGCGCTTCGCGGCCTCCTTGATCCGCTGCCGGATCTGGGCGTAGTTCATCGCCTCCTTGCGCGACGAGAGGAAGACCCAGGCGTCGGGCCGGACCTCGGCCGGGTACACGCTCTTCCAGGCGGCGAGCATCTCGCGCGCCCAGGTGCAGCGGGCGTAGCGCACCTGGTTCTCTTTCGTGTCGTGGAGGTGGACGCCGATCCCGTATTTGTCGAACTCCACGTCCCGCCAGCGGAGCCGCCCGACCTCGCCGACGCGGGCGCCGCTCTCATACAGGACGGCGACGATCGCCCGGTCCCGGACCGAGCGGCAGCCGGTCAGGAGCTGCTTGATCTCGTCGGCCGTCAGCAGGGCGTCGGGCGCGGTCGTGTTCTGATCGACCGGCGGCGCCCGGATGGCGCGGACCTTCTCGGCCGGGATCGTCGAATGGCCGTTCTCGATGAGCCAGAACATGAAGGTCTTGAGAACGACGAAGTAATCGTGCTTCGTGTTCTGCGTGAAGGGTGTGCCACGGATGCTCGTGCCGGCCTGGAAGGCATTGAGCGCGGCGTAGAGATCGGCGAGCGTCATCCCGGCGTACGGCGTGTGGAGAAACCGCCGCCACGCGATGAGGTTGTACCGCAGCTTGACGACGCGCGAGGTGCTGATATGCCGGGTCGCCTGGCGCTCGGACAGGAATTCTTCGATCAGCCGGCGGTCGTCCTCGGTGAGCCGGCCCTCGGCCGCGGACAGACGGTACGCTCGCGGGGCAGTGGTACGGTACTGTGCAGGGTAGAAGGGTGGATCGGCCTCCATGCCCGATTGTATGGCCTATGAGGACTTGAACTAATAAGGCGTAAGCCCCAGGCGCGAGTTGAACGCGCGACCTGCTGATTACAAGTCAGCCGCTATG
>CAZCUJ010000038.1:0-20160 GCA_964501565.1 uncultured Methanospirillum sp.
GGGGGGGGCGGACCCCGTGCCACATTCCCTCCGGTGCCGTTTGTCATCAGCACGGCGTTCGGGTCGGGGGGTCCGCGGGCGATGGAACCCCTCCCCCTGCATCGTTCCGCCGGCCGGAGGTGCCGAACCAGAAAACGGGGCCACGGTCACAGCGACCAGCGTATCCTCGTACGGTGTGTCGTTATCCAGGATACGACCGCTGTGGTCGATGAGCAGTGATAGTTCACATCGATGCCCGTCCCGCGTCGCGTGGGGTGAGTCTCTGAGCCTGGAGATATTTCACCCTGGCACCGATCGAGAAGATGGTCGTCATGGGGACCAGTCTCGAGTGGACGGGCTCGAACTCAGCGCCGAAATCCCTCTTCAGGCGGTACCGGGGGTTACTCTCGACCATCTCGTGCGCGTACTCCCTCCCGAGGGTATACTGTCGATAACCGTTCTCCCAAGCCCACCTGATACTGTCCCAGTAGAGGTAGTACGAGGGCGAGTACTTGGTGGGAAGGTCCCTGTTCAGTGAGAGGAACACTCCGTGCACACGTCGCCGGACCGGGTCGAGGAGATTGAACGCGCCCCCAGCGACCAGTGGCCCCTTCGAGAGAAGGGTGATCCTGACCTGGTCGGGCATCGAGCGCAGCAGCTCCAGGAAGTACGAAAAGGGCAGGTGATTGCCACCGATCCGGCACATGTTCTCCTCGTAATATGTGTAGAAGAGGCGAAGTTCGTCCTCCAAGCGGACATCGGTGATCCCGAACCCGTTCTCGTCGAACCGACGGATATACTTGCGCTGTCCCTTCTTGTTTGAGAAAGAGTCCCAGATCGCGTCCGGCGGCGTCTTCACGAGATCGATGACCATCTCCCCCTCGCCTTCGTACTTAGAGAACGGGTATGGAAAGAGCGGAGAGGCGCTGATCGCGCCGAACAGCTCCGGACGCGTTGACGCGACGCAGACGAATGAGAGCCTCTCCTGCCTGTCGTACATCCTCCTGAACTCGCCCATCGCCTGCCGGATGACGTTGGGGTGAGGGCGATCTCCCAGGACGGCATGAAGGGTCAGGGGATCCGATGCCGGGACAAGGCCCCTGAAACCATACATTGCGTGCCCCTGGAATGGAAAGAGGCCGATCACCACCTCGTTCCTGAACAGCAGGAAGTACTGCAGCGGAGTTCCCGAACGCAGTTCGGCCATCCTCTTCCACTTCAGGCTGTGGAAGAGGGTCCCGTCCGTCGCTTCCGCATTGAACGCCTCCCAGCACTCCGCATTCTCCTCGCCCAAATGTTCCAGGTGATAGTCGCTCATGTCCGTTCGAACGCTCCGTCGATAGCCCTGCGGTGGGTTAAAAACCGTTCATCTCTGCGGTTGTTGATGCATCCATGGTTAAAGTACTTCATATTCTTTATGCTTTGAATTTCTTGTGTGGGGGTCATGATGTCGTCGAGGGGGAGTAGAGAACGGCCTGCTCGCTTTCGTCCTCTCTCCGGGCTGTCGTGACGATGACCTCAACCTGACTCGGGCTCGATTCCTCCTGTTCCGCGGTATGCGCTACGAATGGGTGGTGACGAAGGATAGTATCAGACCCCTGGCGAGAGCACATGCATCCCTCGTCGTCGCGGGAGGCGGAGGCGATGATGATGGTGCCAGCATGAGAAAACGAGGCTTCGAAAAAAAGGGTTCCGCCATCCTGCAGCACGGAGGCATGCTCGTCATCCTGGCAACAGGCGCATGGTGGGCCAGGAGGCACACCGGTGTTGCGGTGACTATCGATGCACCGGGATCCGGGACTGCACGGACCGACCCCAGGCAAGATATTTTCGGGACCGAATACCCATCGAGAGCAGTGGCGATATCGTGATGATCTCCGAATAGATCGGCTCGAATTTCGCGCCAAAACTCGCCTTCAAGCGATAGGTCGGGTTTTTTTGATGCAGGTTCCTCTCGATCTCCCTCCCGAAGGAGACCTTTTCGTACTGGTTCTCCCAGGCCCACGTGATGGCCTTCCAGTTGAGATACACGGTGGGGTGATAGCAGGTCGGCAGGTTCCTGTTCAGAGCAAGGAAGTAGAGATAAACCCGCTTTCGCCGTTCATCGCAGAGGAGGAGTTGACCCCCGGCGACAGTCGATCCTTTTACCAATAACATGATTACGAGCTCGTCCGACATCGCATCCCACATGCCGGAAAAATAAGAGAATGGCGTCAGGAGCCCGTCCGTGATCTGGTTTACATTCTCCTTGTAATATTGATAGAAGATCTCCAGGTCGTCTCGTGAACGCGCTTCCGTCAGCTCGAACCCATCCTTCTCGAACCGCCGGATCTTCTTCCGCTCTCCTGAATCGGAGGTAAAGGAGTTCCAGATGGCGTCGGGGGGAGTTGTCTTGAGATCGATGACCAGCTCGCCCTCGCCCTCGTCTCTGGAGAACGGGTAGGGGAAACGGTCGTATCGTGCGACGGTATCGAATACCTCCGGTTGTGCTGTCACCAGGCAGAAAAAGGAGTTCGATTTGCCATCTCGGAACTCGTTTCCGAGCTCTTCTACCATATACTGTAACGCGAACGGATCGCGGTAGTCCTTCAGGATGAATCGAAGAGTCCATGGAACGTGTGCTGGGGCCATACCCCGAAAACCATGGATGGTCTCCTTGGCCAGAGGAAACAGCCCGAAGACCTCGTCGTCCCTGTACAGCACAAAGTCCTCGTTCGGTACTCCGGAGCTCTGTTCGGCGAACTTTCTCCATTTCAGACTGTGAAAGAGACTCCCATCAGGAGAAGTATCGTTGAGATCCGCCCAGTCCATCGCGTTCTCCCGGCTCAACCTTTCCAGATGGTACTCTGGCATAGCAATCAGGGATTATACAAGTATCGCATTTTAATCATTGGATTTGATGTTCCGGATGATATCGCAATCAAAGTATAACACTTATTTTTCGCGCTCGTCTAGTAGAGAATTTAGAATTTTCTTGAAGGTACTGCCGGCACGTGGTCAGGGCGCAGGATACCGCAACGCGTACGCTCAGGCGTTTCTCTTCCTGGATAACCCTATCGATAACCCTGCACATCTGAAAGATCCTGCGTAGTGCGCTGCCGGCGCACCGGCACGGCACCGATCCGGGGACGAGAATAGCTCTGGCGAGGGCACCCGCTTCCATCGGCGTGGTGGTAGGTAAGGCAATGGTGTGAATATCCTACGTGAAAAACGAGATTCCGCTGTCTCCTGCGCAATGGACGGTTATCCGTCATCAAGCTGAAGGGTGTGTGCAGGATCAGACGGCACACCCGGACGCGGTGATCATATCTGCAACGGGATCCGAGCTCGTACTGATCGGCTCAGATCCAGGTACTTCCGGGACCGAATACCCATGGACAACAGTCTCGATGTCGAGATCAGGGTGGAGTAGATCGGTTGCGACTGTGCTCCAAAGTCCCTCTTGATCCTGCACCGCGGGCTGCTCCCGTTCAGATCTTTATGGTACTCCCTTCCGAAGGATACCCGTTGGAACCCGTTCTCCCATGCCCACCTGATCGCTTCCCAGAAGATGTAATGCGATGGCGTGTAGATATTCGGCAGGTCTCTATTCAATGAAAGATAGGTAAGCGTCACCGATCTGTGCGCCGTATCGATCAGTGTGAGGACCCCCCCCTGCCACGAGGGATCCTCTGGACAGTGACGTGATCCTGGTTTCATCCGGCATCGTGTTCCAGATATCGACGAAGTGGGAGAGCGGACGCAACGTGCCCTCGATATGCATGATGTTCTTATCATGGAGCTGATAAAAGCGATAAAGGTCTTCGAGTGTTTGAGCCTCGGTGACCACAAATCCGTCCTTCTCGAACCTCCGGATCCCCTGTCGCTTCTTCTTCGTGAACGTGCTCCAGATTGCATCGGGCGGCGATCTGGAGAGGTCAAGGACCATATCCTCCTCGCTGTCATCCCGGGAGAACGGGTAGCGGGATCGCGGGTATCGCGTGACCGGTTCGAATGTCTCCTGGTGCAACGACGCGGGACAGACGAAGGAGATCGGACCCGTGCCGTTCTCCATCCCCGCGAGTTCTTCAACGACAAAGGGGAGCGCGAGAGGATCCCGGTGATCTCGCAGGAGTACGTGAAGAGACTGGGGATAGGATGCCGAGATGAGCCCTCTGAACCCGTGGATAACGTGCTCCGTAAGCGGAAAGAGCCCGAAGATCTCGTCGTCTTTGAACAGCAGGAAATATTCTCCAGACGTCCCGGAGAGGTTCTCGGCGATCTGTTTCCATCTCAGGCTGTGAAAAAGAGTTCCTTCCGGACAGGAGGCATTGAATTCATCCCAGATCTGCTCGTTCTTCGGGGCGAGCCTCTCCAGGCGGTAATCGGCATATCGATCAGATCCCGGTTTTGTCATCGTGTAATGGTCCCCCTCGGACGTGCTGGAACCGTGTAAGTGTCGTACTCTCCTGCGCGTGGAAATATATATTTTATTAGGTTGCGAATCCGACCCTGCCGACAACCAAGACTGTCTCATCCGTTCTCCCTTGTAACCCCGAGTTCCGGTCCGTTTCAGGGAAGTGACTGGCTGGCTGCCGCGATCGACGGTCGTGGAATGGAGGTAACCTGGACAGAGATTCGACCAGGAGGGCCTCCTGCCCGCTTGAACGCTCTCTTCAGGAGGGTCCCCGGGGATTGTCGACGACGGTCGTCCGGCCTGGTATCTTCTGTCCGTCGGATTATTAAGAGATCTCCTGGACCGCTTCAACGAGAAGAGAGGTGAGCCTCTTCGTGAGCAGTGTCGATATCCCCCAGGTGTGCGAACTGGGAAAAGAGCGGTGCCGGATGCCGGTGCACGTTGAATGAGAGGAGCCGGCGACCGGCCCCGCCGGGCTCAGGATCGACCCGTCGTGTCGTCAGACGAGCACGCGGTGAGGTCAAGCTCGATCGCGGCCACCGGGTGGTCGAGGCCGAACGCGCCGAGCACCTCCGGGTGCACCTCTCCGAAGACGCCCACGGCCGTTCCATCGACCACGAGCGTGCCGCGCCGCCCCTCGAGAAAGGCGGGGTCGTCCGACTCGACGGCCGAATATGCCAGCCCGAGCTCCCGGCAGACGGCGTCGGCAACGGCGTAGGCCTCCGAGAAGTCCGCGGCGCCGTGGCACGCGACGGCTGCCATGCCGAGCCCCGCAGAGCACTCGCGCACGGTCTCTCCGACGGCGAAGAGCCGCTGCGGGAGTTCGCGGAACCGGTTGTACTCGAGGAGCTCCATCAGGAGCGGCAGGATCGAGGTCCGCGCGACCGACTGATCCTCCGAGATGGGATGAAGCACCCGCAGGGCGCCCGGCGAGGGCTCACGGCGCATGCGGTTGAAGAGAACATCAGCGCTCGTCAGCACGAACGGCATCGTCTCGAGGTACCCGAGCCCGCAGAGCACCTCGCGCACGTCCTGCTTCAGCATGCTCGACGGGAGCTCCTCGGCAATCGTCGCGGTCCCCGACGGGATGGCTGGGAACCGTTCGTACCCGTAGGCGATCGCGACATCCTCGAAGACGTCCCAGTCGTGCATGATGTCCGAGCGGTAGCAGGGGACTTCCACCCGGACGCGCTCGCCTCCCGCCAGCTCGGCCCCGAAGCGCATGCGCCTGAGCAGGGCCGCCATGGCAGGCGCATCGAGGTCGAGGCCCAGGAGACGGTTGCACTCGTCGACCGAGACCTCGCGGAAGGAGGGGGCGAGCGACGGGCAGGGAGCCCCGTCGATCTCGACCGATTCGAGCCGTCCGCCCGCCTCCACCAGCGCGGTGGAGAGGATTGTCGTCGCGATCTCGACCGCGCGACGGTCCGTGCCCGTGCAGTCGACGAGGACATCGGTCGTCGCGGTCGAGACCCGGGTGAGCTCGCCGTTGATGATTGGCGGGAACGAGAGGACCCGGTCCTCGGCGTCGACGATCAGAGGGAAGCGGGGGGCGTCCGCGACGAGGTGGGCGTACGAGCGCCCCTTGGGATGGCGCTCGAGCATCTCCTCCATGCTCATCTCCTCGTCGAAGTCGAGGGGGACGAACCGCCGGTCACGCGGCGAGGCGAGGTAGCGGAACGGGGGCCTGACCCGGGCGAGGTCGTGCAGGCCGATCGCGACCTTCCGGCGGCCCCGTCCTACCGCCCAGTGGAGCGCCTCCTGCAGCCCCATCAGCGAGACGATCGCCTCCTCGTCGAACCGGAGACCCCGCACGATCGCTGAACCGAGGTAGGGGCGAATCTCCACCAGGCCGGGGTCGACCGAGAATCCGATGCCGGAGGGCTCGGTCTCGTACCGAACCGGTCCCTCTTCCACCCCGAGGAACCCGCGCAGTGCCCGTGCCGCCCCTTCGGTCGAGAAGAGGTCGGGGCGGTTTGCGAAGAACTCGACGTCCACATGGTCGTCCTCGCGCCGCTCGATGTCCGATCCGAACATCGGCAGGCGCTCTACGATCGCCTCGCGCGGCAGGCCGACGAGCCGCTCGAGATAGCCGTACGGGAGCGTAATCACGGGCATGGTCAGCGCCTCCCCCGGATCGGCGTCTCCCGGATCCAGTCGATATCCGACCGGTAGAGCTGGCGGATATCGGTGAGCCCGAGGCGGAGCATGGCCAGGCGCGACGCACCGAGGCCCCAGGCGAGGACCGGGTGTTCGAGCCCGAGCGGGGCCGTCACCTCCTCGCGGAAGACGCCGGCCCCACCGAGCTCGACCCACCCGAGCCCATCGACATAGACCTCGGGCTCGACCGACGGCTCGGTATACGGGAAGTACCCTGGCCGGAACCGGACCTGCGGAAAGCCGAGACGGCGGTAGAACTCGCGGAGGAACCCGAGCAGGTGGGAGAAGGTGACGCCATCGTCCATCACGATCCCCTCGAGCTGTTCGAACTCGGGCAGGTGCGTGGGGTCGATCGCCTCGCGCCGGAAGACCCGGCCGATCGCGAACGCCTTGACCGGCGGCTCCGGGTGGGATGCCAGGTACTGGACCGAGAGGGCCGTGCAGTGCGTCCGAAGGACCTGCTGCCGCGCCTTCGCCTCCTGCCAGGTTCCACCCCATCCCGTGGAGGTGGTCGCTCCGCCGTGCTCGTGCATCTCGCACACGCGTTCCCAGCCGCAGGGCAGGTCCGCCGATCCCGCGAGGTAGAACGTGTCCTGCATCTCGCGGGCAGGATGGTCCTGGGGCTGGAAGAGCGCGTCGAAGTTCCAGTACCCGGACTGGACGAGCTCACCGCCCATCTCGGCGAAGCCCATGTTGAGCAGGATCCACCGCATCTCGTCGAGGAGGCGCTGGTAGGGGTGGACTTTTCCCGGCACAGCGCGCCGCGGGAGTCGATCGACCCGGTACCGGCGAAGCGCCGCATCGCGCCAGGCGCCCGTGAGCAGCATCTCGTGGGTGACCTGCCCGACCTCCTCGCGGAGATCGAGGCCGGACGAGGCGGCCTCGCGGCCAGCTTCGGTGATCGCGACCCGGTATCCGACCGTCTCGTGCTCGGCAGCGAGGCCGCGCTTGAGAAGCGCCCGGAGCCCCGGCCCGTCAGCGAGCGGCACCTCCCCTAGCGCACGCTCGTCCTCGCCCTCGGGGGCCTGGCCGGCCGGTTCCACAACGCCGTCGTGGATCCGGACCCAGCCCTTGCGCCGGAGCCAGCCGATCCCGATCGAGGCGAGGGGGTGCGCCTTCAGCGTGACCATGGGTACCCCGTCGCCGATCTCGGCAAGGAGCTGGCGCTCGGGCAGGCCGGCGTCCGCGTACCGTCGTCCCTCGTCCGTGAGGTTCCAGGACGTCTCGACCACGCGTTCGACTTCAGCCAGTACGCCGTTCTGGGCGAGCAGGTTCGCGTACTGGACCACCGCGTCGGGCGCCGCTCCCAGCTCGGCACCGAGTTCTGCGGCATCTGCCACGCCGTGCCGCGCGAGGACGGCGAGCAGGCGTCGTTCGTTCAGGGAGAGTGTGCTCCGTGTCATAGATCTCATATCGCTTCGGCCAGGTGGGCGACCTCGTCCATCCGCTCGCGGAAGTCCGCGAGGAACGCCTCCACGCGGTCGGCCGTCTCCCGCTTGCATGCCCCACAGGTCACCTCGCCGGCCGCGCATCGCCGGTACAGCTCGGCGAGCTCGGCATCGTCGTCGCAGAGGTGGAACCGGTTCAGTTCGTAGAGCGTGCACCGATCGGGGTCGCCACCGAGACGCCGCTGCTCCTCGAGCGTCGTCCTCCCGCCGGTCAGGGCTCCCATCACCTTCTTCCTGACGGCGGCCACTGGCTCGGCGAACCCGAAGAGGGAGTCGGGGACCGACGACGACATCTTGCCGCCCTGGAGCCCCGGCATGAAGGTGTGGTAGGTCGCCGACGGAGGGAAGAAGCCGAAGCCGCCGAACTCCCGCTCGAGCTGCCGGACTCGCTCGGCCACGTCGCCATGCGCCGCGCCGCGGACATCTACATGCCCTTCGTACCGCTTCGAACCGGGAAATGCCGCCGCGACGGCCTCGAGAGCCCCCGCCGGGGCGTTCTTCGCGCGGACGGAGACATGGTCTCCGCGGTCCTCGACAAAGAAGAACCGGAGATCGCCCGCGACGTCCCTGGTCAGGCGGATGTGCGGGTCCTGGTCGAGGCCCACCGGCACGATCGTCGGGGCCGGCTCCCCCGCCGCCTGCGGATAGAGGATGTCCGCGACCTGGGTGACCACGCTCATCGCGTGTGCGAGCGTGGTCTCGGGCTCGAACCCGTAGATGGCCGTGAGCTCCGAGAAGTTGATCCGTGTCGCGGCCTCGAAGGCCAGGTCCTTGAGCGGATTGTTCGCGGACTGGAAGTACGCCTCTCCCTCGTACCCCAGGGCGTAGAGGGCGGCCAGGTACTCGCGTCCGTACCGATCGCAGTCCTCCCACGAGAGCCCCCGCACCGCGTGCGCCTCGCGGTCCGCGATCGCGATCATACCGTGACCTCCCTGGCGGACGTGCCAGACGACCTCACGCATGACGAGCAGGTGTCCGAGGTGCGGGTGGCCCGACGGCATGAACCCGGTCAGCACGTGGAACGGCCGGCGGTCGCGGATGGCCTCCGCGATCGGCCGGTAATCCCGCTGGCCCACGATGATGCCGCGCCGCATGAACGCCGGGACCTCGGGGAGGAGGTCGAGAAGAGGACCGATGGGCTCGATCCCGAAGTCTTCGAAGAGGCGTCTCGTATCGATGGCCTGGCTGCTCGACCAGGGGTTGAAGGCTTCCGGCATGGGGTCAGCTCACAGCTTGATGCGGGCAAATTCTACGAAGAAGATGCCTTCAGTATGTACGCAGCCAAAGAGCATCTTCTTTTTTACCGAGTGGGCGAGCCGGACCGAGCGGGAGATGACCGACATCGGCAGAGCGGCGCCGCCGGGGAGCGCGTGGACCAGCATCTCCGAGTGGGTCTTCGCCGCGCCGTAGACCCGGTAGTGGTGGCCGAACTTGTACCCGGTCCGCGGGACATATCCCCGGTCTCGCAGATGGGCGTAGACCGCGCCCTTCTCCGCGGCCTCGGCGTCGATCCGCGCGACCAGCGCGTCGTAGCCTGCCAGCGCCTCCTCTCCGTCGAACATGAGCAGGCCTGCCGCGGCGAGGTACAGGGCCTCGACGGGCGCGAGCTTGAGCCGACCGGGATCGAGGCGGGTGCCGTATCCGGCCGCCGCGAGTATGCCTGCCTCCTCGCCATCCGCGATCGCCGCCCAGCCGTACCGCCGTGCCACCACGGCCCGCCCGGGCACGGTCGTCTCCCGCTCCGCGAGGACGGGCAACTTGACCTCGTAGTAGGTCAGCTCGTCCTCGTCGTCAACCACGGCGAGGAGATGTGACTTGCGCATCTGCGCCGTCGACGTCGCCTCAGCGATGAGGCGGTCGAACACGATCGGATCCCGCTCCGAGAGGACCCTGACCATGTACTGCGAGCGTCCCGAACCCGGTCTCTCGCCGCGGCGGAAGACCCGGAAGTCGTGCGGCCCCGTCTGGACCACGTATCCGCGCTCGCGAAGGTCGCGGTAGACCAGGTATGTCCGCAGGAAGAGGGGGTCCGTCGTGAACTCGGCGAGGAGGCTCTCGAAGCTCTCGCCGGGCAGCTCGAGCCGCCCGCGGTGCACGAGGTAGAGGGCCTCGACCGGCACCAGCACGAGCCCCCCTCCCGCGGGGCGGCCGTATCCGCCCTGCTCGTAGAGCTGCAGGCCATCGCGACCAAGCCGTATGGCGCCAGCATCCCGCCTCCCTTTCACGCCTGGTACGGTGGGGGGCGCCCGGTCTAGAATGTGCCGGTCGGTCTGGAGGCCTGGTCCACCCTGCCCGGTTCGAGACCGAAAGTTTGTTAAGGACAAGGGCAATCTATTTATCCGAATCATGTCGTCCGGGGATGGGGTGATACGCGGTGTCGTCTCGACCCTTGAACATCTGCCGCTGCCGGCCTACGCCCTCTCTACCGAGGGTACGATCGTTGCCTGGAATCCGGCGCTCGCGCGCCTGACCGGGGTATCCGCCAGGGCACTGATCGGAAAGGGCGGCGGCGCCCATGCCTTCCCCTTCCTCGGGTCGACGGGCCGCCTGCTCGCCGACATCGTGCTCGACCGATCCCTCGAGACCCCGGGCCACCTCTCGGCGATCGAACCCAGCGGTGACGGGCTCTCGGCCCGCTTCGCGGTCGAGCTCTCTGGCGAGCGCCGCCTCCTCTCCGTCCGGGCCGCCCCGATAGTGGACGATGGCGCCGTCCTCGGCGCGATCGAGGTCGTGCTCGAGATGCCGCCATCGAACGGCGACGGCCGGAGCACCAGCAACGCGACCGTCACGCGCCTCCAGCGGATCACGCGCCACGACATCAAGAACGAGCTGACCATCGTGCTCGGGTACATCGGGCTCGCGCGCGATGCCGTCGAGGACCCCATCACGGTCGTCGGGCTCGATAGGGCCGCCAGCGCCGCCGGCGAGATCGAGCGCCTCATCGAGTTCACGCGGGAGCTCGAGGAGTTCGGCCTGCGACCGCCCGAGGGCCGCGAGCTCGGCTCCCTGATCCGCACGGCGGCCGACGCGGCCGATCTCGGCGGGATCGACCACGAGATCGCGATCCCCCGGGGTACGGTCATGGCGGACCCCATCGTCTTCAGCGTCTTCGATCACCTCTTCGAACGCCTCTTCCTCTACTCCGCCGCGACCATCCCGCGGCCGACCTCAATCCGGGTCGAAGCGCACAACTCGGACCCCTTCCGCATCGTCTACGAGGACGATGCGCCCCACAACGACCGCAGCGTGCACCCGGACCGTGCCTTCTGCCGCGGGCTCGACTCCGGGCTCGCGGGCGTCCGCGAGCTGCTCGCGCTCGACGGTATCGAGTTCTCGGTCACGCCGGCCCCCCTGCGCGTGGAGCTGCGCATTCCCGGGGATCGGGTCCTGCTCGCTGAGAAGACGGTATAAAAAAGGGGGTTGGTCTTCAGGCCTCTTCGGGAGGCGGGTTGAAGACGTTCTCGTATATCTGGTCGTCGCCCGTGTTCGAGAGGCGCTTCCTCTCGGTCTTCTCCTCGACGAGCGCGAGCACCGGCAGTTCCATATCGACGCCGGGCTTGTGGCCGAAGAGCTTCTCGAGCTCGCACTGCTGGGCGTGCATGAAGAGCGCGTTCGGGATCTCCGCCGGGCAGAGCTCCTCGCACTGGCCGCAGTTCACGCAGGAGTCCGCGACATGACTGAAGCGGATCAGGTGGAACATGAAACCGGGCGGGATCTGGCCGGGCTTGACCAGCGCCGGGTTCTTGGTCGAGCAGTCGACGCAGTAGCAGATCGGGCAGTTCTCAACGCAGGAGTAGCACTTGATGCAGCGGCTCGTCTCTTCGAGGATCTTCTTGAGCCGCTCGTCGCCCTCGCCGAGCGCCTCGAAGTCCTTGGCGCGCCACTTGTCGCCGAGCTTGTACATCGCGCCCTCGATCTTGCCACGGATCTCGATCCCCTTGGGGTTCGCGGGCTCGGTGGCGATGACGCCGGCTTCGGCGGCCTTGGTAAGCAGATCCGCACCCTTCTGGCTGCAGACCTCGACGAAGGTCGCCTTTCCGGCCTTGTCGCCGATGACGCCCCAGTTGCCGGCCGCGAGATCCGCCTGGCGCGGGATCTTCAGCTTGCAGCGGCGGCAGTTCGATCGGCGGCCATAGCCCTCCTCCTCGAGCTCGTCGATCGAGATGCCCTTGTGCTCGCCATCCTTGGTCTGGATGATGAACTGGCCCTTGTCGATCTCCTCCTTGACCACGTCGTCGGGGTCGACCCCGAACTTCTCGCGGATCATCTCGCGGGCGACCACGGGGCTGACCGAGCCGCCGCAGTTGACGCCGATCATGACGACGTTGTCGAGGTTGATCTGGCCACGCTTGGCCAGCTCGTACATAGCCATCATGTCGCAGCCCTTGACCGTGACCGCGACCTTCATGTCCTTGGCCCCCTCGAGGTACTTCTTCATCAGCTTCGGCAGAAGCAGCGTACCGCAGTGGAGCGAGCCGGCGGTTTCGTCCAGGTCCTTCGGGTCCGTGATCAGGACCGGCTGGGCGTCGTAGATGTCCTGGCCTTTCCGGACCGCGAACACCGCGTCGACGGCCTTGCTCTCGAGCGCATACTTGAGGAGGGCCGTCACGGCGCCTCCGCACTCGGCCTTGCCCTGGAGGTCCGCGTCTGTCGTCCAGGCGTAGACCATCTCTCCCTTAGCTGCCATCAGCAGGCCTCCGTGATCTTCTCAACCTTCACAGCACACGCCTTGAACTCGGGGATGGCGGCGGTCGGGTCGAGCGCGTTGTTCGTCAGGTAGTTGGCCGCGCACTCGATGTAGTGGAACGGCATGAAGACCACACCCTTCCGGATCTCGTCGGTCACTCGGGCCCCCACCTCGACCTCGCCGCGGCGGGTCTTGGCCCGGACCATCTCCTTGTCCTTGATGCCGAGCGCCTTCGCGTCCTCGGGGTTGATCTCGATCCAGCCCGTGGGCTCTTCGCGCTCGAGGTTCTCCGAGCGGCGGGTCATGGTACCCGTGTGCCACTGCCAGATGCACCGGCCCGTGGTCAGGATCAGCGGGTACTCCTCATCGGGGACCTCCGCCGGCGGCTTCCACTCGATCGGCGTGAAGATGCCGAGGCCGTCGGGGTGGGCGAACCGCTCCTTGTGCAGGATCGGCGTGCCGGGGTGCTCGGGCGTCGGGCAGGGCCAGCAGAGTCCCTCGGTCCCGAGCCGCTCGTACGACATGCCGCCATACGACGGGGTGACCTTGGCGACCTCGTTGAAGACCTCCTCGGCCGAGGTGTACGGGAACTGCTTCTCGTAGCCCATCTTCTGGCCGAGCATGGTGATGATCTCCCAGTCGGCCTTGGCCTGGCCCGGGGGCTCCTGCGCCTTGCGCCAGAGCTGGACGCGCCGCTCGGTGCTGGTCTGGGTTCCGTCCTTCTCGGCGTAGCAGGCAGCGGGGAGCACGACGTCTGCGAGCGCGGACGTCTCGGTCATGAAGATGTCCTGGACGACCATGAACTCGAGGTTCCTGAGCCCCTTCTCCACGTGGTGGAGGTCGGGATCGGAGACCATCGGGTTCTCGCCCATGATGTAGAGCGCCTTGACTTTCCCGGGCTCGTCCGCGAGCGTGTTGATCAGCTTGGTGACCGTGAGGCCGACCTTGCCCTCAGCAATGTCCTCGATCCCCCACATGTCCTGCATCTTCTTGCGCATCTCGGGGACGATGACCGACTGGTAGCCGGAGTAGACGTTCGCGAGCGCGCCCATGTCGCAGGCGCCCTGGACGTTGTTCTGGCCACGCAGCGCGCAGACGCCCGTGCCGGGCCTCCCGAGGTTGCCGGTCAGCATCTGGAGGTTCGCGACGGACTTGACGTTGTCGACGCCGGTCGTGTGCTGGGTGATGCCCATCGAGTAGAGGACGTTCGCGGCCTTCGCGTGCGCGAAGAGGTCGGCCGCCTCCTTGATCGTCTCGGCCGGGACACCCGTGATCTTCGAGACGTTCTCGAAGGAATACTCGGGCTTCATGACAACCTCCTTGAGCTTGTCGAAGTCCTTGGTCCGCTTCTCGACGAACTCCTTGTCCTGCAGGTCGTTCGCGATGATGTACTGCATGAAGGCGTTGAAGAGCGCGACGTCCGTGCCCGAGTAGAAGGGCATGTAGATGTCGGCGAGCTTCGCCGTCGGCGTGTACCGCGGGTCGGCCGCGATGATCTTCGCGCCCCGCTTCTTGGCCTGCATGATCCGCCGGCCGATCAGGGGGTGCTGCTCGAGTGTGTTGGTCCCGATGATGAAGAGGACGTCCGCGTCGGCAATGTCCTTGATCGACTGGGTCATCGCACCGGAGCCGAAGGCGCCGGCGAGGCCGACGACGGTCGAGGCGTGGCAGAGGCGGGCGCAGTGGTCGATGTTCGGCGTCTTCATGGCCACGCGCGCGAACTTCTGCATCAGGTAGTTCTCTTCGTTCGAGACACGGGCCGATGAGAGTGCCGCGCTCTGCTCGCCCTGGTACTGCTTCAGCTTGGAAGCGACCAGGTCAAGCGCCTCGTCCCACGAGGCCTCGACGAACTTTCCGTCCTTCTTGATCAGCGGAGTCGTCAGCCGGTCCTCGGCGTTGACGAACTCCCAGGCGTAGTTGCCCTTGGGGCAGAGCTTGCCCTCGTTGACCGGGTTCCGTTGCCAGGGCGAGACCCCGACAACCTTGCCGTCCTTGACGACCAGGTTGAACCCGCATCCCGTGCCGCAATACGGACACGTTGTGGGTACGTATTTCATCTCCATAGAGAGTCCTCGGACAACAGATCGTCTGGAAGTTAACGTATTTAACTATACTGGTTTTACAGGGCAGTATTGGGGATTATCGGTGGATTATCTTCGGGGCTCTCTGGCGATTTTGGGGCGAACCTTATATACCCGAGCCGGTTCACGCTCAAGAGCGCAGGTTTCCATGACTCGCCCGGTCCCGATTGCCCCGATGATGGCCGACCTGGTCAGGAAGGGGATCGCCGCCGTCGACGGGGCGACCTTCGAGGAGCTCGGCCGCTGCCCGCACTGCGGCGGGCCCCTGCGCCCTCACGACTACCGACGAAAGCGGTTCGCGATCATCACGAACGGGGCAACCGTCCGCGACGTCCGCGTCCGCGTGAAAAGGTTCCGGTGCAACGGGTGCGGCCGGCTCTGCTACGCCGACTCCCCGTTCTACCCGGGGACGCGGCACGGCGCGCCGATCGTCGAGCTCGCCGCCGTCCTTGCCGAGCAGATGCCCCCCGGGCGGGCGGCGCGGACGCTCGAGCGCCTCGGCATCGTCCTCGACCGTGCCACGGTCCGGGAGTACGCGCGCCTCCCGCTTCCGCCGATCACGACCATGAACCTCTTCGGCATCCACGTTCCGGTCTCCCTCCTCCAGCTCCCGATCCCTCCGGCGCGTCAGGGGGGCTCACGCGTCGGTGCGGCGGCCAAGCAGCGAGAGCAGCGGCAGGAAAAGTATCACGAAGAAGAAGGGAAACCCCAGCAGGAAGAGGATCGCGCTGACCGCGAGCGAGGCCGCGAGCAGCCCGAGTGAGAGAGCCCAGCGGTTCACGCTCCACTCCCGAGCGCGAGCGCACGCACCGCGTGGGCCGGCAGGGCGTCCGCGATCGACGGAGGAAGCGCGGTTCCGCCGACGACCTCCGCGAAGACCCGGGCCCCGATCCCCGCCACGACGACCTCCCGGGCCCCGGCGCCCGCCATCGCGGCGGCAACTGCTCCAGCGACTTCGCCGGCCTGCGCAGCCCAAACCTGCCCGGCGATCGAGAGCACCTCCGCCTCGCCGATCTCGGCAAGGTCCGCGCAGACGACCCGCGCGAGCCGGCGGAGCGCCCCCTCCCTGGTCTTCGGGCCGCCGTCGGGCGTCGGGCAGGTGTAGTCCCCGGGCCCGATACGGCCGAGCGCGAGGTAGACGTCGGCGGACTGGGCGAAGTGCTCGGACGCGACGGGAGTGCGAAGGCCGCCGATCTCCACGGCCCGGACGATCGCCGGGACCGTGGTCCGCAGCATGCCCGTGTACAGCAGGTAGCCTCGCTGGAGGCGCTCGAGGTCCGTGAGGCCGACGAGCCGGTCGAACGCGCCGAGGGTTACGATGTCGGCCGTGGTCGAGCCGACGTCGAGGAGCACGGCCTCCGGATAGTCCCGTCGGAGCCAGTCCGCCGACGCGAGCCAGTTCGCAGCGGCGAGGGACGGGTCGGCGCGATCGTGGAAGCGGCCGTCGGTCCCGTAGAACAGCGCGGTAGGGAGGACCGACCGGACCGCGTCGACGATGAACGCTATCCCCTCTGCCTTCGACGAGAAGCAGTCCGCGAGCTCGCCCGACATCACCACCGCCGCCTCCTCGCCGGCATACGGCCCGAGCAGGTCCGCGAGCGGCGCCCCCGTCCAGAGCGGGCAGTACTCGACAACGGCGCCGCGTTCATCCGCGACCTTCAGGTTCGCGCCGCCGACGTCGATCCCGATCACAGGCGAGTCACCGAGCCGTCCGCGCCGTACCGCGCCCGACCGGAGAGGTGGACCTCCTTCGGCCCCTCGCCCCTCGAGGCGCTGACGAGGATCCCGGCGATCTCCTCCTCCATCACCGCGGCGATCCCGACGACCGAGGTCGTGACCCTCGGGTTGACGTCGACCACGTACGGCCGGTCCGCCAGGACGATATCGACGCCGACGTACCCCTGGCACCCGAGCACCTGGACGGCTGTCCGCGCGACCTCGAGACACTCCTCGCGCCGCGGGTGGTCGACCGGCGTCTCGCCGCCGCGGTAATGGAACCGCCCCTCACTGTCGACCTCGATCTCCTGGCGGTTCAGGGCGAGGACGAGCGGGGGGTCGCCCGACCAGAACTCGCAGGCGTCACCGACGACCCGGGACCCCACGAGCGAGACCGAGAGGTGCTCGCCCTCGATGTACGCCTGGCCGAACTCGCCCTCGCCCGGCGCCTCCTCCGAGAGCCGCACGCCAAGCGCCCCGCACCCGCGGACGGGTTTGATTACCCGCCGTCCCCCGGTCCGCTCTTCCGGCACCGGAACCCCGTGCTGCCCAAGGATCGCCGACGAACGCTGCTTGTTCGCGGCGACGGCGACGTTCATGGCCCCGCAGCCGACGTTGTGGCAGGCCTCCTCGAGGGCCAGGGTGAACCCGGCGAGCAGGTGGTCGGGCGCGATTACGAGCCCCACGTCGCACCCCGGCGCGAGCCGGCGGATCTCTGTACCGAGGTCGGCCGACGCCGGCATCACGACCTCGTAGCCGATCGCCTCGAAGCTGCCCTTCAGCACGTCGCGCATGGCGGCCCCCTCGGCCGCGACCGGCTGGTCGGGCGCGAGGGACGCGTACTCGGCGAGAAACGCCTTCATGCTGCATCCGTGCACGGTCATCACAGATGAACCCGACGGCCCGCACCGCAGAACCCTTTTTGCCGTTCCCGCGCCACCAGTAGACCATGAGGCCGCGCGTCCTCCTGACAAACGACGATGGTGTCAACTCGGTCGGCATCTGGGCCGCGTACGACGCGCTCGCACCGATCGCCGACGTCACCGTGGTCGCGCCGGCGACCCAGCAGTCGGCCGTCGGCCGGTCCATCTCCATCTTCGAGCCCCTCCGGATCGACGAGATCGTCCACAACGGGGTCCGGGCCTATGCCGTGGCGGGCAAGCCTACGGACGCGGTGATCATCGGCCTCTTCGCGCTCGAGCTCGGGCCCGACCTGATCGTCTCGGGGATCAACATCGGCGAGAACCTCTCGTTCGAGTCCATCATGACCTCGGGCACGGTTGGCGCCGCGCTCGAGGGCGCGAACCAGGGCGTCCCCGGGATCGCCATCTCGCTCCAGGTCGAGGACCAGGGCGACAAGTTCGGCGACCCCCGGCAGCGGGCCCAGTCGTTCGCAGCGGCCGCGGACGCGACCCGCGACTGCTGCAGGCGGGTCTTCGAGCGCGGTTTTCCCGCCGGCGCGGACGTCCTCAACGTCAACGTCCCGGCCCGCCCGACTGGCGGGTACGAGTGCACGCGCCTTGCGACGAAGCTCTTCGCGACCGGTGTCGATCGCCGGCTCGACCCGCGGGGGCGCCCGTACTACTGGATCGACGGCCCCCTGATCGAGGACGCGGAGCTCGGCACCGACGTCCACGCGATCCGCGAGGGGCGAATATCGGTCACCCCCCTCACGCTCGACTGCACCGCGACGGCGGCGGCGCCGGACCTGGCGGCGCTCCTCTCCTGAAACAACCCGGGACGAGGCTTATCCCCTTCCCGGGCCAACCTCCCCGTGATGGGTGACGAGGCATCAAAACGGGCCGCCGGCCGTGCGGCGGCCGACCTGGTCGAGGACGGGACGACGATCGGGCTCGGCACGGGATCGACCGTGCGCTTCGCGATGGAGCGCCTGGCCGAACGGGTCCGCGACGGGCTCTCGGTCGCCGGTGTCCCGACCTCCCACCAGACGGCGGCGCGGGCCCGCGCCCTAGGCATCCCGCTCGTCTCCCTCAACGACGCGCCACATCTGGCGATGGCCATCGACGGCGCGGACCAGGTCGACGAGCAGCTCCGCCTGATCAAGGGGCGCGGCGGGGCCCAGACGCGCGAGAAGGCCGTGGCCGCCGCCGCCGACCGGCTGGTGATAGTGGTCGACGAGGGGAAGCTCGCGGACCCCCTCTCGGCATCCGTCCCGATCGAGGTCCTCCCGTTCGCCTGCGCCTTCGTCGCGACGCGCCTCGCCGCCCTCGGCGGGACAGGGTCGCTGCGCGAGGCCGTCGCCAAGGACGGCCCCGTCGTGACCGACAACGGCGGGTTCGTCCTCGACTTCTCCTTCGGCCCGATCGCCGAACCCGAGGCGCTCGAAGAGGCCATCGAGTCGATCCCCGGGGTGACGGCCGCTGGGCTCTTCACGCAGTTCTCGGAAAAAACGGTGGTGATAGCGGGTGCCGACGGCGGGTACCGGGTTCTCAGCTCCGGCCAGCCGCGCCCTCGGACTCGGACGTGATCGTCCGCAGGCGCTGCATGATGTCGCGCTGCTTCTCCGCCTCGGCGCGCTTCTCCGCCTCGATCGCGTCGACGATCTCGCCGATCGGACGAGAGAGCCGGTAGATCTTGACCGGGCGCCCCTTCGACTCCGCCTTGGACTCGCGGCTGTCGACCCAGTCCTCCTGGATCAGCCGGTGCATGGCGATGGAGACTTCGGGCTGGCGAAGGTCGGTCCCGCGCTCGATCTCGCGCGAGGTTGCTTCGGGGATCGAGGCGAGATAGACGAGCACCTTGGCGATGTTACGCTTGATCCCCAAGCTCATGAGGAGCCCTGCGAACTCCTCCTCCTTCTGGGTGAAGACCATTATCTTTTCGGGCCGCATGTTCTATCTCCGATATATTACACCGCTTATTTGAGCCCTTATAATATATTAAAGATTGGGTTTTGTCACGAGCCCCCGCCGCACTTCGCGGGCGACCCTACCAGTCGGCGATCTGTTTTATTACTTCAAAGACCTCGGCGTACTTCACGTTGATCTTGAATCCGTGGTACATGGCCCGGCCCTTGATCCCCTCGAGCCACCAGTCGCCGTAGGTATCAAGCTGCGTCCGGTGGGCCATGATCGCGTCGAGCTTCTGCCCGATGCACGCCGAGACGTCGACGAAGTACTGGCCGTGGAACGCCTCCGGCCCAATCCCGCCAGGGATCGTCTGCTCGTACATGTATACCGAGCAGTCGTTCTTGCGCGTGCTCGCGATCACGGCGTTCGTCACGGACGCGTGGTCCTGGTGCGAGTCCTTGTTCGAGTGGGTGTAGACGACGTCGGGCGAGAAGCCGTTGAGAACCTGGTCGAACCGCCGGACCATCTGGCGGCCGAAGACGAGATCGTCGGGGGCGACGTCCATCACGACCAGGTCGGCGCCCAGGATCGCCGCCGCTGCCTCGGCCTCCGGGATCCGCTCGTCCCGCCGGTTCGGCACGGTGGCGATCACCATCAGCACCTCGTGGCCCTGCGCCACGTACCGCGCGATCGTCCCGCCCATCCCGATCTCAAGATCATCGGGGTGGGCACCGAATGCGAGCACCTTCATACCAGAAGAACCCCCGCACGCCTCCCGGCCCCGTCGGCCAGCAGGATACCCGTGCTTCGAACGCGTTGGCAGGGGGGCCCGATAAAGCTATACCGTCGGGTACGGCGCGGACCCGGGTTGGGTTTAATAGGGTTT
>CAZCUJ010000039.1:0-19256 GCA_964501565.1 uncultured Methanospirillum sp.
CTGGGTCCTGTCGCCCCTGGCTGGGTCGTAGATGTAGTGACACTCGAGACAGATCCACTTCTCCATTGTCATGAGAATACCCCGTCCGCATCGAATGGTTCTTCGGTATGCGAACAAACTATCTGGTTGGCGGCGCACCGTGATAAAGAGTGTGGAAAAAGGGATTAGAAGAGGTCCTTGAGCTGTATCTGGACGGGGCCCAGGGTGCCGCCATAGTTCCCGGCACTGATGAAGATCACTCCAGGGATCTTCGCCGCCGCCTTGACGCCGACGGCCATCGCGTTCCGAACCGCCTCCTCGTTCACGCCGTCGATGACGATCTCGTACAGGGCCGTGACGTTCGCGGGAACCTTCGTATCCGGCACCTTGTCGCGAAGCGTCGGGCAGTAGGCCTCGTTCGTCGAGGCGTTCATGAACTTGTACTTCGAGCCCACCTTGGAGCCCGAGGCGACGATGCCGCCGGGAAACGGCGTGATCGCGCCGGGAACGTCGGCAATCGCATCGACTGCCGCCTTCGCGCCCATCAGCGCCGCCATCTGGTTTTCGCCCATCACGAAGAAGTTGCCGCCGGCAACGCCCTTCACAGCGCCGTACTCCTCCTCGACGATGAAGTCCCCCTCCATGATCGGGATCGCCCAGCACTCACGTCCGCCGACGGTGACCTGGTACTCGAACTTGTCGCCGAAGAAGTGGAGCTTGACGGGGATCTTCTCGTCGGCCTCGGGCATGCCGTCGAAGGCTGCCGTCGTGGGGGCGGTGAGGATGCACTCGCCGATCCGCTCGATCAGCTGCTCCTTCAGCTTCTTCTTGGATGGGTTGCAGATCAGGAGCGAGTACCCGGGCCGGCCATCGGGCGTATCCTCCCCGGGCAGGTAGCACTCGATCCCCGCCTCGCAGGGGCAGCCTATGGTCGAGGTGGCAAATCCGCTCGCCTCGGTGGCCGCCGCCAGGGCGAACTCCTTTGTCGCCCCCGTGATGATTACCCGCGAGATCCAGGCAGGAAATGCCTCTGCATAGGTATCGTCGATCGGGACTCCGTTATATTCCATGAATGGTCCTCGTTTTTCACGGTTACCGGGCAAAAGCAAATAACTTTTCTGCTTTTGCCGAAAAGAGCGCATACGCATGCCGTGATCTAAATCCTCAATATGGTTAACACCTAGAGTCATGTTACACGGGTTCATTGACCTGTTGAGGTCAGGAGGGCAAACCGAGCGAAAAACGAACAGAGACATTTATTAGGGTATTTTTACCAAACTCTTGATAATCGAACGACCTTCGATCATTATTGCTGGTGTAAAACCATGGCATTTGCAGTGCATATAAACATGGAGCGTTGCACCGGATGCAACAACTGCGTGGTTGCGTGTCCGGTCGGAGCGCTCGAGCTCTACACCGAGGACCCGGTGACGAATGAGAAGATCTACCGGGTCAAGGACGGCAAGGCGCTGGTCCTCGACTTCCGTGGGGAGCTCTGCGCCGGCTGCGGCGTCTGTGTCGAGGCCTGTCCCTACGACGTGATCAGGCTTGACGTAAACCCGCCACCCGCCGAGGCCGGTGTGCAGTAATCATTCGATGCGAGAGGGTACCTTTATGGCAATGTCAACGATGTTTCCAAAGTTCTCAAAGAAGAGGGTAGGAGACGACGTGATCATGGAGCAGAAGTTGCTCCAGACCACGAACAACCTGGTCCTCGATGTCAAGGAATGCGCCGGATGCGGCATCTGCGTCGAGGCCTGCCCGGAGGAGGCTATCACGTTCGGGCTCGTGGGCGCGGCAAAGCGTGGCGCGATCGACGAGCCTGCTATCAACGTGGACGAGGAGACGTGCTCGTACTGTGGCGTCTGCGTCTGTCTCTGTCCGTTCTCGGCCCTGAGCCTCAGGGTCGACGGCGAGGAGCGCCTGCCGATCGTCGAGCAGGAGGGCTTCCCCCAGTACGACCGGAACGCGAAGATCGACGATGAGAAGTGTTCGAAGTGCACGATCTGTTCGGACGTCTGCCCGGAGGACGCAATCGACCGGAACGTCACCGAGTACGAGGGTGAGTCCGAGGTGGGCACCCAGCGCCAGGAGGCGCTGAAGGCCACGACGACCTTCACGGTCGATACCGAGAAGTGCAACCTCTGCGGAATCTGCGCCGTCGTCTGTAAGGACATCGAGATCAGGCGCGAGCCGCTCAGCGGCGCATCGACCAAGCTCGAGGGCGAGGTCATCCGCTTGGAGGAGCGGGACTGCGATGCGTGCAAGGTCTGCGTCGACCTCTGCCCCGAGGAGGCGATCACGGTCGAGCGGACGGTCCAGGACAAGAAGCTCGAGGGCACGGTCGAGATCATGCCCGAGAACTGCATCACCTGTACCTGGTGCGAGGTCGCCTGCCCCGAGGAGGCGATCACGATGGACAAGCTGATCGAGGGCGAGATCGAGGTCTACCCCGAGAAGTGCCCCGGCGGCTGTTCGACCTGCATCGAGATCTGCCCCACCCGCGCTCTCTACGCGCCCGAGCCGAAGCCCGCCTCCGAGCTGGCCGGCGAGCAGGAGGCGAACGTCGCGATCAACAAGGACCTCTGCATCAAGTGCGGCGCCTGCGTGGTCGCATGCCCGTCCGAGGACGCGATCGTCCTGAAGCGGACCGCGTTCCACATGAAGGGCAAGGAGACTGATCTCTACAAGAAGATCCTTGAGAAACTCTGCACCCCGCGGACGAGCAAGGTCAAGGAGACCAAGCCCGGCGACACCGAGCTGAAGACTGTCGGCGAGGCCGGAGCAGCCTAGAGTGGGTGTACCATGGCGACAAAGAACTACCCCGACCCCAAACTGAACGAGAAACTCCGCGACCGGTACTACCGTCGCGACCAGTCAAACCCTGAATTCACCAAGGATGTCGAGAAACTCGCGGACTCGATGGCCCACATGTGCTTCCAGTGCGGGACCTGCACGGGCGGTTGCCCCTCGGCACCGCGCTCGACCTACCGCATCCGCGAGTTCATGCGCCGCGGCGTGCTCGGGCTCGAGGAGGAGGCCCTGACGGACCCCGATCTCTGGCTCTGCACGACCTGCTACTCCTGCACGGACCGATGCCCCCGCGATCTCGCGCCGACCGACGTGATCATGGCCATGCGGAACCTCGCGTTCAAGCGCGACATCATCCCGGTCAACTTCCTCAAGACCGTGCAGGCGATCTACTCGTCCGGCCACGGGGTTCCCAATAACGACGCGAACCGCATGGCCCGCGAGAAGCTCGGCCTGTCGCGTGACCCGCCGACGACGCACATGTACCCCGAGTATGTCAAGGGGATACAGAAGATCATCGACCATTACAAGCTCAAAGAGAATGCGGACCGCATCGTCAAGGAGAGAGAAGGATGACCGAGCACAAATACGCATTTTTCCTCGGGTGCATTGCCCCGAACCGGTACCCCGGCAGCGAGTCGGCGTCTATCATCACGAGCAAGCGTCTTGGAATCGATCTCCAGCCGCTCGAAGGCGCCAGCTGCTGTCCCGCGCCGGGCGCGTTCGGCTCTATCGACCTGAACGTATGGTACGCGATGGCGGCCCGAAATATCGTGCTCGCCGAGCAGAAGGGGCTCGATATCGCCCTCATCTGCAATGGCTGCTACAAGTCGATCTACGAGGTCAACCACAAGCTCAAGCACAACAAGGAGCTCCGTGACGGCGTCAACGAGGTTCTCAAGGAGATCGACATGGAGTTCAAGGGCACGATCGACGTCTGGCACCTTGCCGAACTCCTGTACGATGACAATATCGTCGGCGTCGACAAGGTCCGGGAGTCGGTCAAGGTCCCGCTCAAGGGCACCAAGATCGCGGTCCACTACGGCTGCCACCTGATGAAGCCGAAGAAGGAGCGCCACATGGGATCGACCGAGGCCCCGCGATGGATCGAGGAGCTCGTCGAGGCCCTCGGTGCTGAGGCCGTCGAGTACCGGAACAAGATGCAGTGCTGCGGTGCGGGCGGCGGCGTGCGTGGCTACGACCTGGTCCATTCGCTCGACATCACGAACGAGAAGATCCAGAACATGATCGAGGCAGGCGCGGACGCCGTGACCGAGGTCTGTCCGTTCTGCCAGCTTCAGTTCGACCGCGGCCAGATCGAGATCGAGGAGAAGTTCGGCATCAAGTACGACCTGCCGGTCTTCCACTACAACGAGCTGCTCGGGCTCGCCCAGGGCATGAGCCCGTCGGAGCTGGGCCTCGACCTCCACGCGATCAGCACGGAACCCTTCCTGAAGAAGGTGCTGTGAGGGAGTAAGAATCATGGCAGAAGCTGTTTCACCATCAACGTCTGAGAAGCCCAAGGCGCCGCGAATCGGGGTCTTTGTCTGTCACTGCGGCACCAACATCGCCGGATCGATCGATATCGAGAAGGTGAAGGAGTACGCAAAGACCCTGCCGAACGTCGCGTACGTCAACGACTACAAGTACCAGTGCTCGATGCCCGGGCAGGTCACGATCCAGGACGCGGTCAAGGACAACGACCTGACCGGCGTCGTGGTGGCTGCCTGCTCGCCGCGCCTGCACGAACCGACCTTCCGTGCGGCCACCAAGGACGCGGGCCTCAACCCCTTCCGCTTCGAGATGGCCAACATCCGCGAGCAGAACTCGTGGGTGCACATGCACGACCAGGAGGGCGCGACACAGAAGGCGAAGGACGCGATCCGGATCGCGGTCGCGAAGGCATCGCTCCTGGAGGACCTCTACCCGAAGTCCGTTCCCGTCGAGCACGCGGCCATGGTCGTTGGCGCGGGCGTCGCCGGCATGCAGGCCGCGCTCGACCTCGCGAACGCCGGGATCAAGACCTATCTCATCGAGAAAGCCCCGACAATCGGCGGCCGCATGTCGCAGCTCGACAAGACCTTCCCGACCCTGGACTGCTCGCAGTGCATCCTGACGCCGAAGATGGTCGACGTGGGCCGCGCGGAGAACATCGTCCTGATGGTCAACTCCGAGGTCGAGGAGGTCGAGGGATACATCGGCAACTTCGACGTCACGATCCGCCGCAAGGCGACCGGCGTTCTCTCGCCGGCCGAAGCGGAGGCGAAGGGCATCGTCGGCGGCGGCTGCACGGGCTGCGGCGACTGCGCTCCCGTCTGCCCCGTCACCAAGCCGAACGAGTTCGAGATGGGGATGGCGCCCCGCAAGGCGATCTACATCTACCACCCACAGGTCGTGCCGCTGCTCTACACCATCGATTGGGACTCGTGCGTCAAGTGCGGTCTCTGCGTCGAGGCCTGCGGCGAGAAGAAGGCCATCGAACTCGAGATGCAGGACGAGCTCGTCAAGGTCAAGGTCGGCACCGTTATCCTCGCGACCGGGTACGAGATCTTCCCGATCGAGACCAAGGAGGAGTGGGGGTACAAGCGCTACGACAACGTGATCTCGTCGCTCGAGTTCGAGCGCCTGATCTGCGCCTCTGGCCCGACCGGCGGTCACCTCGTGCGTCCCTCTGATGGCCAGACTCCGATGCGGGTCGCGTTCGTGCTCTGTGCGGGCTCGCGTGACTCGACCGGCGTGGGCAAGCCGTACTGCAGCCGGTTCTGCTGCATGTACTCGCTCAAGCACGCCCACCAGATCATCGAGAAGATTCCCGGCGTTGTGCCGTATATCTTCTACATGGACATTCGCTCCTTCGGCAAGGCGTACGAGGAGTTCTATTACCGGATCCAGGACGAGGGCGCGAAGTTCATCCGCGGTCGCGTCTCGAACATCCAGGAGGACCCCGTCACCAAGAACCTCAAGGTCTATGCCGAGGACACGCTGCTCGGCCGCCCGATGGAGGTCGAGGTCGACATGGTCGTGCTGGCTGCGGCCGTGCAGCCGACGGAGATGACCAACAAGACGCGCAAGCTCTTCGGTGTCTCGTGCTCGACCGACGGCTGGCTCCTCGAAGCCCACCCCAAGCTGAACCCCTGCGGCACCACGACCGCCGGTGTCTTCGTCGCGGGCGTATGCCAGGGCCCGAAGGACATTCCCGACACGGTCGCCCAGGCTGAGGGCGCGGCATCGGCAGCGTCGATCCCGATCCACCGTGGCGAGGTCGAACTCGAACCCTATTACGCCCAGTGCATCGAGGAGAAGTGCGCGGGCTGCGGCATGTGCGTCAACCTCTGCCCGTATCAGGCCCTCTCGCTCGTCGAGAAGGACGGTCGAACGGTCATGCAGGTCACCGAGGCCAAGTGCAAGGGCTGCGGCACCTGCGGCGGTTTCTGCCCCGGCGGCGCGATCTGGATGAACCACTTCGCGACCCCGCAGATCGTCGCTCAGATCGATGCGTTCCTTCTGGGAGGGGAGCAGTAATGGCGGAGAACCCCGAGGGCTGGCAGCCCCGGATTCTCGCCATCATCTGCAACTGGTGCAGCTACGCCGGCGCCGATCTTGCCGGCGGTGCCCGCATCCAGTACCCGCCCGACGTCCGCGCGATCCGCGTCATGTGCACGGGCCGTGTCGACCCGCTCTTCATCATGAAGGCGTTCACGGACGGTGCGGACTCGGTCCTCATCTCGGGATGCCACTTCGGTGACTGCCACTACCTGGAGGGCAACTACAAGGCCGCGAAGAGGATGTTCCTGGTCAAGAGCCTGCTCCGGAACATCGGCCTCGACGACCGCCGCCTGCGCATGACCTTCGTCTCCGCGTCCGAGGGCGCGAAGTGGGCAAAGGTCATCGAGGACGTGGTCAACGTGACCCACGAGCTCGGCCCATCCCCCTTCAACCGGGAGTACGGCGAGCTCAAGGAACTGGTCTAGGTGTTGAGCGATGGCTGACTCCATCACCCTCAACCTCATCACGGGCCGGTCGATCCAGCAGGGCGTCGCGATGGAGAAGGGCAAGAATAAGTCCGACTACACCGAGGCTTGCGGGATCATCGAGATGGACCCGGTGGACTTCAAACGGCTCGGCGCTTATCGCAACACCCACGTCAGGGTCACGTCCGATCACGGCTCTGTCGTGGTCAAGGCGGTGGAGGCGACGCAGGGGCCGCACCCCGGGATCGCCTACATCCCCATGGGACCGTGGGCCAACGCCGTCGTCAACCCGAATACCTACGGGGTAGGCATGCCAACCTTTAAGGGGACGCCGATACAAGTTAGTTCGGCAGCAAGCGAACCTGTACTGGGCTCCATCCAGCTCGTGCAGAAGCTCGTCAAGGAGTAAGCAATGGCGAAAACAGTTACCGATGTATCCTGCCCGTTCTGCGGGGCGCTCTGCGACGACCTCGAGGTCACGATCTCCGATGACGGAACGAAGGTCCTCGAGGTCTTCAACGCCTGCGCGATCGGTTCCCAGAAGTTCCTCCACTCGGCATCGTCGGATCGCGTCACGCGCCCCCGAATGCGGCAGGAGGACGGGTCCTACAAGGAGGTCACCTACGACGAGGCGGTCGAGTATACTGCCCAGATGCTCGCGAAGGCCAAGAAGCCCCTGATGTACGGGTGGTCCAACGCCAACTGCGAAGCCCAGTCGGTCGGGCACGAGATCGCCGAGAGAGTCGGTGGGATCGTGGACAACACCGCCACCGTCTGCCATGGCCCCTCGCTGATAGCGATCCAGGACGTCGGCATACCGAGCTGCACGCTTGGTGAGATCAAGAACCGTGCCGACGTGGTCATCTTCTGGGGATGCAACCCCGCGCACGCCCACCCGCGCCACCTCTCGAAGTACTCGATCTTCCCGCGCGGTTTCTTCACGGGCAAGGGCCACAAGGGCCGCAAGATGATCGTGGTCGACCCGCGCAACACGGACACCATGAAGATGGCGGACGTCGGGCTTCAGCTCGAGCAGGGGCGCGATTACGAGCTCCTTTCGGCCCTCCGCGTCGCGATACGCGGCGAGGAACTGCCCGACACGGTCGCCGGGATTCCGAAGGAGCGGATCTACGAGGCCGCCGAGATCATGAAGAACGGGCGGTTCGGCGTGATCTTCTTCGGCATGGGCGTGACCCAGTCGCTCGGCAAGAACCACAACATCGACAACGCCATCATGGTGACGAAGGACCTGAACGAGTATACGAAGTTCGCCATCATCGCCATGCGCGGTCACTACAACGTCACGGGCTCGGGTCAGGTCCTGGGCTGGCAATACGGGTTCCCGTTCGCGACGGATCTCTCCCGCGGGTTCGCCCGGTACAACCCCGGCGAGACCACCTCGAACGACCTGCTCCGCCGAGGCGAACTCGACGCGGTTCTCGTCGTGGCATCGGACCCGGGATCGCACTTTCCGATCTCCTCGGTCAAGGAGATCGCGAGACTCCCATCCGTCGCCATCGTCCCCGATATCAACCCCACCAGCGAGATATCGCAACTCCACGTCCCGGTCGCGATCAACGCTATCGAGACCGGTGGGTGCTGCTATCGAATGGATAACGTCCCGATCGAGACGCGGAAGGTCGTCGAGCCGCCCGAGGGCATGCTGACCGACCTCGAGTTCCTCTCCCGCGTCCGGGATCGGATCAACGAGATCAAGGGGAAGGCACGTATCGGTGTTCCGACGGCCGCCCAGGCTCAGGGGGCCTGAGAGATGGCAGAATATCTCATCAGGAACGGCTTCGTCTTCGACCCGGTTACCGGTGTAAAGGGCGACAGGAAGGACATCGCGGTAAAGGACGGCAAGATCGTCGACTCGGTCTCTTCGTCTGCCAAGGTCTACGACGCGTCGGGCAAGACTGTCATGGCCGGCGCGGTCGAGATCCACGCCCACGTGGCGGGCCCGAAGGTCAACGAGGGACGCAACTACCGCCCCGAGGACAAGCTCTTCAATGCCAGGGCGGGGACGAACGGCCTCCGGACGACCGGCGGTTTCTCGATCCCGACCACGTTCAAGACCGGCTACGCATACGCACAGATGGGTTACACCGTGGCCATGGAGGCCGCGATGCCCCCGCTGTACGCCCGCCATGTCCACGAGGAGATCCGCGACACGCCCATCATCGACGAGGGAGCCCTCCCTGTCTTCGGTAACAACTGGTTCGTGCTCGAGTATCTCAAGAACAACGAGCTCGAGAATACGGCTGCGTACATCGCGTGGCTCCTCCGTGCCTCCAAGGGCTACGGCATCAAGGTCGTCAACCCTGGCGGCACGGAGGCGTGGGGATGGGGGCTCAACTGCCTCTCGGTCAACGACCCGGTCCCGTACTTCGACATCACCCCGGCGCAGATCGTCAAGGGTCTGATCGAGGCGAACGAGTACCTGGGGCTCCCCCACTCGATGCACATCCACGCCAACAACCTCGGCAACCCGGGGAACTACACGACCACGCTCGATACGTTCCGGCTCAACGAGGGCTTCGCGGCGAACAACCGCTTCGGGCGCGAACAGACGATGCACCACACGCACGTCCAGTTCCACTCGTACGGCGGCGATAACTGGGGCAACTTTGAGTCGAAGTCCGACGCGATCATGGACTACGTGAACTCGCACCCGACACTCACGATCGACACGGGCAACGTCACGCTCGACGAGACCACGACCATGACGGCCGACGGTCCCTTCGAACACCACCTGACCGAACTCAACCACCTGAAGTGGGCGAACGTCGACGTCGAGCTCGAGACAGCGGCGGGGATCGTCCCGTACGTCTACAGCCCCGATATCAAGGTCTGCGCGATCCAGTGGGCCATCGGCCTTGAGCTCGCGCTCCTCGCCAGCGACCCGATGCGGTGCTTCATCACGACTGACCACCCGAACGCGGGTCCGTTCACGCGGTACCCACGGATCATCAAGTGGCTGATGTCAAAGGACGCCCGCGAGGAACGGCTCACCACCTTCAAGCACGCAGACAAGGTGATCTCGGCCACGCATCTCCACGGCATCGACCGCGAGCTCACGTTCTACGATATCGCGCAGATGACCCGCGCCGGGCCGGCGAAGGCACTCGGCCTCAAGGACGTCTACGGCGGGCTCGCGCCCGGCATGGACGCGGACGTGGTCGTCTACGACATCAACCCTGAGGCACCGTTCACGCCCGACCAGATCGAGCAGGCCTTCAGCGCCGCGACCCTCGTCATCAAGACGGGCATTCCGGTCGTGGAAAACGGCACGGTGATCAACAACGGCAACAAGCGCACGCTCTGGGTCGACGCGAAGGTCAACGAGAACCCCCAGGTACTGCGCGATGTCGAGGAGAAGTTCCTCAAGTACTACAGCGTCAGCCTGAACAACTACGAGGTCCAGGGCCACCACTACATCCCGAACCCGTACGCGATCGAGGTCGACGCGACCCAGTGAGGTGCAGGGATGGAGACGGTAACATTTACACTCACGAAGGCCCCCACCCTCTACCTCGAGGCGGAGACCGTAACCCCCGATGCCCTGGCAGGCAAGAGCGCCGACGAGATTCGGGCGCTCCCGGTCTACATGGGCAACGAGACGTTTACCCTCGGCGATTTCTTCGACGTGTCCGGTGCCCCCGGCGCGACTGCGGCCGACACCAGGGTCGTGGTGAAGGGAGATCTCTCGCGGGTCAAGTACCTCGGCACGAAGATGTCGGCGGGAGAGGTCGTGCTCGAAGGGAGTGCCGACATGTACGTCGGCGCCTGGATGACGGGAGGCACGCTCACCGCGAAAGGCAACGTCGACTCATTCGCCGGGACGGGCATGAAGGGCGGCGAGCTCATCATCACGGGCAACGCCGGTAACTACACCGGCTCGGCCTACCGCGGCGACTGGCGCGGGATGCAGGGCGGCCGGATCCGCGTGAAGGGCAACGTCGGTTCCGACACGGGCTACTTCATGAACGGCGGCGAGATCATCGTCGAGGGGAATGCCGACGTTCACGTCGGCACCCATGCCGAAGGCGGGAGGATCGTGATCAAGGGGAACGCGAAGTCCCGCCTCGGCGGCCAGATGGTCGAGGGGACGATCATCCTCCTTGGCACGGTCGACGTGATGATGCCCGGCTTCAGGTACGTACGGGACGAAGAGGTGGAGGTCGACGGGGAGACGATGGTCCTGTCGCTCTACGTCGGCGATCTCGGCGAGCGTCACCGGAAGCGCAAGGGCGAGACCATCTACGGCAAGCTCTACCTCCGGCCAGCGAAGGTTGCGGAGGACGCTACGGCCCGCGAAAGCCGGCTCGCCCGCGCACGCGAAGCCAAGAAGGCCCGGTTCACCTCCCCGGAAGGGGAAGCCTCGGCCTGAAACCCTTTTATTTCTAGCAGGAACTCTTTTCTCGTGTCGCCAGCACGCGATGCGCCCCCCCCAGTCCAGACCGTGACCCAGCGCGCTTTTTCCGTTGGAAAATACGTTTATCAGCACGACCGCCCCATGGTGTATGATAGGATAATGACCTGTACGATCATCGTCGGCGGTTTCTTTGGAGACGAGGGAAAGGGGAAGATAGTCGCGCATATCGCTCATCAGGACCGTCCAACGATCATCGCGCGAGGCGGGGTCGGCCCGAACGCGGGGCATACCGTCCAGGTCGGTGACCGAGAGTACGGCGTCCGGATGGTGCCATCTGGCTTCGTCTTCCCCGACGCGCGCCTCTGCATCGGCGCCGGGGTGCTCGTCGATCCGCGCGTCCTGGTCCGGGAGCTCGACATGCTCAACGCGCATGACCGATGCTTTGTCGACATCCGGTGCGGCATCATCGACGAGGAGCATATCTCGCGCGACCGTAAGTCCGATCACCTTCGGGAGAAGATCGGATCCACCGGCACCGGTTGTGGCCCCGCGAACGCGGACCGGGTGATGCGGACCGGCCGACTCGCACGGGATGTTCCGGAGCTCGGACGCTATTTGCTCGACGTCCCCGAGGCCGTGAATGCGGAGATCGACGCGGGCTCGTCAGTCCTGCTCGAAGGGACACAGGGCTTCGGGATCTCCCTCTACTACGGGACATACCCGTTCGTGACCAGCAAGGATACCTCTGCCTCGCAGATCGCCTCGGACATCGGGGTCGGTCCGACCTCGATCGACGATGTCGTCGTGGTCTTCAAGGCCTACCCGACACGAGTTGGCGAGGGCCCCTTCTCGACCGAGATGAGCCACGACGAGTCGAATGCACTCGGCATCCAGGAGTTCGGGACGGTCACACACCGTGAGCGGCGCATCGGGTGCTGGGATGGGAAGATGGCCCGGTACTCGGCCATGATCAACGGCTGTACACAGGCCGCGATAACCGGGATCGACAAGGTCGACCACGATTGCTTCGGCGTGACAGAATGGAGCAGCCTGACTCCCAAGGCCCGGGAGTTCATCCGGTGTGCCGAGGATGACATCGGTCGCCCTGTCACCCTGATCTCGACCGGGCCCGAGCTCTCGCAGATCATCGACCTCCGCGCCGAGTACGGCGACTGACGGGTCTGCCATGAGGCGAAACCTGCAGGAGATCCTCTGCTGCCCGGTCTGCCGTGGCGATCTCGTTCTCGTGGTGACAACCGAGGACGAGGACGGCGACGTGCTCGAAGGGAGGTTGTGCTGCGAGGCCTGCACTGTCGACTACCCCATCGAGGACGGGATCCCCAACCTCCTCCCGCCCGGCAACGTAGGCCAGGCCGGAGAGTGATCGCGCCGTGGTCGAGATACATCTGAACCGCGCAGGTATCAACAGCGTCGAGATGCCCACGGACCCGGTCGAGGTGCAGCCCGGGTCCCTTCTTCGCCTGAAGCTGATCAATCACGGGGCGCCGATCCACCTGACGCTCTCCTCGACGAACGCCAGGCCCTTCACCGACTTCGATCACCAGAACGTCTATGTTCGCGAGGAGACCGTCTTCGATATCCCACTCCGGGATGACGCGTCTCCCGGCACCTTCGACCTGACCGTGATCACGGGGTACGGCACGGTCAGGGCCTCGTTACGGGTGATGGTACTCTGCGAGCCGCCACGACCCCTCGAGCCGACACCCCGCCCGCGGTACCCGGCCCTCGCGCCAGCGCCGCGAACCTATCCGCCGGCCGTCCTCCTCTTCGCGGCCGCTGGCATCGTCCTGTACCTGGTCTGGTGGCTCACTCGACTGGACGTGGTGAACTTCGCCGCGTTCCTCCTGCTCCTCGCGGGGATCCTCCTCGGATGGCTGACCCAGCGGTCGTAACCGCTGCCGTCCTCCTGCTGGCGCTCATCGTCGACCGGGTGGTGGGCGATCCGCAGTCGCCATACCACCCGGTCTCGATGCTCGGGCGGCTGATCGGTCTCTGGGGGCGGACCTCCCGCTGGCCACCTTCCTGGCATCGGGCTGTCGGCATCGCAGGGCTCGCGGGAACGACGGCTCTCTTCGCGGCCCCATATCTCGCCGTAGCAGTCATCGCCCCCCCGCTCGCGCTGCTCGTCCTGGGCCCGTTCCTCCTCAAGTCCTGCCTTGCCTGGCGGGCTCTCGAGGAGCACGCGGAGTCGGTCGAACGCGCCCTTGACCGCGACCTCGTCTCGGGCCGCGAGGCGGCGGGACTGCTCGTCTCCCGGGACACGGGCGCCCTCGACGCGGAGCACGTCCGTTCGGCGGCATACGAGTCGGTCGCCGAGAACCTGGTCGACTCGGTCACGGCCCCGCTGCTCTTCTATGCCGCCTTCGGCCTCGGGGGCGCCGCCGTGTACCGGGCCGTGAACACCATGGATGCGATGCTCGGGTACCGCGACGAGCGGGAGAGAATTGGCTGGGCGTCGGCCCGGGCCGACGATATTCTGACGTTCGTCCCGGCGCGCATCACCGGCGTGGTGCTCCTCGTGTATTTCGCCCTGAACGGCAGGGGCCGCGAGGCATGGGACTGTCTTCGGCGCGATCGCCGAAAGCGCCCGGGATGGAACGGCGGTATCCCGATGGCGCTGATCGCCGGGGGCGTCGGCGTCGCGTTCGAGAAGCCCGGGGTCTACGCCATCGGCACAGCGGAACGCTCACTTGCAGTGGCTGGTCCGGCCATTATTCGGGCCGTGCGGGTCGCCTCGATTGGAACGGCGCTTCTCGTGTTCGGTGCACTATTTTTATGGACCGCTCTCGCCAATATGTAGCGGACATGAAACTCGAGGAGCTGAGGTTCGGGACCGAGCTGGTCAAGCGCGGTTTCGCCTCGATGCAGAAGGGTGGCGTGATCATGGACGTGGTCAACGCCGACCAGGCCCGTATCGCCGAGGAGGCCGGCGCCGTCGCTGTCATGGCTCTCGAGCGGGTACCGGCCGAGATCCGGAAGGCCGGGGGCGTGGCCCGGATGGCGGATCCCCAGCGGGTCGCCGAGATTATCGACGCGGTCTCGATCCCGGTGATGGGAAAGGTCCGGATCGGTCACACCGTCGAAGCGAAGATCCTCGAGGCGCTCGGCGTGGACATGATCGACGAGTCCGAGGTGCTGACACCGGCCGACGAGGAGTACCACATCGACAAGACCCTCTTCACCGTGCCGTTCGTCTGCGGTGCCCGGAACCTCGGCGAGGCTCTTCGCCGGATCAACGAGGGCGCCGCGATGGTCCGCACCAAGGGCGAGGCCGGCACGGGCAACGTGGTCGAGGCCGTCCGGCACATGCGGGCGATCATGGGCGAGATTCGACAGCTCTCGGGGATGGATGCTCAGGAGCGCGCCGAGCGCGCGCGGGTCATCGAGGCCCCGGCGGCGCTCGTCGACGAGTGCGCGCGAATGGGTCGGCTCCCCGTCGTCAACTTCTCGGCAGGCGGCATCGCGACGCCCGCTGACGCGGCTTTGATGATGCAGCTCGGCGCCGATGGAGTCTTCGTCGGCTCGGGGATCTTCCTCTCCGAACAGCCAGAGCGGATGGCGAGGGCGATCGTCGAGGCCGTCGACCACCACGATGACCCGGCCCGACTCGCCGAGATCTCGAAGGGGCTCGGTTCCGCCATGCGCGGCCTCGACGTTCACACCCTGCCCGAGAGCGAGGTGCTCCGGTTCCGTGGACGGTGAACACGGGCTCCGGATCGGTGTGCTCGCCCTCCAGGGCGATGTGAGCGAGCACGTCTCCTCCTTTGAGGCGGCCCTCGGCGAGCGGCCGGGCAACCACGCGCCGGTGGTCCTCGTCCGGCAGGCCGCCCACCTCGAGGGCCTTGACGGCCTCGCCGTTCCGGGCGGCGAGTCGACGACCATCTCCCGGCTGATCGAGAAGAACCGGATGCGCCGCCCTCTCCTCGAGTTCGACGGCGGCGTGTTTGCGACCTGCGCGGGCATGGTGCTGGCGGCGAGCGAGGTCGACGACCCACGAGTCCAGCCGCTCGGCCTGGTCGAGATGACGGTCACCCGAAATGCTTTCGGCCGGCAGCGCGAGTCCTTCGAGCGTGATCTTGCGGTGACCGGACTCGATACTCCATTTCACGCCGTATTCATCCGCGCGCCCATCGCAACGCGCGTCGGGCGGGGCGCAACCGCGCTTGCCACGCTCGACGGAGGCGCCGTCGCCGTTCGGCAGGGTCGGCATCTCGCGCTCTCATTTCACCCCGAGCTCGGGCACGATCTCCGGCTTCATCATCTCTTTCTCGACGAACTCTGACCGTTTCAATCGAGCACGAGGGTGCCGATCACGCGGAGCCGGCCGCCATCGAGCCAGCAGAGCAGGACGCGATCGTCCGGCGGGTAGACCAGGGGGCGCTCGAGCTCGAGGCGGAGCTGGGGGCGGCGCCAGTTCCCATCGACTCCGATGCTGATCAGGCGGGCGGGCAGGAACTGCATCCAGTGGCCGACCTGGAGGACCATCCCCTCCCGGAGCGGTGCGGGCCAGTACTTGACGATCTCCGCCCGTCCCGAGAGGTGCGCGGACGCGACGAGGTCCTCCTCGGTCGTGAGCACGTCGCCCCGAGCGATATCGTCCGCCTCGATCCCTTTGAGCGCGAGCCCGACACGGTCTCCGGCGAACGCTGCAGGCGCGTCGTCGTCGTGCCGCTGGATCGACCTGAGCTGGATCGTTCTTCCGCCTGGCAGGAGGCGGAGGGAATCGTGTCGGCGAACGGCGCCGCGGACGACGTCTCCGAGTACCACCGTCCCGATCCCCTTGACCGGGAAGGCATGGTCGACCGGAACCGTGCCCGTGGTCGCTGCCGTCTCCTCGCTGCGCGCTGACGATCGCTGGAGGAGCTCGTCCCTGAGCGCGATGGGATCGTCCTCGCGGAGGGCGTAGGCCTCCACCACGGTCCCGCGGATGAGCGGCGCGATCTCCTCGGGCGTCAGGTAGTTGCGCAGGACGAGGTACCCCTCGCTGATCCCCATGCAATCGAGCATCAGCACCTGCTCGCCGAACTGGGCCGAGACCTCCTCGACGACCAGCACGGCCGAGTCGGCCGGGGAGACGGCGTAGAAGAGCGCGGCGAGCCGTTCGGGGTAGCGCGTGGGCTCGATGAACGTGACCGTTACCTCGCCCTTCTTGAGATTATACAGCGTGATATCGCTCGCGGTCCCCGCTTTTCCCATGTCCTTCGCGTACCCGGCCGGCGCCAGGACCGCCACGTTCAGGTTCGGCATCCGTATATGAATGGTGCGTCGAGCCATTCAAACTGACGTATCAGGGCCGGCTGCGGAGGACGTGGTAGATGGTCACGAATCCCACGACTACGGCGCCCAGGTACGCGAACGCAGCGATGAGCGTTATGAAGGGGAGCGGAACCGGTGCGCTATCGAGCACGAGGGACGATCCCACCACGATCGCGGCGACCACCATGCCGATAAGGATCTTGTCCCCCACCTGGTCGAGCATCACCTCGATTCGCCTGAAGTCGTCGTTGACCAGATCGATCTCGACCGGGCCCTGGCCGAAACGCCGCGCCACGGTCGCGATGGCCCCTGGCAGGGCGATCGTCTCCGCTGTCGCGTCGTGGAGGTCGCGGGCCGCCGCAACCGCTCGCTCGGTGGAGAAGAGATCACGCCGAACCGCGTCCCTGAGGTACGGCTCGACCCGCTCGGTGAACCGGAAACCGGGGTCGAGTGCCCGTCCGAGGTCGATCACCATCATCAGGACCACGACCATGCGCATCAGAGAGGAGGGAAGCTGGATTCCCATCGATCGCAACAGGTCCGTTCCGTCCCCGAGCAGGTTTCCCAGGTCAAACTGCCGCACCGAGAGGTCCCGGTATTCAGTCACGAGCATGTAGAGCTCATCCTTGAGGATCTCGGCGCGGTCTGGCGGGATCTCGATCCCGAGCGTGTGCAACGAGTAGACGATCTCGTCGACGTCCCGATCCACGAACCCGGTCAGGAGCCCCACGAACGCGCGTCGTTTCTCCGGTCGGAGGACACCCATGATCCCGAAATCGAGAAAGACGAGCTCGCCAGCCGGCGTAACGCGCAGGTTCCCCGGGTGTGGATCGCCATGAAAGAACCCGTCCTCGAAGATCTGTCGGACGTAGGCCGCGAGGCCATGCTCGGCCACCTCCCGGCCGGCGACGCCCATACGACGAATCGCCTCCCTGTCGTCGGCTCGGACGCCATCGATCCGCTCCATGACCAGGATGCGGGGCCCGGAGAAGTGCCAGTCGACCCTCGGGACACGGACCCCCTCGATGTCGCGCAGGTTCTCCCGGAGACGGTCCGCGTTCTGGCCGTCGCGGACGAAGTCGAGCTCCCGCCGGAGCTGCTCCGCGAACTCGCGGACCAGCCCCGTCGGGTTGTACACGGCGAGGTCCGGGAACCGCTTCTCAACCTGGCGGGCGAGTTGCTCCAGGATGATAAGGTCTTCGTCGATGGTCTCTGCGATCCCCGGCCGCTGGATCTTCAGTACAACTCTCGATCCATCGGCGAGGACAGCCCCGTGCACCTGCGCGATCGAGGCGGCTGCGAGAGGCTCGGGGTCGATGGATTGCAGACAGGTCGAAAGGGTGGGACACTGCTCGATGACATACGGCAGCACCTGGGAGAATGGGACGGGGGTGACGTCGTCCTGGAGGCGTTTGAGCTCCTCGATCAGTGCCGGGGGGAGCAGATCCCTGCGCGCACTCATGACCTGGCCGAACTTCACATACGTCGGCCCCAGCTCCTCGAGAGCGAGCCGGATCCGTGTGTAGACCGGGCCATGGACTCTGGTCCGCCGTTGCATGCCGACCCGGACTCGCGCCGGGGCCAGTTCGTCGATCAGGATACCAAAGCCATACTTGACCATGATATCGGCGATCCGGCGCCAGCCGCGGAATCCCCAGGGCATGCACCTTCATCTTTCCGCTTACCTTATAAATACCGTCCTAGGCCGTCGATAGAATGCGGTATGCTTAACAATGGGCTGGCAGAAATTGTATATATCGTCAATCTGACGATCCTACGGGGAGTAATATGAGATATTCGCATCTGGGCATTCTGTGTTGTATCGCGCTCCTGGTCATATGCGCCTTGGGAGTCCCCGCGGCATCCGGTACGGTCAAGATCATGCCGCTGGGCGACTCGATCACGAAGGGGAGCACCCAGACACCTGAGGAGGCCGAGCACCCAACTTATCGCTACTGGCTCTGGAACGACCTCGTCCACAATGGCTTCGACATCGACTTCGTCGGCTCCTGGAACAAGCCGAACTTCACCGATGTCAGTTTCGATCAGGACAACGAGGGACACGGAGGGTTTACGACCGACTATCTCCTCCATGGTCTCCCCGACGACACGTGGGAACCGGGTTACCTCGCAGAGTGGATCCAGGGCTACGATTTCGACATGGTGCTCCTGATGGTGGGCACGAACGACGTATTGCGGAGCGTTCCGACGAACGAGACGGTCGTCAATATCGAGAAGATCATCACCGTGCTGCGGCAGAAGAACCCGAGGGCCATGATCTTTTTATCGACGATCCCCCCGGCCACATACTACCGTCAGCCGCTGATCGACCTCAACCAGGAGATCCTTTTCATCGCGGACCGGACGACGACCCCCGAGTCGCCAGTGATCCTCGTGGACCAGTTCTACGGTTACGACGGTGTCGAGGATAACCAGCCCCCGGGATATGTACATCCCGACGAGTCCGGCGAGAAGAAGATCGCGAAGAACTGGTACGACGCTATCACCCCGTACCTTCGCGCGCCGACACCGATTCCCACGCCGACCCCGGTGATAACCCCGGTACCGACCCCGGTTCCCACGCCCGAGCCGCCCGTGATCGTGACACCGCCCGTGATCACGACGACTGCGACCCCCGAGCCCACGACGGGTATCACGACGGACCCGAACAACCGCTTCGGGACCAGGCGTTACACGATCGGCGGAATGGCGGGCACGACGCGTGGCAACGGTAACCCCTCGTTCTCCCGTGTCGCTGTCCCGGGACGCGACCAGTCGCGTCTCTCCCCGAGCGACGTCGAGAGCAGCACGAAACCTCCGAGCAGGATGTTCGTGCGATGGTA
>CAZCUJ010000040.1:0-16510 GCA_964501565.1 uncultured Methanospirillum sp.
GAGCGGCCCGCCGGCCGTCATCAGCTCAGGGTCGTTCGGGCGGGGCCACTCCCGCCCGTCCATTATCGTTTTCAGGTCTCACTCTCGTTCGAGCGCCGATTCTCTGAGCGCCTGCCGGAGCCGGGGATGCTCGCTGATCTCCTTCAACACCTCCGCCGCCTCCAGGATCGTCGCGTTCTGCTGTTCGATCTGCTGCAGCCGGCCCTTCAACTGCACATTCTCCAGGACGACCGATTCCAGGATCTCCGAGTGCGCCTGGAGCCGTTCGCCGACCTGGCTCTTGAGCGCCTTGTATTCAGCCGGCACCAGGACCGTAACGTGATGCTCGGCGGCGAGGTAGGCATCGGCGAGTTGCTTGCCGGGAATACCGCCGGTAGGCGCTTGTCAGGTAGCCCTCGTGACCGATCAACTCCTGGACCACGGGCTCCGGGCAACCGAGCTCCAGCTGTGACGAGAAGAACGCCCGGAGGGAGTGAAGCGGCCGGATCAGCCGGCCCGTGCGCTCGTCGCGCTCATCGAGCCCGCATTCGCCCAGCCCCCGCGCCCACATATGCTCGGCGTTGCTGATGCTGAACGGGAAGAGCCGCGGGCCGTCGAGCCGCTTCGGAGCGACACAGCCGGACGCTCGTTCGCACGCGGCCGTGAGGTAGTCGCCGCGTACCTCGAGCCAGCTGCGGACCTCGTCGACAGCTTCGCTGGACATGAACGTGACCCGGCCGGTGTTGTTCTTCGAGAACTCCGGCCGGATCTCGATCACGGCAGGCACGGCGTCGAGGTTGAGGTCACCGAGCCGGATTTTAACCGCCTCGCCGATCCGCATTCCGCTGGACGCCAGGACGAGGACGAGGGTGCGGCCATGTTCTTCGAGGTGGCCGACGATGGCCCGGATCATCGTGGCGTCGACGTCGCCGCGCTTCGAAACGGTCCCGCCGCGGGGGATCTTCCCCCGGACTCGACGACGGTCGTCTGCCGAGAGGCCGCGGCCGTGATGAGCCAGGAACTCGACGACGGTCGCGACCCGGTACCGGATCGTCTTCGGGGCGACCTCGCTCCGCCCGATGGCGCGGATGATATCGGTTGCGTAATTCCTGTCGGCTGAGAGATAATCGGCGGCAAGGGCTTCGTAGATCTCGAGCTCCGCCGGGGTTACGAACTCGCCCGCGCGCTGGGGCCCGTAGACTGAATCAAGGAACGCGCGCAGGGACACGGCATAGGTGCGCCGGGTGCTCTGCTTGGGATAGATGCTGAGGAAGTCTTCGATGGGCCGCTCCTCCATAGTGTACAGTCGGGGCGTCCCCCGATGAGGGAAGCGATCGCGGCGTGAAAGTGTGAACACCAGAATCCCCGATACGCCGAACACAAACCATTTATCATCGGCCCATCGATGATCCATGCCACAGGGTATGCCCATGGAAACATACGAGATATCAGCCACTGCCGACGCCAGGGCGTTGCGGCCGGTCATGCTGGCGCTCCACGAGCTCCTCTACCAGCTCCCCGTGACCGCCCGCTCACGTGACCACCGGGGGATCAGGATCGAGAACGGACGGGTCGTCGATGACGACTACACGGGGCCTGTACTCGAGGAGGTGCTGACAGCGAACGAGACGCGGCGGGTCACCCCTTCGACAGGAACCTACCGGGGCACACCCGTTGCAGTCGTGCCGGTGCGAGACTCGACGGGCCAGGCCATTGCGGCCATCGGCGTCGTGGATCTCACGGGGATTTTGGACCTCGCATCCCTCATGGAGCAGCATGCCGACCTCGCTCGCCAGGTCCGCGGCGATGGCTCCGGAGGAGCTCGCCGCGTGACCGATATCTGAAGGTTCCGTGGCATACCCGGGAGAGGGCAGCGGCGCTCCAGAAGGATCATCCCCGCCGCCCCCCGGTATCTGGTGGCGATAGCCTCCGTCGAGAGAGATGAGCAGACGCTCAACTCCTCAGGTGAGCCTTCGGTAGAGCGCGATATCGAGCGGAGCGGCGAACAGCGGCCCCGTTGCGGCTACGAACGTCTGGAAGTGAGAGGTAGCATTATGCTGGCCGATTGCAGCTCGGTCCTTCCAGACCTCGAGAAACGCGAACTTCGCCGGATTCGCGAGGTCCATGTAGATGTCGTACGAGACATTCCCCTCCTCGTCGCGGGAGGCCTGCACAGGGTCGCGGGCACGTCTCTCGAGCTCGTCCGCCCTGCCGGGCGCGACCTTTCCAGATGCAACAATTGTGATCATCGGTTCTTCCTCCAGTGCCGTAAGGCAACAATCGTGGTCGTTCGAGAGTTGAGTCGTCTCCGTATCCTCGCCCCTCTCGCGAAGGATAGGAAAATCCAGCGGAAATTTGTGGGTTGATTGGCTTTCGGTGTGTTTCCAGCGATATCCGTCACCCCGGGGCGAGCATGGCCCAAGCTCAGGTCCTCGTAATCCGCGAGAGCCATGCCGGCGAGCCCTCTGGCTGGAGATGGTGCTCGAAGATTGCAGGACGGATGCACTCGACCCGCCACCCCCTGGAGAAGGTGGCCCGGATCTCCACCTGCGCGACCCGTCGGGGGAGCTCGAACTCTCCGGGAACGAGGTCACTGAAGGCGAGCATGATGTAGGTCCCGCCCGGGGGAAGCACTGTCGAGAGGGTTTGAGCAAACCGGGGACGGTCGGAATCGGCAAGGGTATGAAAGAACCCGGAGTCGACAACCGTATCAAAGGTTCGGTCGAGGGCGCCAAGATCAAGCGCGTCCCCGACCACGAACGTTACGGTGATCCGCCGGTTTCGTGCTTTCTCCCGCGCCATCTCTATCGCCCGCGTCGCTGCATCCACACCCCAGACCTCGTGGCCACATTCGGCGAGGTAGAGGGCGTTCTCACCAGTCCCGCACCCGACGTCGAGCACGTCGCCGACAATATCACCCGACGTCTCGAGGATGGCGAATTCACGTTGCGCACGGCCGATATCCCACGGTGGACAGCTCTGGTAGACCTCGTCGAAGAATCCCATCGCAGCAGGACAGTGGACTCCCGGTGAAAAGACGATTTCGCCGCACTCGCCCGGAACACGATCACGGTGTCTCGACCGCAGGTCGCACCTCGACGTACGACCATCAGGATGTGACCGACACTCGAGGAAGGGCGTTCAAGAACAGGTATGGGCGGCGTGCTCGCCGCCGGCACGCCCAGGTCGGAATTCGAATCCGAGTCGATGCCGTGACAGGGCATCATGATAGGCCACTACACTACCTGGGCTCGTTGAAGGGTTTGCCGCAGATCCCGCCTCCCGGAGTCGAACCGGGGACATCGCGGTAGCCGCGCGATCACCTGAGTCGGTGAATCATACTACAGCCGCGCACTCTACCAGGCTGAGTTAAGGCGGGCCTGTTGCCCTACAATGTGCGCCCGATTTACAGTTAAACCTATCGACCCGGTCACGGCCCCGGGGTCGCGAATGGTGCGACGTACAGCCCGGCCCGGCACCGTCGGATCCATTCACGGGAACCGCGCTGACGGACCCCCGACGATACGGGATCGTGCCGTGCCCGACCGCGGTCCGGATGCTTCGAGGGTGCCCCAACTGGTAGGCCGCCGGTCAAATTCCAGCGTGAATACAATGCAAGGAATTATCATCTTGCGATGCGGAGTGCGAGAAAGACAGCCCGTGACGAAGGATCCATGGCAACGCCGTCAGTACCCCTCGACGCCATCCGGCAACCCGCCGTCCTGATCGACCCCGTGGGCCGGATCATCGCCGCGAACGAGCTCGCCGAGGCGCACTCGACCCGGGATCTGGTTGGTCTCTCGGCTGAAGACCTGACCGGCATCTTCGATGTCCGCTCGCCGGACGGCGCGCCCGTCTGGGACGTCGGTTCGACTCTCTCGCGGGCGCTTGCGGGCGAGGTGGTCGCCGGTCTCCCGTTCGCCGTCACCCTCACCGACGGCCGACGCCTCGAGATCCTGGCGACGGTCTCCCCCGTCCGGGAGGGGGAGGCCGTCGGAAGCGTTCTCGTCCTCTGGCAGGATGTCACTGCGCGGCTGGAGACCGATCGGGCACTGCGAGAGAGCGAGGAGCGTCTGCGGCTGGCGCAGATGGGCGCCGGCATCGGGATCTGGGACCGCGACCGGGCGACGGAACGCATCGCGGTTGCGCCGGGCTTCTTCGAGCGATACGGGCTGGACGCGGCGACGATGACGGTATACCAGGACTATGAACAACTCATCCACCCCGATGACCGCGCGATGGTTGAGGCCAGGCGCAGGGCTGCGCTTGCCGCGGGCGAACCGATGGACCTCGAGTTCCGGGTGGTTCTACCGTCGGGAGAGGTCGCGTGGATCCGGCTCATGGCGCGGGAGCTGACGGATGAGCGGAGCCCCCTCGGCCGGGTGGCCGGCGTGATCATCGACGTGACCGACAGCAAGAGGGCTGAGGCGGCGCTCCGCGAGAGCGAGGAGCGATACCGGGAGCTCGTCGAGCAGGCGGGGAGCATCATCCTCCGCTTCGACCTCGATGGCCGGATCACGTTCGTGAACGAGTTTTCCCAGCGGTTCTTCGGCTACGCCTCCGACGAGATCCTGGGCCGGAACGTGGTCGGGACCATCATCCCCGAGACGGAGTCCTCGACCGGCCGGGACCTGGCGGAGATGGTGCGCGACATCGTTCGCACCCCCGACATGTACGCCGAGAACGAGAACGAGAATATCAGGAAGAACGGGGAGCGTGTCTGGGTACGGTGGACGAACCGGGCCATCGTCAAGCCTGACGGAACGGTCCGGGAGATCCTCTCGGTCGGAACGGATAGTACCGGGCGCCGCCGGGCCGAGGAGGCGCTCGTCGAGAGCGAGGCCGATGCCCGCTCGTTCTTCAAGAACATGATCGATCCCTGCGCCATCTGCGAGATGGTCGTCGACGAGCGCGGCGAACCGGCCGACATCCGCCTGGTCGATGTCAACCCGGCCTTCGAGCAGACGCTCTCCTTGCCCTCTCACCTGATCATCGGCCAGACGGCCTTCATGATCTTTCCGGCCCAGTACCGCGAGTGGCTCGACCTCTTCCTCGAGGTCAGCCGGCAGCGCACGTTCATCCGGGTCGAGGATCCCTATCCAGCCCTCGACCGGTGGTATCACGTCACGGGGTTCCCCGTCCGCCATGGCCGGGTGGCCGTGGTCTTCCGCGATATCACCGCGGAGAGGACGGGCTAGATCGGATGCGTGCGGTTCGTCCGGGGAACGTCAGCGGTTCGGGCGGTCCCGGGATAGTCGGGCCAGGAGCCTGCACCTGCGGACGCGGGTACTGCAGCAGGCCCATGACCTCGTCCATTGACGAGACATGCACAGTCATTACGGGGGTGAACGAGACCCCCCGCATGACCTCCGCCTCCATCGACGTCCGCTGGACTGCGATGGCGTCTGGGGCACGAGTCGACCTCGAACGGAGCAGGCCCGGGGAGGTCGAACCGGCATCCCGAATGGGTGACGTGGTTCTTCCCGAGGAGCGAGTAGAGGGTGGGGCAGGATCCAGCGCCTGCCGATCCCTCGCACCGGACATCCGGCAGCTCTCGGGAGAGTCCCGAGAGAGTATCGGGAGTGCCGGGATGCGACATTTTCTGCGGGTGATCGATCGCTCGGGCGTGCATCGTTCTCGATACCTCGCACCATCCCGGAGGTCCCGGCACCCTGAGCCGGTGATGGTGCGTTCCCGGGACGTCGCACGGTCCGACAGGCTGGTTTCCGGGTCACGTCCCCCCCGTTCGCCCTCCCGGAAGGATTGCCAGGCTTTTTATAGACAGGGCTCCCACGGTAGCGGGTATGTCGACCGACATAACAACTCCCAGAAGGGATCGTTTTCTTCACGCCCAGGCGTGAAGTGACTGTTTTCGACACCACCCTCCGGGATGGTGAGCAGACTCCAGGTGTCTCGTTTCGCCAGGACCATAAATTCGCCATCGCCCGCCAGCTGAGCGAGTGCGGCGTCCACGCCATCGAGGCCGGTTTTCCCGCGTCGTCGACGGCCGAGTTCGAGTCCGTCAGGGCGATAGCCGCCATGGGGCTCGAGGCGAACGTCTGCGGCCTGGCCCGCATGCTGAAAGCCGATGTCGACGCCTGTCTGGACGCCGGGGTCGACCTCGTCCACGTCTTCATCCCGACGTCGGAGATCCAGCGGGTCCACACCATCAAGAAGACGCCCGAGCGGGTCGTCGCGGACACGCGCGAGGTCGTGGGCTACGTTCGCGATCACGTCGACGCGTGTATGTTCTCGGCCATGGACGCCACCCGGACCGAGCTGCCGTTCCTGATCGAGGTCTCGCGGGCCGCCGCGGAGGCCGGCGCGACCATCGTGAACGTCCCCGACACGGTGGGCGTGTACACCCCGACAAAAATGCTCCAGCTGATCGGCGCGCTCGCCCCGGAGGTCCCCGCGCCGCTCGACGTCCACTGCCACAACGACTTCGGCCTCGCTGTCGCCAACACCGTCGCGGCCGTCGAGGCGGGGGCCGCACAGGTCCAGGTCACGGTCAACGGGATCGGCGAACGGGCCGGGAATGCCGACCTCGCCCAGACCGTGATGATCCTCGAGTCGATCTACGGCATCCGCACCGGCGTCGAGACCGTCCGGCTCGTCGAGACATCGCGCCTCGTATCGCGGTACTCGGGGATCGCCATCTCTCCCGTGCAACCGGTCGTGGGCGACAACGCGTTCAGCCACGAGAGCGGCATCCATTCCCACGGCGTGCTCGCGAACTCCGCCACCTTCGAGCCCGGGATCATGACCCCCGAGATGGTCGGCCACCGGCGCCGGCTCACCCTCGGTAAGCACGTCGGGCGCCATGCCGTACGGCAGATGCTCGCCGACGTGCACCTGGAGCCCACCGACGTCCAGCTCGACCGGATCGTCGAGAAGGTCAAGGCCGTCGCCAACCGGGGCAAGCACGTCACCGATGCCGACCTCTACGAGATCGCCGAGACGGTCCTCGGCGTCGAGAATGGCGGACGGCGGGTCGAGATCCGGGATATCGCGATCATGACCGGGACCCACGCCATCCCGACGGCCTCCGTCCGGGCCGTGGTCGACGGCGCGGAACAGGTCGCGGCCTGCACGGGCAACGGCCCCGTCGACGCGGCGCTGAAGGCCATCGGCCGGATCGCGCCCGTCCCGGTCATGCTCAAGGAGTACGGCATCGAGGCCATCAGCGGCGGTTCGGACGCCATCGCCCACGTCACCATCGCGGTCGAGGACGAGAAGGGCAGGATCTTCGACGCGTCGTCGGCCGGCGACGACGTGGTCCTCGCATCGGTCGAGGCGATGGTCAACGCCATCAACCTGCTCGGCCGGGCCGGGTAGGGCTGAAAAGAGTATTCAGGCCGCGGAGGGCGGAGCGCCGCCGCCCTCGAGTGCCTGACGGACCTGGGCCTGGAGCGTCTCGAACCGGCCCTGGAGCATCTGCTCCTGCCGCTCGAGCTGCTTGATCCGGAGTTCGAGAGTCTCGACCTTCTGCTTGAGCGACGCCGAGACGGCCTCCTTCGGCTTCTGCATCATCACCGTCCCGATGGACTGGAAGACCGTCGCGTCATCGGCGATGTCGGCGAGCTCCTCGTCGGCCCGCCGCGTCTCTCGAAGCTCGACATCGTACTGCGCCTTCTGCGAGAGGACCGTCTGGAGCTGCTGCTGGACCTGCTGCAGCTGCTGGATCTGGTTCTGGACCTTGGGAGAAATCGCACTGCTCATACTATACCTCGGTGCCGCACTGGCGCGGTATGCCTATCGAGTTGGGAACCCGCGTATTTAAACGTAAGGATGATTCAGAGGTCGTCGACCTCCGCATACCAGGCCATGGCCATATGGTGGGGGTGGTACCGGGTCTTTGCCTCGCGCAGCCCCGGGACGCCCATGTCCGATTCCCGGTTGACGAACAGGAAGTCGTCGCGGAGACGCTGGGCCGTCTCCTGGTTGACCGCCTTGTAGATCCCCTCGCACTCGGGCAGCCCCTTCTCGAAGTGGACCAGCGCCGTACGCGCATTGAGCCGTTCGTAGATCGCCATCGCGGCCACGTCGCCCTCGACCCTGATGGCGATCCCCTGGAGATCGAGCTCGCGAAAGTGTGCGATGGCGAAAAAGACGGCCTCTCGCTCGGCCGCGAGGATAGGGTCGGTCTCGCAGTTCTTCCAGGTGCACCACCGGTTCAGGAAGACCCTGACCTCTTCGAGGTTCTCCGGGCCGATCGGCTCGACCTGGTTCGAGCAGTTCCGATTGAAACGGTTGATCTGCCGGCGAATGGTCAGGTACCGCTTGCCGGGGAGGTCCGCGAGATCGGACGTGCGGTAGATGTACTCGAAGAGATCGCGGTCCGGGTGGAGCGCGAGCCCCGGTCGAAGGGTCGCGATACGGTCGCGGGCACCCGGCTCGAGGACGAAGAACCGCCCGCCCGGAGACTCGGCCCGGGCGAGCGCGAAGAGCTCGTCGAGGACCCCCGGATCCATCGGGCCGATCGGGGCGCGGAACCGGTACTCTCCCCCGATCTGCGAACAGATCAGCAGGCTGCCGCGCACGAACGCCCGGCGGTAGTGAGCATAGTGTTGCCAGCAGACGATGTTCGTGAAGGTGTTGTCCGAGTGGACCTGCGGGTAGTGTTCGTACTGGCGGCGAAAACGCGCCTGGTCGGCGAGCGTCACCGGCTCGAAATCGTCAAGCGTCAGCACGTCAGTCCTTCCCTGCCAGCCGCATGGCAACGTGGCCTGGGATCGAGGAGAACCCTGCCCTCTCCCAGAATCCTATCGAGGCCGGCTCGGCGACAACCCCGACCCAGAGGATGCCGTCGGCGGCACAGCAGTCGAGCAGGGCCGCCACGATCCCCCGCGCGATGCCCTGCCCGCGATACGCCGGCACCACGATCACGTCCTGGAGATACGCGTCGGAAGCCCCGTCCGAGATGGCGCGGCCCATCCCGACCGTCTCGCCGGTCGAGGGGTCCACGGCAACCGCGACTGCGTACGAGCCGCGGACCATGCGCGGAACATGAGCCGGGTCGTAGTGGTCGCACCACCAGCCACCCGCACGATAGAGCCGAATGATCGGCTCCGACGGATAGTCGCGGACCACCCTGACCTCCACCTGCCCCGTCATCATCCGTCGCCCCGGGGCCGTGCCTGGCGTCCTCAGTCCTTGACGTCGTTGACCCGGATCAGGTGGTACCCGAACTGGGTCTTCACGGGGCCGACGACCTCGCCCTTCTTCGCGCCGAATGCCGCCTTCTCGAACTCGGGCACCATCTGTCCCTTCCGGAACCAGCCGAGGTCGCCGCAGTTCCGGCCGGAGGGGCAGTTCGAATGCTTTTTGGCGACCTCGCCGAAGTCCTCGCCCGCAGTAATCCGCTCCATGAGTGCGAGCGCCTCCTGCTCGGTCTTGACCAGGATATGCTGGGCCGACACCTGCCGTGGCATACCATCTTACGGGGCGGGATCGTATAAAAAATGGCCGAGGCCCGCGCCCGGCGGAGCGATCATGGCCTTCGGGGCGCTCTTTTACCAGGTTCTGACCCTCTTCGTTCTCATACTGGTCGGCTGGCTCGTGCGGCGCACGGGGCTCTTCACGGACGAGGTGACCACGGGCGTTTCGCGCTTTCTCGTCAACGTCGCGCTCCCCGCGCTCGTGATCGACTCCATGCAGATACCATTCGACCCCGATCTCGCGCGGCAGGCCGGCGAGCTCGCGGTGGCCGCCGGGGCCTACTTCGTGGGCGCCATCCTCCTCGCGCTCGCCTTCCCGTTCCTGGTTCGCGCCCCGTCCAACGAGCGCGCGGTCTTCTCGTTTCTCGTGGTCTTCGCGAACACGGGCTTCATGGGCTACCCGGTGGTGGAGGCCATCTGGGGCGGCGCGGCTCTCTTTCTCGCCGCGATATACAATCTCTTCTTCTCGTTCCTGGTCTTCACGGTCGGGATCCTGCTGCTGACGGGCGAAAAGGAGGGATGGCGGAACATCAGCCCGCGGGTTCTGCTCTCACCTGGTATCGTCTCGGTGGCCATCGGCCTCGGGTTCTTCTTCCTGTCGATAGACCTGCCCGCAGTCATCGGCGGCCCGATCGAGATGCTCGGAGGGCTGACGACTCCACTCTCGATGATCGTCGTCGGCGCCCTGCTTGCGCGCCTCGACCCCGGTACCATCTTCGGCAATCCCCGCGTCTACCTATACGCCGGTGTCCGGCTGCTCCTGCTCCCGCTCGCGACGCTCGCCCTGCTCGGGACGTTCGTGACCGATCCACTCGTCCTCGGCGTCTGCGTGGTCCTCGCGGCCATGCCGGGCGCGACGAACGCGGTCCTCTTCGCCGAGGAGTACGGCGTCAACCCAGAGCTCGCCAGCCAGTCGGTCTTCATAACGACGCTCTTCTGTATCGCGACCGTTCCCTGGATCGCAGGGCTCGTGGCCTGATCCTGTCCCCTCGGCACGGTCATTCAACATCTTTTAATACCGATATACCAACTGTACTACCATGCGCACTGGATCTATCCTGATCGTGCTGACGCTACTCGCGGCGGCCATGCTCGTCGCGGCCGGCTGCACCACCGCCCCGCCTACGAACCAGACGACCACGACGACGCCGGCCGGGACCCAGACCCCCGCCGAGACCATGACCCCGGCTGAGAACGCGACCGCGAACGTGACGCCCACGAACACGACGGCGCCGAACGTCACTCCCATGGCCAACATCACGACACCGTTCGTGAATGGGACATGGCAGTGGATAGCGCGGGCCGGGTCCGAGTCGTTCCAGGTCTCGAACCCGTCGCGGTACACGATCGCGTTCTCCCCGAACGGGACGTATGCGGTCCAGGCCGATTGCAACACGGGGAGCGGGAACTTCACCGTGAACGGCACGAAGATGACGATCGACGCCCCCATCGTGACCCTGAAATTCTGCGGAGACAGCTCGCTCGACAATGAGTTTCTCTCGGCGCTGCTCGAGGTGTCCGGGTACCAGATGGACAGCCAGGGCCGCCTCGTCATGCTCCTCGTGAACCCGACCGAGCGTATCATCTTCGCGAAGGCGAAGTAGACCCGCCACGGTTGTTTTTTTTCCGGGATCTTCAATATCTTTTAATACGGGATTACCTCCTGTATTCGCATGCGCATTCTATCGATCTCCGCCGTGCTGGCTCTGCTCGCGGCGGCCATGCTCGTCGCGGCCGGCTGCACCACCGCCCCGCCCACGAACCAGACGACCGTGACCACGACGACGCCGGCCGATACCGGACCCGTAGCCCCGAACGCGACGGCCACGCGCTGTGCTGTCTGCGAGGCGGGAGGGAACCTGACCCCGACTGCGAGCGCAACCGTGAACGAGACCGCGAACGCCTCGTTCATCGGCACCACCTGGGAGTGGACCGCTCTCGAAGCCGGAGGAGGGAGTATCGTGGTGGACGACCCGGCGAAGTACACGATCGTCTTCGGCGAGAACGGTGCCTACGGGATCAACGCCGACTGTAACGTCGGTGGTGGTGACTACACCCGAGAAGGATCCGCGATCAACCTGACGCCCCCGATCACGACTCTGATCTGGTGCGGCGAGGAGTCCCGGGACCAGGCCTTTCTGGCCGCGCTCGCGAACGTGAGTTCCTACGAGTTCGACGACGAGGGGAGGCTGCTCCTGCGTCTCGCCGGGCAGGGGGACCAGATGGTCTTCGCGGCCCGAGCCGGCGGCGATGGGACGACGGCCTCGCCTCCGTTCGTGAACGCGACGTGGCAGTGGATCGCCCAGGCCGGCTCGGATCCGGTCCAGGTCCCTGCCCCCTCACGGTACACGATCGCGTTCGCCTCGAACGGGACCTATGCGATCAGGGCCGACTGCAACACGGGGAGCGGAACCTTCTCCGCGAACGGGAGCAAGGTGACGATGGCGCCTCCCGCCCTGACCCTCATGTACTGCGGCGACGACTCGCTTGACGGACGGTTCCTCGCCGCCCTTTCCGCGGTCACCGGGTTCGAGATGGATGCGCAGGAACGGCTCGTGCTGTACATGGCGAACCCCGCCGAGCGGCTGGTCTTCGAGAAAGAGGCGTGAAGTCGGCCCGCGTCCGCCTTTTTTCAAGCGCCACCGTTCAGGGACGCTCCGCCGGAAGCGGGAGGAGCTGCTGAACCGCGATGAGGAAGATCCGCTTCGTGGCCCCGCTGTCCTTGCCGAGCGAGAGGGAACTGGCCCACAGACCCATGGAGAGCGCCACGATCGCGCTCGCGGCCATGTCGGGGTCGAGATCGTGCGGCACGGTGCCGCGCGACCGCTCCTGCGCCAGGTACTCCCGGACGCTATGTACGGTCCCGTCGAAGGCGCGGACGAAGCTCTCGTGGTACGGCGAGTCCTGCGGGATCCGGACGGGCAGCTGGCAGAAGATGGCGGCGTGCGGCCGTGTCTGGTCGAAGATGACGTCTGCGTAGGCCGCGAACGCGCTCGGGACATCGGTCCCGATGGAGAGGGTCTTCCCGATCGAGGCGGAGATGTCGTTGACCACCTGGACGATCATCTCCCGTCGCAGCGCGTCGCCGTTCGGAAAATATGCGTACAGTGCCCCCTTGGTCACGCCGACCTTCTGCGCGATGGCGTCGAGAGTCAGGGCGTCCCACCCCGACTCGGCCACCACCTCGAGCGCGGCGGTGATGATCCGCTTCTTCGCGTCCTCACGGTACCCGGTGACGATCCGCGACATGGGCGATAGCTACTTCGATTCAGGTGTATATTGACGTTGTGTTCTGTTTTCTCGTTCAGGGTTTTGAAATTGCACACAAGGATAGAAAACTGAACATAGGTTTATTAATCTGGGCGGAGTTAATGCACGGGGATGACGAGGATTGTGAAGCCGAGCATCACGGAGGAACGAGACAGCCCGCTGGTCAAACGAGAGAGGGCGGGGGGAGGGCGAACACGGTCATGAACGGTTTCGAACGAGGCACGGGAGGAGAAGAGCGGGTACGATACCGACCTGGACTCGCACCCATGGCGCGCATGGTCTGGTCCCGGGCCTACCATGTCCGGGAGGGAGACGCTGCCGATGACCGGGCTGATCGGCGTTGGCTGTTCGGTGGGGAGCGCCCGTCCTGATCGCGCCTTTCCCTCCTGGCGCCGGGATCAGATCAGCTTGATCACGCCGCTCTTCGGCTCCATCGCCTCTCCCGAACGGAGAAGATACTCCACCTGCTTTCTGATGTCGTCGCGGCCGAAGTCCATAGCCGCCAGCAGACTCGTAATCTCGGCGATCTGTGCCCGCCCGGAGCTATCGGCATTATCCCGGATGGCGTCCTTGATCGCCCGGATCAGGTCGCGCCGCCCCTTTGAGATCCCGGTCGTGACCTTATCGATGTCGAAGGTCCCGGTCTTGGGGTCGTAGGCGACCTGGCGGAGGCACGTGTCGACGATCCGGACCACCCGCTCGGCGTCCGGGGCCTCGATAGTCCTCGCGAGCCGGATGCGCGCCGAGGCCTCGGCAAGCCGGACAAGGGCCTCGAGCTGCCGTGCTGTGACCGGCACGGGTTTGGTGGCATCGGCGAGGTCACGAAGACGCATGTAGTAGCCGACCAGCACCTCCTTTGCATCGGGCGAGAGGATCGGAAAGCAGGTCCGTTTTGCATACGCGACGTACTTCCGGAGCATCGCCGGCTCGATCTCGGGCATCACGGGCGCGAGCTCGCGCTGGATGTACTCTTCATCGACGCCCTCGAGCGGCTCGCGTGCGTGCTGCGCGATCAGCTCCCCCGTACCGTGCGCCTTGAGGATGTGTTCGGCGATAGCCTCGTCGCGCTGGTGGTCGGGCTTGTCGGCCAGGATGAAGATCAGGTCGAAGCGGGAGAGGAGCGTCGGAGGCATGTTGATCTGCTCGCCGATGTCGGCGTATTCGTCGAACCGGCCGAGCTTCGGGTTGGCCGCGCCGAGGAGCGCGCAGCGGGACTTGAGCGTGGCCGTGATGCCGGCCTTGGCCACCGAGATGCTCTGCTGCTCCATCGCCTCGTGGAGGGCCGACCTGTCCTCTTTGTTCATCTTGTCCATCTCGTCAACGGCGGCGATCCCCATATCCGCGAGGACGAGGGCGCCCGCCTCGAGCGTCCACCGTCCGTCGCCGAACTCGTCCTTGACGGCAGTGGCCGTCAGGCCGGCGGATGTCGAGGACTGTCCCGAGGTGTAGATCCCACGGGGCGAGAGGCGAACGACGTACCGGAGGATCTGGGACTTCGCGATCCCCGGGTCCCCGATCAGGAGGCAATGGATGTCTCCACGGAGATGCGTCCCGTCGGGCATGTTCTTGGTGATCCCGCCGAAGAGCTGGAGCGCGATCGCCTCCTTGACCTCCTCGTTGCCATAGATCGTGGGGGCGATCGAGTGCGTGATCTTCCGGTAGATACCGGGGTCGGCCGAGAGGCGCTGGATCTCCTCCTCGTCCTTCTCGCTGATCGAGACCTCCTCGAACTCCTTCTCCCCGACCTCGATCGAGTTGGCCTCGAGGTGGATGTCGAAGAACGTTGACTTGTTGCCGTGGGTGACCCGCTGCTGCGAGCGGAGGATCCCGTTGATCACCACCCGGTCCCCGGGGGCCACCGTGCCCGTGATGTCGTCGGTCACATCCACGTCGATGGTCTGGGGCTGCTCGCCGCCGCGAAGACCCTCGGGCGACTCCTGGATCCGGAGCTTCTGGGCGTCGACAAAGGACGAGCGCTTGGGCACGAGCGTGAGCTTCCGGTAGGTGCAGCCCTCGGTCCCGCAGCCGTCGGGCTCGACGAACATACCGTACTCCTGCCGCTTTTTTGTCAGGTGGCCCCCCGGGCAGCGGAAGACAGCCTCGGTGATCCGGGGACGGACCTCGGTGGTCTTCCTGAGGATCCCCTCGACCGAGACGAACCGGTTGATGTGCTCGGAGCGAATATCGCGTGCCTGGACCCGTACGGGCAGGTTCGTGAACCGGATGTTCACCTCGGGCTCCCGTCCCTTGCCGCGGGCCAGCTGCTGCGAGCGTACCGCGTCGCGGACGTCCTCGAGTACCTTGCCGGGGTTCTCGATCAGCTCCTGTGCCATCCGAACGCCGGTCTTGCCGAAGGAGTAGACATCCCGGTAGTCGATGAAGAGGGACCGCTTCTTCGGGTACTGCGAGACGAGCTCGCCGAGCTGGTCCCGGTACTTGTGCTTGAGGAACCGGGACCAGTCGCGTACCCGGTTCGTGGTCTCGATCTCGTCGCTCTCGGCCATGGGTCCCCCTATTCGAACCTGGCGGCGGACTGGACGCACCGGGCGAGCAGTGCCTCCATCTGGAGTTCCGGCGTACCGCCCTCGGAGAGGCGGAAGTCGGTCTCGCCGAGGTGGGCGATCAGCTCGACCTTGAGCTCGCGCAGCATGGGCTGCCGGATCAGCGCGCGGTAACACTGGCCCAGGAGTTCGCCCGGCGCGATCCCCCGGTCGTACATCAGTTCGCGCAGCTGTCCCTCGGCCTCCAAGAACTCGCCCGCCACGACGTGGCAGAGGAGCTCGACGATCTCCTCCGGGCGCGCCGTGGCCGTGGACGCGTAGACCATGGACGCGTCGACCCGGTCAGAGACCATCGCGGCCCCCTGGAGCGCGTTGATCGCCCGGCGCATGTCGCCCTGCGCGACGTAGGCGATCGCCTCGACGGCCTCGTCGTCGATGGAGAGCCCCTCGGTCCGCGCGATCCGGCGTATCTCCTCGCCGATCGCGGCCGGCGCGAGCGGCCGGAAGCGGTAGATGGCGCACCGGCTCTGGATCGGGTCGATGATCTTGGACGAGTAATTGCAGGAGAGAACGAAGCGGCAGGTGCGGGCATACGTCTCCATGGTCCGCCGCAGCGCGGCCTGAGCATCGGGGGTGAGGGCATCGGCCTCGTCGAGGAAGAGGATCTTGAACGCGGAGCCGCCGAGAGGGCTGGTCCGCGCGAACTCCTTGATCTGGTTCCTGACCACGTCGATTCCGCGCTCGTCCGAGGCGTTCAGCTCGCGGAAGTTCATCTGCCAGGCGTCGCCGAAGAACTCGCGCGCGAGCGCGACGGCCGCGGTGGTCTTGCCCACGCCGGCCGGGCCGGTGAAGAGGAGATGCGGCAGGCTCCCGCTCCGGACGTAGCTCTGGAGCCGCTCGACGATCTCGTCCTGGCCGACGATATCGGCGAGACACGCCGGCCGGTAGCGCTCGATCCAGATGGTGTGGTCGGCGTCCATGCGTGTAAACCCTTGGCCGTACGAGAGTATGAACGGTTGGTTTCGATCACGGGGTCGGGATCGATCACCGGATTTCCATCTGTGACGCCAGCTCTGCGACCCCGTCCGACCTGTGATTAAGAGCTCCCCCCCAGGTGGACCGCACTCCCGGGCCCGTTCGTACCTCCAGCCCTTAGCGGTAAATCCCGGACGAGCGCACAACTCGAGGCCCACGTCGGGACACGCCTTTCACAATCAATCGCCGCCGAGCGGACGTCGCCTCTCCGGGCGCTTCAGGGGATCCGCGAGGGTACCGTCCCGTTTTCGTGGAGCCCGTCGATCTCGAGGAACTCGTGGAACC
>CAZCUJ010000040.1:16610-18988 GCA_964501565.1 uncultured Methanospirillum sp.
GCCCGCCTCTTCCGCGCCTCTTGGCCGGCCTGTTTGAAGCAGCGTCGCCCGGCGGGACGCGACGTATCACCGTGCGGGGCTGGCCGTTCCGTGGCAGATCCCGTACAATGGTCGAACGCTGGACGGCGCCGGTGCGGGGACGTGGCGGTCTTCCAAGGAGGACCGGATCAAAAAAAGGGGGGGGTTCAGGTCACGACGAAGGTTCCCGTCATCTCCGGGTGAACATCGCACCGGAAGAAGAAGTCCCCGGGAGTGGTGGGGGCGGTGAAGGTATAGGTCGTCGTCGCTGGCCCGGTGACGATCGGTCCCTGGAAGATCGGGGTCGACGCGGTCGAGTCGGTGTACACGGCGAAGTTGTGGGGGATGTTCGCGTCCATGTTGTTGAAGAAGACCGTGACCAGCGCGCCTGCCTGCACGGTGATCACCGACAGGCTGAACTCGAGGTTCTGGGCCGCGAGGTCGACCGACGAGTTGAGGCCCGGGGCCGTTGTCGGCGTGGGCTCGGCGGTCGGGGTTCCCGTGGTGTCGGGGCTGACGTTCACCGTCACCGTCCGTGTCACCGGGGGCTGGACCGCGCTGTGGTCGTTGTTCGCCAGCAGGACCGAGAAGGTGTGCGTCCCCGGGCTCACGTTCAGCCAGGTGTGGGTCAGGTTGACCGTCGGGACGTACGTGCCCGGCTCGGTCACCGCGGGTGTGCCCGGCTCGGTCGGGGGCTCGACGTCCATGAAGTAGTGGAGGTGTCCCTGCCCGGTGACGTTCGGCGCGCCAAAAGCATCAACGATCTCGAAGTTCGTCACGTTCACGCTGACGGTGACCGAGCTGCCCGTGACCGTCGAACCGTCGGCAGGCTCGGCGATCTCGACGCTGGGGGCTCCGCCGGCCTCATTTCCGCCGATCGGGACCAGGCCGGGAGTGTTCGCATCCACCATCCGCCAGACCTCGCCCGAGTTCAGGGGGGCGATCCCCGGACCGCCGTTCTGGTTGATCAGGACCAGCACCTCGCCGTCGGCGTTCGTGTACAGCCCGCGGAGGAAAGCGTTGAGCCGGCCGTTCGGGTTGTTGGCGACCGTCATCTCCGAGGTCGTCCACATCGCGTTCTGCTCGGGTGTCAGGAGCGCGGCCCGCTCGGGCAGCGTCGCCGTGTCCAGACCTGCCGGCGGCATCGCGACGAGGAGTGTTCCGTTGCCCACCAGGCGGCTCTGGTCGGACCAGGTGCCGAAGACGTAGGCGCCGTTGAGTGCCGGGAGCGCGCCGCCGCGGTAGACGACGCCGCCGACGATAGTGTTGCCGACGTCGTGGCCGAGCTCGACGATGGGGCCGATCAGGGGCTGGCCGGCGTCACTCGAGATCCGGCAGGTGCCGTTCGGGACCAGGCTGTTGTTGGACGGGTCGAAGCAGTGCGTGCCCTCGCGGATGTTCCAGGGGAACGCGCCGCCGCCGTAGACGACGTGGACCGATTCGAAGAGGACCTGTCCGGCCATCGCGACGAACATCCGGTTGCTGCCGTCGGCGTCGAAGCTCGCGAAGGCGGGGTTCCTGAAGCCGTAGGCGTAGATCTCGGGAGGGATGCTCGCGTTCGAGAGGAACGGGTTGTCGGCCGGGATGCCGTAGAGTGTGCCCGCCCCCGAGGTCCAGGTCGCATTGCCGGTCGCGTTCCACTGGGGGCCCGTCACGGTGTCGACGTCGATCCGGAGGACCTTGCCGTAGATCTTCGAGAGATCCTGGGCGTTGCCGATGCCGGGTGTGTGGCCCGTGCCGACGTCGTTCGCACCGCCGCCGTCGCCGAGGGTCAGGTAGAGGTAGCCGTCGGTGGGCCCGAAGAGGAGGATGCCGCCGTTGTGGTTACCCTGCGGCTTGTCGATCTCCATCAGGATCCGCTCGGTGGCGGTGTCGACCCTGTCCGGGGTCTGGTTCGAGACCGTGAACTCGGAGAGCCGGTTGGTGCAGCTCCAGTCCTCCGGAGCGCTCGCCCGCAGCGGGGCGGAGTAGTAGGCATAGATACGGCCGTTCTCGGAGAAGTTCGGGTGGAATGCGATCGAGAGCAGACCGCGCTCGTCGTACGTTGGGGAGAGGTTGACCATCCGGTCGCGCACGTCGAGGAACGGCTCGTCCACGACAGTGCCGTTCAGGTAGAGGATCAGCACGTACCCGTTCTGGTCGACCACGAAGTGCCGCCCGCTGCCGTCACCGGGCTCAGTGACAAAGAGCGGCGAGGTGAAGTTGCCGGCGATGCGCTGGAGGCCGATCGGGATAGTGGGCTCGCGGAGGGTGGTCGTCGAGGCATTCCCCGTGACGGTGGCGGCCTCGGAAGAGTTCTGGTTGGTGAGATCGGTGAGAGCGCCAGGGGGTGTCGGCTCTGCAGTGACATTGTCTGTCGG
>CAZCUJ010000041.1:0-15866 GCA_964501565.1 uncultured Methanospirillum sp.
AACGTTCTCCGGCTCGTGCCATTCTGCCCGACGATGACGAGCTCGCCGTCCGCCAGCTCGGCCATGTCCTCGCCTGCATCGTCCTGGCCGCCGTCGATCGTGCGCACCCACTCCTCGATCCCGTTAGCATCCAATTTGATAACGATGATGTCCCTGACCGGGGCGTAGTTGAAGCCCATACATCCCGGCAGGAGCACGACAAACACTCCCAGTATGATGATAAGAGCGACACCTGATATCCGGACTGCGGTTTCCATGCCCCTTCCTCAGATCATTCTCCGGAGTGAACGCGGCACCGGGGAGTAGTCAATCTGTTGATTGCAGATGATACTATGTTAAATGCCCGATATCATTCGCCGCCGTGCTGAACTCCTGTCTGGTGGTGCCGGACGACGAAGAAAGAAAAGAGGATGAAAAGGAAGAGATGATGGGTTGGCCTTCGCCGTCGACGGCGGACGTCACCGCCCCCCGGCGCCGCCGCCGAACCCGCCCGCACTGCTGCTCTGCACGGGAGGGGCGAAGAGGAGCAGGGGCACGAACGCGGTGTTCAGGTGCGTCGGCACCGCGATCTCCTCGGGAAGCCGAACGTTCAGCTCGCGCATAGCTAGAGCGTCCTCATCGCCGACATCTGGTGTTTATTCGTTATTCTTGAGGGCGAGGACTGCATAGCCGCCGTCCGATGTCTGCACGACCTTACTGGCGCGGCTGATCAGGCCCGTCGGCAGCGCGCGGTCCCAGGCGAGCGTTCCTGCGGAATCGAACCGCCGGGCCTGGAAGGTGCTCGCGGCAGTCCGATCGCGGGCCACGACGTCGTACCCGGGTTCACCTCCTCCGAGCGGGATGCCGACCGAGAAGTACCCGCCGTCCGCCGTCCACGTGACGGCGATGCTCGCGTCGAGGGTGCGCCGCTCGAGCACGCGCCCGTCGCGACCGAGGGTCGCGGCGACGACACCATGGGGAGAGGCGGTCCCCGCCGTCGGGTCGGCACTCTGATAGAGCACCCGGTATCCGGCGGGGTCCGCCCGTATCCACACCGGGTCAGAGAAGGGGACCGTGCCGAGCTGCGTGACCGTGCCGGGCGTTCCGGCCGTGTCGAGGGAGAGGGCGAGGAGCAGGATGCCGGCGCTGGCGGGCGGCGTGCCGTCCCCGGTGAGGAGAAGACCGGTGCGGTCGGGATTTTCGGCGAGCGCGAGAACCCTGTTCAGGCTGCTCTCGCCGTACCGGCGCTCCCACACGATCCCGCCGTCGCTGGAGAGTCGCGACGCCATCCCCTCTCCGCCCGCGTAGGTGCGGGCCGTGACGGGCAGGGCCGACGCGCCGGGTACCGGTGGCGGCGTGATGTTGGTGGCGGTGTGGTACGTCACTCGGCCCCCCACGATATAGCCGCCGTCGGCGAGGGGCCGGAGCGCCTGCGCCTCCGTGATTCCGGTAGCGTGTGCCCAGACGATCCGGCCAGCGTCGTCGAACCGGACGACCGTGCCGTTCCCGGTGAGCACGGTGGTGCCACCATTGCCAGATGGTACGACCGCCTTCGCGATATCGGATCCGTCCGTGACGAACCGGTCCCACAGAATTGCGCCGTCGGGCGAGATGCGGACGAGCCGGGGGCGGGCCGGATGGCGTGGTTCACTCCCGTTCTGGGCGGCGATCGCGAACCCCCCGTCCGGGAGTTCGACCAGGTCCTCGGCGCCGTCGTCCTCGCCGGTGTCGATGGTCTTCGTCCACTGCGTTGCGCCGTCGGGGGTCAGCTTGACGACCACGATGTCACGGTCCGCGACCGAGTCGGGGCCGCCGATGCATCCGGCCGATACGACGAGCAGCAGCACCAGCGTCGCCAGGACGGCTGTGCAACGTCCTCGCACTCCTTCCATCACGTCCTCACGTCCTCACCGATTCGGAGATCTCCGTCCAGGGCTGTGGCCGGAGAGCATCAAATGAATCGGTAGTGGTAGACTGGATCCGTTCTCGTAAAAACCTGCCGATCGGCTTTTTTTCGGGAATCCAATCCGGACGGGAGAAGAGCGGGGAGTGGGTTGCGACGGTCTACCGCAGGTGAGAGGGGTCAGCGGCCCCCGGCGCCGCCGCCGCCGAACCCGCCCCCGCCTCCGAAACCGCCGCCACCGAATCCGCCGCCGCCGAACCCGCCCGCGCCGCTCGCCTGGACGGGCGGGGCAAACAGGAGGATCGGCACGAACGCCGTGTTCAGGTGCGTCGGCATCGCGATCTCCTCGGGGAGCTGGATGTTCAGCTCACGCATCGCCCGGGCGACCCTGTCGCCGACCCCGAGGGCCGTGCCGTAGACCAGCCACTCGCCCCACATCGAGAGGTCGGCCGGCGAGTACTTCCGGAGCATGGCCAGGTCCGAGAGGAAGTGCGCGAACGCCTCCCACTCGAGCCGCTCGCGGTAGCCATCCCCCTTCCAGGTGCCGAAGAGCGTGGACGGAAACGAGAGCGCGATGCCGCCCTGGGCGGCCCCCAGGGCGAAGAGCAGGATCGGCCCGATGAACCGGCCGCTCACACCCGGGAAGATGAAGACGAAGAAGAGCGAGAGCACCGCCAGCCCGACCCCGACCAGGACCAGGGGGATGATCCGCCCGCGGCCTGGGACGATGTACGCGTTCGTCACGGCCGGGTCCGTGTGCGAGGAGATCGCGCGGTACGTCCCGAGGTTCCGGATCATCTCGGACTGCAGGGCCGTGTCCTGCTTCGCCCGTTCCTTCTGCAGCTCGAGCTCCGCGGTGTCCACCACGCCGTCGGTCGCGATCGCCGCGAGGAAGTCGAGGACCCGCTGCTCGTACGGGTCGCTCGCGGTGCCGCCGCCGAGACGGATCCGGACGTCCTCACCGCCCGCGATCTCCTCGACCCGGACCAGCCCGCGCCGGTGCAGGTCGAGGACGGTTGCGTAGAACCCATCGGCGTCCGAGGTCGCCGCGTCGCCCTTGAAGAGGTGGTTGACGACCCACGGCTTCTTGGACGGGTCGGGGACCGTGCTCAGGTATTCGGGCACGGTGAACGCCCGCTCCCGCCCGTGCCGCCGGTAGAGGAGGAGGAGGGCCGCGGGCACGATCAGGACGAACGCGATCCCCGCGTAGTAGAGCACGGTCGAGATCCAGTACGGGATGCTCGCCCAGAGGTACGCGGACCGCGCCTGCCCGCCGACATCGTCGATCGGGCGGGGAAAGCCCGCGACGGTCTCGAGGGCAGAGCGCTCGAGCAGGACCTCGACCGCGACGTCCTCGCCCTCGCCCGCCGATCCCGTGATCACGATCCGGTCGCCCTCGCGCGACTGCCGGAGGGTCGGGGGATAGGCGAAGACCTCGCTCACCCGGTCGGCCGGGAGCGTGATCCGGATGAACGAGTAGGGGACGTGCTGCCCCTCGCGGGCGAGCCGTAAGTTGACGTGGACGTACGAGTCGTCGTACTCAACCGGCGGGCGGACCGTGAACGCGTACCGGGCGTCGTACGTCCCCCGCGCGAAGTAGCCGGTGTCGACGATGCCGACCTCGTTCTGCTCGGCGAGCGACGCGACGAACGACGTCGTTGACTCGTCGGCGGCGCCGAAGAGCCGGACCGTGCCGGCGCCGTCGCGGGCGTACCCCGTCACGCCCGCCGGGGGCTCGACGCCGACGAGCTCGAAGTGCGGGGATCCGGTCGCGTTGAAGACGAGCGGGACGTCGAAATTCCGGAAGAGCATCCGGTAGGTCCCCGGCGCCTCCACGTCGTAGACGTACCGCTCGGCGAGGCTCCCGCCAGGATCCCAGTCGGCCTCGTACGTCGCCACCGAGAGGCCGCTCGAGAGCGTGAGCGTGGGCAGCCAGAGCGCGAGGGCCGCAGCCGCCAGCCCGAGGGCGAGCGTGACCGCGACGAGGGCCGCGAGCGAGCGTTCTTCACCCATGACGGATCAGAACTCGATCGTCGGAGGCCGCTCGATCGCCTCCTCGAACTGGAGGTACTCGAGCTTCTGCATCCCGATGACGCCGGCGACGATGTTCGAGGGGACCACGTCGACCATCGTGTTGAGCTGCTGGGCCACGTTGTTGTAGGTGTAGCGCTGCCGCCCGATCTCGTCCTCGACGCCGCGGACGGCACCGGTCAGCTCCTGCACCACGGTCGAGGTCTTCAGGTCGGGGTAAGCCTCGGCCACGGCGAAGAGCCGTCCGAAGATCGACCGGCTCTCGGCCTCGGCCGCGTCCAGCTCGGCCGGCCCGCCTTTCGCGACGGAGGCGCGGAGTTCGGTCACCCGGGTGAGGGTCTCTTTTTCGAACTCCGCGTAACTCCTCACCGCGCCGAGCAGCTGCTCAATCATGTCGAGCCGCTTCTTCATCGCGACCCGTATCTGGCCGAGGGTCGCTTCGGCCGAGTTCTTCAGGTTGAAGAACCGGTTGTAGATCGAGAAGAACCAGCCGACGAGCCCGAGCAGCACGAGCACCACGACGGCGATGAGTACGATCGTGATCAGGTCAACCACAGTGTCACCGTCACATAGAAGGTACGATGCCTATTTATGCATTCGCTGCCGCGGCGGAGCCCGGGGCGGGAGTTACTCGCCCCGGATCACGGGGTAGCCGGCGTCCTTCCACCGGGCGATCCCGCCCCGCATGTTGTAGACCGTTCCGAACCCGAGCTCGCCCATGATCTGCGCCGCCCGGGCCGAGCGCGTCCCGCTCTGGCAGTAGAGGAGGTAGGTCGTGTCGCGGTCGAGCCGCGCCGCCCGGTCCCGGAAGACGCCGGCGTTCACGTCGTGGTTGATCGCGCCGCGCAGCCGCTCCCGGTTGTACTCGGTCTCGGTCCGCACATCGATGATCACGGTCTTCCCGTCACCGCCCGTCTCGTCGATCTTCGCCCGGAACTCCTCGACGGAGAGGTCGGTGTACGATTTGGCCGGGCTCGCGGCGGAGGTCTCGGTATCGGTGCACCCGGCACAGGCGGCGAGTGCGACAAGGAGGATCGCGAGGGGCACGAACCGGAGGAGGCGGGGGATCATCCGATCAGATCTCGGCCCGAACGGTTATACCCCTTTTGCTACGGGAAGAGGGAGGGGGCAGGGGTGTCAGACCGTGCCGCCCGAGAGGACCGCGTCCTCGGTGACCTCGACCGTGCGTCCGCCGGAGAGGACGTACGGCCCGGTCGCGTGGACGCCGTCGGCGGCCCCGCCCGTGGCGTAAGGAAGCACGAACTCCCCGTTCACGGCCGTCGCGCGCCAGGTGAAGGCCCGCCCCGTGTTGGTGACGACGGGGACCTCGATCGTCCCCTCGCCGCGGAGCCGGGCGCCCTCGACGTACTCGAAGACCTTGACGTACTTGAGGGAGTCGCTCGTGCCGGTGGGCGACTCGTGGACGAGCCGGTAGTGCCCGAGGGCCGCCACGGTCTCGACCGGCAGGTAGGGCTGGACCCCGGCGGCCATCGCGCCCAGTCCCTCGCCGGCCTGGGCGTTGTAGGCCGCGGCCCGCGAGACCGCCTCGGTGGCGTTCATGGACTCGGCGCGGGTGATCAGCGGGTACGCGGTGTTGGCCTTCGCCGGCTCCTGGTACTCGAGGTAGTACGCCGTGGTGGCCGCCTTCTCGGAGCCGTCGAAGAGGTGGAGGCGGGCGACCGTCGTCTCGTAGTAGGGCTGGCGGTAGACCGTGGCCGGCTCGAGGGTGTTCGAGTTCTGCTGGTTGCGCACGTACATGGTCGCCTGGAACGGCGCGGTCTGGGCCGTGGTGTTGTACCAGGTCGCCATCGCCCAGAACTTCGAGATGGCCATCTCGATGTCCGTGACCACGTAGCGCGTCTGCTTCACGTCGAGGATCCGGTTCGACTCGGTCTCGTTGGTCGAGACGAAGTACGCGGCCGCGCCGTCCGGCCCGGCGACGCCCTGCTGGAAGGGGTTCGCGTTCGGGATCCGCTCGGCGATGTACGTGATCATGTGGCCGTAGTCCCACCAGGACATGACGCCGTACGCCTCGTCCGGGTAGGTGAAGCCCTCTCTCTCGTAGACCGTCGTCATGTTCATCCCGGTCGCGGGCGTGCCGTCCTTCATCCACTCCAGCGACTCCTTCCAGTTCGAGTTCATCCGGTTGACCTGCGCGCTCGCGGTGGAGTACGACGTCGAGAAGTCGGCCCCCCCGTCGCCGTTGAGGTCGACCGGGAGGACCGAGAGGTAGGTGAAGAGGAGGGCGACCAGCACCGTGCCGATCACCAGCGCCGCGCCCGCGGCGCTGTAGGACGGTCCCGCGTGGACGCGCTGCTTCCCGGTCGGGGGCTTCGGCGACGGCGCCTTCTTCCCGCCTTTCTTGGTCTTCTTCTCGGGCGCGGGCTCGGGCGTGGGGTTGGGGGCGGGTGCCGGCTTCGGCCGTGACTGGCCGAGCCCGAGCAGGCCCAGCAGGTCGCGCCCCCCGAGCTCGAACGCGAACGAGACGACGAGCCCGGCGAGGAGCGCGATGTTGACCGCGAGGTAATACTCGTACCGGACGTGCTGGACCGTGGAGAGGAGGATGATCGCGGACCAGACGAAGACGAAGAGGTGGTCAGAACGGTGCTCGCGCCAGAACCGGTATGCGAGCACGCCGAACCCGGCGACCATCAGCAGAAGGCCGAGCTGGAACGTCGACCAGGCCGACGTCCACGACCACCCGCGGGCCTCCTGGACCGTGTTCGTGATGTCGTACTGCCCGAAGAACGCGCCGAAGCTGCCGATCAGGACGTTGTAGATGTCGGGCAGCGCGACGAAGAGGGCGACGCCGATCAGGACGCCGAGCCCCGCGAGCGCGGCCGGGTAATGGTACCACGGGCGGCCGCGGAGGTACCGCGCCAGCCCCCAGAGGATCGCCGTCCCGGCGATCACGCCGAGGTACGCGATCACGTGGCCGACGGTATAGGCCGAGAGGTCGATGCCGGGGTTCTTGATGCCGAAGAGCAGGTAGAGGACCAGCACCACCGCGAAGAGGACGACATTGATGACGAGCAGCCCGTCACTGGAGCGCCCGCGGTAGACGTCGTACAGGAACTGGGCCAGCGTGTAGATCGCGACGATCATCGCGAAGAGGATCATCGTCGGCATGGCCACGAGGCCGACGAAGTAGGCGACGCCCGCCGCGGCCGCGAGGAGGACGGGCCACTTCAGGCGCTCCCACGTCAGGCTCTCCCGACCCTCCAGCGCGACCTCGTGGTCCAGGGTGTACCGCAGCGCCACGACGTAGACCAGGGCGAAGACGGTCGAGAAGAGGGTCTCGGCCATGTGGTGGTCGAAGTACCCGAAGAGGGAGCGGTAGAAGTACAGGCCCGCGATGATCGCGACCAGGCCGGCCGCGACGAGGCCGCCCTTCCAGTCGGAGAGGCGCCGGCCCAGGAGGTAGACCACCGGCACCATCGCCCCGGCCATCAGCGGCGGCACCGAGAGGGACGCGAAGATGACCTCGGGGCGCGTGGCGGCGCCCGTGACGAGGCTGAGGGTCGCGGCGATATAGGTGGTCAGCGGCCCCCAGTAGAGGTCCGTGCCGTACGGGAAGAGGGTCATCGGCTCCCACCAGGCATAGGTCGGGAAGTTGGCGAGCATCAGCTCGACCTGGCGCAGGTTGTAGAGCGGGTCGTCGGAGCCGACGAACGAGAGGATGTCCTGGCTCCCGATCTGCGTGGCCGGGATCATCCGGATCCAGAGCGCGAGGACGGCGAAGAGCGCGATCAGCGCGATGATGATATAGGTGCGATACTTGGTCAGAACGGGCGGCGTCATCCCTCCCTCCGGTGTACAGGTGCATTGCAGGACCGTTAATAAATTTGGATGGACCGCCGGGGGGACGAGGGTCAGGCCGTGCGTCGCTGGTAGTACCCGTGGGCGATGTGGAAGAGGATGTAGAGGACCGAGCCGGCGGTCAGCGCCATCACGGCGTAGATCAGCAGGTTCAGGTTCTCGTTGACCACGGGCACCGTGCCGAGGAAGTACCCCGCGACGACGATGACCACGGACCAGGCCACGGCCCCGAGCACGTTGTAGAGCAGGAACCGGCGGTAGCACATGGACCCGATCCCGGCGAGGAACGGCGCGAAGGTCCGGACCAGCGGGACGAACCGCGCGATGAAGATCGCGAGCCCCCCGTACCGGTCGAAGAAGTCGTAGGTGCGGTCGATGTACTCCTGCCGGATGATCTCGGGAAAGCGGCGCTGGAAGACGCAGAGGCCGAGATAATTGCCGATCCAGTAGTTCACCGTATCCCCGAGGATCGCACCGGCGATGAAGACGGCGAGCAGGAGGAACGGGTCCAGGTGCCCGGCGGCCGCCACCACGCCGGAGACGAAGAGGAGGGAGTCGCCGGGGAGGAACGGCGTCACCACGAGCCCCGTCTCGAGGAAGATGATCGCGAAGAGGATGGCGTACGTGGCCAGGCCGTACTGCTCGATGACGACCAGCAGGTTCTGGTCGATGTGAAGGAGGAGGTCGATCAGTCCGGGGAGCATGGATGTCGGTGAGACGAGAGCCGTTCGGCAGGGCCGGCCAGGGGCCGCGCCACTGGCGGGACCCTATCAGAGGAGGGTGTTCAGCACGAGCACGACCGCGCCGATCACCGCGGCGGCCCCGATCACGTAGTAGGGGTTGATGTGGACGGCGCGCCGGTCCTCGCTCTCGTAATAGTTGACGAGCCCGGCCGACGAGATCAGCCGCCCGCCCCGCTTCTTCGCCATATCAACCTATATCTGGAGCCGATGATTTAAATAATCAGGGGATGGCGCAGCAGGTCTACTCGGGCCTCGTCCTGGCCGGCACCGAACTCGAGTGCCTGCCGGCCGATCTCGTGGTCGAGCGCGGACGGATCGTCGCGATCGAGGAGCGGACGCGCGCGCCCGCGCGGTGGATCTGCCCCTCGTTCTTCAACGCCCACACCCACGTCGGCGACACCATCGCGATGGACGCGGCGGCATCGGGCGAGATCGCGTCGCTCGTCGCGCCCCCGGACGGGCTCAAGCACCGCCTTCTCCGTGCCGCGCCCGATGCCGACTGCGTCGCGGGCATGCGGGCGAGTATCGAGTTGATGGTCCGCCGCGGGACGGCCGGTTTCGCCGACTTCCGCGAGGGCGGGCGGCGCGGGGTCGGACTGCTGCGCGCCGCCGCGGCGGGGTCCGCCTGCCGGGCCGTGGTCCTCGGGCGCGATGGCGGTGAGGCGGAGGCCGACGGCATCGGGGTGGCGAGCACCCGGGACGTCCCCGGGTACCGCGATGCGGTCGAGCGCACCCGGCAGGCGGGCGGATTCGTGGCGCTGCACGCCGGGGAGCGGGACGACGGGGACGTGGACGATGCCCTCGACTGCCGTCCGGACCTCGTCGTCCACATGACCCACGCGACCGACGCGCAGCTCCGGCGCTGCGGGGACGAGGGGATCGCCATCGCCGTCTGCCCGCGCTCGAACTGGCGCCTCGGCGTGGCCCGCGACGGGGCCCATCCGCCGATCGCACGGATGCTCGAGCTCGGCTGTCGCGTGCTCCTCGGCACGGACAACGCCATGTTCGTTCCGCCCGACGTGGCGGGCGAGCTCGCGTTCGCCTCGCTCGTCTACCGGCTCGACCCGACCGTTCTGCTCCGCGCCGCGATCGACGGGGCAGCGGCCACCGGGAACCCGACCTGGCTGGCCCCCGGCGCGGTCGCCTCGTTCTTCGTCGTGGACGAGAGGCGCTCGGGGCTCTCCTTCAGCCGCGATCCGGTGAATTCCCTGGTCAGGCGACTGGAAACGGCTGTCATGGTAAGTAATGTTTTTAATCGGTAGGACGAATCTATAAAGAACTATTTTCTGAGGGTGTGAATGTTCCGAAAGGTACTGGTAGCGATAGACGGTTCCGACCAGAGTCTGAGAGCCCTTGCGACGGCGATCGACGAGGCGAAAGTATGGGGTGCAGAGGTACACGCCGCCTACGTGATCGAGATAGGCCTCTTCTCGTCGCTTCCTGTCGACAATACCTGGGAGGTCATGTACAGCCTCCTCGACAAGGAGGGGCGCGACATCCTTGACGGCGCCGCTGCGGCGGGAACCGAGGCCGGCGTTCCGCTCGCGACCCACCTCCGGCAGGGCCACGCAGGGCAGGAGCTCCTGAACCTCGCCGACGAGATCGGCGCCGACCTCATCGTGGTCGGATCGCTTGGCAAGAGCGGGATCGAGCGGCTGTTGCTCGGCTCGATCAGCTCTTTCGTGGTGACGAACAGCCCCGTGACAACAATGGTGGTGAGACAATAAATCCCCAGGTCGTGCGCGACTACATGACCCAGGACGTGGTCTCGGTCGAGATTCCCGGCAACCGCGACGACGTATTGAAGATCCTGAAGCGCACCGGCATCAGCGGCGTGCCCGTGATCAAGGACGGGCGTCTCGTGGGGATCATCACCCGGAAGGACCTGCTCCGCAAGCCGGACGAGACCCAGCTGGGCCTCCTCATGACGCCCGACCCGGTCACGATCGGCCCCGAGGCGACCATCGCCGAGGCGGCACGGCTCATGGTGAAGTACGACATCCGCCGGCTGCCCGTGATCGAGGACGGGCGCCTGGTCGGGCTCCTCTCGGTCTCGGACCTGATCCTGGCCATCGCGCAGATGAAGTGCACGGTCCCGATCCGGGACATCTACACGAGCCAGACCTTCGCCATCTGGGAGGAGACGCCGCTCACCGTCGTCGGCCGGGTCATGGAGATCTCGGGCTTCGACGCCATCCCGATCCTGGACGCGGACACGACGCTCCGCGGCATCATCTCCGAGCGGGACCTGATCCGGAACTCCGTGATCGAGGACTCGGTCGGGATCTCGGACTTCTCGAACGGGACCGACGACGACGAGTGGACGTGGGAGAGCATCCGCGACAACCACACGCTCTCGTACTCCATCTCGAAGGTCCAGATCCCCAGGAAGCCGGTCAAGACCGCGATGGTCAAGAACGTCATCGCCGTGCCGCTGAACGCGGAGGTCAGCGAGTGCGCACTCAAGATGAAGCGGGCCCGGGTCGACCAGCTCCCCGTGATCAACGGGGACAAGCGCCTGGTCGCCATGCTCTTCGACCGGGACCTGATCCGTGTCCTCTGCGGACCGGGGGCCTCATAACAACTTATATGACGGATCGCGATGTTGTATATCCAGGACAGCACTTTTATAGTGATTCTATCCATTCACAGACTTTTTGAGGTACTCTGATGGCAGAGCCGGAGATAATGACAGGGACCACGACGATCGGTATCGTCTTCAAGGGCGGCGTGGTCCTGGCAACCGAGAAGCGCGCGACCATGGGGTACATGATCGCGTCGAAGCGTGCGAAGAAGGTCTACCAGATCGCGGACCGGATCGGGATGACGACGGCGGGCGGTGTCGGCGACGCGCAGCAGCTGGCCCGGATCATGACGGTCGAGTGCCGGCTCTTCCAGATGCGCCGCGCCAAGCCGATCACCGTCGGCGCGGCATCGACCCTTCTTTCGAACTACCTGAACCAGAACCGGTATTACCCGTACTACGTCCAGCTCCTCGTCGGAGGCGTGGACCGGACGGGACCGTCGGTCTACTCGGTGGACGCTATGGGCGGCGCTACCCGCGAGGACGACATCGTCGCGACGGGCTCGGGCTCGCCGATGGCCTACGGCGTGCTCGAGGACCGGTACCGCAAGGACATGAGCGAGGAGGAGGCGATCGAACTCGCCGTACGCGCGCTCAAGGCAGCGATGCGCCGCGACTCGGGCTCGGGCGAGGGCTTCCACGTGGTCGTCATTACGGCGGACCGGTACGAGGAACTGGCCGAGGAGCGCGCGAACGCGATCGCCGCCGAGGCCAAGGCGGCCTGACACTCTCTTTTTTGGACTCATAACATGGGAATTGAAGAGCGGCTCAGAGATCTCAAGGAAAAGATCAATGGCAAAGTGCCCCGCGGCATCTCCGTCTCGGAGGTCGAGTTCGAGGGGCCCGAGCTCGTCATCTACACCGATGACCCGAAGCGTTTCGCCGACGAACCCGACCTGATCAAGACGCTGGCCCGGGACCTGCGAAAAAGGATCGTCGTCCGGCCGACCGTCCTCGAGGACCCCGAGCGCGCCGCGTCCGAGATACGGAGCGTCGTCACCGAGAACGCGGGGATCACCGACCTCTTCTTCGACCCCGATACCGGCGAGGTGCTGATCGAGGCGGAGAAGCCCGGCGTGGTCATCGGGAAGAACGGGGCGACGCTGCGCGAGATCACCAAGCAGATCGGGTGGACGCCGAAGGTCGTGCGCACGCCGCCGATCGAGAGCCAGACGATCAAGCAGGTCCGGCAGTACCTGCGCTCGGTCAACGAGGAGCGCAAGGAGTTCCTGCGGACCATCGGCCGGCGGATCCACCGGGAGGTCACGAACAAGGACCAGTGGGTCCGCATCACCACCCTGGGGTGCTGCCGCGAGGTGGGGCGCGCCGCGTTCCTGCTCACGACGCCGGAGTCCAAGGTCCTGATCGACTGCGGCGAGAAGCCCGACAACACCAACGGGACGCCGTACCTCTACGTCCCCGAGATCCAGCCGCTCTCCCAGCTCGACGCGGTGGTGCTGACCCACGCCCATCTCGATCACTGCGCGCTCGTGCCGCTCCTCTTCAAGTATGGATACGAGGGACCGGTCTACAGCACACCCGCGACGCGCGACCTCGCGTCCCTGCTCCAGCTCGACTACCTCGACGTGATCCGGAAAGAGGACCGGAAGATCCCCTACAGCTCCGCCGACGTCCGGAACTACCTCAAGCACTCGATCGTGCTGAACTACGGGTCGGTCACGGACATCGCGCCGGACATCAAGCTGACGTTCCACAACGCCGGCCACATCCTCGGGTCGGCCATCGCGCACTTCCACCTCGGGGACGGGCTCTACAATATCGCGTTCACGGGCGACTTCAACTACGCGAAGAGCCGTCTCTTCAATCCGGCCGTCGCGCAGTTCCCGCGCCTCGAGGCGCTCGTGATGGAGTCGACCTACGGCGGGTCGAACGACTTCCAGCCCGCCCGGCGCGACGCCGAGGAGAAGCTCTACGCGACGATCCGGTCCGTCGTCGACCGGGGCGGCAAGATCATCATCCCGGCCTTCGCGGTCGGCCGGTCGCAGGAGGTCATGCTCGCGATCGAGGAGGGGATGCGCCTCGAGAAGATCCCGAAGGTCACGGTCTACCTCGACGGGATGATCAAGGAGGCGACCGCGATCCACACGGCCTACCCGGAGTACCTCAACAGCGACCTGCGGAACCAGATCTTCAAGGAGGGGCTCAACCCGTTCCTGGCCGAGTGCTTCCAGCAGGTGGACTCGCAGGAGATGCGGGCGAAGGTCATGGCGTCCGACGAGCCCTGCGTCATCATCACCACGAGCGGGATGCTGAACGGCGGCCCGGTCTTCGACTACCTGAACAACCTGGCCGCGGACGAGCGGAACGCGCTCGTCTTCGTGGGGTACCAGGCGGATGGGACGCTCGGGCGGCGGATCCAGAAGGGGTGGCGCGAGGTCCCGCTCGGGCGGCGGGACTCGATCGTGATCAACCTCGAGGTGATCACCGTCGACGGGTTCTCGGGCCACTCGGACCGGCGGCAGCTGATGAACTACGTCGGCCACGTCTCGCCGCATCCCGAGAAGATCTTCACGATCCACGGCGACGAGAAGTCCACCCTCGACCTGGCGTCGTCCATCTACAAGCGCTACCGGATCGAGACGCACGCACCGATGAACCTCGAGACCTACCGGATGGTCTGAGCCGCACTCCAGGTCCATGAGCGCCCGCCTCGCGTGCTGCGCCGCGGTCTTCGCGCTCATGGGGCTCTCCAATGCCGTCGTGCCCGTGCTCGACGGGTTTGCCGGGGGGGCGGCCCTGCAGGGCCTCATCTTTTCAGGCTACTTCTTCGGAGCGATGCTGACCGTGCTTCCGGCGGGGCTCGCGTCGGAGCGGTACGGCCGGATGCGGCTGATGCGGATCGGCATCGCGGGTTCCTGCGCGGCAGGGCTCGCGATCGCCCTCGTGCCGTCCGCGCCCATCGTTGTCGCGGGCGCCCGCGTGGTAGAGGGGGTGATGACGGGGCTCTTCGTCTCGTCGTCGCTCGCGTACGTCAACAGCCGGCAGGACCAGGGACGGCTCTCGGGCCTGTACATGGCGTCCCTGAACGGCGGGCTGCTTGTCGGGCTCGTCGCGACGGGCGCGCTGGCGGACGTGACCGGGCTGCAGACGGCGGGCGTTGTCGCCTTCACCGTGCTGGCGGCCGCGTCCCTCGTCCTGGTGCGGGGGGGCGGCGCCGGGAACGGGTCCGCCGTCATCGATCCCCTCCCGCGCCTGGCCCCGGTGCTCCGGAACTATCGATGGCTCTTCTACGCGACGGTGGTGATGTTCGGCGCCGGCGGGGCGGTGACGGGGCTGTACCCGGGGTTCTCGAACGAGGACGCGGCCGTCCTGGGCGGCCAGATCGCGCTCCAGAACATCGCGACGATCGTCGCGATCCTGGTGGTCTCGCGCCTCACGGCGGACCCGCTGAGGACCATCCGGGTCTCCGCGCTGGCGATGGCAGGTGCCGTGGCGATCTCGTTCTTCACGCCGTACGGCTTCGCCGCGATCGGGGCCGCGGCGGGCGTGGTGCAGATCAGCCAGCTCGCGTATCTCGCCCAGACGGGCGAGCCGCAGGGAGTGGTGGTGGGTGTCTTCAACACGGCCGCGTACGCGGGGATGGCCCTGCTGCCCGTGATCGCGTCCCTCGCGGCGGACTCTCTCGGGTACGCGGCGGCCTTCGGTCTGGTGAGCCTCTTCTCGATCAGCGTCGCTCTCACGATTGATCGGTGCACGCGGTGCGCGCTGCCGCCGGGTATGGTACACAATACCTGAGCGTGTACTCCCGGCGCTGTGAGGACGAGAGGTGCGGCTCCCACCCACGGTTCGCCGCCGGGGATGGAGGTTCGGCGAATTCGCGGGCCGCAATCCCCATCCCTGGATGACCGTTATCATTCCCGAAGATATCGCTCTCCTTCACGATCGTGGGGGCGCATCTCACCATTGTGACCGGGTGACGGGACGCTTCCCCTCTCTCTGACACGGGTCTCGGGGGCAGAAGAGTCTGGAGACAGGTGCCTGCTCACCCCCTCGAGACGAGAGGTATCAGCGGCGACGGATGGTCCGGCTGAAATACGGATATGCACCGTGGTCCTGAGACCGCGAGAGGACCGTCTCGGGGTGGATGCATCCCTGCAAATCGAGAGGAAGTGACACTGCATTGTGATGGGCGATCTCCGGGAACCGTCACTGCTCCTCGCAGCCGTGCGGGTTCCATGCCGCGCCATCTGGAACGTCCCGGGCTCGTCCGATACGTACGCCTCGGTGTAACGAATTATCGAGAGGTCCCGTACTGATCAGCCTGGCGGAGGCATGGAACCGTTCTCCGGCCGTCGTCGTGAGCTGGCGCTCTCATGAGTGGGAAATGGGGAGAATTATCGTGATAGCGCCCGATCACCACGCGCCTGTGGCCGTAAAGTCGTAGTCGTATGGCCTCCAGTATCGAACCAGGTACGTTACTGGAGGCTCCCTCCGCGGTATCGTACGTCGGAGGAGACCTGGCAGTATACCCAGTCATGGTAGTTCCGGTACGGGCATCGAACCCGGGGGTGTCCTCAACAACCGGATGATAGCATACGCTGACAAGAGAGAATCAGCAAGAACAGTTCGATGATGATAATGAAGAAGGATAATAGCAGCGCACCATAGTTCCCGAGGACTCGCGTACCTCAGTACCGTATGGTACGTTATCCGGCTTAACTTCTGGGTTCGGAATGAGTCCAGGTGTTTCCCGAATGCTATGGCCGCTATTACCCAAGCCAAGGTCCGGACTTGAACCGGAGTGTAGTTGATCTGCAGTCAACCGCGTAGCCGCTCCGCCACCTTG
>CAZCUJ010000042.1:0-14620 GCA_964501565.1 uncultured Methanospirillum sp.
CGAGCGACGTCGAGAGCAGCACGAAACCTCCGAGCAGGATGTTCGTGCGATGGTATCCGGGCCAGCGCTGGGCCGCCGGTCTGCGCTAAGCCTTCCTCCTCTTTTCTATACCGCGCTGCGATGGATTAGATTCGGGGGGTCTTCGGGCTCCCCAAGCACCGTTTGGGGCCCGGTGATCGGCGTACCCACAGGACGTTCCAATTCCGTAGAAAAGGGATTCGGGCGACCCGGTGACCGATTCAGAAGCCGGTGAACGGCACGGCGTCTTCCCGGACCTTGTCGAAGAGGGCCCGGCCCCAGGAGATGGCAGCCGGATCCCAGGAAAAAAGGTCCGTGGAGATATCATAGATAGGCAAATTGCGTCTATTGAACCCGATCGAGATCGCAGACTCGGTCACGGTGAGGCCGAACCCGATTGGCCGGTCTGTCACCCAGAGGTTAAAGTTATCGAACTTCAAAATACTGGTCAACAACGAGATATATGGCTCTCGCTGGAGCTGCTCGATCGTCTCAGGGTTCACGAGCAGGTCGACTGGTATTCCCTCGATGACCCGCTGGCTGAGCATCTCCGCCAGTCCGGGGTTCATCATGGCCGAGACGCCGGCGATCTGCTTCGCGTCACGCAGGAGCTGGAGGAATCGATAATAGACATGCATGATGTCCGTCCCCGTGTCGCACGCGATCTCGGAGTTGAGGAGGTCGCCGATGCGCTCGAGCAGGGGCCAGGGGATGGTCGAGATGTCGTGATCCTTCCAGAACGCGTTATGGGTCGTCAGCGTACCGATCGTGAGGGAGAAGTCCCCGATCTTCTGCGCGACGATCGTGCCGAGGATGGTGGGTCCGTATCCCGGGCCACGAGATTCGACCAGCGAGAGGCTCTCGAGCTTGCGGATCTTCGGGATCAGCGCCTGCGACGTGCTGCCCGTGATCTCGCGGAGGGTGGAGAGCGGCGTTCCGCCCTCCTCGACCGAGAGCAGGATCTGAATCATAAGTCTCGATCCGTAGATGGATTGGATCGCCTTGTTATGGCGTTCAAATACTTCCAGCCTGTTCACTCCGCCCACATCCAGCAACTACCACTACTAACTGAATGTCTCAGTCAGCATATCAGTCTTTCTGATCATTCATCGTTGAAATGAATGTTCATCGGAAAAATAAACCCCGTTTCGCGATCAGATCTGGATGAGCGCGACCGCCTGGAGTACAAACACTACCCCTCCCATGATCACGAACGCTCCATCCATTACGACGTCGCAGATAAAATCGGTTGTACCCACCCGGCCGAAAGAACCGATGCAGCCCTGGAAGTATGCGAGCGCTCCGAGGAGGAGCCCAGTCGTCAGGGCAGGGACCGTCGCCAGGATGCCGACGACAAGGAGGACCACGAGGGTCGTGACCCCGTTCATGATTCCAAGCAGCGTCCGGGTCTTCTCGATCCCGATCAGGACGGGGATGGTCCTGACCCCTGAGAGTGCGTCCCCCTTGACGTCGCGCATATCAGGCAGGGCCGACGCACTGAAGCCCCAGGAAGCCAAAACGACCAGGCAGAGCACGGTTGCGAGCGTGACGGGGGCGCCAGCGGCTACGACCGGCAGCAGCACCGCGATGACACTCCACGAACTGCAGACCACGAGGTTTTTCATGACCGGGATCTCCTTCAATCGCCGGTACCCGAACCAAGCGGGGAGCAACGGAACGCTGTAGAGGGTCCCGGCGATCAGCGGCACGAGCGTCACGAGCACGGCGCCGATGCCGAACGGGACGGCGATCAGCACAGCAAGGGCGTAGGCGGCATAGGCACTGTATTCAAGGGGTCTTAGAAAGCGTGACGTGAAGCGATACCGTTCGGGGTGGTTGACGCTGTCCTCCTCCTCGTCGGTCTTCCGGTTCATGTTATAGACCGAGAATGTAACGAGAAACATGATTCCAAGGACGGCAAGGGTGGGCTCCAATCCCTGAACGAGGTACGAGATGTACACCATCCCGATCCCCTGCATCCCTATGAAACACGAGGAAAAGATCAGGAAATCGACGATAGATTTCGCGTATCCGCGAAAATCAGGAAGAATGAAGGACGAATCAGACCAGCTGGCGACGGAGTCTCCGTTATACGTTGCTACCATGAGGGTAATGTGAAAAGTACCTGTTAACGTTAATTATTGTAATAAACATTCATCGCTCCGATGAACCCGGGCCGGAGAGATGAATTCGAAATAGAGCGGTGAATTCGAAAATAGACGATGAATTCGAAAAAGGACGATGAATTCGAAAGGTCGTGATAAATATATCACTACAATGTCTATGTAAGTGTGCGAAGCGATGATTCATCAAACGGATGAAGATCTTGTTGCGCGGTTACAGAAATGCTAACCGAGTAATCGTATCCAGTCCGTATGAACCTGTCGGTTCGGGGGGAGCAGACAATGTTGACGATGATGGTCCCGCGAAGGGAAGAAGCATCGATGACCCGGACAGCGGATGTCGTACTGCAGACACAGCTCGTGGCCATGGCGCTGCTGCCGTCCGTGGGCTGCGAGGCAGAGATCCAGTCCCAGCAGCGGGATCTCCTCGGGGCATACGGCGTCGAGGTCCACGACCTTCGTACGATCGTTCTGGAACTGGCTCAGATCGAGTCGAAGGAGATCCGAATCGGCCGGTTCTCGATCGACATGGAGCATGACGTCGGCGGCATGCGGCGGCATACGCGGACCGAGGGGCACTTCTACGGAGTCGTGGACGGTACGGGCCAGGTCAGCATCACGTATGTCGGATCGCACGGATTCGAGATGCGCTGGCAGTCCCCGAGCCCGCCGCCGCTTCATTAACGGTTCCGTCCCTGTGGTAACGGCGCCGCACTCCCCTCACCCCCCTCGAACTCTATCTTTTTCGCGATCGCTTCTCTGCCAGCTCCTTGCCACAGCCCCGGGCTCGTGCTGATCACGCTGCGAGACCGGACACGGTCACGTCCCGTTCTGAATACGGAAAAAAGAGAATAGGTATGGCCCCGGTCACGGGGTCCTGGGCTCGTCGCGCGGCGGCAGGTCGGTCATGGGCCTGCCGGTCAACGGGTCCGTCGGCGATGTGGCTCTGGATGTCTCCTCCTGGACGGTTCCCATCAGGTCGTCCATCATCTGCGGGGCGCGGTCGCGCAGGCCGAATCCCACGATGATCGCGATGGCAGCGCCGAGACCGAGGCCGACGCCCCACGCGATCGGCGTGATGAAGATATAGATGATCGTCAGGTCGATCATCAGCTGCTGGAGCGCGAGGATGACAAGCACGAAGTACAGGAACGCCTGTATGGCGGTGATGATCGGTCCCATCATCGAGATTCGCTGGACAGCGCCGATGTGCCGGAGGAGGTCTGCGAACCAGTCGATCAATATGAAGCCGACGATCAGGAGGATCACGAAGATCGCGATGTTCGGCAGGTACGCGACGATCTGCCCGACGAGTCCGGTCAGGAACGCGAGGTTGAGTGCGTTCGCCGCAGCCAGGATCGCGATCAGATAGATGAACCACCGGACGAGTATATCGAAGAATTCGACGATTCCTCTGGTTCCGGCTCCACCATACTGGCGTTCGATGGCCTTGCCGATCGATGTCTTTGCCAGTGCGTCGTCGATGCCGAGTCGATCGAGCAGGGCCGCAACACCTCTCCCGAGGAGTCTTCCGACGATCCACCCGATGATCAGGATGATGATCGCAGCGAGCAGGTTTGGCAACCACGCGATGGTATCGTTGGCCATCTCCTGGACTCCACCAATAATTTGTGCCATTGGGTTCACCTGCTCCGCCTTTTCTCTTCATGCTATATTAACGTAGCGACCATTTCGGCCGAATGAGGCCGTTTCAATGTTTTCTTGAATCTCGAGATCCCCCTGTGTCCACCTGGTCCCCGGTGCCGTCGCGAACGCTCCACAACGGTCCACCGGCGGATCCTATATCCGATCCGGTCCCACGCGTATCCCGATCAACGTGTCAGACCGGCACTCGTTCATCGCCCACGTGCCCGACGAACCCGGGACCCTGCACCGGGTGGCCGAACTTTTAGGGGCGCATGCCATCAACATCAACCGGATCCAGTACGACCACCGTATCGACCACAACACGGTCTTCTTCGAGGTGACCGGCCCCGCCGACGAATACGCCCGCGTTATCGCCGTGCTCGAGGAGATCGGATACCTGCAGACACGCCTTCCGACCCTCCGGCTTCTGACCCTGTACGTCTGGCTTCCGCACCGCCCCGGGGGCCTCTTCGGGTTCCTCCAGGAGATCACCGATGCCGGAGCGAATATCGTCGCCATCGACTTCGACGACCGCGGCGTCCACCCCGAACGCGTGGAGCTGACCCTGAACCTGAGCGAATCGACGGCCCTCGAGACCCTGCTCGATCGGCTCAAGGCGCGGTATCGGCTCGAGGTCGTCGAGTACGATCCGACCACCCGGCGACTCGACGACACAATCTATTACGTGCGGCTCGCCGAGCAGATCCGTGAACTGATCGGGGATGCCGACGACCGGTTCCTCCTCTGCCTGCTCCAGGACATCAACCACGTCGTCCAGGAGCTCCAGCACCGCGGGCGCGACCCGGCACGGACCTTCGAGACCTGTCTCGCGGCTGGCCGGCGCCTCCGCGAGACCCAGGGCGACGGCTTCTTCGCCGCGGTGCAGCATGTCCGCGTCTCGGATAGCGTGACCCTCTGGTGCTTCCAGCTCCCGGCGGGCGGCAACACCTACCTGCTCGACGCCGGTGACGACCTGGTGATCGTCGACACCGGGTTCGGATGCTATCACGACGAATGCGTTCGCATGTTCCAGGCATTGGGTATCCCGGACCTGTCGCGCCTATCGCGGGTTGTCGTCTCGCACGCCGATGCCGACCACTCGGGTGGCGCAGGGCTCTACGACGCACCGTCGCTGATGCATCCGGCGACGGCCGAGATCGGGCGCAACCTGTCGCGGGCATACGGATCGCGGTCGGAGGAGTCCGTGCTCGAGGCGGTGTACACGACCCTGATCAACCTCTTCTCAGAGTATACCCCGGCGACACGCGTCCGCACGTTCTCGACCAGTCCCCTCGGCGAACGTCACGGTTTTCCCGTCATCGATCACCTCCGTGTCGGCGACCTCTCGTTCGAGGTACTCGAGGGGCACGGGGGGCACATGCATGGCCAGTGCTACCTCTACGACCCCGACCACGGGCTCCTTTTCCCGGCCGATGCCCTGATCAACTTCGAGAGCCTCACCCACGAACGCAGGAGTTACGCGTCCATCGCTGTCTACCTGGTTACCTCGGTCAACGTCGACAGCGAGCGGGCGAACGCCGAGCGCGACGCCCTGCTCGACCTCGCCGCGGAGGCCGACGATCAGCTCGCCTCGTTGGGCAGGCGTTGCCTTATTGCCGGCGGACACGGCGCGGTCTCAGTCCTGGAGGATGGTCGTCTCGTCGCCTGCAGCGAGGTCGTGCCGTATCGTCCCGTTCGCTAGGAATCGGAAACACTATCCTGCAGCGGTGACTGACGGTACGTGGAGACCGCCGTGACCGTCCTCCTTCCCGAACTGCTCAACGAGACGCTCTCCCTGTCGCTCGACCTCTTCGAGGCGGCCCTCCTGATCTTCAACCTCTCCATCGTCTTCGCTATCATCTTCGTCGAGCGCCGGAACCCGACCGTCGCCCTTGCCTGGGTCGCCGTGCTCCTCCTCTTTCCGTATATCGGGATCGTTTTGTACCTCCTCTTCGGTCGGCATATCTACTCGGAGCGGCGGTTCCGCCTGAAGGGGCGCGACGACGATCGCGTCGGTCTCCATGTCCGGCGGCAGGAGCAGGCCCTCATCGAGGACCGTATCGAGTTCGCCGAGCCCTCGACCGAGCGGTTCGTGCCGCTCATGCGCCTCCTCCTGAAAGAGGACCGCGCCGTGATCTGGAAGCGCACGAATGTGGAGTACGAGGACCGTGGCGAGGCCCACTTCGCGTCCATGTTCGAGGCGATAGGGTCGGCTCGCCACCACATCCATGCAGAGTACTACATCATACGGGACGACGACCTCGGACGTCGCTTCATCCAGGCACTCGCCGACAGGGCGCGAGAGGGTGTTGCGGTCCGACTCGTCTACGATGCGGTCGGGTGCGCCGAGGTCGGGCGACATTTCTTTGACCCGCTCGTCGACGCCGGGGGCAGGGCTGTCCCATTCTTCCCCGGGTTTCTCGGCCGTATCAACTTCCGGATCAACTTTCGAAATCACCGGAAGATCCTCGTCGTGGACGGCGACACCGGGTTCCTTGGCGGGTACAATATCGGGCTTGAGTACCTGGGCGAGGGTCCGCTCGGCCCCTGGCGCGACGCTCACCTCCGTCTCGAGGGGGACGCGGTCAGGTCGCTCCAGGCACGCTTCCTGATGGACTGGAACTACGCGGCCCGGGACACCCTCCGGGTCGATGACGATCTCTTCCCCGAACCGAGGACGACGGGACAGGTGGTCTGCCAGGTCGCCTCGTCCGGGCCCGACACACCGAAGATGACGATCAAGGAGGGCTTCCTGAAGCTGGTCGCGTCAGCGATGGAGTCGATCGAGATCACGACCCCATACTTCATTCCCGATGACTCGGTCCTGGACGCTCTCCGAATCGCAGCCGCGTCGGGTGTGCGGGTCCGGATCATGATCCCGTCGAAGCCGGATCACCTCTTTGTCTACTGGACGACGCTCAGCTACATCGGCTCGCTCCTCGATGCCGGCGTGCGTGCCTTCTCCTACGACAGGGGCTTTCTGCATGCCAAGACCTGCGTGATCGATGGGGAGGCCTGCACGGTGGGGACCGCCAACTGGGATGTTCGTTCCTTCAAGCTCAACTTCGAGACCAACGCCTTCATCTACGACCCGGGCATCAGCGCAGAGATCTGTCGGGCCTTCGAGCGGGACCTCGGGTTCTGCACCGAGATCACCCTCGAGCGATACCGGTCTCGTGGTCGGGTCGTCCGGTTCAAGGAGTCGATCTCGCGGCTATTCTCACCGTTGCTCTAAAAAAAAGGGTTCAGGCATACATCGCCCCGGATGCTGCCACACCGGTGCTACGCTCGAGCTCAAGCGAGAACTTGTCGATCGCCTTGAGGAGATCCTCGCGGGTGACCTGCTCGTGTTCCGAGCGAATCGCGAACATGCCGGCCTCCATGGTGATCGCCCGGAGGTCGGCCCCGTTCCGCCCGTCAGTCCGGGCCGCGACCTCTCGCAGGTCGACCGACGGGTCCAGGTTCATTCCCGTCGTGTGGATCTTGAGGATCGAGAGCCGTCCCTCGATGTCGGGCAACGGTATCTCGATGATCCGGTCAAACCGTCCAGGGCGGAGCAGGGCCCTGTCCAGGATGTCGATCCGATTCGTCGCGCCGATGATCCGGACATCGCCCCGGTTGCCGAACCCGTCCATCTCCGCCAGAAGCTGCATGAGCGTCCGATGAACCTCGCGGTCGCCCGAGGTGTTCGTCTCTGTCCTCGATGCGCCGATAGCGTCGATCTCGTCGATGAAGATGATCGATGGACTCTTCTTCTTGGCCATCTCGAAGAGCTCGCGGACCAGGCGCGCTCCCTCGCCGATGTACTTCTGGACGAGCTCCGAGCCCACCACGCGGAGGAAATGAGCCTCGGTCTCGTGCGCGACGGCCTTTGCGAGGAGCGTCTTGCCCGTTCCGGGGGGACCGTAGAGGAGCACGCCTTTCGGCGGCTCGATCCCGACCCGCTTGAAGAGCTCCGGCTTCTTGAGGGGGAGCTCGACCGACTCCTGAATCTCGAGCACCTGTTTATCGAGCCCACCGACATCGTCGTACCGCTCGGTCGGCGCATCCACTACCTCCATCCCGTAGATAAGGGCGTCGAAGTCGGTGGGCAACACCTCCACGATCGCGAGGGACTGCTGGTTCAGAGTGCACCGGGACCCGGGCTTTATCTGGTCGATCTCGATATTCGGAGAGAGCCCGACCAGGAACCGTGGTCCCGCCGAAGAGCGCACGATGACGCGGGTCGAGTCGATCACGTCCGTGACCGTACCGATCACCAGCGGCGGACTCTTCATCTGGTCGATCTCGGCCTTGAGCTTCCGTACCTCGCGTTCGTAGCGGACCTTCTGTGTCTCGAGGTACCGCTTGTCGGCCTCGAGTTGTCTGAGCTGTTCCCGGATCTCCGTGTTCCTGTCTTCGAGCGTCGTCACCCGCTCGAGAAGATACCGGTAGAGGTCCTCGCCTTTTTGGGGTTCAGGAAAATTCTTCAGGCTGTCGGACATGGGGGCCGCATAGGTATATAGGGTAATGACTATAAAGATGTTTGCGATTGACTATGCAGTGTGAGTTATGCGGCGCGACGATGCCAGGACCCGGAAAAAAGGTCCGGATCGAGGGGGCCGATCTCATGGTCTGCACGGCCTGTGCACGCTACGGGACCGAGGTGCAGCAGCCGCGGACGGGGCAGCGTCGATACGCCCCCGCCTCGCCAGCAGCGCGGTCCGGCGGCGCGCCCACTCGCCGCCGCCGGGACCTCTTCGACCAGCTGGTGGGCGAACTTGTCGACGACTACGGCGAGAGAATACGGGTGGCCCGTACCTCGAAAGGTATGACCACGAAGGAACTTGCCCTCGCGATCAAGGAACGAGAGCTCCTCATCAAGAAGATCGAGAAGGGCGAACTCGTGCCTGAGGACGAGGTCCGCGCCAAGATCGAGAAGGAACTCGGCATCAGGCTGCTCGATGCGCCCGAGGAGGCGATCACGCAGGAGCGCCGCGAGCAGCAGCGCCTCTCGACGACGCTCGGTGACGTCCTCTCGTTCAAGAAGAACCCAAAGTCCTGAGAATTCCGCGAAGAGAGGGGTCAGCCTCTCTTGCCCAGGTGGTGGTCGAGCCAGAAGAGATGTCCGAGCGTATCCCCGAGGGCCTCGACCTGTGCGAGGATGTCTCCGGCATTCTTCTCCTCTTCGACCTGCTCCGTGACGAACCACTGGAGAAACGCGGCCGTTGCGTGGTCCTTCTCGGCGATAGCCAGGTTCATCAGGTCCGAGATCATCCCCGTAACGGCCTGCTCGTGGGCGAGTACCTCGGTGAAGGCAGCGCTGGGGGCGTTCCATTCCCTCGGCGGGGCCTCGATCGCTTCGAGCGCAGGCCGCCCGCCGGCATCGGAGATGTAATCGTAGATCTTCATCGCGTGGGCGAGCTCCTCCTTCGCCTGCACCCGGAGCCATGTACCGAACCCGGGAAGGTTCGTGGCGTCGTAATACGCGGACATGGCGAGATACAGGTACGACGAGTAGAGCTCGCGGTTCACCTGGCGATTGAGAGCCGCTTCGATCGTCGATTTCAGCATGGTAATCCCTTCGGATTATTGCGAATGGAGCGGCGTACCGAATAAGCCTTGCTATTGCGGGGCCCCGACGACGGGGTTCGCCGCCGGGTTGAACGGGTTCATCCGGACCGCGAGCGAGTAGAGATACGGGTAGTATTGCCGCAGGTAGTCGAGGTGATCTATCCACTCGACCACGAGCCGGCGGTAGACCCGGTCGCAGTCCGTCGTGAGATGGACGAGATCGCTCGGCGGGAGTGTGCCGAACTCCTCGCGGACCTCGAGCTCCTCGATCAGGTGGAAGACGGCGCGGAGGAGCTCGGTGAACATCTCGTGCTCGAGGACCATGGGGTTCTCGAGGAGTCGGATCATGAACTCGGCACGATCGTGGAGGAATGGACGGAGATCGGCGAGATCCTCGGCGGTCACCTGGATATCGAAGTGCCTGTCGGCGAATGACGACCTGAGGCGGACGAATTCAGCGGCAGTCCATTCCGGCATCGCGACAAGCATCGGGGCATAGGATGACAAACTCCGGTCGAGGCGTGCCATGCGGGCGATCAGCTGGTAGCCCATCCAGGAGAAGAAGGTCCCGATCAGCATACGGAGCTTCTCGAGCCGCTGGTGCGAGTCACGGAGCTCGAGCAACCGCTCGAGCACGAGGGTCACGACCAGCACCGAGATCGGAAGGAAGGCAAGGTCCTGCAGGAGGTAGAACTCGGTGGTCTCCGGGTCGGCGAAGACCGCCAGCTGCGTGAAATAGATGAGCACCGAGGTGGTGATGAGAGCGGCCGCCAGCACCAGGTCCGAAGACCGCCACCACCGCATCATCAGGCGTGCGGCATCGGCGGAGAAAAACGCTGCGGATCAACCGGCGAGCGAACGATAGAGGGCCGCGTGCCGCGCCGCGATCTCGCGTATGTCGAACGGCACCGTCGACTCCCGGGCGCCGGCGCGGTACGCGGCCAATCGCTGCTCGTCGCCGATCAGCCGGCTCGCCTCGGCGACGGTGGAGAAGTACAGGACCGATGGGCCGAAGATCTCGCGGAACTCGGGGATGGACCGCGCGACGACGGGCAGGCCCGAGGCGAGGGCCTCGAGGATCACGAGCCCGAAGGTCTCGGCGTACGAACCCATGAAGAAGGCGTCGGCGGCCGCGTACGGGGCATCGATCCGATCCACGTACCCGGTGAAGAGGACGTTCGGCCCGGCATGCTCGCGCAGGGCCGTGATGCGGGCGTAGTCCTTGGAGAGGACGCTGTAGGGAAGGCCGCCAACCCAGACGAAGCGTGTCTCGGGCGACTGTCTCGCGAGCTCGAAGAAATCGTACACGCCTTTCCGCGGGGTCATCTGGCCGACCGAGAGAACAATTTTTTCGTCCTCGCCGATCCCGTGCTCCGCGCGAAACCCGGCGCCGAGTTCCCGATCGGGGCGAAAGATCTCCCGGTCGACGCCGTTCGGGATGAGGGTCGCCGGCGTCTCCGGGATCATGGCAGTCACCTCCCGGTGACAGGGTGCCGAGACCGTGATGATATGGTCGAAGCGCGAGTAGATCGAGGGGTAGAGCCGGTTGATCCGACGGGCGAACGCGACATTACCCTGGTTGAGCCGCGGAGTCGAGTGGGCCGTCAGGACGGAGACACCGTTCGAGCGACGCCGGTTATGGAGGGCGAGCGGGCCGAAGGTGTGGTAGTGCACGAGGTCCGCGTCGGCCGTACCGCGCTTCCACGAGAGGTCGAGGCCGTCGAGCCTGCCGAGCGCGCGGTACACGGTGCGGGCAGCCGTCGCGCACCCGATGTAGCGGAAGAAGAACTGGTCCTCGACGTAGAAGCTCACCCGCACGGCGGGCGCCCCCTGACGTAGTCGAGCGCGTGGCGGATGCAGCCGTCCATGTTCAGGTACTCGAACTCGGCGAAACGACCGACGAGATCGATCCCGCGCGCGGCGACGAACTCCCGGACTACCCGGACCGACTCCTGGTAGGCGAGGTCGTAGACCACGTACGCGAACGGCTGGCGGGCGACAGCGGTGACCAGCACGTCCCCCGCGGAGAGGACGCCCATCGCCTCGAGTCGGTCGAGGACGTGGGCGACGAGGTCCGCGTCGTCCATCCCGGCAACCCGGTCCCCGGGACGATACGTGCACTCGGCCACGATCGAACCGCATCCCGGGGGTGCCGTTCCCGTGCTGTAGTTCGACGGGAACGAGACCCGGTTGGCGTGTCCCGTCTCCTGCTCGGAGAGGTAGACCCAGCTGAACGGCGGGACGGGGCCACGCAGGCCGATGAAGACGCAGGCGACGCTGTTGTAGACGAGCCGGTCGACCGCGTCGGTCACGCCGGCCGGGACCCCGGGGAGGGCCGGGACGAGGGCCTGGAGCGGGATCGTCGAGATGCAGCGTTCGGCCACGACTGTGCTCGTTCCGTCCGAGACCAGGAACCGCCCGTCCTCGCGCCGGATCGAGCGGACACAGAAACCACAGCGAATGCGGCCCTTGATCGGTTCAGCGACGGCTTTCACCAGGGCCTCGATCCCACCACGGGCCGGGTACGAGAAGATGGCCTGGTGCACGTAGCCCTCAGTCGGCAGGCCACACGCGGACCGGAGCACGTCCTCGAGCGGGGGTCGCGGGACGCGCCCCTCGACCCAGTGGGCCGACATTCGGTCGAGCGGGTACTTCCAGATCTTCTCGTTGTACGGGACCAGGTAGCAGTCGGCGAGACCGTCACCGAAGGTACGGCGGATCCATTGGAGAAAGGTCGAGGCCGGAACTGGACCGCCCCGCTCGGCGGCGAGTCTGGCCTCGATAACGGCCCGGACGAAGCCGTCGACGCAGCGGAACCGGTCGTCCGGCGGAAGGTCGGCGAGCCCGTTCTCGAATGGGTACTGCACGTACCGGCCCCGGTAGAAGCACTTGGTCTCGCGGTGCCGCTCCTCCCGGTTCGGTCCGAGAACGGCCCTCATCCAGGACAGCACCTCCTCGTCGCGCGAGAAGATGATGTGGGAGCCGCCGAGGTCGAAGGTGAATCCGTTCGTGCAAAACGACCGGCAGAGCCCGCCGAAGGCATCGGCGGCCTCGAGCACCACGACGTCCTCGCCCGATTCATCGAGGAGCCGGGCGAGGGTACAGCCGGTCAGCCCGGCCCCGAGGATGGCCGTTGTCACGCAGGAGTACGTTTGCCCCGTCCGCTTATATGGTTGTCCGGGTTCGGCCAGGGCCGGGGATCGCGGCGTCAGTAGCTTCGTCCGATCAGCGCGGTGGACCCCGCGCACCCGCAGGCGACGCAGGTTCCCTCGCGAGGCGCGACGAGGTCCGACCGGACCTCGACGCCGAGCACTGCGCCGCCGGTCTCCTCTTCGACCCGGTCGGCGCAGGTCTTCTCCCCGCACCAGCTGACGATCGCGACCCCGTCCTCGAGCGCCGCGGCGAGCTCGCTCATGGTGCCGGCAAGGTGGACCTGGGCGGCGAGCCGCTCGCTAGCCCTCGTCTCGAGCGCCTGCATGGCCGATGCGAGAAGCCCACGCACCTCTTCCACGGCCGACACGAGCGGGATCGTGGTCTTCGGCCCGCCCGTCCGGAGGACCACCGTTGCAACACCGGCATCGAGGTCACGGGGGCCGAGCTCGAGCCGGACGGGCACGCCTCGCATCTCCCAGTGGTAGAACTTCGCGCCGGGCCGGAGATCGCGGTCGTCGAGACGGACACGGACGCCACCGGCCTCGAGGTCGTCGGTGAGGCGGCGGGCCGCCTCTCGCACCTCTGCGCCGCGCTTTCCCACGATGATCGGGACCACGACAGCCTGAATGGGGGCGACCTCGGGCGGCAGCACCAGGCCGCTGTCGTCGCCGTGGATCGAGATCAGGGCCGCGATGCACCGCTCCGAGATCCCGTAGCATGTCTGGTGGGCCAGCCGCTGCTCGCCGTCCCGGTCCTCGTACGTGATCGAGAATGTCCGCGAGAAGTGGTCCCCGAGGTGGTGGACCGTCCCGATCTGGAGGGTCCTGCCGTCGGGCATCACGCAGTCGACCGCGAGCGTGTAATCGGCCCCGGGAAACTTGTCCCAGTCGGGCCGGCGGGAGACGAGGACGGGGATCCCGAGCCGGTCGTAGAACTCGCGGTACCGGCTGATCGCGTCCTCGACCTGGCACGCCGCCTCCTCCCAGGTCGCGTGAACCGTGTGGGCCTCCTTGAACGAGGAGATCTCCCGCAGGCGGATCAGCGGGCGCGTATGCTTGGTCTCGTACCGGAAGGTATTGACGACCTGGTAAAGCTTCAGGGGCAGGTCCGCATGTGACCGGACCCAGAGCGCGTACATCGGGTAGATCGCCGTCTCGCTGGTGGGCCGGAGCGCGAGCTTCACGTCGAGCGGCGAGAGGCCCCCGTGGGTGACCCAGTAGACCTCGTCCTCGAACCCCTTGATGTGCTCGGCCTCCTTCATGAACTCCTGTTCGGGAATGAGAAGCGGGAAGAGCGTCTCCTCGTGGTCGCGATCGAGGAGCTCACGGAGGAGAGCGTAGGTCCGCTTCCGGACCCCGAACCCGAACGGGTACCAGACGTAGATACCCTTGACCGGGTAGCGGACGTCCATGATCTCGGCCCGCCAGAGGACCTCGTTGTACCACTCGGAGAAGTCAGCCCGTGCCGGCAGGGCCCCCGTATCGTCATCCATCAGAAACGAACCTCTATGTCACCATTTGTATGATATGCGGCGTAATAAACGCCTCGACCGCCGCAGCGACGGCCACGAACGGGACCACGAAGCGCATGAAGATCCGGCCGTAGCGGAGCGCCTCCCCTGCCGCGTCCTCACTCCCGGCGAGGAGCTCGTGGCCGAGGGCCTCGGCGAGAAGGAGACCGAGCCCGGCCGAGACCAGGACGGCGGGGATCTCGAGGACACCGTGCGGCAATATCCCTGCCAGGATGAACCCGGTCCCCTGCTCCTCGCGAATGATCTCGACGATACCTCCGATTACGAGCCCGTTCGAGGCGATCACGAGAAGGGTCAGCAGCCCGAATGTCGCGCCGCCGAGATAGAGCGTGACGCACGCGACCAGGTTGTTCAGGAAGATCGTGAGAAAGAGCATCCAGGAGGTGTCCGAGAGGATCTGGGCCCCCACCTGGTCGCGCACGCTCTCCACGAGCTGTTGGCCGAACGCCGGGTCCTGCCGCACGGCCAGGACCCCGCCGACGAATGCGAGCGAGAAGAGCGCGGTCGCGAAGAGCGTTGAGCGCGAGAGGCGCCGGTTAAACATACAGAACCATCCGCATCATGTCGCGTACGCCGGGTGCGAGCCCGACCACGA
>CAZCUJ010000043.1:0-14178 GCA_964501565.1 uncultured Methanospirillum sp.
GATGACGATGGCTCCGAGCATAGCGAGCGAGATGACGTACTCGCTCCAGACCTTGAACGGGGTCAGGCCGCTGCCCTCGACGAATGCGCTGGGAAAGATATCCCAGGCAAGGATGCTCGCAAAGAGGAGACCCGAGACGATCGCGCCGGCCGTGAGGAAGAGGACGGTGTCGAGCCGACGGTCGCGCATGACGGTCCGGCCGACCAGGAGCATGGCGACCAGGAAGGTGCCGGCCTGGAACTACCGGGCCGCGATCCAGAGCTGGGTCGGCAGGTCCGCGCTGTCCCCCGAGAAGACACCCATCCCCTTGTACGCGAGGGTGTGGACAAGGTCGAGGGAGCCAATATAGAGAAACGAGATCCCCAGCAGGAGAAAGAAGGAGTCCGGGAGGACGGCCCGGGTGATCCAGACGAGGAGGAAGATCGCAAAGGCCACGGCGATGCCGGCGACCTCGACCACGCTGTGAAAGAGGAGGTAATTCTCACCGGCCAGCAGCAGCAGGCCGGCGATCGAGACCACAGCCACGAACCACGGCGCGAGCTGCCATGCCAGCCCGTCCATCCGCGTCGGCACCGGACGCGGAGGCGCCGTACGGGCGTCCGCTGCAGTCATGAAATTGTACCTGTTCGCGTGATGCGAATTAAGAAATCCGATGGATACATGGACCGCTGTCGGTGCCCGGACCCCGATGCCTCCTTCAGGTATCGAGCCGCACCGGCCAGTCGGGGGAGATGTCGATGATGCCGGGCTGGCAGAAGGGCGCGGCCTCGCACCGGTATCGGCGCGGGCAGTACCCGTTCTCGGCGTTGCGCGCCACGCACCCGGCCCGCGAGAGCATCCGGAGAGGCGCCTCGAGGTCCAGAGCGACCATCGGCCGATCGCCGTGGACGAGGCCGTCCACCCCGCGTGTCCACGCCTCGCGTATCGAGGGCCGGATCCCGGCGAGGGAACCCGAATACGACCCCCGTACGACGCCGAGCGCGAGGCTCGCGCGGGCGATATGCTGGTCGACCGGGATCGGCACGCGCTCGAGGTTGCGCAGGTCCGAGAGCCCGGCCTCGGAGCGGAGCGATCGGATCCAGAGGGCCCCGGCCCGCTCGCCGCGGAGTCCAGGATAGTCGGGGACACAGCGGGCCCCCGCAGAGTGCCGGTCCGCTCTCAGCCGACGGAGGAGAACCAGCGCGTCCCATCCGCAATCGTTGATGAACTCGCGGGGGTCGCCGCCCCACTTCTCCTCGAGAGTCCGGGCCACCGTTCGCCAGATGAGCGCATCCTGCCTCGGCCGGCTCGAGAGCCCGTGCCGCTGGAGGCCCGCCGCCACCCGGTCGATGGAGGCGTCGGCTACCGCGCCGGGTGTGAAGAGGTACCGCGTCTCGCGATCCTGGTGCGTAAGGCGTGCGCCCTCCCAGAGTTCCCGGGCGATCCGCTGGTGTCGGATAGTCGCGCCCAGGGTGAGGTAGAGGACGTGTTCGAGCGAGCCGGCCACGACGCCCGCGGGGGGCATGGCCACCGGCATCGCCCCGCATCCCAGCAACCCGGTCGTGGCGATGGCACCGGAGAGTAGGCCAGCCGCAGCGGCAGCCCTGTCCGGGTCGGCGACCACTGTCGGGACCCCTCGACCGCGATGCAGCCCGACCAGATCGCCGCCCACGACGCGGCGCTCGATCCCGGTGCCGTTCAGGGACACGGTGCTCCATCGGCCGCGGGCGGCTCTCCGTTCCCAACCCCCGCGGGGTGAGGTCCAATCGCATCGATCACGACCCGGCATCGGGGACATCGATCGACTGTTCTATGTTCGAGGAGTCCGTCGGCCTCCGCCAGCTCCCCGTTGTGAACGGAGACGGACGCGCACCTCGGTGTCATCAATTGCTGTTGGCTTGGTGCAATGATTAACGCTTCGAAATGATCCCGGAACGGCTCCCCGGGGACGGACTATCTCCGGCCGGTATCCTGGACTTGACCACCAGCGAGTGGCTGCGCCCATCCCTCTCTCCCCGTCATCCACCCATTCTCTGTCGTGGGCCTCGAGCTGTCGTCGCGGTTGCAGGTGTAACCGCTCGTACCGCGGGGTCGCCCACACGCCGATCATGCGAGGAGAGCCACCCGGTAGCCCGCGGGTGCGGCGAGAGAGGACGAAGAGCTGATTGTAGCAGGACCAGACCCGGCGAGTTCCTCCGGTGCGGATCGGTCATACCACGGCAGGGACGCCGCCGAGGGTCACGGTCTGAATGAGAAAGAGGGCCGTGGTCGTGCAGAGCGCCGAGATGACGACGGCGTCGCCGGCGAGGCGGCAGAACCGGTTCCCGAACGAGGCCAGCAGGGCGAGCAGCACGGCACCGATTGCCTTGGTCCCGAGCACGGCCATGAGGAAGAGGGAGAGGCTCCCCGTGGCCCATGCGAGGACGGGGTTGAGCTCGACGTACTGACCGCCAGAGCCGAAGAAGAGGTAGGTGGAGAGAACGACATCGACTCCCGAGAGGACCAGAAACGCGAGCAGTCCCTGGCGCTGAAGGGAGGTCAGCGGCGGAAGGAGATCCAGAGACTCCCGTGTCGACTCAATTACCGACGTGCCCGTGGCCGATGACGATTCCATCCTACTTCCTCCTGAGCTATCGTTGGGCTCCAATCAGCCCCCAAGGCTCGAGGTCTCCTAAGCCATTCCTCATCATAATACTTTGTACTCCGACGAAATGTCAAGCACAAAGCGTATGCAGACTGGTGCGCCCTGTCCACGCAATGACGCGTGGAGGGACCTGTTTCACGATAGTATACGCTTTGCTGCGGGGCTCGGTTTGGCCTTGAACGAATGAATGGTATATCTTTATATTCCCTGGTGTCTTTGTAGAGGACAACCGCGTACAGATCATCCGACACTCACCTGCCGCGAAGGCCAAGCGACGGGCGAGAATCGCTCGCGGTTCGACGGAACCCGGGAACGGGATGATGAAGATGGTCAACACGATACCGACCCTTGACAGAGAGGCCTTCGATACCTTCGACCGGCAGCGGCTCCTCCGAATACTCGCGCGCGCTATAGACGACACGGCGGAGATCGTCGGTGACGAGTGGACCCTGCTCCGAGAGGGCGACCCTGAGCGGATCCGGTACCTCCGCACCCTCGTGACGGTGATGCAGGCCTGCAACGACACCCTCGCTCTGGGAAAGGGGCACCGGATAGCAGAACCGATGCCGGCCCGCGAGCAGGACGAGGTGAAGGGGTTATGCGAACATCCCGAGAAGAAGGCCGTACGCCGCACCGGCCGGCCGACACCACGTGATGCCCGGCGACCGTCAACCTTTTCCCCGGACGAGGATACTGATGATCCTATGATCGCCAGAGCGGCGTTCCGGCCGTCGGATGGTGGCTGATGCCCCCCGGCGTGGCTGATCGTCACGGCGCGCGCATCGCATCACTGGCCCCGGACGCGTTCGGATCCGAAAGTAGCCGGGCGCGGAAGGCCGGGAGGCGCACCTGGGCAGTGAGCGATCACGATCAGGCATGGCTCTGCGATATCCTCCGCAGGGGCGCCGGGTAGAGATGCCCGCCATGGAACTCGCATATCATCCATTCCCGCCGTCTTCTTCTAATCGTCCTCTCCCGTAGCTCTTCCTCCAATGTCCGTTGCCCGGCGCGGGAGAAGCTGCCGCAACGAATATATCGATGTACGATAACAATCACAATTGGCCCCCGCCGAAGATCGAGATCGAGGAACCAGAGGTGAGCGGGGGTACTGAGAGATCGATGCATGGGTTCCTCCGCTCCTGAAGGGGGGAGGTGGCGGCCCCCTCCCTCGGTGCCGGTGACTGTCTCGTGATCCTCGCTGACCGTGCCCCGGCATGTGCCGCCGACAACAAAAAGTTCTATATACTATAAAATGAGTTAAGGACATCGCTTCCGTCGACGCTCGTACAGGCTGAACGCTGGCGGGGGCTCATCGATCTGCGCCATCTTCATGCACCAACCGTCCCTGGTGGTGACGGCTGGAAAGCGGCACCGGGGTGGATGGACCCCAGTGCCGCTCCCGGCGCAGGTAGCTCTTCGTCTCACCTGCCGCTGTCGTCCCGGCCCGGACGAACGGGCCAGCCTGCCTCCACCCCGGGGCACCACTGTTTCAATGCCCATGTGCCGTAGCGCCCGACGCTGTAATTTCCCGAATTTCTGATTTTGTCGAAATAAATATATAGGATCAGGGACGTTTTAGCAATGGTCCTCGTCCGTCGGTATGCAGAGCCTGGAAGTACGGCAGGGGGCCACGATAAGCAGCGCACCAGAAATCCTAAACTGCGGTCTCGTGATGGAAGAGAGCGTCCCCGGGGGAGAGGCGCTCTCCCTTCCACCAAAGCGCTGCCATCGCGATGCTCCCCTGTTGCGTGTGTGACGTCTCTCTGTCGTCCTCTTCTCGCCGTGACCCATGTGACCACGCCTGTTCGCTGGTCAAGCCGACGGTACCTCGCTGCCGAACACGTCCAGTCGGTCCGCGAACCGCTCGATGAGATCGATATGCGCGAGCCCGTCGCGCCAGGCCCGGGGAATACCATGAATGCCGTGGTAGGCGCCGGCGAGCGCTCCGTAGACGGCGCCCGTGGTGTCCGCGTCGTCGCCGAGATTGACGGCAAGGAGAGATCCCTCCTCGAAGGTCGCCGAACGGGAGAACGCCCAGAGCGCTGCCTCGAGCGAACGCACGACGTGTCCGCCGCCGCGGATCACCGGCGGCTCCCGCTCGAGAAAGGACCCCATCGCTACCGCGTCGATCTCGGGATGGAGCGGATGCCTCTCCCAGCACCCCGGGGACGGTGCGTACCGGGGAGCGAGCAGCTCCTCCTTCGACACATCGCGCATCGCCCCGGCGATCAGGGCACCGTAATACCTGCAGGCGTCGATGCAGACCGGCAACGCGTGCGTCGTGGACGAGCTCCGGCCCGAGAGCTCGACGGCAAGGGCCGGGTCTCGGTAGTATGCGAGCGGTACGGGGGCGACGCGCATCAGCGAGCCGTTCCCCGCCGAACGCTCGCTCTTCAGGCCGGCGTCCGGATCCCCCGTCGCCTCGAACCGCCGAAGAGCCGCGCGCGTCGTGACACCGATGTCGAAACAGTGCCCCGTTGCGCTGAGATGGCCATCCCGGTACCACGCCAGGTAGCGGGCGAGCTGGTCGCGGGGATCGAAGCCCCGCCGCTCCACCAGGCTCTCGGCGAGGCAGAGCGCGAGCGAGGTGTCGTCGGTCCAGTACCCCGCCTCGAGCCCGTGGGGGCCGCCGCCGCGGAGTTCCGTGACCGGCGGGAACGTTCCCGGCGGGAGAAACTCGACCGCGGCGCCGAGAGCGTCGCCCGTTGCGAGGCCGACCAGCGACCCCCTGATCCTGTCGCGAGCGTCCATGGACGAAGGGATTGTCCCCTGGATTGTTTAGGCGTTTCTATGGGTCACGGCAGACTCCATGGAGACATACCGGAAAGGATATCTCCGCGTCCACCGAGAAGCCTCCGCATGACGCATGACGCCGCAGATACCCTCGCTGCCCGGGTGAGCGAGCTCATGCAGGCCGACGATCGGATTGTCGCGGCCGCCCGGGGCCGCGGGAGGGACACGGTCACCCGGGCCGTTGCCGTGCTCGAGGCGATCGCCGACCGCAACCGGGTCGCGTCGGCCGTTCTCGAGGCGATCTTTGTCGAGGACCAGGCGATCCACGCGCGCCTTGACGCGACGGCCATCACGGCCGAGGGAGGAACAACGCTCGCCACACACCTCGTCCCGCGCGACCGTGCGATCGACTCCCTCGCCGCCATCGTGGAACGGAGCTCGCGGGAGAACAGCCGAATCGCCCGCCGCCTCGAGGCCGGCCTGGCGAAGCTGGAGGCACCACCCGGCCCGGCATAACCCTGCTCGACCGTTACGTACCTTCCCGGGGTGCTCGGCATGCATGAGTACCCGACGGGATCAAGACTGCGATGCAGGCGTCGGGTCCTCGCAGATCCCGACACATGTCCGGGATCACGGGAACGAGAGAGCGATCCCGGTTCACCCAGCCACAGCGCGGGCGTATACCTCGGACGTACCCGGGATGGCTGGCGTAGCCCGGTTACCGTCTCCACCGGTGTATCCCCACTCCAGCGCGCGACATGCTCATGGACAGCCGCAGGGCTCCTCCCGCCACACCCTTATCAGAACGGCCGCGAAACGCCTGATTGCATGCTGCAGGCGATAGACGTCGAGACATGGATGAGCCAGCGGCGCTCGAACCTCGACGAGGCCAAGAAGGCCGCGTCCGGGATCATCGAGGCCGTCCGTGCAGGAGGTGACGCGGCCCTCCTCGAGATGGCGCGCCGGCACGAGCCCGGGATCGACTCCATCAGGATTCCTGCGGAAGAGATCGAGGCGGCGTACGAAGAGGTCGACTCCCGGCTCGTCGAATGCCTCTTCGAGGCCGAGGCCCGGATCACCCGCTTCCACGAGCGCCAGAAGGAGCGCGACCTCTGGCTCGAGGAGGTCGAGCCGGGGATCGTCCTCGGCGTCCGGACCACGCCGATCGACCGCGCCGGCATCTACGTCCCGGGACGGAGGGCGGCGTACCCCTCGACGGCACTCATGAACGCGATCCCCGCGCGCGTCGCCGGGGTATCGGATCTCTGCGCCTGCACCCCGGCGCCGATCCTCCCCCTGACCCTCGTGGCCCTCGATATCGTGGGCGTGGAGGAGATCTACCGGATTGGCGGCGCCCAGGCCATTGCCGCTATGGCGCTCGGGACCGGAAGTATCCGGCCGTGCCGGAAGATCGTCGGACCGGGCAACGCGTACGTCACCGCGGCGAAGATGCTCCTTCGCGAGGACGCCGAGATCGACTTCCCCGCCGGGCCGAGCGAGATCGGGGTCATCGCGGACCGGGAGGCCAATCCTCGGTTCATCGCGAGCGACATCCTCGCCCAGGCCGAGCATGACCCCGACGCCGCCTGTATTCTCATCGCGACCGAGCGGTCGCTCGTGGAGAGGGTCGAGGAGGAGCTGGCACGGCAACTACGCGACGCGCCCCGCAGGGAGATCATCCGGCAGGCGCTCGCCCACTCGGGGTACCTGGTCACTCCCGACATCGAGACAGCCGTCTCGGTGATGAACCAGGTAGCCCCCGAACACCTCTCGATCATGGTCGCGGACCCACTCGCGGTCCTGACGTCCGTCCGGAACGCGGGCTCGATCTTCGTCGGGCCGTATGCCCCCGTGGCGGCGGGCGACTATGCCTCCGGGACCAACCACACCCTCCCGACGGCCGGGTACGCCGCGACCTACTCCGGGCTCAACGTCGCCACCTTCACCAAGACCTCGACCGTGCAGATCATCACCAGGAAAGGCCTCGAGGCGATCGGGGACGTGGTCGAGTCTCTCGCCGGCGCCGAGGGGCTTCACGCCCATGCCGCGTCGGTCCGGGTACGGCGGGCGTCTCGGGGTCCGTGAACGGGCCGGGACCACGACCGCCCCACCCTTCGGCCCAAACGAGATAGATCCCTGCAGGATGAACTGCCGCACCGACCGGTCGTACCTGCACGAGCGTAACCCCTGCCAGGGTGCAGGTCCATCGACATGAACCGGCCGAACATTGGGGTGGCATGCAAGATCCGCCTGTGCGGCCCGCGCTCGGGCGCGTTCTGCCACGATTGCCAGGCAGGTCCCTGCGGCCGCCTCAAGCGCCCGGATGCCCGGTACCGGGCGTGGAACGACATGAGCGAGACCGAGAACTCGAGATCGTCCGGAACCGTAGCCTGAGGGCCTTCCTGGAGAACGAACGCGGGCGGCGGATCACGGGCGGGGGACCTTCTGCGTCCATGACCGGCACCATTAGGGGACCGGACTCCAGCCCGGGGAGCCCGTTACCGGGAGTCCGCGGTCCCGCGCCGGCGGAAGAAGGTCGCCAGGAAGACGATGAAGACGGCCATCGCCGCGAGGTAAAGAGGCCAGCCGTTCGGCGGGACGCCCAGGTCCGCGGCCCAGCCGGCAGAGGCGAGGGCGAAGAGAAGCGTGGCCACGAAGGCCGTCGCTAGGGAGACGGCCCCGCACCGGAGCCCGCAGACGACGAAGAGTGGGTCCCACCGCGCCCTCCGGTGCCAGGCGTCGACGGACGCCAGGAGCATGGACCCGGCGAAGGCGGCCCAGAGTCCCGCGGAGGCCAGCGCCACGAGCGCGAGCGGCCCGTCCGGGGGCGCGGCGCCGATGTCATCCCGCCCCGCCATGCCGTGCGCCGCGAGCGGGCTCAGGACCAGGAAGAACGCAGCGTGGCCGTCGCAGAACTCGCGGACCGTCTCCCCCGTGCCGCCTGAGGACGATGCCGGGACGGTGACAGTCGCGTGGGAGCGGTCGTTGTCGCAGACGCCGTCCCCGGGCGGGTTGACCGCCGAGACGTCGAGTACGAACGAAGCCCCCGACGTAGCCAGGAGCATGCCCGCCACGGCAATGACGGCGAGGGGCATCCCTCCCCGGTCCGACAGGTCCGTCTCCGCCATGCCAGGAGGGATCGCGGGCGGGGATCGGATGCGAACGGCTCGCACGAGGAAGTAGAGCGCGATGCCGCCGAACACGACCGCGTACCCGGCCCCCGTCGTCGCCGTGGAGAGCGAGAGGAGAAGCGAGGCGAGCGCGAGGGAGAGGTACCAACCTCTCGCCAGCGCGACGGACGATCTCCATTGGTACGGATCGTGCCCCCCAGGCGCAGGCGGGACGCCCCCGTCATTCCTCATGTAACCGGGTCGGCCGGTACGGGGATATCTTTTCCCGTATGCAGGGACGGCAGAGGCAATGCAGAGTCGGAAGCGTAACAATTCAGGCCGTTCAGCCGCCCGTCGCGAGGCCGACGATCAGGACGACCCCCGCCAGGGCCATCACGCCCACGATCGTCCAGCCGAGGAGGGTGCTCAGCCGCGAGCTCGCGAACCGGCCCATCACGTCCTTTCTCCCGGCGAGCATCACGATCAGCGCCATCAGCGGCGGCGCGACAAGGCCGCTGAGCGCCGCGGCGTAATAGAGGGCGCGGATGAGATCGACACCAGCCCAGTGGACCGACATGCCGATCAACGTCGGGGCCGCGATCACCGCGTAGAACTCCCCGGGCCTTGCTGCATGCCGACCGTCTCGGCCTCGGCGTAGGCCGATGCACCGGCGAGCACGGGGACGTCCAGCAGCCCGGTTCCGATGATCCCGGCCGCGAAGAGGACGTAGGCGAGGTCGCCGGCGAGCGGACGAAGGGCCTCGGCCGCCCCGGTCGCGGTCCCGATCGCCATCGAACGCCTCCTCGAGCCGCACGCCCTCGGGCCGCGACCTCTCGTGTCCCGGGGCCCGCCTCGCTGGAGTACCCGTTCGAAGCGGTCCACGCCCGGCACAGGTATCGCCCCTTAAAAGGCACCAGAGCTCGTTCGTCGTATTCACGCAGCCGGGAGGGTGAAGGAGAACGTCGAACCCTCTCCCAGGACCGACTCGATCCGGACCCGCCCGCCGTGCCGCTCGACGATCCTCCGGACCACGGCAAGACCGATACCCGTCCCCTGGAACTCCTCGTGCGTGTGGAGCCGCTGGAACATCTCGAAGACCCGCTCGTGGTACTGGGGCTCGATCCCGATCCCGTTGTCCTGCACTGAGAACTCGACCATCGACCCTGCCCGGGAGGCCGAGACGTGGATCACGGCCGCCCGGTCGGGGTGGCGGTACTTGATCGCGTTTCCGACGAGGTTCACGAAGACCTGCTCGAGCTGTGTCGCGTCAGCCATCACCACCGGGAGGTCGCCCACCTCGAGGACGGCGCCGGCCTCCTGGAGCGACGGCGCCATCGAGCGCGCCACGTCGGCGACGACACTCGCCGCGTCCGTCGGCTCGGGGGGACGCGCCTGGGTCTCGATCCGGGAGAGCTGGAGCAGGTCCAGGATCAGGGCCTGCATCCTCATTCCGCCCTGGATGATGAACTCGAGAAACTCGTCGGCGTCCGAGTCGAGCTTCCCTTTGTACCGCCGCTCGAGGAGTTGGCTGAAGCTGACGATGCTGCGGAGCGGCTCCTGGAGGTCGTGGCTCGCGACGTACGCGAACCGCTGCAGCTCTTCGTTCGAGCGCCGGAGCGCTGCCTCGGCCCGCTTCCGCGTATCGATGTCGAAGAGGAAGCCCGCGAGCTCGACCACGCGCCCGGAATCGTCGCGCCGCGCCGAGGTGCCGATCGCCTGGACCCAGCGCCAGCCCCCTCCGGGGGTCCGCACCCGGAACTCCATCACGCTCCGTTCGGTGTCGGCCCCGATGAACATCAGGAACGAGTCGAGGAGGCCGGCAACGTCGTCCGGGTGGACCCGCACCTGAGCCTCCGCCGCGATCCCGAGGAGCGACGGCATCTGGTCGGCCGGGAACCCGAGGATCTCGGCCCCCCGCCGGCTGACCGTCCCCCGGTCCGCGTCGAGGGAGAGGTGGAAGAACCCGGCGCCGGTGGCCGCGATCACGTCTCGGAGCTGGTCCTGGCTCTCGCGGAGGTCCCGGGCGTACTGTGCCAGTTCGAGCTCGGCCCGTTTTCGCCCGGTGATGTCGCGGAGGAGCACGGCGACCCGGTTGCCGCGCACGGGAAACCCGGCCATTCGGTACCACCGGTCGACTACCGGGAACGGCTCCTCGAACTCCAGGGCGTGGCCGGTGTGCTGGACCTCGAGGAACCGGTCGAGCCAGATCGGGTCGAGATCTGGCAGGAGGTCGTAGACATTCTGACCGACGAGCGCGGAGGCCGGCTGGCCGATCTCACGGGCGAAGGCCGGGTTGACGCTGACCAGCCGCACGTCGACCGGCCTGCCGCTCTCGTCCGCGACGCTCTCGCAGACGGCGCAGGCATCGACCATGTTGACCATGAGCGACCGGGCGTCGCCCTCGCTCTCGGCCAGAGCCGACTCGGCCCGCTTGCGGGCAGTCACGTCGATGAGCACCCCTATCACCCGGACAGGAGTCCCCGTTCCGTCGCGGACCTCGCGGCCCTTGAACTCGAGCCAGCGTATCTCGCACGTGGGGAGAACGACCCGGAACTCGAGGTCAAGCAGTCCACCTTCGGCGAAGACCTGCCGTCGGCCGGCCTCGATGGCCTCGCGGTCGTCGGGATGAATCAGCCTCGCCCAGTGATCGTACGGTGTCACGTCCGCGGGCTCGAGGTCGTGGCGCCGCAGGAATTGCGGCGAGATGGTCACCTGGTCCGTGACGGTATCCCGGTCCCAGATCCCGATCTCGGCGCTCTCGAGGGCGAGCAGGAGCCGTGCCTCGCTCTCGTGTCGGGCCGCCTCTGCCCGGGCCCGCTGGACCGCGGCCCATGTGCGGTCCCCGACCTGCCGCGCGAGTTCGACCTCGGCAGGGAACCACGCCCGGGGGTCTGCGCTCTGGACAGCCAGTATCGCGGCGAGTCGGCCTCCCCGGCAGATCGGGATCTCGAGCGAGGCGCGGAGCGGCAGGAGGTCGTGGGCGAGCTCACGACGGTAGAACTCGTCCACGGCGCGGTCGTCCATGCGGTACACCCCCCGGACGTGGGGGACAGAGCCGTCGGTCCAGTCAGCCCGAACGGTGGCGCGCTTTCCCTCCGTGTCTACCTCGCAGTAGACGACCCCGCCTGCGCCAAGGTGGCGGCCGATCAGCTCCGCGGCGGCGGCCGTAATCTCGTCGGGGTCCGAGAGCTCGCGGAGCCGGTCACCGAGCCCGAGGAGCAGGGCGCGCCGTTCCTCGCTCGAGCGGAGCGCGGCCTCGGCTCGCTTCTGCTCGGATACATCGCGAAGGACGACCTGGACCGCGGGTCGCCCCCGGAAGGGGACCCGGGACCCGCGCCCCTGGACCACGGCACTCGTGCCGTCGCGCCGGACGATCTCGACCGTGGTGAGCGGGCTCTCCTGACCCCGGAGGTCTGCGGCGATGTTCCACTCCACGGTCTTGCGTCCGGATGGATGGATGATGTCCAGGACCGGGAAGCCCACCAGCGACTCCGGGACGCCGGCACCGGTCAGCGTGGCCGCTGCCGGGTTGGCGAAGACGATACGGCCGTCCTGGTGGATCAGGATGGCATCAGGCGAGAGCTCGACCAGGTTCCGGTACTGCGCCTCGCTCTCGGGGAGGGCCGCCCGTCCCTCACCGTCCGGCGTCGCCTCGCGCCAGACGACGAGGGCGCCTGCGATGCGGTTCTCATCGCGGACCGGGGAGGTCGAGGAGATGATGGAGAGGGTCCGGCCGTCCGCCGCGGTGGCCGTGAGCGGATGGTCTTCCACCTCCCCGCCGGCGAGCGCGCTGGAGAGGGCGAGCCCCGGATCGAGATCGCGCTCTCCGTTCTGCAGGTGGACCTGGAAGAGATCGGCCACCGACGCGGCGGACCTCCCCGCGAGCGGTCTCCCGGCGAGGGCGTCGGCTCGCCAGTTCGCCGCCACGATCCGCGCGTCGGGACCGTAATAAAATGCGGGCGTGGGGAGCGCAGCGAGCAGCGCTGCTACAGGGATGTCCTGGGTCACGATAGACTCTCTAAAAGATGTACCACGGTAATCCGAGATAAATCAATGGATATACGTCACGAAATATCCTTACGGGGCACCGTAAAACCCCCCGGGAGCGCGCAGTCGAACAGGAGAGGAGAGCGAAAGGGTTTTCGGGAGATCGAACCGAAGGAGATGCTGCTACCCGGACGTACAGCCGGCATCCCCCGGGACGACCTCCCGGGAGACACCGCTGGACGACAGGAGGGACGAACCGCCGGTGGCCCCGGCGGCGAGAGGACCATGCAGCCATGAGCGCATCAGGAATGAACCCGGACTCCCGCGACGACGATATGAAGATCACCGTGACCAGGGACGGCCCGTACATCGTTACCGGTGGGGTTCCCCTCACGACGGTGGAGTACACCTACGACGACCTGGGCAACTGCCGGAGCTGGAATGAGACGAAGACCTACCCGGCCCGCGAGCGGTACGCCCTCTGCCGGTGCGGGCAGTCGGCGACCTGGCCGTTCTGCGACGGGAGCCACGCTGGGGTCGGGTTCGACGGGACCGAATCGGGCGACCGTGCACCGTTCCTGGAGGGCGCGGAGATCACGAAGGGGCCGTCGCTGACGCTCGCGGACAACCGGCACCTCTGCATCCATGCCGGATTTTGCCACCGTGCGGGCGGCATCTGGAATCTGGTCAGGTTCTCGGACGCCGAGTCGCGGGCGACGGCGATCGAGGAGGCCTGCGACTGCCCGACGGGACGGCTGGTCCTCTTCGACAACGAGACGGGGGAGGCCATCGGGCACAACCTGGAGAAGTCCCTGGCCGTGATCGAGGATCCCGAGACCGGCGGGCGCGGACCAGTCTGGGTCCGGGGCGGGATCCCGGTAGTATCGGCCGATGGGACGCCGTACGAGGTCCGGCAGCGCGTCACGCTCTGTCTCTGCGGCCGGTCGACGAACAAGCCGTTCTGCGATGGGAAGCACCTGGACTAGGGCGACCTAGGGCTCACGAAGCCCCGTCTCGCTTGAGACGACCGTACACGGCCAGCCCGTCGGAACGGTCGGCGACCAGGACGGATGAGTCGTACCGGACCAGGCGCGCCGCCAGCCAGAGGTCGCCGACCGAACCGGCTGTGTTCACCGCGATCGGCACGATCAGCCAGGCGAGGAGTTCTGGTACGAGCGCGGACGCCCCGAGGAGGAGGCCGTCGATCAGCACGAGCGGCGCGAGCAGGCTAGCCAGAGCGGCGTCCCGCCCGTAGGGCCCGACGACGCTCGTGGAGAGAACGGGCATCCCGTGGACGACCCCCGCCCCGAACCGGGGACGCAGCCCGGAGAGGGTATAGGCGAGCCAGTGGACCCCCTCGTGGAAGAGGACGACGCCGAACGTCCCGGCCAGTACGACGAGGAGAACGACGGGCTCAATCGTGATCGACCACACCCCGGCTACGAGGACGAGGACGGCAAGGGTCGCGACCCCCAGCACCAGCGAGAGCACCTGGAGCCCGATGGAACGCCCCGGGGTCAGTTCGACGGCGTCCAGCAATCTGTAGCCGGGTGGAGGCTCCATGCAGAGTGACGTATCACCGGCGTGACGAATAAAGGCGTGTACGAAGACTTTTACCCGGACAAAGCGCGGCAGCGCGACACGGGTGGAGAGACGAGACGCACACACGGACCGGGCCACGACGACAGCGGGGGCGATGATTGTCGGAAGACGCCGCGGGGGAGA
>CAZCUJ010000044.1:0-13910 GCA_964501565.1 uncultured Methanospirillum sp.
GCCTTGGTCTGGGTGACCATCATGTCGTCGACCCGGATCAGCAGGACCGCGGTCTCCGCCGCCGACTGGATCGCCTGGCGCTTGACGCGCGCGGGCTCGATCACGCCGGCGGCCGGCGGGCAGGTCTGGCTGGCCCGGGATATCTTAGTGCGGGATACCGCTCTAACGAGTACATGCTGATATGATGCCCGAACCATCCCCAGTCCACGTCACGTCGAGCGGAGAACGGGTGTACCGCCTCCCCGACACGCTCGTCGTCCGGCTCCCGAGAGGACGCGGCGTGCTCTCTTCGTCCGGCACCCGCGGAGGATACCGGACCGACCTGGAGGCGATCTACAACCACCAGATCCCGCATCGCCCCGGCACGGGCTACTGCCTCGACGGGCGGTCGGTCGAGGAGTACCACGCCGCGCTCGCGTCCAGGCTCGGGATAAACCCCGACGCGTGTACGGGCTTGCTCACGGCCGCTTCGATGGAGCACGCAGCGATCATCACACAGGCGCACCGGGGCGTGGAGGTGACGGCCGTGGTCACGGCCGGTGTCGAGGTCAACGGGGCCCGCGCGGGCGACCCGGGATCCTATCACCAAGAGGACGGCTCGTACCACGCGGAGGGCGGGACCGTCAACATCATCCTGCTCATCGGCGCCCGACTCCCTCCCCATGCCCTGGTCCAGGCAGTCATGACGGCGACCGAGGCGAAGGCGGCGGCCCTCCAGCAGCTGATGGCCCCGAGCCGGTACTCCTCCGGCATCGCCACGGGCTCGGGGACGGACATGATCGCGGTCGTCGTCGACTGCACGAGCCCGCACGAACTGACCGACGCGGGCAAGCATGCGAAACTCGGAGAGCTGATCGGCGCCTGCGTGCTCGAGGGAACCCTCGAGGCTCTCGGGCGCCAGTCAGGCCTCACGCCCGTCTCCCAGCGCGATGTGCTCGCCAGGCTGGAGCGGTTCTCGATCCGCGAGGACGATCTCTGGAAGGCCTCCATCGAGTTCGGGGGAGAGAACCGGAAGGCCCGGTTCATCGCGGCCCTCCGGGAGCTCGCCCGGGAACCGCAGATGGTGGCATCCGTCGCGGCACTGCTCCACCTCGTCGACGAGATCTCTTGGGGGCTTGTCCCCGAGACGGCCGGGAGCCGCGCGGGGATCCGGATGCTGGCCTCGATGGCCGAACGCGGCGGGCCGGGACAGGACGAGCTCACCGCACTGCTGCGGGAGGAGGAGCCCGTCCTTTTCAGCCTGGTCCGAACCGTCGCCTGGATCGCCAAGCGAAAGGCGCTGGCATCGATCGAGCCGCCCGGCGACCTGTCCTGAGGAGAGGGGGAAGCCCTCCCGCCCTACCGCTTTTTCGAGAGCAGGGCGACGCTTCCCAGGGCGAGCGCGGCGACGACATATCCGAAGCCCGGCGCCCTGGGCGTCGGGGTGGAGAGCGGCGTGGCGTTGCCGAAGACTTCGGGGTGCACGAGGGCCGCGACCTGCTCGAGCGCATCGACGATGCGCGGGCCGCCACGGCTGATGATGTCCGCGTCCACGGTGTAGACGTGCCCGTCCTGGACGGCGGAGACGTTTCGGAACCGCGGCTCATTCTCGAAATAGTCCTGGAGAATGTCGTACGAGCTCTCGCCCATGCCCGTTCCCGAGTTGACGATGACGAACTCCGGGTCCGTGACGACGAACTCCTCGAGACCGACGATCGCCCAGCCCTCGGTCGAGGCGAACGCGTTGGTCCCCCCGGCCATTCGGATCACCTCGTCCTCGAACGTGTTGTTGCCGCTGACCCAGATCGGGTCGTACCAGACGACCTGAGCCACCGACGGCCGGTCCGCCAGGCCTGCGGTCTTATCGGTCACCGCTTCGATGCGCTGCCGCAGCCCCTCGTTCAGGGCGGACGCCTCGGGCTCAGTGCCGGTGACCCTACCGACCAGCTCGATGTTCTCGAAGACGTCGTCGATCGTCAGGGGGTTCAGGGCGACAACCGTCAGGCCCAGGCTGCGCAGGTGTTCGATGGCGCTCTCCGTGTTCCCGAATGACGCGAGGACCAGGTCCGGCTTGAGTGCGACCACCTTCTCGATGTTAACCGTGCTGTAGCCCCCGACCTTCTGCTTCTCATGGGCCTCCGGCGGGTAGTTGCAGTAGTCGGTCACCCCGATCACGCGGTCACTCAGGTTGAGCGCGTAGAGGATCTCCGTGTTCGACGGGGCGAGCGAGATGATCCGGGTCGGCGGGCCATGGACCGTGACTGTTTCCCCGAAATCGTCGGTGACGGTCACGACCCATCCGTCCGGCTGAGTGGTGGTCGTTCCGGTCGGCATCGACGTGTTCGTGGTCGTCGCTTCCGTCGTCGCGACCGTGGTGTTCCCGGGGAGCGGGAGGGGAGACACACTACCGGGATACACCGGGTACGGGATCCCCATCACGGCCGGGATCGAGCTCGCGGTCATCCGGGCCGGGTTGTCGATGACGTACGTGGTGTAGTTGAATGCCCCGCTCGGGTTCTGCAGCAACTGGAGGTGGCCGGCGGCGCTGACTCCGTTCCTGACCCAGGTTGCCGGGTTCTCGCCGGAGGCGACGAGGCCCTGGATCACCCAGGCGTCGGAGGCGGAGTTGGATGCGCTCGTGCCTCCGTAATGGAACCCGCCGTCCTCCATCTGTTCGTTTCTGAGATACTCCACGGCCCGCCGCACGGCCTCGTTGTCGTCGGGGACACCGGCGGCGGCGAAGGCCATCAGGGCGGCGCCGGTGTCGTCGGGGTCGCTCTCGGCCCCCGGTGTCCAGGGGATCCCGCCGTCGGGGTTTTGCTGGGAGACAATGTAGTCGACTGACGCGTCGACCGGCTCTCCCATGGCGGCGAGCGCGAGCACGGTCCACTGCGTAGTATACACATGATCGCCGACCTGCCCGCTGGGCTTGACGAACGTTTTCATCACCTCAACATAGTCGGTCCCCTGGAACGCCCGGGGATCCTCGCCCATCGCCTTCAGGGACAGGATCGTCCGCGCGATATCCGTCGACCCACCCTTGGCGAGGATCTCGTCGTGCATCGAGACGTGGTAATCGAGGGGCGAGTTGCCGTCCTTTACCCAGGTCCGGGGGTCCTCACCGGCGCTGACGATCGCCATGATGGCCCAGTCCGTGGTGCCGGGGGTGCTGTTGAGGTTCGCCTCCCCGAAGCCGCCGTCGCTCTTCTGGGTTCCCCGGAGGAAATCCAGCGCGCTCCGGATCGAGGGGTCGTCGGGACCCACGGGAAACGCGCCGCAGGCACCGACCCCGAGGAGAAGCACGAGGAGGAGGATGCCGGCCCGCGTCATCTGCGCCTCCCACCGAGGGCGACGACCGCGGCGATGGCGAGCGCGACCACGGCGAGCCCAGGGCCGATCGGGGCCGACGGCGTCGGCGTGCCGGTCCCCGGCGACGTGGTCGCCTCCGTCGAGACCGGGGTCGCGTTCTCGGTCGGCGTGTTCGGCGACCCGGTGGTGGCGGTCGTCGGTACCGCCGTCTCTCCGGTCGCGGTGTCGTTCGTCGCCGTCGGCAGCACGGTCGGCGTCGCCGCCGGGGTCGGCGTACCCGTGGTGGTGACCACTCCCCCGTAGCCGCCGCCGTCGATCACGGTGGCGGTCGTCGCGGCAGGCGTGAGGACGGGTGTGACCTCACCCGGGTCCAGGCTCGCATCCGTGGTCGCGGTCGCGATCCCGGGGGCGGTCGTTTCTGGCGGAACGGTCGTGCCCGTGGCCTGGTGCGACGGCGTCTCGCCCGGAGCGGTCGTCTGCGCCGTGGTCGTCACGATCGTCGGGCCAGTGCCCGGCGGGGTGGCGGTGACCTCCGCCGAAGCCGTCGTCACCTGCGAGGTGAACGCGCTCGTGGGTGCCGTCGTCGCCTGCGTTGTGAACGAGGTCGTCGGTGCCGAAGTTCTCACCGTGGTGGATACGGTCGTCGGGGCAGACGTCCTGACCGTGGTCGGCACCGATGTCTTCGCCGTTGTCGGGGCAGACGTCCTGACCGTGGTCGGCACCGATGTCTTCGCCGTTGTCGGGGCAGACGTTCTGACCGTGGTCTGGACCGTGGTCGGGAACGCGACCGTGAGCCGGATAACCATGTCCGAGGTTGCGGGTGTCGAAGTCATCCCCTCGCTCCAGTACCAGACGACCTGGTCGCCGTCACCGACCCGTTGGACGTTCGCACCAACGCCCGGCGTGTTGCCGTTCACCTGGTACATCCAGCCCTTGGTCCCCGTGTTCTTCCTGCCGTTGATCGACTCGACGAAGAGGGATCCGTACTCGTTCCAGTATTCGTCCGTGATGACGTACGACGCCCCGGACGCGATCAGCGCGCCGAGGGCGGTCCGCCGTTCTACTTCGTAGCCCGAACCGCTGTTCGCGGCTGTTACCGATAGGGTCCCCTCTCCGAGCGTGACGACGGACGACGAGGCGCTCATGATAGCGGGGGCCGTGCCGGCCTCGGCCCGCGCCGTGCCGCCCGGCAGGACATGGGGTGCCGCGGCTACTCCCGTCACGAGGGCGAATACGAGAAGGAGCAACGCGAGTTTTTCCGTGCAGTGCTTCATGCTGACTGGTCTCCCTGTCGTTGATTACAGTGAATTGAATAGCCAGACAACGTCGGCGAAGTCGATCCGGCCGTTGCCGTTGTAGTCGAACGCGGCGAGCGGCTCGTTCGCCGCGATCCAGCTCATCTGGTTGAAGTACAGGACGACGTCCGCGAAGTCAGCGCGGCCGTTACCGTTCACGTCCTCGTACAGGGTGTCCCGGTCATGGTCCGCCGGGAGTCCCCCGCCTCCCTGCACCTGCTTGAGTGCCGTACCGAATGCGTAGAGTGTGCCCTCGTCGGACCCGATGAGGAGCGCGCCGTCCGCGACGGCCGGCGGGGACATGACGTAGTTCGTCGTCGTGTAGTGCCAGAGCTCGTGGCCGGCCGGGTCGAGCGCGTAGATCGTCCCGGCGGCGGTGTTCGAGGCGAAGTACACGGCGTTGGCGGCGACCACCGGCGAGGTGTCGATCTTGCCGTTGGCCGTGAAGTTCCACCGCTCGGCTCCCGTAGCCGAGTCATAGCAGTGGAGGGTGCTGTCGGCCCGTGTCCCGACGTAGACGGAGATTCCCGCGATGGCCGGCGTCCCCCACGACGCGCTGATCGGCTGCGACCAGCGGACGGCCCCGGTTCCCCGGTTGAGCGCGGTAAGCGTGGTCGCGGTCGTGATGTAGATACTCTCCCCGGCGATCACGGGGCAGGACTTGATCTCGTCGGCGACGGGCGTGTGCCAGACCTCGGCGTGCGTGCCGGCGTCGATGCAGTAGAGGGCGTGCGTGCCGGTGTTCCCGGCGAAGTAGACCCGCCCGCCGTCGACGGCCGGCGAGGAGTACGCGAAGGTTTTGCCTCCCGTGGTGATGTTCCAGGCCTCGACGCCTTCGGTGGTGATGGCGTGAAGGGTCCCGTTCGTCAGGGAGGTCACGTAGATCATGCCGTTCTCCACGACCGGGCTCGATGCGAGGCCGTACCAGTTGCCGTCCGCGTTTCCGACGTCGACCTGGACGCTCCAGATGGTCGTCCCGGTCAGCCTGTCGAGGCAGTAGAGCTTTCCGTCCATGCACCCGACGAAGACCCGGTCACCGGAGATGGCCGCCCCGGAGACCGTGCCCAGCCCGGGGGCGAGCGGGTTTCGCCAGAGCTCCGAGCTGCTGGCGATGTCGAGACAGTAGAAATAATATTCCTCGCCCGGCTGGAAGACCATGTCCGGCCAGACCCCGACGTAGACGCGGCCGTCCATCACGGTCGGCGGGGCCCCGATGAACTCGCCGAGGTGGTTGCTCCAGCGGAGCGTGCTCTCGACCGGGCCGATCCCCGGCACGAAACCGGTCCGCTGCGGGTCGTGGTGGAAGACCGGGTACCCCGCGCTGGCGACGCCGGAGAAGAGGAGGGTGAGGAGGAGCACCCATGTCGGTATGCGCGATAGAGTCCGCATTATTCAGGTGGCCCGTATGTAGTTCACCCGCTGGACTTCCTCGGTCGTGCCATCCGTGTAGGTGATGCGCACGAGCGGGCTGTATGTCCCGGGGTTGGGGTAGAAGAACGCCGGGTTCCGGATCCGCGAGTTCCAGGTGTTCAGGTGCTTGGGAGCGTCGAACGACCACCAGACGGACTTGATGGTCTTGCCGGGCGCCGCTGTCACAGCGAACCTGAACTCAGAGCCGGCCTTGGCCGTGGTGGGCGTCGCGGTGAAGCTCGCCTCGCCTGAGGCCGGGGGCTGCCCACCGGAGCTACCGTCGGTGCTGAACTCGATGTAGTTCAGGTTCAGGCGCTGCATCGGGAAGCTGAGCCTGATCTGGTGCGTCCCGGTCTGCAGGTTCATGTCCATCGCGAAGTTCTTGAAGGTCGCGAAGGACCCGGTCGAACCGATGTTGATCGTGCCGACCTTGGCGCCGTCGACGAAGACGTCGATAGGCTTGCTGGCGCTGTCGGGGTTCGCGGCGCGGAAGGTCGCGGTGTAGGTGCCGGTCTTCGTGACGTCGACCGTGTAGACCAGCCACTCGCCCGAGCGGATCCAGCCGACGGTGTGGGAGGCCTCGGAGCTCCAGTACTCGATGTCGACAGGCTCGGTGGTGCGGTACAGGCCGCCCTCGTTCGCCGGGGTGGTGTCGGAGTACGCGGCGTTGGCATCACCGGTGCCGCTGACGTCGAAGTTCTCAGCTTCCACGCGGCCGGGGATGTTGTTGTCGGGGCCGTAGGGGGTCGTGCCGGGGTTGGTCGGCGTGGGCTCGCCCGCAACCAGGTTCAGCCAGTCGAGGTTGATCCGGTTGATGCCGTCGAACGAGAGGGTGATGACCGAGCGTCCGATCGGGAGCGGGATGGTCGATGTGCTGACGAAGTCCTCGAAGGTGAACCAGTTGCCGGTGCCATCGACGACAACGTCGGTGACGTAGACGCCGTCGAGCAGGACCCTGACGGTCTTGGCGGTGGTGTCGGGGTTCGAGGCCCGGAGGACCAGGTTGAAGTCGCCAGTGGCGGTCGAGTCGATCGTGTAGGTCAGCCACTCGCCGTCACGGACCCAGCCGACGTTGAAGTTCGATCCGCCGACCTCGATGTCGACGCTCTCGCTCGGACGGTAGGCACCGCCCTCGTTGGTCGGGGTGGTGTCGTGGTACGCGGCGCCCTCGCCGCCGGAGTCGAAGTCCTCAGCCTCGATCTTGACCGACGGGACGTGCGGGCCGTTGAAGGGACCCTCCGGTCCGGGAGCGGCCGTAACGGTCGGCGTCGCGGTGACGGTGACCGTGGGCGTGACCTCTCCGTTCTCGAAGACGAGGTCGACCGGGACGGTCTGGCCCTTCGCCGGGTACTGCGTGATATTCCAGACGATCTCGGGGTAGCCCGAGAGGTTCGCGACGATCGCCTTCATCGGCGTGCCCGTCAGGTACACAGTGACGTTGAGCGGGCCCGCGGTGGTGTTGCCCGCGGGGTAGAGCGTCCCACCGATGTCCCGGAGGAAGATCTGCGCCCCCGCGGGAACGGTCGAGACCAGGAAGTACCCGGTGTCACCGCCGACGGGTGGCGAGGTGACGGTCGGTGTCGGTGTGGGTTCCGACGGGATCTCGACCGTGATCTCGACCAGGTTGGGAGCCGTTGCCGGGTCCGAACCCCATGCGCCGTACCAGAGGGTGACGACGTCGCCGTCGGCGAGCTCGTATGCCGCGAGGCCGACCGGGGCCTCGACCCCGTTGACCTGGTAGAGCCAGGAGTCATAGTTGGTCGGGTTGTATGCGACGCCGCCAATCGAGTTGAGGAACGGTCCCCAGGTGGAGTTGTTGACGGTGTAATCGAACCCGCCGGCGGTTGCCGCCTTGTCAAGCGCGCCGAGCGCCGAGGTGCGGTTGATGGTGAAGACGGTCGGGTCGTTGAGGGCTGGTACGTCGAAGGTCTCGCCGTCGGTGAGCGAGACCGTGCCGTTCCACCGGACGGGGCCGGGTTCCGACGGGATCTCGACCGTGATCTCGACCCGGTTGGGAGCCGTTGCCGGGTCCGAACCCCAGGCCCCGTACCAGTAGGTGACCACGTCCCCGTTCTTGAGGGCGAAGTCCGACGCTCCCACGTCGGCCGTGACACCGTTGACCTGGTAGAGCCACGAGTCCCAGGAGGTCGCGTTGTACGCGACCCCCCCGATCGAGTCGATGAACGGTCCCCAACTGGTGTTGGTGATCGTGTAAGAAAATGCTCCCGCGGTGGCGGCGGCGTCGAGCGCACCGAGCGCCGAAGTCCGATTGACCGTGATCGTGGCGGTCGGTTCGTTGACGGGGTGAATATCGAAGTTCGTCCCGTCGGCGAGCGAGACGGTCCCGGTCCACAGGAACGGATCGGTCACCGTTGCGTTGCCAACGGCTTCGAGCGCGCGCCCGTCCGAACCGATGAGAGGTGTACCGGCTCCCTGCCCGGCGTCGGAGACGGATGCTGTCCGCTCCGATTCGCTGTGAAACAGAGGAGATGCTCCGCTGGCGCATCCGACAAGGAGGAGACAGATCAGTGCCCCCCAGACACATATTCTCCATGCAGTCCGCATAAGGAAAGAGAATTTGTGTTAAAGTAAAAAAAAATGATCATTTTAATTTGAGTTACCGCAATTTTACTTGTACAGAGTGATGACATCCAGATGTTCACCCCCGCCACCGACAGCGAAAAAATCCGTGGATTTCCGAGCGATGGCAGAATTCGGCTCCGGTCGCCGTCATTCGTATAGTCGCCAGAATACCAGGTTGACGCGGACGGCCAAGCTCGACCGGATGGTGAAGCCGTCTGCAGGATGGGATGCGGTTGATCTCTCGCGCGCCGAGTCGTCCGACCCGGACCAGGAGAGGAGGATGCACCTGAGAACTGTCGTGAGAGCCGGTGCGGGCGGAGGAGGACCGGCGTGACCGGGGCCGGCGACCCGGCGGCGGACGGCGCTATCGGAGCGCGCCCCCGCCGCCTGAACCGATGGATCCTGTTCGCCGGGCTCGGTGCCGTCGTGGGGGCCAGCGCCCTCGTCTGCGCCGGCCTGGGTTCGTCGGGCGTCGTCCTGCCCTGGGAAACCCTGGACGAGACGACCTCGCTCATCCTTCACGAGATCCGCCTCCCGCGCGTGCTCGTCGCGGTTCTGGTCGGCATGGGCCTCGCCGTGGCCGGAGCCGCCATGCAGGGCCTCTTCAGGAACCCGCTGGCCGACCCGTACGTCCTCGGGACGTCCGCGGGCGGCGCGCTCGGGGCGGCGGTCGCCATTCTCTTCCTGGGGGGTATATTCGTCCCGGTCCTCGCGTTCATCGGCGCGGTCGGCTCGATCTTCACCGTCTACCTGATCGCCCGGCAGGGCAACCGCGCCTCGGTCGAGGTCCTGCTCCTCTCGGGCGTCGCGGTCAGCTTCTTCCTCTCCGCCATGCTCTCGTTCCTGATGTACCGAGCCGGGCAGAACCTGCACCAGATCATCTACTGGCTGATGGGCGGGCTCTGGAACGCCGACTGGAACAGCGTCTGGACCGGGTGCCTGATCGTCCCCGGCGTCGTCGTCCTGGTCCTCGCGGGCCGCGAGCTGGACATCCTCTCGCTCGGGGAGGAGGAGGCGTCAAGCCTGGGCGTGGACACGGAGCGGGTCAAGCTCCTGCTCCTCGCCGTCAGCGCCTTTATCACCGCGATAGCCGTCTCCATCGCCGGGTCCATCGGCTTCATCGGCCTCGTTACCCCGCACCTCGTCCGCCCGTTCACCGGGCCGCAGCACCGGTTCATGGTCCCCGTCGCGGCCCTGGCGGGCGGTCTGATCCTCCTCTGGACGGATACCGTCTCTCGAACATTCCTCTCGGACATCCCGGTCGGGATCATCACGGCGTTCTTCGGAGCTCCCTTCTTCCTGTATCTCGTGCGGAGGCGGTTGCGGACATGACAGAGGTTCCTCTCTCCGTCCGGGGCCTGGACGTCGTGATCGACGCGCACCGGATCCTCGACGGAGTCGCCCTGGAGGCCGGCGCCGGGCGCTTCGTCGGCATCATCGGGCCGAACGGGTCCGGCAAGAGCACGCTGATCCGGTGCATGAGCCGCGCCCTGGCGCCCCTGGCCGGCTCCATCCGCCTGGGGGGTACCGACATCGCGCTCTACGGCCGGCGGGACCTCGCCCTGGCCTTGAGCGTCGTCCCGCAGGAGGCGTACCGGACCTACGACTTCAGCGTCGAGGACGTCGTCGCCATGGGACGCTACGCCCACCAGCCGTTCCTGTCGAGCATATCGAAAACCGATCGCGAGGCCTGCCGGCGCGCGATGGCGACCGCCGGTGTCTCCAACCTGGCCGACCGTCGGATCACGACCCTGAGCGGAGGAGAGTGGCAGCGGGTGCTGATTGCCCGGACGCTCGCCCAGGAGAGCGGCATCGTTCTCCTCGACGAGCCGACCAGCCACCTGGACGCGAGCCAGCAGATCCTGGTCCTTGAGGCCTTCCAGTCGCTCGTCCGGGACGGGACGACCGTCGTCGGCGTCTTTCACGACCTGAACCTCGCCGCGCACTACTGCGACGAAATCCTGGTCCTCTCGGAGGGCAGGGTCGCCGCCAGCGGCCCCCCGCGTGACGTGATCACCCGAAACGTCCTCCGGGACGTCTTCGAGCTGGAGACGACGGTCGGTCTCCACCCGTACACCGGGAGGCCCGTGGTCCTCCCGCTCTACGCCCCGTCCGCCTCGGCCGGCGCGGGAACGAGAGTGCACGTCGTCTGCGGCGGCGGGTCGGGGGGCTGGCTCCTTCCGGCCCTCGTCGCCGCGGGGTGCGCGGTGTCGGTGGGAGTGCTGTCCATGAACGACTCCGACCATGCCGCCGCGCAGCACCTCGGGGTCCCGTGCATTGCCGAGCCCCCGTTCTCACCGGTCTCGCCGGCGTCGTCCGCGGCGCTGCGCGAGGCCGTCCGCGGGTCGGACCTTGTGCTCCTCACCCCGATGCCGGTCGGGCCCGGGAACGTCGAGAATCTCCGGGTCCTCGACGCCTGCGACCTGCCGGTTCCCATCTCGTTAGTCCGCTTGCCGGGGAGCAGAGGGGCGGACGAGGGGATCGCCGACTTCACGGGCGGTGAGGCGACCGCGCTCGTCGACCAGCTTCTCAGGTCCGGACGCATGAAGCGGGTCTCCCCCGCCGTGGTCCTGCGCGACTGCGCCCGCCCCTCCGGAGGCGCGGCATGACCGACCCCGATCCGTACGGCTGCTCGACCTACTGCTGCATGGATCTCACTCTCGAAGAAGCCCTCTCCCTGATCAGGGAGAAGACGAACCGGATCGAGATCCTCTCCGACGGGCTCCACGATCTCTTTCGCCACTCGGCGGCCTGCAACCGCATCGATGCCCGGTACAGCGTGCACGTCCCCGGCGCCGATGTCAACGTCGCCAGCACCAACGAACGGGTCCGCCGGTCCGGGATCGGGGTGATCGGGGACCTCTGCGAGATCTGCGATGCAATCTCAGCCACCGCCCTCGTCGTGCACCCGGGGTACAGCGCGTGGCACCAGGTCCATGCCGAGTCGTACGCGGCGCTCCTCCGCTCCCTCGACGACCTTGCCGTCCTCCAGGCGTCGTACAGGGTCAGGATCGCCACGGAGAACCTGGGCTCATGGGAGTGCTGCCACTTCCGCTCGCCCGCACTGATCGAGGAACTGCGGGGTCGGGAGCTCGGCTACACCCTCGATGTGGGCCACGCGCACCTGACCGGGAACCTGCGCGAGTTCCTGGACGAGTATCCGCCCATCCATGTCCATCTCCATGATAACGATGGCACTGTTGACGCCCATGCGGCCTGTGGGACGGGGTCCATCGATTTCGGCGAGGTTCTTCCGCACCTCCCCCCCGACGTCCCGCGGATCATCGAGGTGATACATCCCGGCGATTTCGAGGCGAGCCTGCGATACCTGGACTCCGTCCGGAGGCCCCTGCCGGCCGACGCATGAGGCGGTGATATAGCGCAAAATTTTTTGCCTTAAATCAATATTACTTGATCCGGGTGGTCCTTAGAGGCCATCCGGTCACGACCTTCCCCCGGGCCATACCGGCGGCGGGTGGTCCCCGGGCGACGTGGGGGAGCACATGTTCCCTCGAACCCACCTCACCGCGGGGGCATCGGCGTCGTACCGCCCGGGTGGGGTGCGTGGCTCGCACAGGAAGTATCCAGCATGCCGAAGTATTACGGAAAAACACCCGCCCCCGCCTCGCAGAAGGCCGTCGAAGCCTTCGAGAACGAGGTCGTGGTGCAACGGAACAACCAGCGGCTGCTCGGCAAGGTCTACGTCGACCTCGACGAGGCGTCGTGGAGCCTCGCCGTCGCCTACAACGTCTCGCAGAAACGAAGTATCCGCGGTCGCGACAACCAGGTCCAGATGCGCTACACCTACGTCCCGACATCGGACGGGCATGTCGTCCTGACATGCACTGATCCGTTCGCGGAATCCACACTGGACGGGGGCCCATTCCAGGACCCCGATGCGTTCATCCGCTTCGCCCTCGACCACGAGCGGCAGGCGGCGAGCGCTCCCGGGGCATGGTAGCGGTCCCACACCGGCGCTTCCGCCGACGCGGGCGCTGTCCATCGAACCTCTCGCAAGCGCCCTGTCTCTCCGCACGCGCGGTCTGCAGGGTATAGGGGGGCGGGCCTTCTCCCCGCCCCGTGGGTCGCGGCCCGTTCTGGGACGAACTGGTGGTCGTCCCACGCGCCACGCCCGTCGCGGCTAGCTCATGCCTCGTACGCGAGAAGAAGAGCCCCGATTTCGTTCTCGGTCTCCTTCAACCGGGCGACCGCGTCGTCGCTCAGTCGCTTGAAGGGGAGCGGCCTCTCGTACGCCACGAGGGTAACGCCGAGCTTCTCTTCCAGGTCCTGGATCTCCCTGATCGGTGCTGGTCCGAGTTCCGCGGATCGTTCGCATGCCATGATGTTCCCTCACGCTCCAGATGGTCCCTCTCAATAATAAGACGTCGTATTGAGATCGCGTGCAAGCGATCGTTATGCGCTATCACGTCCTGGGCGAGTGCACCTCCGCCCTTCGGCGAACGGCGTGGGGAGCGGGGACGTCACGGCCGGGTACCGTCCTCCGGTGCCGGTGCCGGAAGAGAAAAGGCGAACGATCTGGCTGCAACCGTTCGATGCAGTCAGGCTAAGGATCGAACTCCCCCCGCGTTCTCCCGGTGGCGCGACGAGGGGACGGCGCGGGCCCGGCCCGCGTAGGGGGATAAAAGAGTTGATGGAGAGGTGCCGGGCCGCGTCATCCGGTGACTGGCCTGCACACCCCGCATGCGGCCCGCGTACGGGGTGGGAGACGTGCGTGGTCCAGCCTCTGACCCTGTATCAGATCTGTCGTAGCGATGTCAGTCCCTTTCCCTGGCACCTCCCGTCAGGACTTTGTTCTCGTGCCATCACAGCATGGGGACGGCACCCGTCAGGGTGTCTGTTCCCGGAACAGCTCTCGGCTCTGGTCCGTTCGACCCGGCCGGGCACAGACGAATATAGTATGACAATCTTTAAAAATTTTTCGAATTTTTATGATTAATTTTCCAATTTTACTTACCGATGGACGCCAGGCGCTGGCGCTCATGCGTTACGCCCGCCCTCAAGTGATCCCCGGGCTTCTGGCCGCCCCGGTCCGCGTTCCCGGAGGGAATGTGCAGCACCCCCGCGGGGATGACAGATGGTTTTTTCGATGATCTGCCCCGATCCTGTACCACGACCATCGCGCTCCCACCTTTGAGGACGGGGACGCGGGAGGAGGCGGAGGAATGCCATCGCACGGAAGCGGTCCGGGAAACGTCGTCGTCTCCTGGACGGGTGGAAAGGACGGGTGCTACGCCTGCTACCGGGCGATGGCGGACGGGTACCGGGTCACGCACCTCCTGCACTTCAGGAACCCGGACAGGCCGGGATCGCACG
>CAZCUJ010000045.1:0-9111 GCA_964501565.1 uncultured Methanospirillum sp.
CTCGAGGACGAGCCGGACGGCACGGGCGACGGCCGTCCGCGACGCGCCGAGCTCCCGCCGGAGCGACTGCCGCGATGGCATGGCCTTGAGGTCCACGGGTCCCCCATACCGTTTCTATCGGCGACGGCATGAAGGGGACGGTTGGGCGGGGGACGGCGGCAAGCGCGCGGCTCGCGGCCGGGAACCGGTTCGCAGTCAGACCCGGTGCGACTCCGTAGGATCCGCGGACCTGCCAGCGTCACCGCGTGCACTCGCCGATGCCGCTCTGCCCGAGGTAATTGGGCCGCCACTAAGGGGCTCTCTCCTCGGGGACGGCGTTCGAGAACAGTCAACGGGCACCCGTCTGGAAGACCGGCATATAATTAAATATCCTCGTTATCTACGTAGATGTATGGCTACGATCACGCTGAGCGTCGACGACGCGACCGAGAAGACCTTCAGGGAGGTCGTCCGCCGGGTCCTCGGCGAACGGAAGGGGAGCCTGGGCGAGGCCGCGACCGAGGCCATGAACCTCTGGGTCCGGGAGAAGACGCAGGAGGCGCTCGCCCGCGACGCCCTCGCGCTGATCGGGGAGCCCCGCCGCCTCGGCGCTCGTGAGTACCGCTCCCGGAGCGACATCCATGACCGCTAAACCCCCGCTGGTCGATACGAACGTCCTGGTCTACCTCTTCGACGGAAACACGCCTGAAAAGCGTGCGGGATCGCGCGCGCTTGTCGAGGCGTGCTTCCGGCGCGAGGCGGAGTACTCGGTCTCGGTCCAGAACCTGGCCGAATTCTCGGTCGTGGTGACCGAGAAGGTCGGGCACCCTATGCCGACGGCCGACGTCCGGCGGTTTGTTGCAGCCATCGCCGGCTTCGACGGGTGGCACGTCGTTGGCTACGATGGAGCGACGGTGGACCGGGCCCTCGAGCTGCGGGAGCGCCACGGGGTCCACTTCTGGGACGCGCTCCTCGCGGCGACCATGCTCGCGAACGGCATCGACACGGTCTATAGCGAGGACGCGCACCTCTCGCGCGTCCCCGGGGTCACGGTCGTGGACCCGTACCGGGAGTAGAGCCCCGGACATGGTCCGGGTGGACGGGCTGCCGCTACCGGCAGGCGGGATGCGGCCCCGTGCCGTCCCCCGGCGGACCGGCGCCGATGGGGGTGCGGGAGGTACGGCCAGGAGGTGGCCGGGCTTCACAGGCAATCGGCCGCGCGCAACCGGCGGGATGGAGGCGGTTCCTGTCCGGTCATATCCTCTCCAGGTCCTCCAGGACCCTCATAAGCGCTGCTCGAAGGACCGGGAGGTCGTCCTCGACGGTTGACCATAGCAGCTCCGAGTGCACGTCGAAGTACGCGTGGATGAGCTTGTCACGGGTGCCGGCGACGGCTCGCCAGGGAACGTCGGGGTACCGGTGCTTCACGGATGCCGGCACATGCTTCGCCGCCTCGCCGATGACCTCGAGGGCCCGGGTCACCGCGAAGATCTTCTCGTCGTTCCCGAGGAACTCCTCCATGTTCATGCCGTCGACGAACGACATGGCCTTCTCCGCCGCATCGAGCATGTCCCGCATATAGTGGGTGAAGGTCCGCTCACGGGTCATACCGGGACGGCCTCCCGGAGGATGCGCTCCCGGAGGGCCGGCTTGATGGACCGCTTCTCCGCAAGGTCGACCCTGACCCCGAGGCGGTCCGACAGAAGCTGTTCCACCGTGACAAGGTCGTAGAGCGAGACCTTTCGGCCGGGGTGGAACTCGACCAGCAGGTCCAGGTCGCTCGTCCGTCCCTGTTCTCCCCGGACGTACGAGCCGAAGGCCTCGAGCGAGATGACGCCGAAACGGCGTTCGAGCTCGGGGAGCTGCCCCCGAAGAGCCACCCGTATCTCTTCGAATGTCCGCTTCGTACGGCGGGTCTTCGTCCCGTTCGTCCCACTCATCCGTGGCTCCTCTCCGACGTTCGCCCCGTGTTCTCCGACGGGGGGCGTCCGGCGACACGTAAAACACGCGCGATGGATGAAAAAGTGTGGTGACGCGGGGCCTGCGAGAGAGAACCCGGCAGGAAAGAACTTCCATCGCCGGCCGCGCCTATATGCACGCCGCCGGCATTCACACCGGCCGTTCCCTGCACTCCGGCAGGTCTTGCCTCATGAGGCCGGGTCGTCCTGCTGATCGTCGGAGGCCGGCTCGTCATGCTCCCCCGGCACCGGCCCCGTGTAACCCAGCGCGGCCGCGCGGGCATGGGCGACGCGGCAGAAGTAGTCGACCCGGCGGTCCATGGCGCCGCACTCCAGGTGGGCGTGGGCCGGGCACCAGAGGCAGAGGTTGACGATCGGGCACTTCCGGCACGACTCGAGGAACTCGGGGTCGCGCGACCGCATGTCGCGGACGCGCGGCACGACCTGCTCCCAGGCCTCCTTCAGCGTGCCCGTGCGGAGGTCGTACGTCGTCCCCGGGGCCCAGAGCGAGGAGCAGAGCCGGAAGGTGCCGTCGTAGCCGACGTTGAAGCTCCCGTTGCCGGCCCCGCAGTGGAAGAGGTGATCGCACCCCGGCCCGCAATCGCCTTCGAAGATGAGGTCCGCGCATCCCTTCTCCATTGCACCGAACCGCTCGGCGTCGGCCCGCTCGACCGCGACGACCTCTTCCGGGCTCAGCCGTTCAGCCCGGATCTCTGCGTTCCGTTTTTCGTCGCCGTCGAACCTGAGGTGGAGGACCGGGTCGAAGCGGTAGTAGTCCTTCGTGTGCGCACGGCAGAACGCGGACATGGCCGGCAGCTCGTGGACGTTCGACCGGAGCGCCATCGCCTTGAGCCGCACCCGGACGCCGCCCTCCTCGAGCAGGGAGAGACCGCGCAGGAATGCATCGAACGAGCCGGGCCGGCGGGTGACGCGCTCGTACGTCTCCTTCGTCGCGCCGTAGACGCTCACCTCGATGTCGCGGGGCGGGTACTTTCGGAAGAGCTCGACGTGCTCCCTGCGGACCAGCGTGGCGTTCGTGAAGACGGAGACGAGCAGCCCCTTCCGCTTCAGGAGCATGTAGAGATCCGCGAAGTCCTCGCGGAGGAGGGGCTCGCCGCCGGAGACCAGCACCCAGAGCGCGCCGAGTGCGACGGCCTCTTCGGCGATGCGGCCGATCTCCTCGAGGGTGAGTTCTCTCTCTTTCGCGGCGCGGTCTCCGGCCGGGAGGTTGATGTAGCAGTGGGCGCAGTCGTTGTTGCACCTGGCGGTCACCTCGAGGTCGAAGGAGAAGACCTTCCGCCCGCGCTTCATCTTCTCCCAGAGGGAGAAGTCCTGTATCTCTCTTGACTGTCCGGTATACTCCATCATGATATCCTACCGTACTCTCGAATAAACGGCTCCAGCTGCCTTCTTACACTGGAGAAGCAACCTCCGTCGCGATAGCAGGGCGATGAGAAAACGCTCAGGGCCGAGGCCGAACCGAATTATTCTCCCCGCACGTTCAAGACGTACCACAGTACCGATAATGGCATCATGCGACAGCATCCCATCTTCTTCTGGATTGTTGTCTCCCTGAATGCGGCAGCGGCCGCTGGCGACGCCGACAATGCGATGTACGATCAATCTGCCGTTTTCGGGCTGGACAAAGGCGACAACATCACCAGGAGTACAGGCGGAAACATCGAATGGGACGAGGGTGATCACGTCACCGTCTCGAATGAACGGACTCATGCTCGCACCCGGGGCGAGGAAGCGAAAGGAGTGCCCCTGAGCGAGTACTCCGCGAGCCACCTCAGCCAGGGCGGGGCCAGTTAGAGAATGAGAACCGCCGGTAATCGCATAGGGGGTCGTCCACTTACCCTTTGGAGTCCTTCTTTCCTGATTACTCATTGAACAGTATCACCCTCGTGTCCTCCTGATGGCCCGTTGTCCCCGTCATTCGGTCAAACCACTCCATGAAACCCTCACCGGCGGCCTATGGAAACCCTATCTTGGTGGGGATTGATGATTGAGCGGTAGATCTCCCCCTGCCCTAGTTATAGTTCCAAGCCCCTAGCGGTTAGCGGAGACCTGCTCATTGTTGATGTCACAGGCTCGATCACCACCCGCCACACGGAAAGCACTCCTTCCCTAGACGAAGCGGAGGCATTGGCCGCACCTCGATAGGCTTCCTAGCACTCCGGTTATCACCGACAGACAAGGATTTTGCGGCTCAGGAGCTCGTTCGCAAATCCGAGTACATCACGGTTGATAATATCGACGGGGGTGTCGAATTGCTCGGCAATATTCGCTACCACCTCGGCAAGAGTCCGTCTCCCGTCGAGTCGCCGCCAGATCTCCCTCCCGGTCTCGTTCAGGGTATACAGTTCGTCCTCGAGATCGCCGACGCCGGAGGCGATAGGGACGATCACAAGCTCGCCCTCAATCTCGCGTGACACGACGTCCTCAGAGGGTGCACATACAGATGCAAGCTCGATCGGTTCCACGGTGATGGTTCACCTTTCAAGGGCATAATAGAATCGAAATGAAGTGTCAATTGACCGACGACGGGACGGAAGCATAAGGAAAACCCGTTATAAAGGGGGGCTCTCTGATAAGGGCACTCGACGATTCACTCCTGAGGCTGCCACAGAGATTGCGGAGTGTATCGTTATTCGATATCCCGGGTTATGGGGAATCCAAGATAACCACGCGAGTATACCTCAGCTTCCGTTGCGGTCTGATCATGTCCACAGGGGCTGTTCAGGTGTAAGGAGAGGCTTCAGATTCCACGAGAACAGCAACAGCTAAGCCCGGATTCGATTTTATCAGTGTTGAGTCATGGATGGCGTGAACAGACGGTATGGCAAGCCTCAAGGACGGCGCTCGGCGCTTGCCATCGCCACGTGCGGAGAACAGACTTTGGACTACCTTGGCCTCTTCATCGAACTCCGCCTCGTTTCGTATAGATCCCGAAGACGATGCATCCAAGAGCAATTCACGTCGCTCTCTCGCGCAGAAACCACATGGCAGGCTGAATCAGACGGCGTCTGGCGTAACCCCTTCGCCATCACATTCAGAACGATGGTATTTTCTGCCTCCGATGTCGCAATAGGCCATCGACGGCGAAGCGGGCTTTCGATGGGCAGAAACGGCGACTTCCTAGTTATATAAAAAGATGTTCTGGTGATATGTGGAGTTTATGAGGTAACTGATCCGCTGCAATTGTCTTTACACATATTTTTATTTTGTTTAAGCAAGCAGCCTGCAAATTCTACAGATGCCCCACTACCGGCGAGATTCGTGGCTAACTTGCATCCAGCCAGCACTGCTTCCTCAGGCCGGCTTCGCACCAATACGATCAGCTCCGGAGTCTTCCAAGCACTCCCCTCGACAGATACCATACGAAGTAATTCCAATTGCAACTAGATAAATTCATCGATTTTTTATTGAGAGGGGGAACCGGGATCTGCCATCCGACCCGTTTTTCGACCGAATGGGTGACGGACCGATCAAGCTCTCAGAGTCGTCCTGCTGATGGATTGTCCGGCTCGAACCAGTTGAGGATTCAGACGGGAGCCCGCTTAGCCCTGTGACGTTAGGCCCCGGACGCGATCCTCCCAGTTGTCGACACGCCACGCCCGTTCGTCATCCCCGATCAAACCGAGCGCGCGCGCGTGCGCGTGGGCAAGTTCGCACAAATACTCAACAGGCGTGTCCAGCGTACCGTGCTCCATCCAGGATCGAGCCGGGCACTGCTCGCAGAACCCCTTGAGGAAACAGGAGGCGCACCTCTCCGCGTACCCGGGATTCGAGGCTGTAACCTTCCGCAGATCAGGGAAGGTCTCGGTGAGCACCTGGCGGAGGGTCGTCGTCCTCAGATCGACAACGGTCTCCGGATGCCGGAGGAGGAGGCACATCTGAGCATAACCGTAGCTGTCAATTGCAATCGTGCGTCCCGCCCCGCAGGAGAAGAGACCGTTCCCGGGCGGACGCATGAATCGGGCACAGAAGGACGATATCTCAGCGAGGTACTCTGGGGTTCTCGGTTGATGGGCAACGGACTCTTCAGGAGTTGGGCGGAGCAATTTTATCCGGCGGTTCTTTCCGGGGTCGTCACGGCGGGCGCGGAGGTCGAGTACGTCAAGATATCGGTGTCGTCCCTCCATACCGGGCAGGGTCGAGGCCCACGCCTCGAACTCGTCGCGTTCGCCCCGATTCGGCGGCAGGTGCATACCTTTGACCACGAACCGTACGCCATGCTCGAGCAGGAGGCCGATTCCTCTGTGGAACTCGGCATAGGCCCCTCTGACGCACGCAACCGCGTCGTACGTCTCGGGACACATGCCGTAGACTGTAATCTCCACAGGTTCGCCGGGAGGGAATTGGGTAAAGAGTTCGGCGAGAGAGGGGGTAATCAGGCGGGCGTTCGTGAAGAGCAGCACGGTCATTCCCAGCCTACGGGCTGCAAGGTATATTTCCGAAAAGTCCGAGCGAAGCAGAGGTTCGCCTCCTGTAAACCGAGTGGAACGGCACCCGAGTTCCGCTGCCTGCCGGAGAATGTCGATAACGAACGTCGTCTCCATCTCGCGGCCCTGCGCTTTTGCGTCATTCTCGGGACGGTTGATATAGCAATGGATGCAGGCATTATTGCACCGCTCGGTCAGTTCCATATCGAGGCGCCCAAGTAGAGGCTCTTTTCCATTCAGGAGGTCGAATTCGCTTATGGATAGCTTTCGAACATACGAAGAAGCCGTCACAATTGATTCAGCTCCGCAAGGATCTTTCCGCTCCGGTCGGACTGCATCAAGTAACACGGCACGTCTGTCTGGAACGCTTCGACCGTGTCAAGAGTCTTCTCCCACCAGTCCCCTGATGCCAGAGGACGTATCACACAGGCGAGGAGGCGGCGAACGATCTCGCGACGGTCCTCCATCTGGGTGATACGGTTATGGTCGGCCTTTTCGAGGAAGAGAACCCCGTGGAGGGGCGCTGACGACGGCGAGACCGTCGGAAGGTCGCCGTGCGACCACGTCCCGTACACCCGCCATCCGTCGTCGTGACGTCGCACGATCATCCTGTCATCGCAGAGAATCTCAGCGTGAGGTGCTAATAAATTTGAGATCGTTGTCTTGCCAGCCTCGGAGTGTCCGACGAAGATGAATCCTCTATCGTTCATGATCACGCCGGCGGCGTGAAGGATGAGCCCGTCCCGATCGGCTAGTAGACGCGCGATCATGATCTGATCCGTCGGAAACGTGGTCAGAGCGCTCAAGCCTCCCTTCACGAAGAGCTCCGGGCTGCAATGATAGATAGACGCAACCGAGTGATCAGCAGAGAAGACAGCTACCTTATTTACCTCAACGCCACCGGTCCCGTCAGGTCCTCCATGAAGATAGACCCACGTTTCCCCCTGTCGATAGATCACCCACGGAGGCCGGCGATAGACCTCGAACCCAAGCTTGTTAACATCGATGTGGGGTAACTCGAAATGATGGTGGATTCTCACGACATCGATTCCGGCCTCGATGACACGGAACTGGTCGATAGCGGGGCCAAAGGTAGTGTTGGAAAAGGGGAGCTCGGAGTCGACTTGAATCGTAATTCCCCCGATTTTATAGTACTGACGGTGATCTCTCATTAGCTTCTCCTTATAGAGCCGCCTTTCCAGAGTTACTCTGCAAAGATAATCCACCGGCTCAGAATGGTGCCCGTGTTCGAGATACCCGTATACCGGACACCAACAGCAGTCCCCACGGTCGCTGCACGAACCACAGGCATCCAGATACTCCTCGCCCCCCCGGAACCTTTCCGCGAGGGAGGGTATGAACTCATCCCACCCTTCGCGGAACGTTCCCTTACGAAGATCGTACCGCATCATCGGATCCTTCACAAAGGAGCAGAAGGAGAGCCGACCGTATGGGTCGACATGGGAATCCCGACGCCTTGCGATGCATGCTGCATACAGCTGGTCATCGCTCGCCAAGCACAGGGGGTGCTCCACATCCCCCTCAAATGCTCCGGAGAAATCCGGCCGATCAAGTTCCACCACCTCGCGTGGAGTAAGGCGCTGGGCTATAATCTCAGCATTCCGTACCGGGTCCCTTTCTGCCGAAAGGAAGAGCCACGTGGCCCCGATACGCCAATGCGGGCTAAGCGATTCAGCCAGGGCCTTCATCTCCTCGAACTGGTGATAGTTATCCTTCATCGGCACGATCTGCACGATGAACCCGGCCTCGGCCTCTTTGAGCAGTGCGAACCCCCGCATCGTCGCGTCGAACGACCCGGGATGTCGCGTGATGTGGTCGTGCACCTCAGCCGTGGCCCCGTAGAGCGCGATCATCTTCGACCCCTTCCGTTTCATCAGCTGCGCGATCTCGGGCGTGATCAGCGTGCCGTTCGTGTTGAGGCTGTATGTCCGGCACCGGGACGTGACGTAGTCGAAGATCTCCGCGAAGTCGGGCCGGAGCATCGGCTCGCCCCCGGAGATCGCCCATTCCCGGCATCCCATGGCCCGGGCCTGGTCGACAATGTCGAAGATCTCCTCCTTCGTGAGTTCCCCCCGGCCGTCGTCGGTCCAGAGCCAGCAGTGCCGGCACCGGTTGTTGCACCGGTAGGTGAGGTCGATGCTCCCCTTCAGGGGAAGGCGGGGGAGGTCCGAGAGGGTCCGGGTCGAGGTAAAGGCGTCGCGCATAGCCCTGTTTCAACGTGGGGGATATATTGATAAAAAGATAGTAGTGGTGTACACCATTGCAGCCGTCGCCCGGATCCGCGGGCGCGCGGGCTCCGCCGCCGGTCAGAAGTCCCGGTACGAGGTCTTTCGGGGGCGCACCTCGAGGACCAGGACGAGCAGCCGGGCGTCGACGATCTCGAGCAGCACTCGGAACCGTCCGACGTGAAGGGAGTAAACGGGCGCCCCGGTCGTCGAGGTCCTCAGCTTCCGTGCCGATCGCCCGGGCCTCGTCCTCCCCGTCGACGATCCTGCCCGTGGAGACCTGCCGGGCCTTCTCCCCGTCCAGGATCGCGGCTGCACCCGGGCCGCCGCGCCGGGTCGAAGGACTCAGGCGGCACCTTGATGACCTGAAACGCCGATGGAGTTCCATGAACGCGGTCGCGCGGGGTGGAGCGGTGTCGCAGGAACTCCTCGACGAGGTGGTGGCCCGGATCCGGTCCGCGGGCAGGCCGAACAGAATCA
>CAZCUJ010000045.1:9211-13908 GCA_964501565.1 uncultured Methanospirillum sp.
CTCCTCGACGAGGTGGTGGCCCGGATCCGGTCCGCGGGCAGGCCGAACAGAATCATCCTGTTCGGTTCCCGCGCGAGGGGTGACGCGGACCCGGACGCCGATCTCGACCTGCTGGTGGTCGAGCCGTCGCTCCAGGCACAGGAGCGCGGCGAGCGGATGATCGATTACCGTGCCGCCATCGGACGGATCGGGCTGGGGGTCGACCTCCTCGTCTCCTCGGAGGAGGAGCTCGCCACCCGCGGACGCGTCCGTGGCACGGCCCTGAACCGCGCCATCGCCGAGGGGCGGACCCTCTATGTCCGAGGTTGAGGAAGCGCGTACGCTGCTCGCCCTGGCGCTCGAGGACGCGGCAGCCTTCCGGGTCCTCGTATCGTCACAGCGCGTGCGTCCCGCGACCGCCCTCTTCCATGCGCAACAGGCAGTGGAAAAGGCCATCAAGGCAGTACTCGTCCTGAACGGCGTCCCGTTCGGCCGGACCCACGACCTCCTCGAGCTCGGGTATCGAGCTGAGGAGATCGTTCCCGACGTTCCTTTCGCGATCGATCGCTTCCTCCGCCTGAACCCGTACGCGGTCGCGTTCCGGTACGGAGAGCCGGCGGTCGATCTACTCGGGCCGGAGGAGGCGGAGGAGCTCGTGTCGTCCGTGACGGCGTGGGCGGAGGCGTGTGTACTCGCGGCGGATAACCGGGGATATTAGGACCCACTGCGAGTCAGGAGCGGCTCGCCAAATCGAACCCCGAATACGCGACGACCGTGGCAGGCCGGCAGAGCACTCCCGGGCCCCACCGGCCTCGTTGGATGTGCGATACAAATCAGGCCAGCGTCGGCACCGAGTCGGCCACGTCTCGGCCGCAGCGAGGATCCCCTCGGCCCGGCACAACGAGACCGGGACGCTCTCCCTGCCGATCATGACCGTGTAGACCTCGCCGTTCTGATCGTGGCACCGGCGGCCAGCCAAATTCGAGCCCCGGGGAGATCGCGCGGTCAGGGATCCCACTACGACGTCGTCCGATGCCGCACCTCGAGGACCAGGACGGATCGCCGGGCATCGACGGTCTCCAGCCGCATCGACAGGCGCGGAAGCCCGTTTCGAAAAAAAAGAACGCCAGATCGCGGCCGGGGACGGCGGAGGGGGTGTCAGGCCTCGACCGCGATCTCGACCGCGAACGTGTCCGCGTCGGCGCCCGTGCCGTCCGAGGGGCGACGGTACGCGCCCTCGATCGCCTGGAGCCCTTCCGCGACCGCCTCGATCTCCCACCGGTGCGTCCCCGCCGCGCCGACGACGCTGGTGCCCGGCGGGACGTACACGTCCGAGACGACGCGGAGCCCGTCCGTGGTGGTCAGGTTCCAGGCGTAGCCCGTCGACGGGTTCTCGGCCAGCTCGAGGGCGAAGCGCGAGTTCAGCTTCACCGCCACGGTGGACTCGTTCATCTCCTCGTCCAGGACGGTGATCGTTCCGGCCTGGGTGACTGCCTGGGTACCGGCCGGGGTGGGCGTCGTCGTGGGTGCCGGGTTCTCGGCGGTGGTGCACCCGGCGGCCAGCAGGGCCGCGGCGACGACCGTGACGATCACCAGGAGCTTCGGTATTCGTGTCATCCATCGCGTGTCTGCGAGATAACCAGATAGATGTGCTGGTCACGGCCCGGGCCGGGGGGTCAGCGCCCGGGCAGCGGGACCGCCCGGGAGAGACGAAAAAGGAAGGGAGAGGGGAGGTGGTCGGGCCGGTTACTTCGGCCGGTTGTCGAAGTACCGGTTCAGGGTCACGCTGTCGGCAATGACGTTCACGCCGTTCGTCAGCGTCACCGTCTCGTCGGTGCCGTCCGTGTACGTGATCTCCACGAGCGGCGACTGGAGGCCCGAGGCCCACGCGGGGTAGAAGAAGTTCGGGTTCTTGTTCCGCGAGTTCCAGGTCTTCAGGTGCTGCTCCGCGTCGAAGGACCACCAGGCATGCTTGACCTTCTTGCCGCTCGCCGGGATGAGCGTGAACTTGACCTTGTCGCCGGTCTTCACGGTATCGGGCACGGCGAAGAAGTATCCGCCGTCGACCGCGCCGAGGGTGAAGGACCCGCTGGCCGTCAGTTCGTTGTCGTCGTACCACTCCATCTCGACGAGGCTCGGGTTGACCGTCCAGAACGCGAGCTCCTGCTCGAAGTCCTCGGACCCGGAGAGCTTCGTCCCGTTGATCCAGTACGTGCTCGTCACGATCGTCGCGCCCTTCTCGGGCTCGCTGTACCAGGTCGTGTGATACTTGCCGGTCTGTTGGTCCGTGTACTGGACCGTCTCGCTCCAGACGCCCTTCTTCGAGTTGCCGGTCCAGAGCCCGTCCTCGTACCCGCCGCCCATCGCCTCGGGCCACCAGTGGCCGATGTAGACCTGGTTCTTCGTGGTGTTCTCGTTGATCATCACGAAGACGTCCTTCTCGTGGACGAACGGCCAGTCGATGTCGTCGGTCCCGTCGGTCCCGAACGCGCTCGGCATGCCGGGCTGGAGGTACTGGTAGATCGTGGTCTTCTGGGAGTAATGTGTCCCGTCCTCCAGTCCTGCGACCGTGGCCGTGATCACCTCGTTCGATTCGATCGCTTTCTTGTCGAACGACACGGACGCGGCGCTCGCGCCGGCCGCGAATAGGCAGACGAGGAGGATCCCCGTCCAGAGTGCATGTCCTGGTTTCATCATTATCATCTCGCTCACGGGTCTCGTCGCGCAGCCTCCACCGGGTACTGCCGATACGAATGACGTGAAGTTCTATACACATCATCATCACCTATAGCTTTCGGTTTGTGTTTGCACGAATTCCAGGCATCGCCCGGATTTTAGCGCCCGCTGCGGCGCCCTCCAAAATAGTGCGGCACGGACGCTTGCGAACCCGGGGACGTGCACGAAGCGCTGAGCGTCCGGGTGCCGGGGTCCGACCGGGACGGCCCGACCGTCACGATCCGGTTCTCTGGCCTGCGCACCCGCGACAGGCAGGATCGGGATGGCGATCTCGTCCTGCTCGTGGTCCCCCCGTCGTGGCAGCCCGGCACGGTGGGGCAGCTCGCGCGGTACCCCCTCCCCGGGACCCTCCGTGATGACCACGAGAGAGCGCAGCGGGCAGGATGTCGCCGTGCCGGCAGAGATGGTGATGCGGATGACCTCGCCGCGTGACCGAACGGTGGGCCAGCGCCCACGACCTCGCATGAACGGCGGTGTCATCGTCCAGGAGCGATGAAGGCACAGGACAGGGCTTCCGGACGCCAACGCTCGTCCGCGATGACCCCGACTTCGCCCGAACCCCCGCTCCCCTCGAGGCTGCAGGAGTTCTCCCCGGTGCCGGGAGAGTTCATATCGTCATGGTTATCCAGAACGCTCGCGATCACTACCTATGAACGTACGCGTGATGGCCGGCGTCCTCGCGCTTCTCTGCGCGGCCTGTACCGTCCCCTGCCTCGCCGCGACGGATGCCGGCGGTGGGGCGCACGACGACGGACCGGCACTCGGGCCGACAGCCCTCGACGGTGCCGGCGATCGCCCGGCCACCCAGGGGTTCCCGGTCGGCAGGCGGTACGTGATCGGCCCCGGCCTGCCGGGCACCACCCGGGGCCAGTCTCTCTCGCCCGGGCCTGCCGGTGAGCGCGTGGGGGTGGGAGGCACGGGAGCCCCAGCGGCCCGTCCCGGTCGGTTCAGCCGCTGGTACCCGCCCGGACGCCGGCCCGGGCTATCCGCCACGCCGACAGGGTCCCCGATCGCGACACCGGCCCCGACGCCGCCAGGGGGTGCCCGGCCGACGCTCTCGCCCGGCGTCGAGGTCGAGCCGGGACTGTACCGGTTCCCGGCGGCGGAGCTCGAGGCGGTCAGGAATACCACGCCGGGCGAGTGGCACGGACCGGACGACACCCGGTACGGCGGCATCTGGAAGAGCACGGTCGACCCGATGCAGGTCCTCGTCGGGTTCACGTCCCTCCGCGTGCGGGACGGGTACGTCCTGCGGGCGTACGTCAGCAGGACCACCTTCGATTCCCGGGTATGGGTCTTCGCGATGCCGGCGGACCGGCCGTTTCCGGGCCCCAACGTGACGGTCACGAACGTGGGACCGATCACCAGGACCTTCGACTACACCGGGTCCGTGATCCCGCCGGAGGGGGACGAGGCGATCATGGCGTACATCGAGTCGGACGGGAGCCCCCGGTCCTACCTCGAGGCGATGGTCTTCGAGCACGAGGTGACCTCGTTCGCCGAGTACTCGCACTCGCTGAACTGGAGTTCCCGGACGATCCTCGACACGGCGCCCGTGGCGGGGTCCCCCTCGGGGATCGGTTCCTGGCGCGTGCCCGGGATCTCCTATACCGCGTCCCCGCCTGAGGCCTGGTCCCCGACCGTCCGCGTCTCTCCCGAGACGGTGACGGCCACGATGTACAGTATCGGCCTTCTTTACCCCGCGAACGGCGTCTACCGCACGACCGTGAACTTCACGCCGGGGACGTACACCTTCCGCGAGGGGTCGGGGAGTCAGCGTATCGGGGACCTGGAACCGCCGTTCATCTTCTGAGCGGGGAGCGGACGGCCGTTTCGGACGCCCGGGAAGAGAGCGGGAGCGAAGGGGTCTCCCGGAGGGGACCCCCATCGCGAGACAGACCTAGTAGGACCAGGACAGGCCGGCAGCCGGCTCCCGTCGGCTGCCGACACGGGACTCCTCAGGCCAGCGCCGGGACGGCGTC
>CAZCUJ010000046.1:0-13781 GCA_964501565.1 uncultured Methanospirillum sp.
GGTTCTCCGCGTCGTCTCGATGCGCCATCGCCGACGGAAGCCCGCGCATCACCCGAACGGGGGGCCATCGATGGCTTGATATCCGTTCCCCTCGATCTACAGGTGAACGAACCATGCCGGCCGACGTCTACGCGCTGCTCGCGGCCAAACGGCCCGAGATCCTGGCCGTGGCCGAACGCTATGGCATCACGAACGTCCGCGTCTTCGGCTCCGTCGCCCGCCGCGAGGCGCGGGCGGACAGCGACCTCGATCTGCTCGTGACCTTCGGACCCACGGCCACGCTCCTGACCCACGCGGGATTCCAACGGGAGCTCGGCGACCTCCTCGGGATCCGCGTTGAGGTCGCGTCCGACCAGGGGCTGAAGGACCGCATCCGGGAGACCGTCCTCGGAGAAGCGGTGCCGCTGTGAGGCCCGACCGCGACCGGCTCGAGGACATCCTCGAGGCCATCGAGGAGATCCGCCGACGGCTACCGGAGACGGCTAAGGAGTGGATGGCCTCGAGGCTCCTGCAGGTCTGGGTCGTCCACCACCTCCAGGTGATCGGCGAGGCGTCGAACAACCTCTCGCCCGGCCTCGTCGCGGCCCATCCCGAGGTGCCCTGGCAGTGCATCGCCGACATGCACCAAATCCTCGTTCATCAGCACTTCGGCGTCGACTTCGCGACCGTCTGGCGCACGGTGACCGATGACCTCCCGCCCCTCGAAGCGGCGGTGCGTGCCATCCTCACTGAAGCCTGGTGAAATTCTTACTGTTGTGGAGGCCGTTGCCTCTGAGGACGCCGTCTCCGTCCCGGGTGCATGGCGGTCAGCCAACCGCCGGCCGCGGTGGGTAGTACTCGACCGTCACCCCGCGCATCTCCACGCTGTTGCCCGACGGCGGGTGCACCTCGACGGTCTCCATCGGCCGATCCGTGACGATCCGGATGCGGTTGCCGGCCATCCGGTAGCCTCGAGCCCGGTACCGCTTCAGGCCCCCGACGTGCCCGGGAGCGTCGACGAACTCGAGCCGCTCGGTGACCCCGAGCAGCACGGGTCGCTCCGTGCCGGCGAACCCGAGGACCGTGATCCCCACGTCGGCGTCGTTCCCGACCATCTGCAGCGCTCGCCGCGTCGAACCCTCAGAGACGAAGCCGGTGACCTTCGCCCCATTCCCGCCGTATTCGATCACCAGGCCGTACGCCGACCCGCTATCCGAACAATCTATTAGGATATTAGGACGAGCCCGCCGGCCTCCTGGTTCTTGCAGAAGAAGCCGGCCTTCCGGCACCGCTCGGTGCGGCATTCGACGAGCCGGGCCGACTGGACGTAGAACCCGGACTGGTAGAGCTCCGCCGGCACCGTCCCGGACCGCTGGCCGCAGAGGATCGCCCGGCACCGCTCGAAGAGCACGTCCACGACCCGCTGCCGGTGGCCGGTCCACGAGCCGTCCAGGTGGAACCCGTCCTGCCAGCAGTCGACCGCGAGGCAGTCGCTGACGATCATCCGCTCGATGTCGCCGGCGTCGGGGATGTCGAAGCCGCAGGACCAGTCGCAATCGCCCGGACCTTCTCGGCCGGGATGGAGGACTCCCCGCTCTCGATGAGCCAGAGCACGAACGGCTTGAGGAGGATGATCAGGTCGTGCTTCGTGTTCTGCTTGAAGGGTGTACCGCGGTTGCTGGTGCCGGTCTTCATCGCGTTGAGCCCGGTGTAGAGGTCGGCGAGCGTCATCTCCCGGAACGGCACAGGGATGAACCGCCGCCAGGAGATGAGATCATACCGCATCTTCAGGACGCGGTGCTGTCCGATGTGGCGGGTGGCCTCCCGCTCGGCGATGAACGACTCGATCAGCCGCTGGTCGTCAACGATCAGCCGGCCTTCAGCCAGTGCCCGGCGGTATGCACGGGGAACCATGGTGCGGTATTGCGCTGGGTAAAAGGGGGATCGGCCTCCATGCCGGAGCATGGGAGCCTTAAGGACTTGAACAAATATGCGGCAAGCCTCAGGCGAGATTTGAACTCGCGACCTCGTCCTTACCAAGGACGCGCTATGCCGGCTAAGCCACTGAGGCGAAACGTCCCACTTAGATGGTCTCCCTGTCGTAAAAAAGGTTGTGACAACCTCAGAGGGCCTCGAGCGCCGTGATGCTCCGCATCACCCCGTCGAGGTCCTTCACCTCGATCACCGGCTGAACGCCGCTCCTGCGGACCGCGTCCATCACGGCCGGGAAATCGATCGTCCCGTCCCCCACGGCCAGGTGCGAGTCGGCCGTGCCGTCGTTGTCGTGCAGGTGGAAGTGGCCGATCGGGACCTCGAGGAACGCCGGCAGGACGTGGTTCTGGTGTGCGTGGCCGACGTCGAGCGCGAACGGCACGCCGTCGATCAGCGGCAGCTCCTCCGGCGTCTTGAGAAAGAAGTGCTCCCAGTCGCCCATGTTCTCGACGAAGAAGACGACCGAGAGCTCCTCCGCCGCCGCGAGGAGCTCCCCGAGCGAGCGGCCGAACTGCCGCTCCGCGGGCTGCCGGTCTCCCGGCCACGCGAAGTACCCGGGGTGGATCACGACCGACGCCCCTACTTCCGCGGCGAGGCCGAAGACGTTGACCGTCACCTCGACACTCGCCCGCCGGACGGGTTCGAGCAGGCTCGCGAGGTTCACCCCGCGCGAGGGGGCGTGGACCATGTACCGCAGGTCGAAGGTCTCGAGCACGGCGGTATCGTCGAGGCGGTGGCACCCCTCGTCCATGATCTCCACGCAGTCCGTGATGGGAGCGAGTTGATCGAGCGCCGACTCGAGCGGCGTGTCGTTGAGACAGTACGACGAGATGGCGAACCCAGTGCGCATGACCGTCCTCTCCGCTGATAGTTTGGCGAGGGGGGTATATATGGGATGGTCCCGTTCACCGCCGGCCATACGCCCGCGCGGCCCCGACGAACGCCGAGCAGAAGCGGTCCGTGAAGTACGCGTGCGAGTACCCCGCGATCGTCGCATGCTCGTAGAGCCCGTCGCGCCCGTCGCCGAGGCCCCGCCCGCGCGAGAGGACGAGGGCGTACCGCGCGTCCGCGTCGGGAACGCACTCCGAGTAGTGGAACTCGTGGCCCCGCAGCGGCATCCCACGCAGGCCGTCGACAGCGTCCGTGACGCAGACGCCGTCGACGTACCCGAGCCCGCGGATGCCGCCGGTCATGGCCGCGTCGGCCGGCAGTACGTCGCACATCCGGTACGTGCGCCCCTCGGCCCGGAGCGACCTCGCCAGGTAGACGAGCCCACCGCACTCGCCCCAGGCGGGCATCCCGTCGGCCGCGGCGCGTGCGATCGCCGGTCTCGCCGGCCCCGCCTCGAGCGCGGCCGCGTGGAGCTCGGGGTAGCCGCCGCCGAGATAGAGGGCGGAGACCTCCGGCAGGCCGTCTGCAGCGGGCGAGAAGAAGACGAGGCGCGCCCCGGCCCGCCGGAGGCGGTCGAGGTTGTCGGCGTAGTAGAAGCAGAACGCGCCGTCCCTCGCGACCCCGATCGGCACGTCTCCATCCAGGGCGGGCGCCGAAGGGTCGGCCGCGAGCGGCGGCGCGGACCTCGCGATCGCGATCACCTCGTCGAGGTCCACATTGGCCCCCACCACCTCGCCGAAGGCGGCGTGCGACGCCACCTCGTGCGCGAGCGAGAGGCCGAGGTGGCGGCTCGTGAGGGCGATCGCCTCGTCGCGCGGTATCCAGCCGATCGCGGGGGCCTCGTGCTCCCGGTCGATCAGCGCGCGGTGGCGGGGGCTGCCGATCCGGTTGTAGATGACACCGGCCACCCGCACGGCCGGATCGTACCCGGCGACGCCGCGGACGATCGCGTGGACGGTCCGCGACGCCCCCTTCGCGTCCACGGCGAGCAGCACCGGCGCCTCGAGAAGCCGGGCGACGTGGGCCGTCGAGCCGAACGCGGTCCCGTCGAGCCCGTCGTGGAGCCCCATCACACCCTCGATCACCGCGATCCCGGCCCCTGCCGAGGCCCGACCGAAGGTCTCTCGCACGCCGTCCTCGCCCATCATGAACGGGTCGAGGTTCCGGCAGGCCCGGCCGCAGCAGCGGGTATGATGCGTGGGGTCGATGAAGTCCGGCCCGACCTTGAACGGCTGGACCACCAGCCCCCGGGCCCGGAGCGCGGCCATCAGCCCGGTCGCGATCGTGGTCTTGCCCGCCCCGCTCGTCGCGGCGCCGATCACGACCCGCGGCATCGTGAGCGGGGCCGGCACCTCACTCCTCCCGCCCTGGCCGGAGCGCCCCCATGAAGAGGCACTCGTCCGCCGCGATCCCCTCGATGCCGGTCCAGTCGCCGATCGGAAGGTCGAGCCCCCGGATTAGCGCCGCCGGGACGGACTCGTCCGCCTCGCCCATGACGAGCTCGGCGGCCGAGACGATGTTGTCGGCGACCGCCCGCTTGGTCACCTGGAGCGTCCGGCCGAAGAGGTCGGTCCGCCCCCGCTCGTCGATCACCGCCTGGATGCCCGCACAGCCGATCGCGACGCCCGAGCATCCCAGCCGCATCGCGTGGGTCCGGGAGTCGGCGACGATCACGCCGACGCGGGCGTCGGCGCGGGCCTGGAGTTCGGCCCGGAGCCGCGCGGCCGAACCGTCGGGGTCCGCCGGCAGGGGCGAGACATACCCCGGGGGGACGTTCGAACTGTCGACCCCCGCGTTCGGCAGAAGCGTCCCGTTCTTGAGGCAGAGGAGGAAGCCCTCGATGCCGCCCACGATCCGGTCCGACTCGTCCTGGACCACCTGCGCCACCCGCGGGTCCAGTCCATACCGGCCACCGAGATCGACCGCCTCGGGCGAGGGCGTGACTCCGTCGAGCTGGATGATGTTCCCCTCGACCGTCGCGACCGCCGTCTCGGCGACCACGACGACGTCGCCGTTCCGGAACGCGCCCGCCTCCGTCCTGGCGACCGCTTCGAGGAGCGCGCCCGCGAGATCGTCGCCCGGCAGCAGGATCGGGGTACCGAGGGCGTGGACCGAGAAGGCGGAGGTCACGGGCAGCCCTCCAGCCGGTGGCGCACCCGGACCAGGTCGGCCGTCTCCGCGACATCATGTGTCCGGACGAGGTGCGCTCCCTTTGCGAGCAGCGACGCCGTGACCGCGAGCGAGGCCGCGAGCCGCTCCTCCGGGGGCCGGCCCGTCAGCGCCCCGAGGAAGGACTTGCGCGAGATCGCAGCGAGGACGGGGCGGTCGAGGGCCGCGAACCGGTCGAAGGCGCAGCAGAGCGCCCAGTCGTCCTCGACGGTCCGTCGGTTCGTCCAGAGGCCCACGCCGGGGTCGAGGACCAGGCAGTCGATCCCCGCCGCCCCGGCACGGGCCTCCACGAGTGCGAGCGCCTCGAGCGTCGCCTCGACCCCGTACGCGTCCCCCGGCGACGAGAACGAGGCCATGCCGCAGGCGGCGATCCCCGCCTCCCCGGCACGGGCGGCGAGCGCCGGGTCCGCCAGCCCGCCGATATCGTTGAGCATGTGGACCTCGTGGGCGAGGGCAACCTCGAGGACGGCAAGACGCGTGGTGTCGACCGAGACCACGAAGCCGCCGCCGTCGAGCTCGGTGAGGAGGGCGTCCATGCGCGCGGCCTCGTCGGCGTCCGTGAGCGGGGGGCTGCCGGGCGCGGTCGACCGCGCCCCGATGTCGAGGATGGAGGCCCCCGCGTCGACCTGCTTTTCGGCGATCGCCCGCACCGTCGCCGGGGACGCGTACGAGCCCCGGTAGAAGGACTCGGGGCTGCCGTTGATGGCCCCCATCAGCCGCACGGGCTGGCCGCGGCCAATCCGGACGCCACCTACCGTGCAGGTCCGCATGCCTGTCTTCTCGCCGCCGCGAAGGTGTTCTCCATCAGGGTCGCGATCGTCATGGGCCCGACCCCGCCGGGCACGGGCGTGATGGCGCCGGCGCGCTCGGAGACGGCCTCGAAGTCGACGTCGCCCACGAGCTTCCCGTCGACCCGGTTGGTACCAACGTCGACCACCACGGCCCCGTCGCGGACCATCCCGGCGGTCACGAAGCGGGGCCGTCCCACGGCCGCGACCAGGATCTCCGCCTCGCCGGCCACGCGCGCGAGGTCGCTGGTCCGGCTGTGGCAGACCGTCACCGTCGCGTCGGCGTTCAGCAGGAGTGCGGCCATCGGCCGGCCCACATCGATCGACCGGCCGATCACGACGGCGTAGCGTCCAGCGGGGTCGATGTCGTACTCGGCGAGGAGGGTCATGATCCCCGCGGGCGTACAGGGGGAGAAGTGCGGCCGGCCGGAGAAGAGCCGCCCGAGGTTGCAGGGGTGGAACCCGTCCACGTCCTTCTCGGGCGAGACGGCCCCGATCACGGCCTCCTCGTCGGCATGGGCTGGGAGCGGGAGCTGGACGAGGATCCCGTGGATCTCGGGGTCGTCATTCAGCCGCCGCACGGCCTCCACAATCCGTTCGGTCGACGCGTCTGACGGGAGGGTCACGTTCACCGAGCCGATGTGCACCCGCTCGCACGCCTGGTGCTTCATCCGGACATAGAGGGCGGAGGCCGGGTCGTCGCCCACGAGCACGGTGGCGAGGCGCGGACGGAGTCCGGCCTCGTCGATCGCCTCGCGGACCAGTTCGAGCCGCTTCTCCGAGACCGCCTTGCCGTCGAGAACCGTCGTCATACCCTCTCCCTCACGTCCCGCTCTATATCTCGGTTATGCCGGGTAGAGCGGGTACCGGGAGGCCATGGCCTCGACCTCGGTCCCGATCGCCCGGATAGTCGCCTCGTCGTTGATGTCCGCGAGCACGCGGGCGATCCAGGTCCCGACCTGCCGCATCTCCCCCTCCTTCATGCCCCGCGAGGTGACAGCGGGGGTACCGATCCGGAGGCCGCTCGTCACGAACGGGGACCGGTTCTCGTTCGGGATCGTGTTCTTGTTCGCCGTGATCCCCGCCTTCCCGAGCGCGACCTCGGCCTCGAGCCCGGTGATGCCGCGGTTCGAGAGGTCGATCAGGATCAGGTGGTTGTCGGTCCCGCCCGAGACCAGCCGAAGGCCGGCGTCGTCGAGGACGGTGGCCATCGCCTGCGCGTTCTTCACGATCTGGCGCGCGTAGTCCGTGTACTCGGGCTTGAGCGCCTCGTAGAAACAGACCGCCTTTGCGGCGATCACGTGCATCAGCGGCCCCCCCTGGATGCCCGGGAAGACCGCCTTGTCCACCTGCTGCGCGTGGTCGGCCCCGGAGAGGATGAAGCCGCCGCGCGGCCCGCGGAGGGTCTTGTGCGTGGTTGAAGTGACGAAGTCCACGATGCCCGTGGGGTTGGGGTGGATCCCAGCGGCGCAGAGGCCGGCGATGTGGGCGATGTCGGCCATGCAGTACGCGCCGACCTCGTCGGCGATCTCCTGGAATGCGGCAAAGTCGATCTCGCGCGGGTAGGCCGAGGCGCCGCAGACGATCACCTTCGGCTTCACCTTCCTGGCCTGCTCCGCCACGGCGCCGTAGTCGAGCGTCTCGGACTCGAGGTCCACGCCGTACTGGTGAACGTCGTACATCTTGCCGCTGAACGAGACGGGCGAACCGTGCGAGAGGTGACCGCCCTGCGTCAGCGACATCGACATCAGGCTATCCTTACCACACTCCATGACCGAGAAATAGACGGCCATGTTCGCCTGGGTGCCGGAATGGGGCTGGACGTTCACGTGCTCGGCGCCGAAGAGCTCCCTGGCCCTCGTTCGCGCGAGGTCCTCGGCCTGATCGTGGAACTCGCACCCGCCGTAGTAGCGTTTCCCCGGGTACCCCTCGGCGTACTTGTTGGTCATGATCGAGCCCATCGCTTCGAGAACGGCCCTGCTGACGAGGTTCTCGGAGGCGATCAGCTCGAGCCCGTTCACCTGGCGGTCCCGCTCGCAGTCGATGATACGCGAGAGCTCAGGATCCCGGTCGGCTAGGTACGACATATAAACAGACTGGGAGTCCGGGATGTATGAGTGTTTCTTCGGCCCGGCGGGCCCCGGGACGGATTGATAAGAATATAACCTTCCTCGTCGCACCTTTCACCTGAGGGCACGCATGGCTCAGAAGGATGCGAAGATCAAGTATCTCGAGCACAGGCTGGAGGAGAAGGAGCGGGCGCTCGAGCAGATGAGCGATGGTGACCGGGCGCCGCCGTCGGGCCCGTCGTCCAGCGACGATTCCCGGATCGGCGCCCTGGAACGGCGCGTCCGCGAGCTCGAGGCCGTGGTCAAGGGCCTGACCGAGGAGGTGCTGGACCTCAAGGCGCTCACGCTCAAGCTGGCCAAGACGGCCGAGCGCCAGGAGCCGCAGGGCGTCTCCCGCGCCGAGCCGGGGCGGACGATCGAGTCGGCGTCCTCCGCGCCCACGATCCTCGTCCGGCCGCGGAACGCGGAGAAGCTCGTGCCGCTCCCGGAGTCCCCGTCCCGGCCCCGCGCAGCCCTGGAACCCGTGCCCGCGGCCGCGAACGGCGAGCTGGACCTGATCATGCAGCCGGACGGAACGATCAAGCCCGAGATCCGCCGCAATAACGAGTATATCATCGCGCCCAACGGGCCGCAGCACCGGCAGCAGGGTGCCCGGCAGGGCGGCGATCGGAGCGGGCGACACGTCGACGCCGTGATCTTCGCCGACGAGCAGGACGTCCCCCGTCCGCCGAAGAAGCGCTAGGGGCCGCGTCCTTGTTCATCAGCGAGCTGGAGATCGACAACTTCAAGTCATTCGCCCGGAAGACCCGGATTCCTTTTTCCCAGGGTTTCACGGTCGTCTCCGGCCCGAACGGCTCGGGAAAGTCGAACATCATCGACGCGATCCTCTTCGTCCTCGGCCTCTCGTCGTCCCACTCGCTGCGCGCCGAGAAGCTGACCGACTTCATCAACATCTCGAGCGGACGCTCCACGGCCGAGGTCGCCCTGCGGTTCTCGGACGGCACCCGTATCCGCCGGCGGATCAAGCGGACCGAGAACGGGTACTACAGCTACTTCTACATGAATGACCGGCTCTCGAAGCAGAGCGAGATCGCCGACTTCCTGGGCGGGCGGCTCGGCGTCCGGCCGCACGGCTACAACGTGGTGATGCAGGGCGACATCACACGGATCATCGAGATGAGCGACCTGGAGCGCCGGCGGGTGATCGACGAGATCGCGGGCGTCGCCGAGTTCGATCTGCGGCGCAACCAGGCGCTGGCCGAGCTCGACGTGGTGCGGGACCGGGTCGAGCGCGAGGAGCTTCTCCTGGCCGAGTTCTCCCGCCGGCTCGAGGAGCTCGCCGTCGAGCGGGAGCAGGCCCTGGTCCACCAGGAACTGACACGCCAGCTCGCCGAGTACCAGGACCTCCGCGCGGCGGCCGAGCTTGCCGAGAAGGAGAAGGAGCGGCTCGCGCTCGCATCGCTGATCGAGGAGCACCGGATCGAGACGGTGCGGCTCGAGGAGGACCGATCGCACGAGGCGCACAATCTCTCGTACCTCCAGGGCGACCTCGTCTCCCTCGACGAGGAGATCAGCCGGCGGAGCGGGTCGGAGTACCTCAAGCTGCTGGGCCAGATCGAGGAGACGAAGGGGACCATCCGGGGGTACCGGCACTCGATCGACGCCCACCGGCGCGAGCGGGAAGAGAACCTCCAGGCGGTCAACCGTGCCTTCGCCGACGCCAGGAGGATGGAGGAGAAGACCGAGGCCGCGCAGGCCGCGATCCGGAGCCTCTCGATCGACCGGACCAACCTGGCGATGGCGCAGGCGGGCGTCCAGTCCCGCCTGCGGGAGATCGAGGGCCGCCTCGCCGCGGGCCAGGCCGGGACGGCGACGGCCCAGGCCGAGCTGATCGCCCTGCTCGCCGCGATCGAGGAGCAGACCTCGGAACGCGCCGAGCTGCTGCGTCACCAGGACCGGCTGATCGAGCAGAGCCGGGCGCGTTCCCGCGAGCGCGAGCGGATGGCCGCGCGCCGGGCCGAGATCCAGGCGTCCCTCGCGGCAGACCGAACGGCGCTCGAGGAGACCCGCGCGGCCGGGGAGGCGCACGGTACGGAGCGCCGACGGGTCGAGGCGGCGCTCTCGACGGTGGAGCGCGAGCTCCTCGCGAAGCGGTCGGCCTTCGAGGACCTCCGGAAGGCCCGTCGCGAGAACGAGCAGCAGCTTATGCGGTTGGAGGCGCAGCAGCAGGTCCACGGCGACGCGGGCGGCCAGGCCCTCGAGGCGGTGCTGGGCATGGACGGGGTGCACGGCACCATCGCCAGCCTCGGGCGGGTCCCGCCCGAGTACATCACGGCCCTGAACACGGCTGCGGGGTCGCGGCTCAACAACGTCGTGGTCGAGAACGACGAGGTGGCGAGCCGGGCGATCGCCTACCTCAAGGAGACCCGCTCGGGCCGGCTCACCTTCCTGCCTCTCAACCGCCTCAGGGAGGTGCCGCGCCCGCCCGTCTCGGGCGACGGCGTGGTCGACTACGCCGTGAACCTGGTCCGGTTCGACCCGGAGTACGAGCGGGCGTTCGGGATCGTCTTCAGCGCGACGCTGGTCCTGAAGACTCTCGGCCAGGCCCGGCGGCTCCTGGGACGCCACCGGATGGTCACCCTGGAGGGGGAACTGCTCGAGAAGACGGGTGCCATGACCGGCGGGTACCAGAAGCGTCCCACGCGCGGGTTCGCGGCGTCCGTGGAGGACGAGGTCCGCCGCCTCCTCGGGATCATCGCCGGGCAGGAGGCGGAGGCGTCCGAGCTCGAGGCGGCGATTCGCCGCCTCACGGAGGAGTCGGACTCCCTGCGGTCCGCGCGGGGTCGCGCGGACCAGGAGGCGGCCCGCTGCGCGGTCCTGGGCGAGGAGTACGAGCGCCGGCTCGCGGCGATGGCGGTCGAGACGGAGGAGCTTGCCAGGGCGGACGTGGAGCTCGGCGCGGAGGGGGATGCGTCGGTCGGCGAGCTGGCCGGGATCGAGGGGTCGCTCGGCGTGCTCCAGGACGAGATCGCGCGGGCGAACCGCCGTGTCGCCTCGCTCAGGAAGGAGCTGGCGGAGACCGAGATCCCGGCGCTGACCGACCAGCGGGAGCGGGCCCGGGCCGAGCTCGACGACGTGGAGCGCCGGCTCCGGAACAAGGAGTCGGATATCACGGATACCCAGCGCGAGCGGGTCTACTTCTCGCGGCGGATCGAGGAGCTCGCGGCGGAGCGCCGTCGCCTCGAGGCGAGGAACCAGCAGCTCGAGACCGAGATCACGGCGTTCGAGGCGCAGATCGTGGACGGCGAGACGGCGATCGCGGCGCTCGAGGCGCGGCAGCAGACCTTCTCGTCCGAGCTCGAGGAACTGCGGCGCCGGCGGGGGGAGCTGCAGGAGTCCATCCTGGGTCAGGAGCGGGCCCTGCTCGATCTCGAGGCACGCCTCGACCGGGCGCGGTACCAGATCGAGGTCGACGTCGAGCGGGACAGGGTCCTGGACGGGGAGTGCGCCGAGCTGCGGGAGCGTGCCGCTGGCCGGACGACGACCCTGACGCTCACCGAGATCGACGAGGGGCTCGCGGTGACTGCCGACTCGCTCCGGCGCCTCGGCGCGGTCAACATGCTCGCGGTCGAGGAGTACGACCGGGTCGGCGAGCGGGTCGCCGAACGGACGGAGATGGTCGGAGTGCTCTCGCGCGAGCGGGAGACGCTCCTCGAGAGGATCGCCCACGTCGAGACGCAGAAGTTCGAGGCCTTCCAGACCGCGTACACCGCGATCAACGAGAACTTCTCCCGTATCTTCGCCACGCTGACGAGCGGCAACGGCCATCTGGCGCTCGAGTGCGAGGAGGACCCGTTCAGCGGCGGGCTGACCTTCGCGGTGCAGCCGCGCGACAAGGCGGTGCACCTGCTCTCGGCCCTCTCGGGTGGCGAGAAGTCGCTCACCACCCTCGCGTTCATCTTCTCGATCCAGCAGTACCTGCCGGCCCCGTTCTACGCGTTCGACGAGGTCGACATGTCGCTCGACGGGTCGAACGTCGAGCGGATCGCCTCGATGATCAGGACGATCTCCGCGGAGTCCCAGTTCATCATCGTCTCGCTCCGAAAGCCGATGATAGACATCGCCGACCGGGTCATCGGCGTGACCGTTCGGCCGGACAAGTCCACGCTGGTCACGGGTGTGCGTTCAGGTGATTGAGGAGCCGGTTGCGATTCTGGTCGGGATGGCCGAGCGGGGAGAGATCGATCCCTGGCGGATAGATATCGTCGAGGTGACCGACCGGTTCCTCTCGGAGCTCGATCAGAAGGCGTCCCTCGACCTCCGGATCTCGGGCCGCATTCTCTTCTACGCCGCGCTGCTACTCCGCATGAAGTCCGAGCACCTGCTCGATCCGCCCGAACCGGAGGAGGAGTTCGAGGAGGAGGAGTTCCTCGATTGGGACGTCCTCGACGACTCGCCCGGGGGCGAGACGATCGAGCGGCTCGAGGCGGAGATACAGCGGCGCCTCGATCGGAAGCGGATGCGGAAGCGGCCCGAGACTCTCTTCGACCTGATCACGGTGCTCCGGTACATGGAACGCGACGAGCAGCGCCGGCGCCGGTATGTCCGGGCCCCGCCGCTCGTGATGGACCCCGCGGAGGTGATCGGGATCGCGCACGAGGAGGGGTATCGCGACGCGGCGCACCGGGTTCTCGCGTGGTGCCTCGAGGGCTTCGCGGAGGGGCGGGGAGTCTCGATCACGTCGCTCGTGCGGGTGAGCGGCTGGCGCGTGATCGATCTCTATATTCCCCTGCTCTTTCTCATGCTCGATGGGACGGTCGACCTGGTGCAGGAGGAGTTCTTCGGCGAGATCGAGGTACTCCCCGCGCTGGGCGGCGGTTCGGGAGAGCCGGAGGCCAGAGTCTCCGAAATTCCCGGCACGGGGTGAGGGGGGCCACCGCGTGGGGGACGCGAGGCACCGGGTGGAGAGGTCCTCCGTCGGTCCTGCGCGCGATATGGATGGCGGGGGTTCACAGGACGTTCTCGGGTCATCTCCGGGGTGAATCCGGGGCTGGATGATCCAGGGTTCGGCCGCGTGATGAAAATATTGATAAGGGGCTGCTGCTAACATTGTAGCCTCGCACCGAGGTGCGAGCGGTCGCGCGTGCGCGTCCGGATGGACGGGCGTCGTCACGACCTCCGCGACACAGGTTTTCTCCCTCTCCTCGTCGATGTGTTCCACCTGGAACTGCGTTCGCGGGGAGAGTTGAGAAAACGTTTATATGATCTGGTGACCTATGTTGTTACCTCGCGCCAATGCGCGATGGTGACGGTGCGTCACCGATCCGATGGGTGCGCGTTCCGATGGATGCGCACGACAGAAGGGTTTAAGTGCCTGGAGGTGCAACATTATGATCTCGCGTTGCCTCGCAATGCGACGATCGTGTGCGCGTCATTCCACGAATGGCTCCGGGCACGATGAAAACCTTTATTATGTATGGAAACATACATAATAGTCCTCTGTGATGGAGAATCAACGTCGCCGGCGTGACCGGAGTTGGTTCTGACACTGGTACTGGCAATGCGGAAATCTGCAAAGCAACTGCCAACTCCTTATAAGATGTGCTAAGTGATTCTGGTTGATCCTGCCAGAGGCCACTGCTATCGGAGTTCGATTAAGCCATGCGAGTCGAGAGGGGAAAGCCCTCGGCGTACTGCTCAGTAACACGTGGATAACCTGCCCTGCGGTGGGAAATAACCCCGGGAAACTGGGGATAATGTCCCATAGGCTACGGATGCTGGAATGCTCTGTAGCTCAAAGATTTATCGCCACAGGATGGGTCTGCGGCCGATTAGGTAGTTGTTGGGGTAACGGCCCAACAAGCCTTTGATCGGTACGGGTTGTGGGAGCAAG
>CAZCUJ010000047.1:0-12421 GCA_964501565.1 uncultured Methanospirillum sp.
TTTTTCGATACCCAGGTCACCCCGGGCCGAATCCTTGATATGCGCCCGGTTCCATGGGGTGTTCATGGAGCAGCAGTCAACGCATACCGGCGTACCGGGGATACTCAGGCCGTTTCGCGAGTTCGTCCAGGGGCTGGGACTGACGGAGGCCGACCAGGTTGTCTACATCGGGGTCCCCGGGACCTGCACGCCGTTCGTCGAACTCCTCGCGTTCGCCACGCGCTCCCTGGCGGTGACGCAGACCTTCGTGCCCGGCGTTGAGGAGGGTGCGGCCCGGCGGCTCGAGCCCGTGGAGAAGGTGGGGGTACAGGCGGGCGGGCCGGCCGGGCAACTCCATCCGCGTCTCATCGTGGTGATGGGCGGGCTCGCAATGGAGAACAGCGGTGTGGGGCTCCAGGATGTTGTCGCATTCCTCGACCGCTACCCGACGGCAGCGATCGCCGGCGTCTGCTTCCAGCAGATGTTCGAGAAGGGGGGATGGTGTGACCGGATCCCATTCGACCTGCTGATCGACGCGACCATCGACCCGGTGATCGTCTGGAGCGATTGAGCGGGGCTGGATTCTCCTTCGACCCATCTTCTCCGATGAGCGGGCCCGCCCAGGTCGATTAGAGGGAGCGACCCCGTCCGGATAGCAGCAGGACGGGACCGCTCCCTCGCCGGCGTTCGATCTTACCGGGAAACACCGGCGGAGGTTCGTCCGGGCAGTGCTTATCGCGAACCTCGCCCGCTGGCTCACCGGCTGGCAGAGATTGAGGAAAGCCTCGCCTGGCGAAAAACGGCACTGAAAAGTGAGGCGTTCTTTCAGGTGACCCTGATGGAACCGGCTCGGTGGACCACCTCCGAGGTCCCGTCGGTATAGGTCACTACCACGTACGGGCTGAAAGTGCCCGTCCTGGGGTAATAGAACGTGGGGTTCACCGACCGCGAGTTCCACGTGCTCTTATGGCCGGGGTGGTCGAACGACCACCAGGCCGATCTGACGGTTTTACCGGGAGCCGGGGTCACCGTGAACTTCACGGCCGTTCCCCGCCGGGATACGAGGGGATCCGCAGAGAACGATGCCACTGTGCTCGATGGCGGTGTCGTACCAGTCGATATCGAATGGAAATCGATCCAGTCCAGGTTCTGGCCGTCACCGACGAACGAGAGTTTCAATACCCGCTCTCCCGCCATCAGATTCACGGGGACCTGGACCGTCGTGAACGCGGCAAAACTGCCTGTGTGCGGGACCGCGATGGTCGCCCTTCTGACACCATCGACAGCGAGGAGTATCTTCCGATTGTTATTCGGGCTCGCGACGCGGGCTCGAACCGTGTAACTGCCGCTTCGTGCGACATTTGCGGTATAGGTCAGCCACTCACCATTTCGGATCCAGCCGACATGCGGCGTGCCATCGCGGGGAGTCTTCTCGAGGTCGACGCCATCCCGCCGGAAGACACCCCCGTTGTTGCCGGGCGTGGTGTCGTGGTAGGCGACGCCCTCGCCTCCGAGATCGTACTGCTCCGCCTCGATCAGGCCGGGAATGGCGTTGGAACGATAGGGCTTTCGCCCGGAGGTCGGCGTCGGGGTGACCGAACCGCCCGTCGCGACCCTGACAAGCGCGGCCCGGGTGAGTGTCTTCGAAGCTCCTGCCGCGTTGCGCACGATGAGCGTAACGGAGTAGGTGCCGGGTGTATTGTAGGTATGGACCGGGTTCCGTTCGACCGATTGCCCCCCATCGCCAAAGGCCCATCTCCAGGAGATAGGATCACCGGTCGAGGTGTCTGAGAACCGCACGACGCACGGCACCGGTCCCGTAGAGGGCGATGCGGTGAACGACGGAACGAGTGGACCGGTGCTCCCCGCCGCGAGGGCACGGCCGAGGTTCAGCCTGCCGTTCGAAGCAACACGCCCGTTGAGCGAGACGAGCGGATCGACGCCCTTCACGAGGCGCGCCCGGAGCTCGGTCGGCGAGAGCCCCGGGTACGCTGACTTCACGAGCCCCGCTGCCCCTGCCACCATCGAGGTCGCCATCGAGGTCCCGGTCATATACCCGTACTCGTTGCCGGGGAGAGTACTGAAGATCCCCACCCCGGGGGCACCGAGGTCGACCGTGCTCTTTCCATACGACGAGAAGGCCCCAAGGCGATCGCGGTTATCGGTCGCGGCCACGGCGATGATATTCCCCGAAGAGAACGAGGCGGGGTACTCGGGTGTCTCGTCGGTGTTCATACCCGTGTTTCCCGCCGCGCAGACAAAGAGGGCGTTCGTTCCCTCGATCGCGCTCCGCTCCGTGGCCGAATACAGGCCGCTGCCGAACGAGCAGCAGATGATGTCCGCACCGGCGGCCCGGGCGTAGAGGATAGCCTTCACCTCGCTCGCAGTGCTTCCCCGTCCGTTCGACCCGAGAAACTTGAGTGGCATAAGGCGGACCTGGTGCATCACGCCCGATCCACCGATCCGGTTGTTCCCGACCGCGCCGATTATCCCCGCGAGATGTGTACCATGGCCGTTGTCGTCGAGGGGCTCCGCGTCCATGTTGCGGAAGTCCCAGCCGTATACATCGTCGATGTACCCGTTCCGGTCGTCGTCGAGCCGGTTGCCTGCAACCTCTCCGGGGTTTCTCCAGGAGTTCGCCCTGAGATCGGGATGGGTATAGTCGATCCCCGTATCGACCACGGCAACAACGATCTCGTTCGAACCGCGTTCGCGGCCCCAGGCGAGCGCGGCATCGATATCCGCACCGGCCGTCCCCCGCTGCTCCTCGATCACCTGCCCCGTGTTCCGGAGTCCCCACTGCTCGGAGAGGGCCGGGTCGTTGGGCAGACCGTTGATATGGACGAGGTAATTCGGTTCCGCGTAGAGGACGTCGGGATCGTCCCGGTATGCGGCGATGGCATCCTCGACCGAACGGTTTTCGGGAACGCGGACCAGCTGCGCGCCACCGAGCCCGAGCGAGGAGAAGTCCTCTACGATTACTGCACCAAGGCGGGCATGAGCACGCATCGCGGGCCCTTTGACGTCACGGGAGTCCCGAGGGTTATCTGTACGGAAACGGACCAGCACCTCGCCGTCCACGTACGGCTCTCCCCCTTCGTGAGAATCGACCAGGGAGGGCAGAGCATCCGCCGGGACAATCGCGCTCATGGCGGCACCCGCAGGGCCGACGGCATTGCCGGGCGGTCCCACGAGAAGCAGGCAGAAGAAAAGAAGAAACCAGGATCGCGCTATCGCCATGAGAGGGTATCGTGGTTGAGGTGTATTCAATCCTGCGCAGCTTGACCCCTCAGCGCGTATTCGGAGCCTGCCGACCACGGTTCGTCCGCCAGCGCATCGAAACCGCGGGGGGGATGTGCCGGTTACGAAGGGCAACACCCCAGAGTCAGGTGGGCCCGGCCCTGATAGGGATATGATGCGATCATCACCTTCACCATTGAGCCTCGGGGAGTGGCATGGATCGAATCGCCGGTGACACTCCTGGTTCGTGCCTGCATCTGGTTCATACCAAAAGCCGAAGGCCCGTCTCGAATGATGACGGCGCGCAATCCTCGGTGCCACCCGAACCGCGGAGCTCCCGCGAGATGACTGGGGTGCCCGACTGTGTTATCGTACGGCCAAACCCGGGGTCTGAACGCCCGCGGGGTACGCGACGGAGGTTTTTCAACAGGGTACCCTTCCTGGTCACCATCCGATCTGTTTCCCCTCATTTATTATATGCAAAGCAATAGAATTCTAGTCGGTGAGTACGTTGCCGGGCGTACGGTTCCGCCAGGGGCGAGGTGCTCGGGCAGTGTTACACGCATGATCACCTTCGAACGACTCAGAAAGGAATACGACGGTGTCGTTGCCGTGGACGACCTCTCGCTCGAGATCCCGAAAGGAGAGATCTTCGGGCTGCTCGGCCCGAACGGCGCCGGAAAGACGACGACCATCCTGATGCTGGTCGGACTGATCCAGCCCACGTCGGGCCGGTGCCGGATCGGGGGCATCGACGTGACCGAGGACCCGCTCGCGGTGAAGAGACGAATCGGGTACATGCCCGACGACGTCGGGTTTTACCGGAACATGACCGCGGAGCAGAACCTGGACTATTTCGCCGCGCTCTACGACATCCCGCGGGAGGGTCGTGACCAGCGCATACGCGAAGTCCTCGACAGGGTGAAGTTATCGGGCCTCGGCAAGGTCGTCGGCAGTTATTCGAAGGGGATGGTCCAGCGGCTCGGTATCGCAAAGGTCCTGCTCAACGATCCCGACGTTCTGATCCTCGACGAGCCGACGGCGAACCTCGACCCTCTCTGCGTCGCGGAGTACCGCAGGATCATCCACTCTCTTGCCGCCGAGGGCACGACGATCCTCGTCTCGTCACACATCCTTGCGGAGGTTTCCAGGGTCTGCACCTCGTTCGCGATGATGGTCAGGGGCCGGCTCATCGTGACGGGGTCGATCGACGACCTGCCCGTCCTGCTCAAGCGGTCCGCGCCGGTACTGAATATCCGGCTCGAGGCGCAGGAGCCGCTCCCGGAACTCGAGCACCCGGCGATCGTGAGAGCGGAGTACGACCCGGATCGGCGCCGCGCCCGGCTCGAGGTCGGGGAGGATATCCGGGACTGGGTCATGGAACGCGTCAGTGGTGCCGGCGTGCATCTCCGCGAGTTCACGGTCGAGGAACCGTCGCTCGAGGACATCTTCATGAGTTATTACCATGCTTCGTGACCGGGGTGACCAGTGATGGACCTGCACAGACTGCGCGTGATCGCCAGCAAGGAGCTGCTCGATCACCTGATGGATCGACGATTTCTCCTTATCGCCGGCATGCTCCTGCTGGTCGTCTCGATCGGGCTGGTCGGAGGCCTGATCGCCTACAAGGCCGCGATCGAGAGCTACGCAAACACGATGAGCGCTATCGGCGAGGACGCGACCGATACCGCGATGGCGGCGGGGGGGTCGCTGCTCGATGTCATATCGTCGATCGGGGACCAGATCATGCTCCTCGGTGCCATCCTGGGCATCGCGATGGGCTTTGATCTCATCACGAAGGAGAAGGAAGGCGGCTCACTCAAACTGCTCCTGTCCCACCCGGTGTATCGCGACGAGGTGATCAATGGGAAGGGTCTTGGCGGCGTCGCCGCGATCGGTGGGCTCGTCTTCCTGACATTTGCAATCATCGTGGGCATATTGCTCGCGTTCGGCATCGTTCCCGACGGGTACGAACTCTTCGCCCTCGTGGTGCTCGCGATCGTCTCGTTCCTGCTCATCTTCTCCTACTTCTCCGTCGGCCTGCTGATGTCGTCGGTCAGCCGTACGGGGGGAACGGCCCTGATCGCGGCTCTGATCGTCTTCATCGCGCTATCGTCGCTCCTGCCGATCATCGTGGACCCGAACGTGGTCGGTGTCTTCATCGGCAAGCAGCCCGAACTGCCGGTTCCGAAGGTCCTCTCGGACAGCGGATCGATCGAGGTACCCCTCGGCGATGAGACGGGCACGGTGATAAACGTCGGTGACGAGAACGAGTCCGCTGTTATCGGCGTCGATATCGAGGACAGTATACGGTACGAAGAGCAATTGCAGGCGTACGAGGAGAGGCGGCTCGCGCTCGAGGGCGTCGTCAGCCTCTTCTCTCCAACCCTGAACTTCAGGCAGGTCATGAAGAAGCTGAGTGTCCCGCTCGCGACGAGCACCATCGTCGCCTCGGATTCTGGTGCCGGCATGGACGATGACACCGCTGGCTCCGATCCGGGGACCATGCCGATCCCGCAGGTCTTCGAGACGCTGGTCCCCAACCTGATCGCGCTCCTGGTTATCCCGCTCGTCTTCTTCGGCCTCTCCTATGTCCGCTTCATGCGCCTCGACATTCGGTAGGTGGTGACCTCGATGACATGTTCGCCACCTCCCATTTTTCGGGTCTCGGCCCTGCTCCTCGCGCTCCTCATCGGCGCCACCCTGGCGGGTGCAGCACCCCTGCTATCGACCGATACGCCCGGCTCGACCCTGGAGTCTGGCGAGGGGGGGGCCGCCAGTCCCACGACCACCCCCGTTGACAGTGCGGATGACGACGGATCGACCCCGGACGGAAACGCGAACGCTGGTCTCCGTATTCAGGCCGACTTTCCGGCCAGGACGGTCGAGGCCGGCGAGACAGCCGTCTTCGTCCTGAATGTCAACAACCGCGGCGGAGAGGAGAAGGCGCGCCGCCTCCGGGCCTCTCTTCCCCCCGGCACCTCCGGCTGGGAGTACCGCTTCACCGATGACGAGAAGCGGGAGGTGACCATGGTCGATATCCCGTCGAACGACGAGATGAGCGTCAGGCTCGAGGTCGACACCGCGGCAGAGACGAAGACCGGGCAGTACCCGATAGCGGTCCATATCGGGGAGAAACGATACCAGCTCTATGTCACGATCAGCACGTCCCATGCTGGAGACAAAGCCAGGATCAGGCTCGTGGTGAACGACAAGGAGGGGGACAAGGTCAGGGGCGCGGAGATCCTCCTTCTCACGATCGGCGCGGGGAACCAGGTCGACCGCATTCTCACCGATGCTGACGGGACGGTTGACGCCGAGGTCGCGCCCGGCACGTACGACCTGGTGATCAACCGCGAGGGATACTTCGAGATCCGGCGAGAAGAGGTCCGTTTGAAGGGTGGCATGGCGACCGACCTGGGGACGGTCACGCTCGAGCCGAAGCCGTTTGCTGCCGAGGTCAGGCTCGACGCCTCGACCGTGGTCGGGACGGCCGGCAGGAATACCCAGTTCGAGATGAACCTCAAGAATATCGGACGGGCCGACGACACCTATCGCCTGGGCGCCGAGGAGGTCCCGCAGGACTGGTACGTCCGGTACCGCGATACGGAGAACGGCAATGCCGAGATCGAGGAGGTCTCCCTCGCGCCGGGCGACCAGCGGCGGCTCCTGATCGAGGCGATCCCGAGCCGGAACACGCCGCCCGGGACGTACAACCTTACGGCCATCATCCACTCGGGGAGCGAGACCTATGCCCGGAACCTGACCATTCGTATGCAGGGGGCCGCCGACATGAAGGTCGTGGCGGATCGCTATCAGTACGATGTCTCGCGAGGAGACGCGCTCGAGTTCAACTTCACGGTGGAGAACGCGGGTAACGCCGGGGCATTGACGAACCTGAATACGAACATCAGCGCTCCGCAAGGGTGGTCGGGCCTGGTGACGCCCCAGAGCGTCGGCTCGATACCGCCCGGTCAGACGGTCGAGTTCCGTGTCAGGGTGGTGCCGCCCGCGTCGATCTCGGCGAGCGAGTACCGGGTCAACGTCAGGGTCGTCGCCGACCAGGCGGAGAAGACGGACGAGTATCGTGTCGTCGTCCACGAGCAATCGTATACCGCGCTCATCGGGCTGCTCGTGCTGGCCCTCGTCGGCGCCGGCGTCTGGTTCTTCTTAAGGCGGTACCGGCGGCGGTAGGGGCGCCGCCCCCCCTCTTCCGCGCTTCGCAGCCGGTATGGATCTGCTGCGGACGCGTACCTTCCCTCTGCCTCGACTGTCCTGAGTGTCACGCCTGCCCGTTGCTGTCTCCACCAGTCGCGGAGCGGCCGCCAGCAGTCGGTGAAGCTGCGGGGTATGGTAGGACGGAGCTGGAACGGGGCCGGTGGATGTCTATCCTCACCGACATGTCGAATTGCCGGAGGATAATACAGGAGATCACCCGAGACGGGTCGTTCGCCGTCCCGATCCCTCACCAAGGAGTCCCGCTCCGAGTGCGGGAAAAAAGGGGCAGTTATCTAACCCTGAGGCAATTGTTCCACTGCACCGAGGCCCATCTCCCGTTCGTGAAGGTCACCTTCAGTTTTACCGTCTTGTACCCGGTGGAGGTGTACTTATGATAGACCGTCTTTCCATACGCCGTCTTGCCGTCCCCGAAGGTCCACTGCCAGGTCTTCGGCGTGCCGCCCACTGCCGAACCCACGAACTTGAAGTTCGTGGACTTGGTACCGACGGACGGTGTCCGGGTGAAATCGGCCTTCACGCCATTAGGAGGTTTTACGTATTTTATGGTGTATATTACCGAGCTCGTGGAGCCGTACATCGTCTTGAAGCGATAGGTGGAACCGTCAAACGGGCGCTTGACGTACCAGCCAATGTAGCCGTTCCCGTTCGTGTACCCACTGGTGACTGTAGTCCAGGAGCCGCCATTCTTGGACTGCTTCAACGTGACGTACTTGTAGGCAACCGGCCTGCCCGTCGCCGTGTATTTCCACCAGAAGTCGAGGTCCCCAACGCCGTTTGGTCCATACACGTTCTGGGATGACGCGGCCGACGCGGTTTTTTCATCGCTCAGGACGCTCTGCTGCGCAACAGTTGACGTTTGAACGCTGGCAGCACCGGCGATGCCTGCGGAGCAGGCAAGGACGAGGACTGCGATTAACACAAGCAATGGTTTGTGCATAGATACCCCAATCATTCTTCAAAAGATATTCCTTTCGATTTTATTCTGGTCCAGTGGTCAAAGAATTATCAAATAAGGAATTTTTCAAATTACTTAAGACTCCGTTCTACAATTTCTCCCATTTTCTTTAACAATTTCTATACATCGACCTATTAGTCAGAAATGTAAAAGGCCCAATCGATAATCAGGATACTCAAACCGAGCGCGCACCCGAGAATGCCTTTTGCGATTAACCACCGATGCCATGCGCTCGTGGTTCGGCCCGGGGGATGAAGGACGGGCGGCGCCCCCCGTGGTTCCGGCGGGACCCCGGGAACGGAGCGTGCGAAGGAGAGCGCGACTGACGCGTTCAGGGCTCGACCGAAGCTCTGGGTCTCCGAGACCATCGCGCGACTCACGGCGAATCGGTGAAGGAAAGACGTCATCGCTGGAGGTGTAACATGGTTCAATCGAGCCAATCCCCGTGAGGACCCGGTGTCCGGTTGTGCCTGCTTTGGGTCTGTATCGATGACAGGAGAGTGGCAGCACAAGGTCAAGGTGTCATTCACCGCGAAGGCGCCACGAGAGGTCGTCGCACGCTCCGTGCGCTCGTGGATGGCAACAGGAGCATGCTTCGTCCTCCAGAAACATTATATCGTAGACGACTCATTGAGACGCACACGAAACAGAGGTGACAGAGAATGGTCGAGATCAACCCACTGGACATCATCGAAACCCTCGAGCACGACGGCACCTTCACGAACCTGCTCCGCGCCATCCGTGATGCCGGACTCGAGGAGGCCCTCAAGGGCGCGGGACCGTTCACGATCTTCGCCCCCGAGGACACGGCCTTCGAGTCGGCGCAGGCCGGCGCCATGCGCTGGATCACCGAGGACGCGACCCGCCTGCGACAGGTGCTGACCCACCACGTGGTGCAGGAACGGCTGATGGCCACGGACCTGGGAACGGCCCGGCCGCTCCGGGCCCTCGACGGCAGCGACCTTCAGCTCCGGCCCCTCGGCGCGAAGGCGCGCGTCGGCGAGGCGTCGGTCACCCGGTCCGATATCGTCGCCAGGAACGGCGTGATCCACGCGATAGACCGCGTGGTGATCGAACCGCAGATGATGGCCCAGCGGCAGAAATAACCCCCCCTTTTTCTCCCCGCGCCCGTCACGTCGCCATAAAGCCAATTACCCCTCGAGGCCCATTGATCTCGGGTTTTTCGATGCGGACGCCGATAGGTAAGGTTACTCCCGGGCTCGAGCGTGCGAAATGCGTCGGGTTCGTCCACGAGGTCCGGGACCTCGGCGGACTCACGTTCGTACTGCTGCGCGACCGGAGCGGGATCCTGCAGGTCACGGTCCCCAAGAAGAAGGTACCGCCCGAGGTGGTCGAGGCCGTGCGGACGGTCTCGCGCGAGTCCGTGGTCGTGGTCAGCGGGGAGGTCAAGGCGACCGAAAAGGCGCCGGGGGGGCGTGAGCTCGTCCCGAGCTCGTTCGAGGTGCTCAGCCGGGCCGAGACCCCGCTCCCGCTCGACGTGGCCGAGAAGGTGCCGGCCGAGCTCGACACCCGCCTCGACGTGCGGTTCCTCGACGCCCGCCGGCCCCGCATCGCGGCCATCTTCCAGGTCCGCTCGGCCGTGCTCCACGAGACATCGCGGTACCTGCACAAGCACGACTTCATCCAGATCACGACCCCGAAGATCGTGGCGGCCGCGACCGAGGGGGGGACCGAGCTCTTCCCGATCGCCTACTTCGAGAAGGAGGCGTTCCTGAACCAGTCGCCCCAGCTCTACAAGCAGATGATGATGGGCGCCGGGTTCGAGAAGGTCTTCGAGATAGGTCCCATCTTCCGGGCGGAGGAGCACAACACCACGCGTCACCTGAACGAGGCGACCTCGATAGACGCGGAGGTCTCGTTCGCCGACCAGGAGGACGTGATGACCCTCCTCGAGGGGCTGGTGGTCTCCTGTTACGAGCACGTCGCGGCTACCTGCGCCGACGCGCTCTCCCGCGGCGGCTTTGACGAGATCGCCGTGCCCCGGGCCCCGTTCCCGCGCCTGCCTTACGCCGAGGCGATCGAGATCGCGGCCTGCGGGATCGAGGAGCCGATCGCGCACGGCGACGACCTCTCGCCCGCTGCCGAACGGGCGATCGGCGAGTCCATGGGCGAGCATTACTTCGTCACGGACTGGCCGACCTCGATCCGGCCCTACTACGCGATGCCGTACGAGGACGACCCGGCGATCTGCCGCGCCTTCGACCTGATGCACCCCCGGATGGAACTCTCGTCGGGGGCGCAGCGCGTCCACCGGTACGAGCTGCTGGAGCGCCAGCTCGTCGCAAAGGGCCTCGACCCGGCCTCGTTCGAGTTCTACCTGCGGCCGTTCCGGTACGGCATGCCGCCGCACGCGGGGTGGGGCCTGGGGGTCGAGCGGTTCGTGATGACCATGCTCGATCTCGCGAACGTCCGCGAGGCCGTGCTCTTTCCGCGCGATCGCCACCGGCTCGTGCCATGAGCCTCCCGCCGGTCCTGCTGCCCACGACGGTGGTCGGGTCGTACCCCCCGGTCGAGGGGCGGGGACTCCGATCGCTGCTCGACCGGTACCGGACAGCGCTCGAGACCGCCGTGGACGACCAGCTCCGGGCCGGGATCGAGATCGTCTCGGACGGGCAGGTCCGCGCGGACATGGTCTCGGCATTCGCCGATACGCTCCCCGGCGTTCGCGAGGGGCGCGTCGTCGGACGGGTCGGACCGCCCGCGCATGCCATCACGATCGATGATCTCCGCTTCGCCCGCTCGCGCGCGCCGTACGTCAAGGGTATCCTGACCGGCCCGACGACGCTCGCCCACGCCCTCCACCTCGACACCCCGGTCTACCGGGACAAGGAGGAGCTCGCTCTCGACCTGGCCGCGGTGCTCGCCGCCGAGGCCCGGTCGCTCGAGGAAGCCGGAGCCTGCATGATCCAGGTCGACGAGCCGATCCTCTCCACAGGGGCCGCCGACCCGGCAGCGGCCGCCGGGCCCATCGGCGTGATCGCCAGGGGTCTTTCCGCGCCAATGGCGCTCCATGCCTGCGGGCCGATCGGTGGGATGATCGACGCCCTGCTCCGTTATCCTGTCCAGGTCCTGGACCTCGAGTTCGCCGGCCACCCCGGGAACCTCGAGCTGCTCGGCACGCGCGAACTCGGGACGATGCGCCTCGGGCTGGGCGTGGTCGTCTCGTCCTCGGACGAGATCGAGAGCGTTGAGACCATCCGCGCACGCGTCGAGCGTGGCATGGAGCTCTTCGGGCCCGAACGGCTCCTCGTCGATCCCGACTGCGGCCTCCGGATGCGTTCGCGCGACGCCGCGTTCGCCAAGCTCAGCCGCATGGTCGAGGCCGTTCTCGCCGTCCGGGCAGAGCTCTAACCGCGCCGCCGGGTAGTATCGTGCCTCCCCGGCGCATTTTTCGGAGACGCCCTCGGGCTGGCGCCACCCGTGCCGGAGAGCGGAAAGGTTTTAGTCCGCCCTCGGGACGCCGTCCGGAGACCGGTTGATCTGCCAGTAGGCCGCGATCTCGCGGATCACCTCGGCGAACCGGTCGAACTCCACCGGCTTGACGACATAACTGTTCACTCCGAGGCCGTAGCTCATCGCGACGTCCCGTTCCTCCGCGGACGACGAGAAGACCACCACGGGGATCTCGCGGAGGGATGCGTCCTCCTTGATCCGCCTGAGCACCTCGAGGCCGTTGACCTTGGGCAGCTTGAGGTCGAGCAGGATGACGCGGGGCCGCATCGCGTCCTCGAAGAGCGCGTCGAGCGCCTCCTGACCGTCCCATACGACCCGGACCCGGTCGTGCATGTTCGACCACTCAAACACGTGGAGGATCAGCTCCACGTCGTGCGGGTTGTCCTCAACCAGCAGGATATCCTTCTCCCCGTCCCTCGCCATTATCAATCCCATCTCCCAGCGTGAAGAAAAAGGTTGTTCCCCGGTCGGGCACCGACTCGACCCAGACCTGCCCGCCGTGCCGCTCGACGATCCGCTGCACGATGGCCAGCC
>CAZCUJ010000048.1:0-11442 GCA_964501565.1 uncultured Methanospirillum sp.
GATGACCGAGGGTCAGATCACCTTCCGGACCGACCCCCGGATCAAGGCGCGGATCCGGGAGCTCGTGGCCGAGGGGGAGTTCCGGAATGTTGGCGACTTCATTACCCACGCAATCCTGCTCACGTTCGCCCTCGAGCGGATCCCGGTCGACGGCAGGCTCCTCGAGCCCGACCCGATCGCCGAGTTCTTCGACTCGGAGGTCGGGCGCCGGATCTTGTATGAGGCACTGTGGAAGGCGAGGGGCGGGTGACTGCACGGCACGCCGGTACGGTCCGAGAGCACAGCCCGCCCGGCGGGAGAGTGGCGACGGATCGGCGCATTCACGAATGGTTCATCCCCGCGTACACGGGGAACACCGGTCAGTGCTATGCATTGGGCGCACTGATGACGGTTCATCCCCGCGTACACATGGGGTGTAGAGAGGCGATCGCCGGCCAAGCATCATTCTCCTTGCTCACACCACGAGGAAAGGGGAATGTACATGGCGATTCGTATGCAATCCCTGAAAATGGAACAAGACGATGAATTGGGCGAGGAGACGCCGGACTTCCGAATCGTCTACCGTGGCATGACCGAGGAGATGGCCGAACGACTGCTCCACGAGAACGTCTTCTTGAACAGGGGGTTCACCGACACCACGGTCAACCCCTGGTACGCCTGCGAGTCACTCGACGCGGAGCGGCGCGACTCCTATCACAATATCATGGCCATCAGCCTTCCGGAGGATGCGCACGGACTATACGTACCGGAGCAGGAGATGATCGTCCTGCCGCGGGACCTGACGCTCAAATGCATCGGCAGCGCGATCTTTCCCGACGTGATGATCGCCCCGGACGACCGCCCCCGCACTCTCCGGATCTTCGCGATGGAGCTGAAGGAATGATACACAAAGAGCGGTTCGTCGAGGACGACCCGGAGACGCTGCGGTGGAACAGCGAGCCGGTCACCCCCGGCGAAGAGGAACGGGCCAGGCAGATCTTCTGGTGGCTCGGCCAGCACTGACCGGGTCCACGCGAACCGGCGTTCCCCCTGCACCCGTCACCCGGGGCTAATCGCCATCGAACTCCCCGTCGCGGACCCTCTCGGCCAGCCGGCGTGCGTACCGCCGGGCGCCCTCGGCGTAGAGCTCGTTCCCGGCGTCGTCGTCGAGTGCCTCGAGCAGGAGCTCGCGGTCGAACCCGGCATCATCGTCCCGCCCGGTTACAGGCTCGAGGGTCGCCAGCATGCACTCCAGCTCCCTGGCCTCGTCCTCGAGGGTCGCCCGTTTTTGTGAGAGATCGTTCAGCTGCCTCTCCAGCTGCAGGAGCTCACGCTCCTGCTCCCCGGTCCGCTCGTCCCGCTCGTGCAGGGCCTCGATCTCCTTCTGGACGGCCGCTATCCGCTCCTGCAGGTGTTTGCCATCACGCGCAGCATGTGACATGCGGAGGTCCAGTTCCGCCCGCCTGTTCTGCAGGTTCAACTCCATGCTCCGCCGCTCCTCGAGGGCGCGTTCCAGTTCCGCGATGGGTGTCATCTCTCCTCTCCGCTGTCTGTTCCAGTACGGGCTCCGGCACCGTGGGCAGGTCTTGGGCTGGGTGCCGGTGCGCTGCGACCACTCGTGGCCGCACCGGAGACACCTGCGCGTCGTTGCCATGCGATATACGATTATCTTTTAGAGAGAAAAAGAGTGCTCTATGATATTCGTAAGAGTCGTGAAACAATATCGCGAAAGAGATCCAAACAGTTCGAAAAGGACATGGTGCCTGTGCCGACGAAGCGATGGCCGCGATGGGTCAGATGATCTCGATCGCGATCAGCTCGGCGATCTCCTCGTCCTCATCGTCGTCCCGAGCCGTCCGGTACGACAAAGGAGGAATGCTCTCCGCCAGTTTCTCCCGAAGCCAGCGACGCAGCCGATCCATCCATCCCACTGGTATCCCCGGTTGAAATGATCGGTCAGCCCGGTGATATTCATTCCTCTCGCAACCCCTCTTCGGTCCCAACTCGTGCGCTACTCCGCCGAACCAGGTTCGCAGATCTCGCCATAGTCGCAGTACGTGCAGTCGCGAGACTGCATGGCCGGGAAGTCGCCTGCAAGGATGGTGCCGACCACCCCGGAGAGCCGTTCTGAAAACGTCCCGATGATCGACTCGCTCGGCAGATAGGGCAGTAGCTTCGTCTCCCGTAGGTAGAGGTACGACGCCACGGCCGGCAGCTCACCGAACTCCTCCTGGACCGCGAGGGCGTAGAGGTTCAGCTGGATCTCGTCCTTGAGCCGTATCAGGGCCGGGGCGTTGGAGACCTTTCCCGTCTTGTAGTCCACCACCACGAGCCCCCCGTCCGCACGGCGCTCGACCCGGTCGATCTTCCCCTTCATAATCTGGTCGCCGAACGGGAACGAGAACTTCCACTCCACGTCGACGATCTCGTTCCGGTTTGCGGCCTCCCAGGCCAGGTAATTGTCGAGCAGAGTTTCGGCCGTCGCCCAGTCCTCCTCCTCGTGCTTCCTCGAGGCGTAGGCGGACGGGTCCCAGAACGCCTTCAGGGTCGCAACCGCCTCGTCGCGACTCCGCTCGACGCCCTTCTGCCGGTCCTTTGAGAGGAGCTCTATCGCCGAGTGGACAGCGCTTCCGAGGCTGAAGTAGGTCTCCGGCCGCGTCGGGATCTGCAGAAGGTACTGGTACTTGAACTTCCGGGGGCAGGAGGCATAGCAGTCGAGCGAGGACGCCGAGAACGCGAACGATGCCGGCAGCCCGGCGGCGCCCTGGCCCGGTCCGGGCAGTAGGACTTCCGGCGGCGGCAGCGGAGCGGACAGAAACGTGGCCGGGTCGAACGAGGCCGGGTCCGTTCCCGCCAGCATCAGCCGGAGCCGCTCGAGGTTGACCAGGTGGACGAAAGCGGCCGTATTCCGCGCCTCGCTCGCCGCCCGCGCGAGGAGATCGAGCTCCCGCTCCCGGCGGACCTCGACGGGGTCGCGGGTCTCAACCTCGACGAGCCCGTCCCCGGACGGGGCCGCCACCTGCCGGACCTCGATGAGCGGGTTCCGATCGAAGGCGAGCTCCTGCAGGAAGACCGAGGGCTTCGCCTCGGTCTTGTTTCCGGCGTGGGCCCGGACGTGGGTCAGGTAGAGCCGTTCCTCGGCGCGGGTCATCGCGACGTAGAGCAGCCGGCGCTCCTCCTGGCGGAAGAGCTCCTTCTCGTCGTGGCCCGTCTTCAGCCCCTTGGCCAGGTCCTCGGGGACCGTGAACTTCTTCGACTGGTAGTTGAGCGGAAACTTGCGCTCCGAGAGGTCGACCACGAAGACCGCGGGGAACTCCAGGCCCTTCGCCTTGTGGACGGTCATCACCTGGATCGCGTCCTCCTGCTCCTCGACCGCGAGGTCGATCCGGAAGTCGGCCATCAGCGAGAGGTATTCGAGGAGGTCGGGCAGGGTTGTCTCCTTCGTGATCGCGTCGTAGTCGGCCACGATCACGTAGAACGCGTTGAGCGCGGCGATCGACTGCGACCGCTCGGAGCCGACGGCCATGCGGTAGAGGCCGGCGCCGTGCATCAGGATGGCGTGGACCAGATGGGGCAGCCCCGTCGCCGCCTTCTCGGCCACGAACCGGTCGACCGAGGCGACGAGCTCCGCGACCAGGGGAGCGTCGGACGGCATGAGTTCCTCCGCGTGGCGCATCGCCGTGTAAACCCCGTCGTCGCCGAGGTCGCGGTCCCGGTACCGGCGGGCCCCGGCCATGAGCCGTTGCACCGAGACCTCGGGAATGCCGGCGGACCGCATCAGCCGGTACAGGGCGACGCCGTTTGTCACCGGGTTGTCGACGACCCGGAGCCAGGCCATGACATCCCGGATCTCGGGGAGGGCGAACAGCTCCACGTCGCCGCGGAAGGTGCAGGGGATCCCGTGCTGCGTCAGCGCGCGGGCGAGGGAGACGCCCTTGTCGCGCTTCCGGCAGAGGATGGCGATGTCCTGGTAGCGGAACGTGCGGGGGGACTCCTCGCCGCGCGGCAGATACTCGGTCCCACGCAGCCGTTCGATCTCGTCGCGGATGAACGCGACCTCGGCCGCCTCGTTCGCGCACTGGGCGACCACGACGGGTTCACCCTCGGGGTTCTCGGTCCTGATCTCCTTGGGCTGCCGGTTCGGTGCCGACGCCATGAGTTCGAGAGCGAGGGCGAGGATCCTCGAGGTCGAACGGTAGTTCCGGTCGAGCAGGGTCTCGCAGCAAGAGTCCCACGTCCGGCGGAAGTCGTCGAAGTTTGTGAGGTATGCGCCGCGGAACCGGTAGATGGTCTGGTCGTCGTCGCCGACGACGCAGAGATGGTCGCCGCCCAGGAGCTTGAGGAGCTGGAGCTGGACGTAGTTCGTGTCCTGGAACTCGTCGACGAGGACATGGGTGTACTGCCGGCGGTACTCGTCCCGCACGTCCGGTCGGCGCTCGAGGAGACGGACGGCCTCGTGGACCATGTCGTCGTAGTCGATCAGGTGCTCGTCCCGCTTGTACCGCTCGTATGCCCGGTAGACCGAGAGGAGGTCGCGGAGCCGGCCGAGCTCGATGCTGTCGGCCTCCTCCGCGGCCGTCTCCCTCCCCTCGATATACGCGCCGAGCTCGTCCGGGGTGATCGCCTCGTCGCGGAAGGAGCTGATCGCGTCGAGCATGTCGCCGACCACCCCGGCGGCGTTGTTCCCGACCTCGACCGTCGTCAGACCGAAGGCGTCGATATTCCGGATCCCCCAGACGAGCTGGTTCGTCTCGGAGATCCGGCCCGCGTGCATGGCGATGCCCGACTCGAGGACGTGGTCGTGGAGGACCTGGAGGCAGAAGGCGTGGAAGGTGCTGACCGCCACCTCCACGCCCGCCGTCCGGTTCGCGATCCGGTCGGCCATCTCCTGCGCACCCTTCTCGGAGAAGGTCAGGGCGAGGATGGCGGCCGGGTTGACACCATTATCGAGGAGGTGGATAACCTTCTCGGTGATGACGCGGGTCTTGCCCGACCCCGGGCCGGCGAGGATCAGCTGGACGCCGGCCGTCTCGACTGCCTCGGCCTGCCGGGGGTTGAGCTGCATGGGTTCATGGTAATCGTTGAGGGGGAAAAATGAATCGAAATGAAAATTCTCGGGAATCCTTTTCGTGATTCCCGATCCTCGATACAATAACAATGAGAGCACTTCCGCCCGGGCTCTACGAACACCTCATCAACGAGGCCATTCGGGACGTGATGGAGTCCCTCTCCGCATCCGGACGGACCATCACGACTGACTCGCTGGAGCGCTACGGCCCCGACATTCCCAACCTCCTCGCCTCCTATCTCCACCCGGTGGTGCGGAAGGCCTTCTCATTTCTCCAGGATGAACATCTCGGCGTCCCAGAACAGATCGAGCGCTGCAACCGGGTCATCGATCTCCTCTCTTCCGTCACAGGCGAACCCTGCCTCGAACGCTGCCGGCTTGCCGGCGACCGGGTCCTCCTCTCGGTGGAGGCGCAGGACGCGCCATCATCGCTCCCACTTCTCCCTCGCCCATCAACGCTGCTCTCGCAGAACGCCCTTTTTACGGGGTCACCGTCCGAGCCAAGCCTCGTGCACGAGCTCAAGGCCGAGATCCTCTCGGCGGACCGTATCGATCTCCTCGTCTCGTTTATCAAGTGGAGCGGCATCCGCCTGCTCATGGACGAGCTGCAGACCTTCACCGCGACGCGCCCGCTCCGGATCATCACCACCTCGTACGTGGGCGCAACCGACGCTAAGGCCGTCGAGTTCCTCTCGTCCCTGCCCAACACCGAGATCCGGATCTCCTACGACACCGAGCGCACCCGCCTCCATGCCAAGGCCTATGCGTTCCATCGGCAGAGCGGCTTCTCGACCGTCTATATCGGCTCCTCGAACCTCTCGAATCCGGCCATCACCTCCGGCCTGGAGTGGAATGTCAAGCTGAGTGAGCGGAACGAACGCGATCTCGTCGACCGGATTCAGGCCACCTTCGAGACCTACTGGGCGGCCCCCGATTTCTCGCTGTATACTCCATCGGACGCCGATCGCCTTCGGGATGCCCTTCGCTCGCAGGGGCGCGCCCCTCGCGAGCCCGGCACCTACTTCGACATCCGCCCCTTCTACTACCAGCAGGACGTGCTCGATCGGCTGAAGGCGGAACGCGAGGTCCACGGACGGTATCGGAACCTCGTCGTCGCGGCCACCGGGACCGGGAAGACCGTGATCGCGGCCTTCGATTTCCGCGACTACCTCGCCCGGCACCCGCAGGCTCGCCTCCTCTACGTCGCCCACCGCGAAGAGATCCTCGAGCAGAGCCTCGCCTGCTTCCAGGGAGTCCTCCGGGATTACAACTTCGGCGAACTCTGCAGCCGGGGCCAGCTGCCCAGCCGGCGCGACCACGTCTTCATGACGATCCAGACGTTCAATAGCCAGGACTTCTCGGCCCTGACCTCCCCGGACCACTTCGACTACATCGTCGTGGACGAAGTGCACCACGCCCCCGCCGCCTCGTACCGCCACCTCCTCGCGCACTATACTCCGCGGATCCTGCTCGGCCTGACCGCGACGCCCGAACGGGCCGACGGCGAGGACCTCCTTGGAGACTTCGACGGCCATGTCGCGGCAGAACTCCGTCTGCCCGAGGCGATCGACCGCGGGCTGCTCGCCCCATTCCATTACTTCGGCGTCACGGACCCGGTGAACCTCGATGCGGCCGCACTCTCGTGGCGGCAGGGATATTACGACGAGGGCCAGCTCTCGAGGCTCTACACCGGGAACGCTGAGCGGGTTCGGGCGGTGCTGACGGCCATCGAGCGGTATGCCCCGCCGATCGATGAGATCATCGGCCTCGGGTTCTGCGTCAGCGTCGAACACGCCACCTTTATGGCCCGGATGTTCGACGAGGCCGGAATCCCGTCGATTGCGGTGAGCGCCGAGACGCCGCGGGCCGAGCGGGAGAAGGTCCGGGGCCGGTTGCGGAGGCGCGAAGTCCACTTCGTCTTCACGGTCGACCTCTTCAACGAGGGGATCGATATCCCCGAGATCAACACGGCGCTCTTTCTCCGGCCCACCAAGAGCCTGACCGTCTTCCTGCAACAGCTCGGGCGAGGCCTCCGCCTCTGGCCCGGCAAAGAGAACCTGACCGTGCTCGACTTCGTCGGCCGGCAGCACGAGCGGTACCGGTTCGAACCGAAATACCGCGCCCTGGCAGCGGACCTCTCAACCCCGATCGGCCGGCAGATCGAGCGCGACACCCTCATCCTCCCCCGCGGCTGTTACGTCTCGCTCGAGAAGGTGGCGCGCGAAACGGTCCTCGCTCAGATCCGGCAGTCGTTCTCGCGGCAGGCCGAGCTGAGAGAGGCCGTTCACGATCTTGCGGAACGGTTGGGAGGCCAGTGCTCCCTGCGCGATGCGCTGGAGCATCTTCAACGGTCCCCCGATGAGATCTACCGCCACTCCACGTTCCGCACTCTCTGCGCCCGCGCCGGCCTCTACGATAGTCTTCCATCTGGCGAGGACGAGGAATTCCTACTCGGGACCTCGAGGCGTCTGCTGCACATCAACTCACAGTCGTTCCTCGCGTATGCCCGCACGTTCCTCGCATCGAGAGGCGCCGCCCTCGCAGCGGCGGACCCGATGGCAAACCTGCTCTATTACACCCTCTACAACGATCCCGCGCCGGGGGAGAGCGATGATACTGTTGGGTCGCGGTTCTACCGGATCTTCGAGAGCGAATGGATGGTCGAGGAGATGGACCAGCTTTTAGGGTACCTGCAGGACCGCATCGGCTTCTCTGAAGTGCCGCTCGACCTCGGATTCTCGAACGCGTTACGGCTGCACTGCACCTACACCCGTGCTCAGATCTTTGCCGGCCTGGGCCTGTCCACTCCACGGAGGAGGAACTCACGGGGGTCACGGGAAGGGGTGCTGTACCTGTCTGATCAGGAGCTCGACGTGTTCTTCGTCACGTTGAACAAGAGTGAGGAGCACTTCTCTCCGTCCACCCTCTACAGGGATTACGCGATCGACGACCGCCATTTCCACTGGCAATCGCAGAGTACGACATCGGCCTCATCGCCGACGGGTCGACGATACATCGGACACGAGAATAACGGAGGCCGGGTCCTTCTCTTCGTGCGTGAATTCAAGACGATCAACGGCGTGACCCAACCGTTTACCTGCCTTGGTACGGCCTCGTACGATCACCACACCGGAAGCAAGCCGATGTCGATCGTATGGCGACTCCATGAACGGATCCCGGCCCGGCTCATGAACAAGGCAAACAAGGTGGTTGGAGGGTGAGCATCACCCCTCAATGGAGTGGGAGAGAGCCGCGCTCGAAGCCAGACCCCGGCGACGATCTCAACCGCCTGTACACCCTTCTCTTCCGCCTCCGCGACCAGCAGGGCGGCTACCGCTACCTCCGCGACTGCACGGCCCGCACCGGCTGGCCGGCCCGGGGCGTCTACTTCTTCTTCGAGCCCCGCGAGTTCCGCGCCGGCACCGAAAACCTCCGCGTCGTCCGCGTCGGCACGCACGCCCTGACAGAAGCATCCAAGGTCACGCTCTGGCAACGGCTCGCGATGCACAAGGGAACCGAAGCCGGCGGAAGCCACCACCGGTCGGTCTTCCGCCTGCACGTCGGCGGCGCCCTGCTCGCCCGCGGCGGGTTCCCGCCGGAGATCGGTGAAACATGGGGCCGCGGCAGCTCGTCCGGCAGCGACGAGGTCCGCGCCCGCGAACGGCCGCTCGAGAAGGCCGTGAGCGAGTACATCGGCGCCATGCCGTTCCTGGTGCTCGCCGCCGACGACGAGCCCGGGCCGGCGAGCGTCCGCGGGGACCTCGAGCAGAACACCATCGCTCTCCTCTCCACTATAGGGCTCGCGGTCGACCCGCCAACGTTAGAATGGCTCGGCCGGGATTGTCCGCATCCGGTCGTCCGATCGTCAGGGCTCTGGAACGTCGACCACGTCGGGGAGGCGTACGACCCGGCCTTCCTCGACGGATTCGAGGCGCTCGTCGAGAGCGACCCCGGGACCCTTCGGGCGTGACGTCCGGTCTCGCATCTACCCCCGGCTCCATGGCTGTATGTCACGGATTCGTGACACCCGGGGGATACCGCACGTTTATGTCAGGAGAAATGGACATATTCATCGGGATGTGCCCGCATGTCGCGAACTCCTGACACAGAGCGATTCGGCCCGGCCGCGACCGCCCGGAGCGGAGCATGAGCGGTAGTCCCAGCGGCAGGCTCGAGCCGCGCGAAGACCGCCGTCTCGGACAGTACCAGGTCTTCGTCCCCGACCCGCTCCCGCCCGCGCTGACCATGGACGACGAGCTCGTCCTCCTCGTCGCCCGCGCGAGCGACGCCATCGCCCGCCTCGACGGCGTGACGCAGGTCCTGCCGAACCCCGACCTCTTCATCGCGATGTACATGAAGAAGGAGGCGCTCCTGTCCTCGCAGATCGAGGGGACGCAGGCGTCGCTCCGCGGCGTGCTCGAGTTCGAGGCGGACCTCCGGCCGAGCGAGAACATCAACGAGGTCCGCGAGGTTATCAGCTATCTGAAGGCGATGAGCCACGGGCTCGAGGCGATCACCTTCCGGCCGTTCTCGATCGACCTGCTGAACCAGATCCACCGGTTCCTCATCGCAGGCACGCGCGGGGCATCGCGGCGGCCCGGGGAGATCCGCGCCGTGCAGAACTGGGTCGGGATCCCCGGGACCACGATTCGGGAGGCGCGCTTTGTGCCGCCGCCTCCGGACCTCGTGGCCCCGCTCCTCGAGGACCTGATCGAGTTCATCGGCGACGGCGACCGTCTGCCCCCGCTCGTCAAGGCCGCCGTGGTCCACGCGCAGATCGAGACCATCCATCCGTACCTCGACGGGAACGGCCGCATGGGGCGGCTGCTGATCACGTTCTTCCTCTGCCAGCACCACGTGCTCGGGCAGCCCGTTCTCTACCTCAGCCACCACCTCCGGCGGCACCAGCAGGAGTACTACCGCCTGTTAAACGAGGTCCGGTTCGAGGGGGCGTGGGAGGCTTGGGTCCGGTTCTTCCTGGAGGGGGTGATCGCGGTCTCGGGCGACGCCATCGAGACGGCGAAGCGGATCATCGCCCTGCGGAGCACGCTCACGGACCGGCTGGTCGAGCAGCGGATCGGCGGCGTCCACGCGGTGCGGCTGGTCGACTACGCGTTCGCCCACCCGATCCTGAGCGCCAGCCGCGTGGCCGGGGACCTCGGCATCAGCCGGCAGACGGCGCACACGCTCGTGCAGCGGTTCGAGGCGGCCGGTATCCTGGCCGAGATCACCGGGCAGCAGAAGCACAGGCAGTACCAGTTCACCGAGTACCTGGCCATCATCGAAAAGGGAACGCACCTGTAGATCGAGCGGAGTTCGAATCCATGGTCCGACAGCACTCCTCCACGCCCGAGATCGCCTTCGTTTTCCCCAACCTCTCATCGCTCAGGCAGCGCGGCGGCCTCTCCTCCCGTGCCGGCCTCGCCCACGACCTTGGCTGCGAGTACCTCGAGATCCCGGCCGACTTTATCAAGAATAAATCGGAGGTCGAACGGACTGGGCTCGAGATGGGCTCGCCGCTCACCCCTGCCGCCATCGCCGAGCTCTACGATGCCGAGGCCGGGCCGACACCACTGCCGTACATCCTCCACACAGAGCCGTCGCTGTCGCGGATGGACGCCTACGGTGTGCGGTCGCAGGCACGGCTCTGCTGGTATGACACGGGCTGGGTAGAGGTTCTTGTCGAGATGATCGCCGGGATAGCCGAACGGCTGAATGCGCCGCCGGCCGCGGTCGAGATCCCCCCCGGCGACCGGCGGAACCACGAGGACGACCGGGTCCGGGCAATGATCGCGATCCGCACCGCGTTCGAGGAGGGCTTCGGCGTGGCGCCGGCGGTCCTGCTCGAGAACCGGACCGGCCATTTCGTCCAGGACGGCGCATCGATCGCCCGGTTCTGGATCTGCCTGCTCTCCTCTGCGCCGGATCTTGCCGAAGACAGCGGGATTGTCCTCGACATCCAGCAGCTCTACACGGTCACTCGGAACCGGTTCCTCCAGGATCTCGGTGAACTGCCGATGGATGCACTCCAGGCGTTCCACGTCCACGCGAAGCACCACGCGCCGGCCCCGGATGATCCAATCCCGTGGCGAGTCGTCTTCTCGTTCATCGACCGCATTGACCGACCGGTGTTGATCAACCCGGAGGTGCACCACCTCGGGCAGGTCAAGGCGACCATCGCGTTCTGCCGCGCCATGCTCGCTCGTTGTGACACGGGCGCGAGCTCCGCTCAATGAGGGATAGGTCCTCGCTGGAGGGACAGCCGTGCATGGGGTTATCCCCCCGGCGGGACGACAATTCTAAAATGGCAACGGAAATCGCAACGCCCGCGGATGCATATACGGCATTTCTCGCTGCATGGCCGGCGATCGTCGAGGAATGCCGCTCCGTCTGGG
>CAZCUJ010000049.1:0-11018 GCA_964501565.1 uncultured Methanospirillum sp.
CCCCCGGCGTCACCAACGTCGCCTACGTCCGCGAGGGCGAGTTCCTGAAGTACTCGATCGACACCACCGCCGCCGGCCAGTACACCCTCGTGCTCCGCGCCGGCAACCCCGACGCCACGGCCAAGGCCGTCAAGGTCTACCTCGATGGCGTCCCGGTCACCCAGGTGCTGGTCAGCAAGACCGGCGACTGGGGCAGCTTCGCCGAGTTCGCCAGCGCGGCCCCGCTGAACATCCCCGCCGGCCGGCACGTCGTGACCCTCGCCTTCGAGGGGATCAACCGCGTCAACCTCGACTGGCTCAGCCTCACCGCCGGCCCGGCCCCCACCCCCACGACGCCGGTGACCACCGCGGTGACCCCGCAGACCACGCCCTTCGGGCCCGGCAACTTCATCCCCGGCAAGGTCCAGGCCGAGAACTTCGACCGGAACGGCGCCGGCCCGGCCTACTCAGACACCACCCTCGCCAACGAGGGCGGCGCGTACCGGCCGACCGAGTCCGTCGACCTCGAGTACGACGCCGGCATCCAGTCCTACAACGTCGGCTGGATCCGCACGGGCGAGTACCTGATCTACACCGTCAAGGTCCGCGAGGACGGGACGTACACGGCGAAGTTCAACGCCGCGAACCCCGACACCACGAACAAGCCGGTCGACGTCTACATCGACGGCGTCAAGGCCGGCACGGTCCAGATCGGAGGGACCGGCTCGTTCCGGACCTACAAGCAGTTCACGCTCCCCGTCGCGCTCAAGGCCGGCACCCACCAGCTCAAGATCGCCTTCCCGTCCCAGCGGTTCAACCTCGACTCCATCGAGTTCGCCCTCGGCGGCAGCGTCGTGCCCTCGTCCACGACCACGACCCTGACCTCGTCCACCACCTCGTCGCCCGCCACGGGCAAGGCCACCTTCGTCACCGTCCCGTCCACCGCGCGTCGCGGCACGGCCTTCAAGTTCACGGTCACCCCGGCCCCCGGCAAGTCCATCCGCTCTGCCTGGTGGTCCTTCGACTCCCCCGCCCACATGAATACCTGGAACTCGCGGACGATCAACCCGACGTTCTACTACCCGCAGGCCGGCACCTACAGCCCCTACGTGGAGCTGACCTACACCGACGGCTCGACCGAGGTCGTCCACCGGGTGAACTATATCCGGTCCACCTGAACCGGACCCCCGCCCCCCTTTTTCGCACCCGCCCCGGCACGATGAACCCGCGCGCCCTTCTCCCCGCCCTCCTTCTCGTCGTGCTCCTCGCCGCCGGCTGCACCGACGACACCGCGCGTTCCGCTCCCCCGCCCACGACCACCGCCGCGCTCGTCGCGCCCGAGGCCCTCGCATCGTACGTCCCCCCCGCGCCCACGGGCTGGCGCCTCGTCGCGCCGCCGTCCGCGGCGGTGCTCGAGGAGAACGGCACGGTCCTCGTCTCGGCCACGGCCTCCTACCTCGCCGATGACGGCGCGCGCTCCGCCGACCTCGTCCTCCAGGACACCGGCGGCCGCCCCGTCGGCATCCGCCGGCTCGCCGACACCCTCGCGGCTGCCCCCGGTGCCCGGGCCCCGGAGGCGCTCGGCGGCCGGCTCGCCCTCGTCCTCGAGGACGGCGGCGTGACGAGCGCGTACCTCGTGCTCGACGACCGGTTCGTCGCCTGGATCGCCGTCCCCGGCGGCACGCGGGCCGACCTCGAGCCGTTCGCCGCCGCTCTCGACCCCGCTGGTGCCTGGGACGAGCGATAGGGTTATCCATCCCTCCTCCCATACGGGCGGAGACCATGGAACGGACCACACCACGCATCCTGATCGCGGCGCTCGCCCTGCTCGTCCTGCTCGGCGCCGCGCTCTCCGCCGGCTGCTGCCTGGCGGGCTCGTCCGACGACGGTGAATCACCGGGCCTCGTCCCCGGTATGGGCGGCGACGATGACGACGACAGCACGGGGGACCGCGTCACCGTCGGCCCCGGGGACGACGATGACGACCAGGACGACGACTGACCCGGCGGGGCCGTGCAGGCCGGGAGGGGACATCGATAGCATTAACCGTTGCCTCCCCGATGATCATCTCTGAGACCATGCACCGCCTCGCACGAAGCACTATCGTACCCGTCCTGGTCCTGCTCGCCCTCGCCCTCGCGGCCGGCTGCACGTCGGGATCGGACGGGCCCGCGGCGACCCCCGCCGCCACCGGCACGGTCGCGCCCGCCGGCACCGGGTCCTCCGGCGGCGTGGTCGGCCACGAGCGGCTGACCCCGTTCATCCCCCGGGCTGCCGGGAGCTGGACCCTCGACGGCGACCCCGAGGGATTGACCATGAAGGACAGCAACGGGCGCGACTACACCTGGGTGACCGGCACCTACGCCCGGGCCGGCGACGAGAACGCCCAGGCCACGCTCGTCATCTCCGACAACGGCGACGCCGCGACCCCGCTCCGGGAGCAGTGGCGATCGTTCGCGACCATCGACACGAACGAGATCTCCATGCGGCAGGTCACCGTCGACAACCAGCCGGCCTGGCGGATCGTCGACAAGGAGACGAACGACGTCAGCATGATGGTCCTGGTCGGCGACCGGTTCATCGTCTGGGTCCAGGTCTCCGACGGGTCCGAAGCGGACCTCGACGCCCTCGTGGACGCGATCGACTTCGCCGGCCTCGCCGCGGTGCGGTAGCTCCCGCCGGGAGATGATCCGTCTCCTTTTTTTGTGTCGGGGGGAATAGATAGCGGCGAATCGCGATGGAGCGGACTATCGGCTTTCGGGAACGGCGGCTGATCGAGGAGCTGCGCATCTTCACGCGAGCCACGGCCGTCGACTGCATCATCGACGAGCGGTTCGACCGGGTGATCTACATCATCAAGCCCGGGGACATGGGCCTGGCCATCGGCCGGAAGGGTGAGAGCATCAACCGCCTCTCGCGGCAGCTCGGCCGCAGGCTCGAGATGGTCGAGTACGCCGAGACGCCCGAGGCCCTCGTCGCGAACACCATCCGGCCGGCCGAGCTCGCCGCCCTCCGGCCGTCCGCGGACGGCGCGTCGGTCGACCTCGTGATCCGCCGGGGGGCCGACCTCGGGATCGTGATCGGCCGGGGCGGCGGCACCATCGAGAAGGTCCGCATCCTCTGCCGGCGGCTCTTCGACCTCACGATCAACGACGTCCTCGTCGCCGCCCCCGGGGGCGAGGAGGGGGTCCCGGCATGACCGGCGAGGTCCTCGCCGACCTCTGGTCCGTCATCGTCGACCGCGCCGAGCACCCGCGGGAGGGGTCGTACGTCTCGTCGCTGCTGACCCACCGCAAGGGGATCGACAAGCCTCTCGAGAAGGTCGGCGAGGAGGCGACCGAGTTCGTCCTCGCGGTCAAGAACGGCGACCCCGGGCGGATCGCCGAGGAGAGCGCCGACCTCCTCTTCCACATCCTCGTCGCCCTGAAGGCGTCCGGCGTCGACCTCGCCGAGGTACTCGCCGTGCTCGAGGCGCGGCGACACTGACCCCCCGTTTCTCCCGCGCGCTCCACCACACCCCTCATAAACCATGAGCCGCTACGTGTATGGGATCTGATATGAACCCCAGAGTGCTTGTGAGCGACCCGCTGGCCGAGGAGGGGATCGAGATCCTCCGCGCCGAAGGGGTGGACGTCGACGTCAAGACCGACCTCTCCGAGGACGCCCTGGTCGGAATCATCGGCGACTACGACGCCCTGCTCGTTCGGTCCGGGACCGAGGTCACGGCTCGGGTGATCGAGGCCGGGACGTGCCTGCGGTTCATCGGCCGGGCCGGCGCGGGCGTCGACAACATCGACGCGGCCGCCGCGACGCGCCGCGGGATCATCGTCGCGAACGCGCCCGAGGGGAACACCCTCGCCGCGACCGAGCACACCTGCGCCATGATGCTCTCGCTCGCGCGAAACATCCCGCAGGCGAACGCCTCGGTCAAGTCCAAGCAGTGGAAGCGGTCGAAGTTCATGGGCGTCGAGGTGAACGAGAAGACGCTCGGGATCGCCGGCTTCGGTCGGATCGGCCGGGAGGTGGCGAAGCGCGCGATCGCCATGAACATGCGGATCATCGCGTACGACCCGCTGATCGCGAAGGATCTGGCGGAGGAGATCGGCGTCGAGCTCGTGGACCTCCCGGAGCTCTTCCGGCGCGCCGACTTCATCACGGTGCACACCCCGCTGATCAAAGAGACCAAGCACATGATCAACGCGAAGACGATCGCCGGGATGAAGGACGGCGTCCGGATCATCAACTGCGCGCGCGGCGGGATCATCGACGAGCAGGCCCTCTACGACGGGATCGTCGCCGGAAAGGTCGCCGGCGCCGCCCTGGACGTCTTCGAGGACGAGCCGCCGTTTGACTCCCCGCTCCTCACGCTCGACCAGGTGATCACCACTCCGCATCTCGGCGCCTCCACGGTCGAGGCACAGGCGAACGTCGCGGTCTCGGTTGCGCGCCAGTGCCTCTCGGTCCTCGCGGGCGGCGAGGCGAAGTTCGTGGTGAACGCCCCCATGATCCCGGCCGAGCAGGCCGTCGCGCTCGAGCCGTTCACGGCCCTGACGGGCCGGATGGCGAAGCTCCTGATGGCGATGTCCGAGGGCCGGATCGAGGGGATCAGCATCACCTACGCCGGCGAGATCCCGTTCCTCGACCAGGCCTCGCGGTACCTCACGCGCCTGACGGTCAAGGGCATCCTGGACCAGATCCTGCAGGAGCCGGTCAACCTGGTCAATGCCGGCGTCGTCGCGGCCGAGCGCGGGATCGCGGTCAGCGAGACCGTGGGCCGCGAGACCCGGGGCTTCCGGAACCTGATCACCATCGTGCTCCGGACCGACCGCGGCGAGGAGACGATGGAGGGCTCGGTCTTCTCGCGCGACCGCCAGCGCGTGGTCGCGATCGACGGGTACACGATGGACCTGGACCCGAGCGGCCACATGGTCATCTCCAAGCACCTGGACCAGCCCGGCGTCATCGGCCGGGCCTCGACCACGCTCGGGCGCGCGAGCGTCAACATCGCCGGCATGCAGGTCGGCCGGATCCACCCCGGGGAGGAGGCGATCATGGTCCTGAACGTCGACTCGGACGTCCCGCCCGAGGCGATCGAGGAGATCCGGACCCATCCGGGTATCTACGCCGCGTGGTTCGTGGACATCTAGCGTATTTTTTTATAGGTATCCCACCCACGTTTGAAGGCACACGACGTGTGTCGACGGGCTCGTGGTCTAGCTGGTTATGACGTCGCCTTGACATGGCGGAGGTCCGGAGTTCGAATCTCCGCGAGCCCACTCTTCCTCCTCGTGCCGTTCTCTCCCGGGAGTGCATGCCTTTTATTAATCCCCTGGGCGATAGCGTAGCATTCCCGGAGGACATGTCATGGACGCGACAGCGCCGTCTCCTGCCGGCAGGGCCCCCGTGCGCTGGGTCTCGCCCGCCTGGCTCGCCGATCACCTCGACGACGAGATGCTGATCATCGATTGCCAGCCGGACATCCACGAGTACGTGAGCGGGCACCTGCCGGGCGCGGTCTACCTCAACGACCATCTCTTCCGCGCGCAGATCGGGAGATCCCCGGTCAGCTGGATCGACCCGGAGCCGGCGTCCTGGCTGCTCCGGCAGGTCGGCCTCGAGGCCGGCGTCCCGGCGGTGGTCTACACGGGCTCTCCCGTCATCGCCGGCTGTAAAAAGCACGTCGGCGACGGGCTCGAACAGACCATGGTCGCCTACTCGCTCCTCCGGTACGGCCACGACGACCTCCTCGTCCTCGACGGCGGGCTCGACGCGTGGAAGGAGGAGGGGCTCCCCGTGACGCGCGACTACTCGGCGGCGCGTGCGTCCGACTTCGAGCCGCACGTCCGGAACAACCTCTTCGTCGACTACGACGAGGTCGTGGACCTCATCGAGCTGCCCGACACCGTCCTGCTCGACGCCCGCCCCCCGGACAAGTACCGGGGGCAGGGGCCCTGGCTCAGGCCCGGGCACATCCCCGGCGCGGTCAACCTTCCCTGGAAGACACTCATGACCGCGGAGAACACCCGGAAGGTCAGGCCGCTCGACGAGGTCCGCGCCCTGGTCGAGGACGCCGGCGCGACCCCCGACCGGACGGTGATCTGCTCCTGCGGGACCGGGCGCGAGGCGACGCTGGAGTTCCTGGTCCTCCGCTCCCTGCTCGGCTACCCGCGGGTGAAGCTCTACGAGGGGTCGTTCACCGACTGGATCAGCCGCCCCGGCAACCCGACCGTGACCGGCCCCGACCCGCGGTAGGGCATGGACTCCGTCACCGCGATCGAGCTCGTCGCCAAGGCCTTCGGCCTCCTCGGCGTGCTGGTAACGGTCTACGGCGGCGCGGTGGCGGCCGTCCACCTCGCGAAGCGCGAGTTCGGCCGGTCGGACCGGCGCTACCGCGACATCCGTGTGGCCTTCACGAACCGGATCCTCTTCGGCCTCGAGTTCTTCATCGTCGCGGACCTGGTCCTGACCTTCGCCGACCCGGGGATCAACGAGATCATCGAGCTCGGCGCCATCGTCGCGATCCGGGTCGTGCTCGCGTACTTCCTCGAGAAGGAGGCGGCGGAGTTCCCCGACATCCCCTAGGGCGCCGCGCGCTTGCCGAGGGCCGCGACGTAGATCGGGAACTGGTCCGAACGGTCGGCCCCGATCGCCCGGTCGAGCGCGTCGTCGTCGAAGGCGCCGACGGCGCAGACCCCGCAACCGATCGGCTCGGCCGCGAGGTAGAGGTTCTGGCAGACGTGGCCCGCGTCCAGGAAGAGGTACCGGTAGCCCCGCTCGCCGTACCGCCAGGTCATCCGGTACGGCACGGCCGTCCAGACGAAGATCGCCGCGGCCGTCTGCAGGAACGGCTGGTTGTAGCAGGCCGCAACGACCCTGCCGCCGACCATGGGGTCGAGATCGACCTCGAGGAGCCGGTGGTCGAGGGCGAGGTAGCGGTACAGCCCGGGTTCCAGCCCATCGACGCGGGCTGCGAGCACGTACGTCTCGAACGCGTGCCGCGCCCCCGCGCTCGGGACCGTCCGCAGGGTGTACTCGCCGTCGACGACGGCCCGGACGCCCTGCGTCGCGAAGAGCAGGTACGAGAGCTCGCCGAGCGGCAGGGGCTCGCTCGTGTAGTCTCGGACGGACTCTCGCCGAACGATCGCCGCCCAGAGGTCCAGGGGCGGCGTCTCGATCCCGGACGGGTCCGGGAGCGCGTGCACGCCGCCGCCGTCGGCGGGAAGCTCGAGCAGGGGCTGGGGCAGCCCGAGCATCTGGTCGGATGGGGTCATGAACTCGGCCCGTGTCGTCTCGATGAACCGGCGCCCGGCCCCCTCAGCAGTCCATACCATGGTCCGCGTCGCCTCGGCGAGTCTTACTCGGACCCGGTATTAAAGGTATGGTCGCGCCGGGGGCTCGAACAAACGTTTATATTCCTTTCTCTCTCATTATAACGACACCATTATGATCGGGGGGCCCGCGGGTCACCCGATCATGCGATGGCACGAATGCCGTGCGTCACGCACGGCGGCTGATAGACGCTGGGGCTGAGGCAGCAGTCGGGTGGACGTCATGGACGGCCCGGCCCGCAAGGGGCACTGCTGCATTCAGGATCTCTTTCGAGAGACGGGTTGGAGCCGGCACGAGAACGCGCCGGCGCGTGCTCTTCCATGCCGGCCACGAATCTGCAGGAGAGATGCTGCAGAACGGGGCCGGAGATGCGGAGAGCTCGGACTGCAGCTCTCTTCGACGATCCGCGGCCTTCTTCAGTCGACGGCATTCTCCTGCCGGGTCAGCGCGCCGCCTCGAGGCGGCAACCATAACGAGAGAGGACTGATCGGACAATGCCAAAAATCAACAGGCCGCGGCGGGGTTCGCTCGCGTACAGCCCGAGAAAGCGGGCCAAGAGCCAGGTCCCCCGCTACCACTCCTGGCCCGAGCGGGACGGGGCACCCGTGCTCCAGGGCTTCGCCGGGTACAAGGTCGGCATGACCCACCTGGTCATGGTGGACGACCACAAGCACAGCCCGACCGAGGGCAAGGACATCATGGTCCCCGTCACGGTCGTCGAATGCCCGCCGATGAAGGTCGCGGCCATCCGCGCCTACACCAAGGACACGTACGGCAAGCGGGCCCTGACCGAGGTCTGGGCCGAGAAGGTCGACGACGCCGTCGGGCGGCGGGTCACGCTCCCGAAGAGCTACGACGCCGGCGCCGCGTGGACGCGCCTCGAGGAGGCCATCGTCGCGGACCAGGTCGTCGAGCTCCAGGCCGTCGTGTACACGCAGCCGTACGAGCTCTCCGGCGTGCCGAAGAAGGTCCCCGACCTCATGGAGATCTGCATCGGCGGCGGCTCGCTCGACGAGAAGGTCGCGTTCGCGAAGGAGATGCTCGGCAACGAGTTCACCTTCACGGACATCATGAACCTCGGCGCCTACGCCGACGTGACCGCGATCACGACGGGCAAGGGGACGCAGGGGCCGGTCAAGCGCTGGGGCATCCAGGTCCGCAAGCGCAAGCACTCGCGCGGCGGCAAGAAGCGCCACATCGGCAACCTCGGCCCCTGGACCCCCCACCATGTCCGGTGGCAGGTCCCGCAGATGGGCCAGATGGGATACCAGCAGCGGACCGACTTCAACAAGCGGATCCTGAAGATCGGCGAGGACGGCGCGGAGATCACGCCCGAGGGCGGCTTCGTCAACTACGGCGTGGTCCGGAACCCGTACGTCCTGATCAAGGGCTCGATCCCGGGCCCGGCGAAGCGGCTCGTTCGGCTCCGGCCGGCTGTGCGCATGGGCGAACACGTCGAGCGGCAGCCGGCGATCGAGTTCCTGAGCACCGCGTCCAAGCAGGGGGCCTGAAGGATGAAAGCACAGATTCGGGGCCTCGACGGCGCCGTTCAGGGCGAGATCGACCTCCCGGCCGTCTTCGCCGAGGAGTACCGGCCGGACCTGATCCGGAAGGCCGTGATCGCGAGCCAGTCGACCCGGTACCAGCCGCACGGGACCTACGTGAACGCGGGAGTCGAGTCGGTCGGTACGGGCTGGGGCTCGGGCAGGGGCGCCTCGCACGTCCCGCGCCTCCACAACGGGTCGCGCGCGGTCAAGGTGCCGCAGGCCCGGGGCGGGCGCGCGGCGCACCCGCCGAAGGTCGAGAAGGTCCTGCTCCGGCAGATCAACAAGAAGGAGAAGACCAAGGCGATCCGCTCGGCGATCGCGGCCACCGTGAACGACGAACTCGTGCGCGATCGCGGCCACCTCTTCGAGGGTGAGGTCGCCGTCGTCATGGACGACGCGTTCGAGTCGGTCGCCAGGACCCAGGACCTCGTCCGGGCGCTCGCCGCGGTCGGCGTCTACGCCGACGTCGAGAAGGCGAAGGCCAGCCGCAAGGTCCGCGCCGGGCGCGGCAAGATGCGTGGCCGGCGGTACAAGCAGCGCAAGTCGCTCCTGATCGTCACCGCGAACGAGCCGCTCGCGGCCGCGCGGAACCTCGCCGGCGTCGACGCCGTCCCCGTGGGCGCGCTCAACGTCGAGCACCTCGCGCCGGGCACGCATGCGGGCCGGCTCACGGTCTGGACCGCCGGTGCGATCCAGCGGCTGGAGGACCGGTCATGATCCTCCGGTTCCCGTTCGTGACGGAGAAGGCGATGATGGCCCTGGAGGGTACCGCGAAGCTCCAGTTCCTCGTCGACAACCGCGCGACCAAGCCTGAGATCCGGCGCGAGCTCGAATCGACCTTCGGCCACGCCGTCTCCGCCATCCGGACGATCAACACGCCCGACGGGCGCAAGAAGGCGATCATCAGCTTCGAAGACCCGAAGGCCGCCGAGGAGATCCTCAGCCGGCTCGGCGTCATGTGAGGTGGCTAGATGGGACATCGTATCACCACGCAGAACCGGGGGCGCGGCGGCCCGACGTACAGGGCGCCGTCCCACCGGTACAAGGCCGAGCTGCGGCACGCGGGCACCCATGAAGTGACCGTGCGGGGGACCGTCATCGGGATCGAGCACGATCCCGCGCGCCACGCCCCGATCGCGCTCGTCCGGCTCGACAGCCAGAAGAAGACCTACTTCCTCGCGACCGAGGGGATCGGCGTCGGCGACGCCGTCGCCTGGGGCGCCGAGGCCGAGTTCAAGAGCGGCAACTCGCTCCCGCTCGGGCTGATCCCGGCCGGCGCGTACGTCTGCAACATCGAGGCCCGGCCGAACGACGGCGGCAAGTTCGTCCGCTCGTCGGGCGTCCAGGCGGTCGTCGTGGACAAGACCGAGGAGTCCGTCGGCGTCAAGATGCCCTCGGGCAAGATGAAGTGGTTCTCGAGCCGCTGCCTGGCCACGGTCGGCGTCGTCGCCGGCGGCGGCCGCAGCGAGAAGCCGTTCGTCAAGGCCGGCAAGAAGTTCCACAAGATGAAGACCTCGGCGTCGACGTGGCCCCGCGTCCGCGGCGTCGCGATGAACGTGATCGACCACCCGTTCGGTGGCGGCGGGCACCAGCACCCCGGCCGGCCGAAGACGGTCTCGCGAGGGACCTCGCCGGGCCGCAAGGTCGGGCACGTCGCGGCCCGGAAGACCGGGCGCGGAAAGCGGTGATCGGATATGGCAGCAAAGAAGCAGCAGAAGCGGATGCCGAGGCGGCGCGAGGAGTTCACCTACCACGGTTTCCGCATCGAGGACCTCCAGGCGATGTCCATGACCGATCTCCTCCCGGTCATGCCGTCGCGGGCGCGGCGCAAGGTGCTCCGCGGCCTCTCCCGGGACGAGGAGAACCTCCTCGCCCGGTTCCGGAACGGCGACGCCCGTATCCGGACGCACCTTCGCTCGATGGTGATCTTCCCCGCGATGGTCGGGCGCGAGATCGAGATCTACACGGGCAAAGAGTTCCAGAAGGTGGAGCTCCAGCCCGAGTCGGTCTTCCACTACCTCGGCGAGTTCGCCCTGACGAGAAAGCGCGTCTCGCACGGGTCGGCCGGTATCGGCGCGACGCGGTCGAGCAAGTTCGTCCCCCTGAAGTGATCGCCATGGCACGCACAGGTTATTCCGTCGAGGCCACCGGCGAGCAGTTCGC
>CAZCUJ010000050.1:0-9221 GCA_964501565.1 uncultured Methanospirillum sp.
GGCATCACCACCTTCGAGCTCGGCTGAGCCCTCAGCACTCGATGCCGCGCCGCCGCAGCTCCTCCGCCTTCCGGGCTGAACACGCCTCGCACCGGAACTGAGGCGCGGAGTCGCTGGAGCGGTCGTACTCTCCTGAACGGACGAGCCGGTAGCCCCGGCAGACCGTACCGCAATCAGCGCACCGGACCTCGTCGCGGACTGCCCACTGGGGCTCGATCGCGGGCGAGGTGAAGATAAACCGGTCGACCCAGAAGAAGATGAGACCCCCGATCAGGTTTGCGACGACTGTGGCCGCGAGCTCCCCGAAAGAGGCGAGCCAGACTAATACGACGGCGAGTATGGGGGTGGAGAGCTGCCAGCGCACGAGGTAGAGCGCGTAGCGCCGGAGAGAGACGTCCATCGCGACTGGATGGATGTTCCACGTAATATAATCGCGCGGATCGGCCCTCATCATCCGAGCCGTCTCAGGGACGCCTCGATGAAGTCCGGGATGTCCTCCGGCTTCCGGCTCGAGATGAGGTTACCGTCCTCGACCACGGGCTCGTCCACGTACTCGGCTCCGGCGTTCTCGATGTCGACGCGGATCGATGGCCACCCGGTAATTCGTCTGCCCTCGAGGAGCCGCGCCGTGATCAGCAGTTGCGGTGCATGGCAGATCAGGAAGATCGGCTTGCCGCTCTCGACGAACCGGCGAACGAACTCGACGACGGCCTCGTCGATCCTCAGCTTGTCCGGGGAGTGGCCCCCGGGGATGAAGAGCGCGTCGAACTCGTCGGGTGTGACCTCTCCCGCCGCGTGTTCGACGCGAACGGGCGTGTCGTGTTTCCCCTTTACCTCCTCGCCAGCCTTCTTGCCGACAACCGTGATCGTATGACCTGCATTCCGGAATGCTTCGGCGGGCTTCGTGTACTCGACGTCCTCGAACCCGCTTCCTACGAGCGCGGCGATGGTGCTCATGGCTGCCCCATACGGCCCGGTGGGGTTAAGTCTTTCGGACCACGGACCTGCTCATCGCCCCTTCTCGACCGCGGCCAGGTCCGACGAGATCTCCGTCGTGGCGCTCGCTGCAGGTGGCGCCCAGGGCGGGAGCACGACAGTGAGCGAGGGGAGGTCGTCGATCGCCACCTGCGCCGTCCCGTCCGAGGCAAGGTCAAGCACATGCCCCCCCGCCGTCCGGTCGGCGGAGACGAAGTGCAGGTGCCAGCCCGGCACCGAGACCCCGTTCGAGAACGCCGGGCTGTAGAGCCCCACAAGCGTGCCGGTGATGTTCCGGTGCTCGTACACCTGCTGGCCCGCGACCGCGGTCGTCAGGTTCGGGTACGGCTCCTCCTGCGCCGGGGGCGCGCGCACCTTCACATAGTCGAACACCCCGTCCACGCGGACCATCGCGAAGAGGCCGATATTGGCGAGGTGGGCGTCGAGCCGCTCCCCCGCGACCGAGAGGTTGGGAGCCGGGTCGAGGGAGCCCGTCCGGTCGGCACGGAAGCGGCCCACGGACGCGAAGGGGGTGGTCTCGTCCGGCGGGGCGCGGGAGACCGACCCGTCGGCTCGCGCCTGCCAGGTGACACCCTCGAGCATCACCATCTCGCCGTCGAGCCGGTGGAACGTCCCGATCCCGGTGTCCCCCTTGCGCTCGAGGTTCCCGATCGTCATAGAGCCGTCGAAGTCACCCCGCATGAGCGAGTCAATGGTCGAGACCTGGTAGAGGTGGTCCGCCTCTGCCTCCGGCGGGAGCGTTGCCGCCGTCAGGAGTGCGATCGCACCGACCGCGAGCACGACCGCGACGATGAGCACGTTTCGCTGCATGGTCCGTCGATCGGTATGGTACGGCGAAGACTAAAGAGGCGCGCCCCCGGGCGCTGCCGCCGGCCGTTCGCCGAGGATGTCCGGTCGGATGCGGGCGAGGTACGCGACGAGGTACCCGGTCACCACCGCCTCAATTGCCCCGACACCTAGGTTGATCGCGCCGATCGCGGCGAGGCCCATGGCCAGGGTCCCGCCCTCCTGCGAGACGCCCTGGATGCCTGAGACGAGAAGTAGCCCGATCATGACCGCGTTTCCGACGAAGAGCGCCAGGAAGGACGCCGAGGACCCGCGCGCGAAGACCGAGATCCCCCGGCCGGCCGTAACGCGGTAGACCGCCCATGCCGTCGTGATCTCACACACATTGACGAGCACGTTCGCGCCGATCAGGGACCAGCCCCCGTGGCCGATGGCGGCCGAGAAGATGTTCGCGACGAGTGCGACCACCGTGCCAAGGAGCGGTCCGAGCAGGACGCCGACGAGCGGCATCAGCGAGAGGTGGACGCCGCCGAGGACCGGGATCTCGGCCTGGAAGAGCGCGAAGACCGTTGCCGTGCAGAACCCCGCGAGGGTGATCGGTCCCGGATCGAGCGGCCGTCGTCGCAGGCGGACGAGGCAGAGTGCGATCAGGACGAACGCGAGCGCCCACCAGAGCACGGCCCAGCCCAGCGGCAGGGTGCCGTCCTGGAGGTGGATGTGTGCCACGACTCACCCCTCCCTACCACCGGCGAGCGCGGAGATGAACTCGATTTCCGTGATTGGCCGCGGTTCGAGATCGCGCCCGGTCCGCCGGCAGAGCTCGCGCCAGAGCCGGACGACACGCGGCTCGAGCAGCCCGGCGTCCGCCAGGAGGTCCGCGTCGTAGAACATCTCGCGCGGCGGCCCCTCCGCGATCACCGAGCCGTGCCGCAGCACAGTCACCCGGTCCGCGATCCGGGCCGCGAAGTCCATGTCGTGCGTCGTGAGGACGATACCATACCGCTCCTGCCCCCGGAGTCCGATGATCAGCGCCTCCACCCGGGCCGCATTGACCGGGTCCAGGTCGGAGGTCGGCTCGTCGAACGCGATCACCTCGGGCTTCATGGCGAGGACGCCCGCGATCGCCGCCAGCCGCTTCTCGCCGCCACTCATGTACGCCGGGATCTTGTGCGTCAGCGCCGAGGCCCCGACCTCCTCGAGCGCCTCGACGGCCGCGACCCGCGCTTCGTCCGGAATCAGCCCGAGGTTGGTGGGTCCGAAGGCCACGTCCTCGATCACGGTGGGAGCGAAGAGCTGGCTGTCCGCGTCCTGGAAGACCACGCCGACCGTCCGCCAGAGCTCGCGCCGGTGGACGTCGTCCACCGTCTCGCCGTGGACCTGCACTCGCCCCTCCGCGGGCACGAGTGTCCCGTTCAGGTGTTCGATCAGGGTCGACTTGCCCGAACCGTTCGCGCCGCAGACCGCGACGACCTCGCCACGGCGCACGGAGAAGCACATCGCGTGCATCCCGCACGAGCCGTCGGGGTAGACGTGACTCGCGCAGTCGATGTGGATCACGGAGGCCGGATCCTCCGGCGCGCAGCAGATCTTACGGGTCAATGTACTCCTCCCTCGAACCCCGGGAGCCCGCCGAGTACTGCGAGCCCGAGGGCGACGAACGCCAGGGCGATAACGCCAAGTTGAGCCGCAGAGCGCGCCGGCAGGGGCTCCGACGGCGCGAAACGCCCGCCGTATCCCCGCGCCGTCATGGCCTGCCCGACCCGCTCAGCGCGGTCGTACGCCCTGACGAACGAGAAGGCGAAGACGCCCGCGAAGAGCCGCGTCCGGCCGAGCACTCCGCTGACGAGTCCCCCGCCCCGGGCGCGGATCGCGAGGAGCAGCCCGTCGATCAGATCGAGGGTCGTGAACAAGAAGCGGTACGAGAGGAGAAAGACCTGGTCGATCGGGGGCGGCAGGATGGCCGCGGCGAGGCCTGCCAGGTGGACGTAGCGCGTGGTCATCAGCACGACCAGGCTGAAGGTCACTGTCGTGAACGCGCGCGCAAGAAGGGAGAGGGCGAGTTCGAGGCCCCCCGTGGTCATTACGAGCCCGCCGACCTGGAACAGCGGGGTCCCGTGCTCCTCCCAGATGAGAAAGACGACGAGAGAGAGGACGAAGATCGCCGGGATGACATACCACCGCAGGAGCTCGCGGAGCGGCAACCTTCCCGCGCGGTAGACGAGGACAGTGGACGCCCACGCCAGTACGAGCAACGGGATCGACTGGGCGAGAGTGACAAAGAGGACGAGCCATGCGAGGGCTCCGATCTTCGCGCGGGGGTCGAGGCGATGGAGGACGGAATGCCCGCGCTCGGCGTAGAGCGTGATCAGGTTCGGGTCGGGGATGTGTCCGGATGATCTCGGTGCGGGCATCGGGCGGTTACTCCTCCATGGAGATGCAGCAGCTTCGGTCGTGCTCGATGGCACCGCAGACCGAGCGCGTCGGATGGCCGAGAGCCGCGCAGATGGTATTGACAACGTCGCGGGGGATGTGGGCCTCGCAGCACGCGGCCTGTTCGCAGGCCGTCTCGGGCTCCATGCCCAGGCGGGCGAACGCGAGCGCGAGCAGGCGGTGCCGCCGGACCAGGAACTCCGCGCAGCGTCGTCCTCGCTCGGAGAGGGTTATCCCGCCATAAGGCTCGTGCTCGACCAGGCCGGACTCGACCAGGATCCGGACGGTCTTGGTGCTGGTCGAGGGGTCGACCCCGATGCGCTCCGCGAGGTCGGCGTTGGTAACCGGCCCGTCCCGCTCGAGCAGGAACTTCAGGTACTCCATCCGCCGTGGCGTCAGCGCGCTGTCCCTGCTCTCCGTCATGCGGGATTCCCTGGGGGGCGGCGCGGGATAAGGGTTTGGCCCCGTACCAAGTTCGCGCCTATCGCCGGTCGACAAGCCTCTTCGGTCGCCCCTTGATCGCGTGGAGCTCGAGCCCGCCGGGGCCCGTGAACGTGAAGAGGATCCTGAGCTCGCCTCCGGCATGCATAGCGGCGAGCATCGGGTTGTGCGTGGCGAGGGTCTCGAGCATTCTGTCCTGGATCGCCCTGCAATCGCTGGTGGGGGGGTTCCTGCACTCAAGCCCGATCCGGAGGACCGCGCCCATGTCGCCCTCGCTATAGAGGAAGGCCTCGTACTCACCCGTCAGGTCCACCATGTTCTCGGGGGCGAAGACCGCGCGCTCGATCTCGGTCCGGTCGAGCCGGCCCATGCCGATCGCAACCCGGTCGTTCTCCCTGCGGGGAGGGCGAATCCGGAGGTGGGTCCGGCCGCAGGCGCACGTCTCGCGGGAGACGACGGAGGTGATATCCTCGCTATCGTAGTTGAGCAGAACCATGCCCGATTTTGCTCCGACCGGAAGGAGATGGGAGAGGACGATTCGGCCCTCGGCCCCGTCCGGGACAAAAGCCCGCTCGTGCGGATCGTAGAGGTCCAGGTGTACCATGTCCTCGGGAACGTGGAGCCCATCCTGTACCGAGCACTCGCCGCACATGGTCCCTTCGGTCGAGCCGTAGGTGTTGTAGACCGGACACTCCCAGCGTTCGGAGAGGTACTCGCGCGACGCCTCAGCGAAGGACTCGCCGCCGACGACCAGGCGCCGAATGCTCGTTTCTCGCGGGTCGATCCCTTCCGCCTCGAGCCTCTCGGCGAGGCGCAGGAGCTTGAAGACCGAGCCGATGATGGCAGTCGGGCGGTAGCTCGAGATGATACGGCTCGGGAAGGTACACTTACCGGTCGGGATCATCGTCATCTTCAACCGGTCTGCCGCAAGGGTCATGGTGTTGGCCCCGACGTTCATGCCGTACGAGGTGCAGACCACCACGCGATCGCCGTGTCCGAGGCCCTGCGAGGCAAACGAGCGGGCATACTTCTCGGCGTAGCTCTCCCAGTCGTCCCAGGTCAGGAAGAAGGCCTTGGGGACGCCCGTGGTGCCGCTGGTCTCGTGGATGGTAAAGACGTCTCCACAGGGGACCGACAGGAAGCCGAAGTCCCGGGTGATCGGGGGTTGGTGCCCCCGGATGGTCGAGCCCGAGACGATCGGGAGCTCGAGCAGGTCGTCGTGGGTCCGTACGTCCCTCGCGGTCACACCGTTCGCCGCGAGCCAGTGGCGGTAGAACGGGGAATGCTCCTCGGCGTACTGCACCGTGTACCGGATACGGGCCTCGGAGAGTGCGTCGAGATCGCCACGGTCCATGGTCTCGATCGCGGGGTTCCGCATGCCCTGGCTCGCTGTCATGACCTTCCATTGGTAACTGGGCGAGATAATATCTATCCGACACTTCCCGGGCCCCTGCCATCGGGGCCGGACCGTGGCTTTTTTATGGTTATCCGGACCATCTAGTAGAGCGCATCTCACGCATGCGCGGATAGTGTAGTGGTTATCACTAGGCGTTGCCAACGCCTAAACCCGGGTTCGAGTCCCGGTCCGCGCATCCTTTATCCCGGCGGGATCTCCGTCCTCAGATCGTCCTGCTCGGGTGCCCCGGGATGGACCGCATCTCCTGATGCGTCATATCTCCCGCCCCGGTGGCAGGCCATCGGCCTCCACTCTGGTTCGCTCCTTCCCCCGGCGCTGATCTTGTCTTCGATCCCGCACCTGTAATAGGTGGTGTCGTCTTGGAAAAGCAGATGCCTCCCGGGGTCGATCTATCCTGACGCCGTTCCTGGAGCGCGGCGGGGAGGTCCGCCGCCGACGAGGAGGCATGCACCGTGACCACCGACGCATGTACGAACCAGGAGCACGTCGACGGGATCCTCGACCTGCTCCGCCACCGCGCCCCCCAGCCCCTTTCGATCCTCGCGATCGCGCGTGAGCTCGGCATGGACCGCAGGACTGCGGCCAAGTATCTCGCGCTCCTCGCCGCGAACGGCGACGTCAGCATGGAACGGTTCGGCCAGAAGAAGCTCTACCGCCCCTCGAGCCGGATCCCCTTTCCCGAAATCTTCGACCGACTCCACCGCGCGATGGTGATCCTGGACGGCGATCTCCGGATACGGATGGCGAACGCGAGCTTTCTGAACCTGGTCGGCGCCGGACCGGGACGGGACCTCGCGGGTACCCGTTTCGCCGACCTGGACCATCCCCTCCTGACCGAGCCCATCCTCCGGCGGACCATCGATCGCGCACTGCGTGGCGAGGTGCATGTCCCCAAGCTGTACCTGGACGAGGAGCGGACGGGTCGCGCCTTCCAGGTCGAGATCGAGACCATCATCCCTCCCGGCGGCGTGCCCGACGTCGTGGTCGGCTTCAACGATGTCAGCGAGCTGGAGCGGGCCCAGCACGGCCTCAAGGGCTCGGAGCGGAAGATGGCCGCCCTCTTTGACTCGCTGCCGGGGGGAGTCATCATCTTCTCCGCCAACGGGTCCGTCCTGGACGCGAACCGCGCCTCGCTGCGTGTCCTCGGGCTCCGCACCCTGGCCGAGCTCCGCGACGCGAGCGTCTTCGACATCGCCTGCCACCAGGACCGGCTTCCGTCCCTGATCCGCCTCGGCAATGTGACCGAGACCGAGCTCGCCTGCGACTTCGACCGGCTCCGGCGCGAGCGGGGCGTCGAGACGGAGAGAACCGGGATTGCATACTTCGAGGTCGTCTTCACCCCCCTACCCTCGGGCCATGGCGGTCCCTCCGCGGAGTTCGCCATCCTCTTCAAAGACATCACCGAGAAGCGGCGGGCGGTCAAAGATCTCAAGGAGCGGCTGCGGGGGATCTCGAGCAGCCTTCCGGGTGTCGTCTACCAGTTCTTCGCCCGCGATACCGGCGAATGGGGAGTCTACTACGTCGACGAGCGGGCCGGGGAGCTGCTGGGGCTTCCGCGCGAACCCCTGCGGGACTGGTTCCAGCGTTTCATCGCATGTGTCGTCCCCGAGGACCGTGATAGGATGATCGACTCCATCCATGACGTGATCCGCCGCGTGGCCCCCTGGTTCTTCGAGGGCCGGTTCCTCTGTCCGACGGGCGAGGAGTTGTTCGTTCGCGGGATCTCCCAGCCGATCCGGCTGAAGAACGAGACGGTCTGGAACGGGATCTTCTTCGACGTCACGAACCAGAAGCAGGTCGAGGAGGATCTCGCAGCCACCAACTTCCTCGAGATGCGGTATCGCTCCTTCTTCGAGGACACCTGTAACGGCGTACTGATCTACAGGCCCGTCGATAACGAGCAGGACTATGTCGTCACGGACGTCAATCGGGTGGCGGCGGACCTCCTGCGGTTCGAACGGGACGATCTGGTCGGCCGACGTCTCTTCGAGGTGTTCCCTGACGTGGGGGTGCCGGAGGTCCGCGAGATGCTCCGCCGCGTACACGCCACGGGGCGCCCCGAGGTCGCCCGGCCGGTCCGGTACCGGGATCGCGAGGACTTCCCCTGGATCTCCCGTTATGTCTTCCGACTCCCCTCGGGCGAGCTCGCCTCGTTCATGATCGATGTCTCGGAGGGGATGGACGGGACCTCCGCCGAGACGCCTGGCGGCTGGGATCGCGGCTTCGGGGACTCCCGGTCGTCCGGCTGATCCGCCCCTCAAAACCGAGCGCATTCCCGGATCCACCAGGCAGAGAGCGATCGTGCGGCGCCTCACAGGTCCGAGCGGGTTTTCTCCGCCCCGGATCCGCGCGATCTCTGAAGTCTTGCCGGGTTCACGTACCTGATCCCGTGTCCCGCACGTGTTCTCTCTCGACCAAATGGCTCCCGATATTTGAACGCGAAGGTTTACCGATCCCCAGTAGATCGAGGTTTTAAGAAGGCTGTCCGGCCGAACTCTTGGTTGTAGGAAGAGGGAGTGAAAGAATGAAGGTTGCAGTCATCGGTGGAACCGGCGGGCAGGGCCTCGGCATTGCCGCCCGGTTCGTCCAGGCCGGACAGGACGTGATCATCGGCTCGCGGACCATCGACAAGGCCGAGGCGGCCGTCGCCAAGGTCAGGGAACTCATCCCGGGCGCAACGAACGTCCGGGCCATGGCGAACCCGGACGCCGCCAAAGAGGCCGACGTCCTTGTCCTGACCGTGCCGCTCGCGGCGCAGAAGGAGACGCTGCTCTCGATCAAGGAGGGAGCGGCGGGAAAGCCCCTGCTCGACGCGACGGGCCCCCTCGAGTCGGCCATCGGCGGGTCGGCCACGAAGTGCCTGTACCTGCCCGAGGGATCGGCCGCGCAGCGCGCACAGGCGATCGTGCCGGACGCGAAGGTGATCTGCGCGTTCAACAACATCTCGCAGACCTGGTTCATGCAGCTCGACGAAGAGATCGACTGCGACTGCCTGATCTGCGGCGACGACAAGGATGCCAAGGCGACGGTGACGCCACTGATCGAGATGATCCCGGGGATCCGGGTGATCGACTGCGGTCCGCTCGAGCGCGCATCCATCATCGAGAAGATCACGCCGCTGTTGATCGGCCTGAACATCCGGAACAAGTGC
>CAZCUJ010000051.1:0-9202 GCA_964501565.1 uncultured Methanospirillum sp.
ACGACTGCAGTTGCCGTGCAATGTTGCACGGCAATAAAATAAATACAATAATCTACTTCCTATTTTATCCGTTCCTCTCCCATGGGCCGGGGTCCCCTTCACGTTCCGTTTCCCGTCCCATGGCGGAGGGGACGGTTCACGTCGGCGCTTCCCCCCCATCCACGGGGAGATCGCCGCCACGGGAGGATACTTGATGCACAGAGATAGGTGTAATTCACGATGGAGAACGATCCTGCCGCCCACCCTCCTGGCAGTACTACTGCTGGTAACGCTCGGTATCGGGACGGCGTCGGCTACGATCTGGCAGGTCGAGACCGTGGATTCTAACGGCGATGTCGGAGAGGGAGCGTCCCTTGCACTCGACGCCAAGGACAACCCGGCGATCAGCTACCTTGACATTCCGAAGAATAATGTGCTGATCGCATACATTTGGCGCGATGCCTCGACCGGCTTGACCGGGTGGAAAGTCAGCCGCAATTTCAGGAGGTTGCCGTCTGGTCCGGTGGGACGCTCGACCTCGCTCGTGCTGGAGAAAGACGACACTTACCGGATAGACGACACTTACCGGATCTTCTTCACTCACAATAACATTCTGATTAACATGGACTACCGACCTGGTTGGTGGATGTGGGGACCTAGTTTCGGTACGGGAGATGTCGGCCCCGACTCCTCCGGGGCGGTGTACAAAAATGAATGGCTAAGCGTCGCCTACTGGGACCCCACCACCAGGGATGTGATGTACGCCATAAAGGGTACTACCGGGTGGAAGATCACGACGGTGACCGCAGACACACCGCAGCGCAGGGGTGACGGCGGTGTCTCTCTCGCGCTCGATAAGTTCGGCTGGCCGCGGATCAGCTACTACAACGACACGTTCGAGGACCTGGACTACGCGGCCTTTGACGGAAAGACCTGGAGGATCGTGACCGCGGTCTCCACCGGGATCGTCGACGGGTCCGGCACGTCCCTGGCGCTCGACAAGTCCGGCCGGCCGCAGATCAGCTACATCGTGCGGGGGTTCAGCCCCGAAGACCCGAGGACCGTGATGCTCGCGTCGTTCGACGGCACGGCCTGGAAGACCGAGGTCGTGGACGCGACACGGAATGCCCGCGGTACGACCTCCCTCGCGCTGGACAACAAGGGTAACCCCCGGGTAACCTACTTCGATGCAGCGACGGGCGACCTGGTGTACGCTGCCCGGGCTGGTACGGCCTGGACGACCGAGCCGGTTGCCCCGGCCGGCTCGAGCAACGGCGGCACCGCGTCCCTCAAGCTCGCCCACGATGGCACGCCGCGGATCGCGTTCTACGACCGCGCCAACGGCGACCTCAATTACGCCTACCCCAAAACATTACGTCCGGTAGATAGCCGCGTCCATGGGCCCGCAGAATGATTGCGTTCTGAGACGGGCGGGGCGGGGGGACCGAGGTCCCCCTCGCGAACGCGGGGTGAGCCAGGCGCCGAGCCGTCAGGGCGCGCCGGTGCCGAGTGCCCCGGCGAGCTCGGCGAGCGCCGCCTGCTCCGGCTCGCTCACGACGGCCCCGCCCTCCTTCGACGCCTCGGCCACACGGGTGGCGATGGCCAGGACCCACTGCCGGTAGGCATCCGCCTCCTCGGCGGGGACCTTCTCGAGGGCGGCGGCCGCGGCCCGTGCGGCCTCGAGGGTCCGCGCCCGGTACCCGGCCTGGTCGCGCTTCCAGTCGGCCTGCTGCTCCTGGACCATCTCCTTTGCCCGCGACTGCATCTCGGCCGAGAGGAGGCCCACGAGCGACGAGCCGCTGGCCGCCGCGAGACTCGCAGGCTGCTGCATCATCGCCTTGGTCTCGCCCCAGACTCCGAGGAGATTGGGGGAGGCCATCATGACCATCATCGCGGCCGCGTACGGAAGGCTGACCAGGTTCTGCCACTCCTCGGGGGTGAAGTTCTCCTTGAGTCCCATATACTCTCACCGGAGAACCACTGGCGGTCCGGGGATATAAGGCACTCCCCCGGGAGTGTCGGCCGACAACTAAAAAGGGGGGGGTTACAGGGTGTTGAAGAGGCAGGTGACGTCGGCGAAGTCGATCCGCCCGTTCCGGTTGTAGTCGAAGGCCTCGAGCGGTTCGTTCGCCGCGATCCAGCTCATCTGGTTGAAGTAGAGCACGACGTCCGCGAAGTCCGCGCGGCCGTTGCCGTTGATGTCGTCGTATACTCCGTCGCCGTCCGTGTCGGTCGGCGGCACGGCGCCGCCGGGCACCGTGGCCAGGGCCGGCCGGATCACCGGCGGCGGGACCGACGCGCTGACGGCGTCGCGGGCCGTCGTCGTGTTGGAGACGGGGCCGTTACAGGCGGTCAGGGTCACCGAGTAGGTCCCGGGAGACGCGTAGGTGTGAACGGGGTTCCGATCAGTCGAGGTCGCGCCGTCCCCGAACTCCCAGCGCCACGAGGTCGGGCCGCCGATCGAGGTGTCGGCAAATTCGACCGTGACCGGGATGGTTCCCGCCGTCTGGTTCATCACGAACGAGACGAGGATCGGGTCGTAGACTGTGACCAGGTCCGGCATGGTCTTCGTGCCGGCGTACTGGGGGTTCGCAGCCGTCAGCGAGACCGGGTAGGTGCCTGCCCGGGTGTAGACGTGGACTGGATTCGGCTCGGAGGACGTCCCGCCGTCGCCGAAGGCCCAGGCGTAGGTATACGGGTTCCCCTCCACGGCGCTCGTGAACCGGACCGTCCCGCCGACGGGCACCGCCGTCGGCGAGGCCGAGAACGATGCCGTGACCGGACCCGTGACGCTGACGACGTCGGCCCGCGTCTCGTCGTCGTACTGCAACTCGTCCGCGGCGATCTGCCTGACCGTGTAGTTGCCCGGCGCGGCGTACGAGTGGACCGGGCTTCGCTCGTACGAGCTGGTGCCGTCGCCGAAGTCCCACCACCAGCGGTTGGCGTTGCTCGAGCCATCGGTGAAACGGACAGTCAGGGGGGCGCCGCCCTGGGCCGGAGCAGCCGTGAAGCCGGCGGCGACGAGTCCGCCATTCGCCGTGCCCTCGCGGGAGAGCGCGTAGGTATTCCCGCTCCCGTCCTGGTTGATGATCGGCATCCCGTTGCCGCATGCCGTGATCTCGAACGAGGAGTCGGTCACGGGCAGCTGATATGCTGCCTCGTCCTTGTACCAGCCGAGGATGGACTGGTACCCCCGGTCGCTCGCGACCGCCGTGTGCCGGAAGTCGTCGACCAGCACTCGCCGAGAGAAGGCGAGCCAGAGCGCCCAGCGGGGGTTGTTGGAGGAGGTGCAGCCCGTGATCGAGATGTCCGAACTGGCCTTGCAGACCTTCCAGCCGTAGGTGCTTCCGACGTCCGTGCAGCCGTTGAACGAGCTCGACTCACCGCCGTGGACGTAGTACCCGCAGTTCCGGTTGTTGAACGAGAGGCAGTCCTCGAGGTGGGTGTCGCGCGAGAGGTAGTACCCGGACATGAAGAAGTGGTTGGCGTAGGTGTTCCGCTGGCCGTTGTTCATGCTGATGCAGTTCCTGAAGACGATATTTCTCGAGACCGTTCTCGGGCCGATGTTCTGGCCGTTCGAGCCGTATCGGGCGCCGGGCTCAAGGTGGAACCCGGACTCCCAGTTGTCCGAGGCGAGGCAGTTGACGACCTCGCAGTTGACCAGGTCCTGCCACTCGTGGAGGTCGAAGCCGGTGATCCACTCCGAGCGCGACTGGTTGGAGGACGTGACGGTCGAGGGGATCCCGGGATCGCCTGCGACGCCGTAGCCGCAGCCGATGGCGCGGCAGTCGAGGAACCGGACGTTCGAGATGGTCCGCTCGACCCCGTCGCGGTAGTCCTGGTTCATGTTGAAGCCGTGCGTGTGGGCGTTGACGGCGGAGCATTCGTAGAACTCGACGTCGTCGACGACGTTCACGGGCGGGGCGACCCAGACGAAGAACATGCCGTTGCCGGAAGCCGTGCGCCAGGTCCCGTCGAGGTCGACGCAGGTGGCGTGGATGTCCCGGACACGGACGTGGCTCCGGGTGACCATGACAAAGCCGTTGCCGCGGAGGGTAAAGCCGCCGACGTTGACGTACTCGGCGCAGACGGCGACGGGCAGGTACCCGGTGGTGCCGGGCTTCGCGACGATCTCGATGGTGGTCTTGCCCGAGCCCTGCCCGCGGAGGGTGGTGTGGGGCTGGAGGGTGATGCGGCCGGCGCAGCGGAAGTTCCCGTCGAGGAGCTCGACGACCCCGCCCTGGGCGGCGGCGAGCGCGGCGTTGATCTCGACCTCGTCCCCGGCGCCGTCGCAGACAAAGACCTGGGGGGCGCTGGGAGTGCCGTTGGGCGTGACGTTGGACGTCTCGTTGACCGTTTCGGGTGGCGTCACGCTGGGGGGCGGGAGGGTCGAGTCGCAGGCCATGACGTAGACGGTGGGGCTGTTCTCGAGCGGCGCGAAGGTGGGCTGCGGGTCGGCCGCGGCGGGGAAGATCCGGGCCGTGACGCTCCTGGGCGGGGCCGCCGGAGAGGGAGAGGGGACGTCGACGGGGTCGGAGGGGTCGGGGGCGGGGAAGACGTGGCCGTACCCTGCCGGCTCTACGGCGAGAGCCGGGGGGACGAGGACCGCGAGTAGGGCCGCGAGGAGGACGGGCCAGACCCAACGGTATTGCATACGTATCGGTGTGGTATTCCAATGGTAAGTGTCTACCGAAATGTCCCTGACAATGCGGGGCTGGGCGGGATCACGCGCCGCGGTCATTAGCGAGGGACGGAGGGTGCGAGCGGGCCGGTGCCCGTCGACTCCCGCAGAAAAAGGATCAGGCGCAGGGCCGATACGTGCCGGCACAGACGACGTATGTTGCCCCGTCCGACCCGGTGGCGAGGCGGTAGTAGGTGGCCTTGTGGTACAGGTTCATCCGGCCGGGCTGCGTGTAGACGTACTCCTCCCAGCCCGTCCCGTTCGCGAGCGCTCCCGCCAGGATCTCGTCGCGGAACGGCGTCCCGGCGACATCCGTCTTACCCCGGAGGCTGGCGCCGACCAGGTGTGAATTGGGGTGAGCGACCATCGTCAGGTTCGTGTCGTAGACGAAGGCGTAGAGATCCGCGTGCTCCGTGTCCTGGAACGGCGCCTCGCCCGCGTTGATCCGCCGCAGCGTTCCGGCCGCGTCCGCTTCGATGGAAGTCGCCGTCGCGTCCACCAGGTCCGTCACCTCCTGGTCGGCGTACGCCGGGCGGGCGCACCCGACCCCGAGGTTCCGGTAAGCGATCTCCTCGTAGGCGCTGACCCCGCGGGCGTCCTTGGCGTTCTGAACCCGTTCGAGCGCGCGCTTGAACGCGGCGACGAGGGCATCCGGGACGTCCCTGCCGAAGACGAAGTACAGGTCATCATCGGCGAGGGTGAAGACCGGCTCGTAGGCGCCCGGGTCGCTGGCCGACTTCAGCACCTGGTGCCGGCCGGCGAGGTCGCCGGTCGCCCAGAGGTCGATCTCGCCGCCCTCGAGCTTCGCGAGCAGATCCTCCGGCGTCTCGCCGTGGACGATACGCGACGGATCGACACCGCGCGCGGCGAGGAGGTCGTTCTCGACCGACGCCTCCACCGCCCCGATCCGATACCGTTCGAGGTCCGCGTCGGAGGCGATGGTGACGTTCTTTGCCGTGGGTGCCCAGAGGACGAAGGTGCTCGCGGCAAACGGCCCGGCCCAGTGGAAGAGCGGGTCGCGCTCGGGTGTTCGCGCGATCGAGAAGACGACCGTGCCCGTGGCGTTTCGGGCCTGCGAGAGCGCGTCGGCGAGGGGCACGACCCGGACGTCACGGCGCGTCAGGTTGACGCCGATCTCGCGCCAGACCGCCTCGAGGACCTCGACCGAGAGGCCGGAGGCCGTCCCGTTCTCGAGGGTATTGAACGGCGCCCACTCCTCGGCCAGGTACTCGAGCTGCTCGAGGCCGACGGCGGGGAGGTGCCGGCCGCGGATACGGTCGAATGAGGTGATGTTCGCGGCGTCCCGCTCGTCCTTGAGTCCGTCGAGGGCAGCCTGGAACGAGGCCACCGCCGCGTCGGAGGTGTTCCGGTTGAAGGCGTAGTAGAGCTCGAACTCCTCGAGTGAGTACGCGGTCACGAACGAGGCGTCCGTCCCGGCCTGCTGCGCGAGGAGGTGCCGCCCGCCCGCCTCGCGGAAGCTCCAGAGGTCGATCTCGCCGTTCTCGAGCATCCTGGCGAGCACGGAGGCGTTCCCGCCCGACACGAGCTGGCTCTCGCTCACCCCGAGGTCGAGGAGCTGCCGGACCCCGGCGTCATCGCTCACCACGCCGATCCGGTACCCCGCGAGGTTGGCGGGGCTCCCGATTGAGATCCCCGCGTCGCGGCGTGCGAGGAGTACGTTCCGGTCGGATCCGACGGGACCGGCCCACCTGAAGAGCGACTCGCGCGAGGGGAGACGGGCGGTAAGGAAGACGGACGTGTTCTCCGTCTCGAGGGCCGCCCGATACCCCTCGCTCCAGGGGACGAGGCGGACCTCGTCCCGAGTGACGGGGCTCCCCGTCCGAGCGGTAATTGCCTCGAGGAGGTCGACGGCGAGGCCCGAGGGAGTGCCGTTCGCCTGGTAGCTGTACGGAGGGTTCTCCTCGGTGTAGAAGACGAGGGGAGCGGAGGGTGATGCGTTCCCCTGCGCGGACGGGGAGCCCTGCTGGTCCGAGACGCAGCCGGCGGCGAGGAGGATCACGAGGAGCGCTGTTGCAAGGAGGTGCGCGGGACGCACGGGGCACGACATACCAGGGATCTGGCACGTCGGGAGAAAAAATGATGGCGGCGCCCGCGTCTCGGCTGGCTGTCCGGAGTCCTGGGCCTCAGGACTCGGCTCCGGGATCGCCCGGTGTCTCCGGTTCGTCGGGGAGCACGCCCTTCTTCTTCATGGTCTGGGAGAGCGCGACCAGGCCGGTGACGTCTCCGAGACCCATTGTGTTGAGGACCGGCGCCGGAACGAGGACCATCACGGCGTTATTGCTCTTGAGCCCCTCGTAGAGCATGTTCATGCCCCGGAGGTGGAGAGCGGTCGCGTTGTCCGTGTATATACGCGAGGCCTCCTCGAAGCTCCGGGCGATCTGCCGCTCCGAGTCGCTGAGGATGACCCGGGCCTGGCGCTCGCGCTCGGCCTGAGCCTGCATGGACATGGCGTCCTGGAGCTGGGCCGGGATGACGACGTCACGTATCTCCACGGAGAGGACGTCGATACCCCAGCCATCGATCCGGGCCTGAATGATCCGCTGGAGCTCCTTGTCGATGATCTCCCTGCCCGCGAGCATGTCCGCGAGGACGGTCTTGCCGATGACGTCCCGGAGCGCCGTCTGGGCAGCGAGGAGAACCGCCCCACGGTAGTCCTCGACCTGGAGCGCAGCCTTCTCCACGTCGGTAACCTGCCAGAAGAGGACGGCGTCGACATTCACGGGCACCGTGTCCTTGGTGAGGGTCTGCTCGGCAGTGAACGAGGTCGAGATCACTCGCAAATCGATGGTATACGGTACGGTATTGAGGAAGGGAATGATCAGAACGAGGCCGGGCCCCCTGATCCCGACGAACCGCCCCAGATAGAGGACGACGATCCGCTCCCATTGTTTCACGATCCGTATGCTCAGCGCGGCGAGCGCGAGGACGATAATCAGGATGACGACGATAATCGCTATCGTCACGAGGTCGACCATTCCGGTAACGCCTCCAGATGATGCGTAGTGGTGGTAGTCACAGGATAATGGTATCGTACGCTGCATTGGCCCCTGGAGGAGCGCAGCGTGTCTTATCCCGGGGGGTCGACCTTCCTGACGAGCTCGACCAGGCAGTACTGGTAGGGCAGCCCCCGGGGGGTTTCGAAGAACCGGTCGGCAAGTCGGCGGTAGATCTCGTCCACGATATCATCGTCCCGGACGGACAGGCCCGCCCTGATCGAGGACTCGCTCCACGCCCGGACGACGCCGGAGAGCGTATCGGCGAGCCGTCGCCGCTCGGCGGCGTCCTCGAGGGTTGCGTGCATCCGCGAGTAGTAGGCGCAGGGAACGGTCACGGCGTCGAAGAACCGGAGCGAGAAGTCCCGCCGGACGGCATCCTCGTCGAGGACGTCCCGCATCTCGTCCGGCGTGGCGAAGTAGTCATGGATGAAGACCGCCTCGAGCTCGCCCTTCGATATCCGGCCCTCCCGGTAGAGCGCGTGGATGACGTCACGGAGAGTGTCGTACCCGGCCGATGCCGGCCAGCGGCCGCTCCCGAGGCAGGCGAGGTTGGCCATGAAGAGGAGCCCGCCGCCGACCACCTCGTGCGAACGCTCGACGAGAAACGCCCGGTAGTCCCCCTTCCACTTCTCAGCGAACCGCTCGCTCCCGAACACGGAGAGCTGGTTCGCCTGGATGCAACCGGGGTGGCGGAAGAGGCCCGGCTCAACAGCCCTCGTATCGAGCCAGTGGAGCGCCGTCGAGGAGATGCCGAGGTGGACGCGGCCCGCGAGCTCGGGGAACGGCTCGTAGAAGGACCGCTGGATGTACTCGGCAGTGATCCCGTCCATCGCCGCCAGGGGCGATCCCGCCCAGAACCGCTCGAACGGGGCGGGGTCGGCGATGTCGACGTAGACCAGCCGGACGGCGAGGGATGGGTTCAGCACGCGGAGGTGCCGTACGATGGTCTCGACGAGGTGGCTGGAGTTCACGCCGTCGGCGGCCCCGTAGTCCACGATCACGAAGGGCGTCCCGGGCGGCATCCCGCCGATGGCCTCCTTCGCGGAGTCGAGGTATGAGCAGGTGGCCGGCACGGCGAAGAGGTCCACTGCCCTCGCGGTCTCCGAGATGCGGCTGTACTCGTCGGTCATGCTCGGCACCAGGGGAGGGGGTGTCGGGCGGGGGTGGTCGTCTGCGGGCATGGGGGAGGCTCGCGATGCCGGAGCATGACGCCCCGGTAATGGTATTACCTGGGCCCGGACCGGTGAAAAGGATGCGCCCCCGTGGCGCCATCACTTCCCCGTCCTCACAGCACCGGGCGAAGCTGCGACCCGCCGTCAGGTCTTCCCGTCTCCCCGAGATAGTTGAAGGGTGTCCCAGACCGGTATTCTGATATCGGGCCGGCGCCCGTTCTATATGGGGCCGTGGTAGTCTAGTCCGGTAAGGCGGCAGCCTTGAAAGCTGCTGGTGCTCCGCACCTCGGGAGTTCAAATCTCCCCCGCGGCGTCTTCCGACAATCATCGCCCCCGCTGTCGTCGTGGCCCGG
>CAZCUJ010000052.1:0-6196 GCA_964501565.1 uncultured Methanospirillum sp.
GGGCCGTGAACGGCACCGTTGCCGCGAACGTCACGGTGCTGGTCCGCGGCGAATCGCCGGCACCACTATCACCATTGACAGAAAAATCAGGAGAGGGGCGCACGGCACCCCTCCCGAAGAGGGATACCGGCATGGAACCCGTGGTCAGGGGCCGCTCAGGACCGCTTCTTCGATCCCCGCTCACCCTCGGGCATGGGCTCGAGGAAGACCAGCTCGGCGCCGGAGTCCTTCGCCATCTGCTCGAGCTCGGTCTTGCGGAAGTGGTGCGCGTAGACTTTCAGGTCCCCGCCCTGGACGGCAAGGACGATGTACCGGGGTTGGCGAACGCCCTCCCCAACCTTGATTCGTTCACGAACATAGATCTTCATGGGCCTCACATCAACTGATAAACCAGTTGGTGTACTACACTTGGAGCCCCGTTGATATCAATCCTCTGATGGTGCCATGCCGCTCTGCCTGGGGCACGGGGGGGAGTGGCGACGACATCGTTCTGCTTGCAAGCCCGGCGAAGGGCTGTGCTGACCGTTGCCGTCGACGCGCACATGGAAGACAAATAAGGAAAATCATAAATATTGCTCTGCTGTCAACATCCCCATCCAGGAGCGGCCGGCCCCCCGTCTCGAGGCAGCGATGCGCCGCGACGCTGGAGAATCTCAGGAGGCTTACATGAGAACGAACGACCGTCACTTTATCCGGGCCGTGCTGATCACGGTCCTGGTCCTCGTCGCCGGCACCTGCAGCGTCGCGGCTGCCCAGGGCCCGGTAACCGAAGTCAGACTGACCGCTGACGATCTGAACGACGGGGCGGACTTCGGCCGCTCCGTCGCCATCGGGGGAGACCACGTGGCAGTCGGCGCCGGTTCGGCGACTGCCGGAGGCGTGGAGAACGCCGGCGCAGTCTACCTGTACCGTCGGCAGGGGCAGGACTATCTCCTCCAGGCGACGCTGATCGCCAATGATGCGACGGAGGGGGCCGAGTTCGGCCGGTCCGTCGCGATCCAGGGGACCACCGTCCTTGTCGGTGCCCGTTTCGCCGAGGTGGGCGACCTCGCGACGGCCGGGGCCGTCTACGTCTTCCGGCGAGCCGGCCGTGAGTGGGTCCAGGACCAGAAGATCATCTCTCCCGAGCCGGAGAACGAAGACAACTTCGGCCGTGCCCTCGCTGTCCAGGGGAATCTCCTGGTGGTCACCGCCCGGAAGGAGAACCTCGGGGCCGATGACGTCGGGGCCGCGTACGTCTATCTGAACCGGGGCGGAACCTGGACCTACACAGCGAAGCTCACGGCCAGCGACGCCACGCCCGGCGCGTACTTCGGCCAATCGGTCGCGGTGCAGGGCAACCTGATCGTTGTCGGCGCCCGGAACGCCGACCCCCGTACCGCCGGGGCGGTCTACGTCTTCGAGGGAGCGCGAGGCAGCTGGACCGAGGTCCAGAAGATCACGCCACCCGACGGAAAGGCGGACGATAACTTCGGGTTCTCCATCGCGACCGAGGGCACCACGATCGCCGTTGGCGCCCGGCGGGCGGACCTGCCCGGCGCGAACAACGCCGGAGCGGCTTACGTCTACACCCGCACGGGTGGCTCATTCGAGCTGGTCAGCAAGCTCGTCGCGAGCGACGCGGACGCCAACGCGCAGTTCGGCCAGTCGATCGCCATCGCGGGAGACATCATCGCGGTCGGTGCCAACCGGGCCGACGCGGGCGCGAACGACGACCAGGGGGCGATCTACCTCTACCGCAGCAAGGGTGGCACCTGGCCCGAGATTCGGACGCTCATCGCGTCCGACGGCGAGGCCGGCGACGAGTTCGGGTACTCCCTCGCCGCGTACGGGGGACGCCTGGTAACGGGAGCCCACAACGCCGGCGGAACCGGCGTGGCGTACGTCCTCTCGTTCAGGCCGTCGTGAGGGAGCTGTTCCCTCGCGTCCTTTTTAGGCAGAATACCGGGGTTCCCACCATCGTCGAGGCGCGGTATCCGGTCGTTGTGCTGGTTGTATCGGCCAGGGTCGACGGGCTCGCCAGGTGCGTCCGGGTTGAGCAGGCAACGGCACGATGAGGTGGAGCGCGACGCGGTGGCCCAGGAGTGGTCGCCGGGTACTGCACGTCCCTCCATGCAGGGTCGGAGGCTGTACCTTCGACCACCCACCCTCGAACCGTCCAGGGAGGGCGTGGACGGACGTGTCGCCGGGGGTTGTCACGGGTGGGCGGAATCCGATTGGCCACCGGTGGCTCGAGACGAAGCTCGGCAGGGCGAATGCTGGCGTATCGCGCCTCCGTGCTGCTCCAGGTAAAAGAATCCCTCGACCGGGATGAGAGGCGAGAGCCGCTCTTCCTCCGTCGCCCCGGAGACCACGCCGGGAGTGCCGGACCGGACCGTTACAACGAGGGACGGGGCGCCAGGAACAGCCTCCCGTCCGGTAAAAAACTGAACCGAATACGCAACAACTGTTAACCAGTTGATATTACCCTGGTAGCAAGGAATTTATACAATCATCCGCTCATTCTGTCCCGTTATGGTCTCGAGAAAACTCATCACGGTAGCAGGGCTCGCCCTTGTTGCAGCACTGCTCCTCTTCGGTGCAGGCTGCACGACGACCCCCCAGCCCAATGCAACGACGCCGACACCGGCGGTAACAGGAACCCCGGGAAGCGCTAACATTCTTCGGATTGCGACCACCACGAGCCTCGACGCCACCGGTTTGCTCGAGGCCATCGAGGGTGTATACGAACCGGCGAACAACGTCGACCTCCAGTTCCTCGCCCAGGGCACCGGGCAGTCGCTCGACACCGCCCGGCGGTGCGATGCCGACCTGGTGCTGGTCCACGCCCCCGCCCTGGAGCAGACGTTCATCGACCAGGGCTACGGGATAAATGCCCGCTGCTTCGCCTACAACTACTTCATCATCGTCGGCCCCGAGAACGACCCCGCGGGGATCCGGGACAAGGACCCGGTCGACGCGTTCAGGCAGATCTACGAGGCCGGAACGAACAACACACCGGGCGTGACCTTCGTCTCGCGCGGCGACAACTCGGGCACGCACTCCGCGGAGCGGACCCTCTGGCAGCGGGCCGGGTACAACTACACGACGCAGGTCCAGGGACAGCCCTGGTACATCGAGATCGGGCAGGGCATGGGCGAGACGCTGACCCAGACCAGCGAGCGTCGCGGCTACACCCTCACGGACGAAGGGACGTACCTCTCGTTCCAGTCCAACCTCGACCTCGAGGTGATCGTGGGCGAGGGGCCGGCGCTCCTGAACCGGTACAGCGCAATGGCCATGAACCCCGAGAAATGCCCGTCGGCGAAGGTCCAGGACGCCAACCGGTTCATCAACTGGCTGATCTCCGACGAGGGACAGGCGTTCATCGGCAACTTCGGAGCCAGCGATTTCGGCAAGCCGCTCTTCACGCCGCTCAATGGGACGGCCTGCGCAGACCCGCAGTTCAACTGCACCTGCTCCGTGCCGATTGCGTGATCGCTCAATGGAAGTGGGGACGTGAGGCAGTCGTAGGGTACCGGATCGAGCGAGGTGGGAACGATGAACAGGAGATGAGGTAATGCTCCTGCAGTCGGGGATCACGGAGAACGAGATCATCCAGGGGTTCATCGAGGCGATCAACCTGATCATCTCGCTCGACCCCACCGTGGTGGAGATCACGCTCCGCTCCCTCACCGTCTCCCTCTCCGCCACCTTCTTCGCGTCCCTGATCGCCCTCCCGCTGGGGGCGCTCATCTACTTCAAGGAGTTCCGTGGCAAGCGCGGCGTGATCAACACCCTCCAGACGCTCTACGCGATGCCCACGGTAATCATCGGTCTCCTGGCCTTTCTCCTCCTCTCGCGGAACGGCCCGTTCGGTTTTCTCGGGCTGCTCTTCACCCCCAGCGGCATGATCGTGGCGCAGACGATCCTGATCATTCCGCTTATCACCGGGCTCACCGTCGCTGCCATGAGCAATATCGACCGTGAGATGCGGTACACGATCATATCGATGGGAGCCAGCACGGTCCAGTCGATCTGGACGGTACTGCGGGAGGTCCGGTTCGCGATCTTCACCGCTGTCCTGATCGGGTTCGGACGTGCGATCGCGGAGGTGGGGACCGTACTGCTGGTCGGCGGCAACATCCGGGGGTACACACGCGTGCTGACAACGGCGATCTCGCTCAACACCTCCATGGGGAACTTCACTCTCTCGATCGCGCTCGGTATCATCCTCCTCGGGGTGGCACTGCTGGTGAACGTCGCCCTGAACCTGGTGCAGCAACGATGACGGACCTGATTACGGCCCGCGGCGTCTCCAAGGCCTACGGCGATCTGCAGGTGCTGGAGGGGATCGACCTCGACGTGCACGAGGGGGAGATCCTGGGAATCATCGGGCCCAGCGGGTCCGGGAAGAGTACGCTCCTGCGACTTCTCGACCTGGTCGAGTCGCCGACATCAGGCGAGATCACTGTCCTGGGCGTGAACACGCAGGGCGAGGGCCGTTCCCTGGAGCTGCGGCGCCGGATGGGGATGCTCTTCCAGAAGCCGATCGTCTTCAACACGAGCGTCTACCAGAACGTCGCCCTGGGACTGCAGTACCGGAGGCTGGACCGCCAGGAGACCGATCGGCGAGTGCGCGACGCCCTCAAGGCCGTCGGGCTCTCGCAGTACATCAAGAGCCAGGCACGCGACCTCTCCGGGGGCGAGCAGCAGCGGGTGGCGCTCTCACGCGTCCTGGTCACCCAGCCGGAGGTCCTCTTCCTGGACGAGCCCACGGCCAACCTCGACCCGACCTCGACGGCAACGATCGAACGGATTGTCCGGGCCATGAACCAGGAGCACGGGATGACGGTCGTGATGAACACCCATGACCTGCTCCAGGGGCAGCGCCTCTCGAACCGGATCGCCGTGATGATCGAGGGACGGATCGCGCAGGTCGGCGCGCCGAGGGAGGTCTTCCAATCTCCGAGGTCGCGGGCTATCGCCTCGTTCGTAGGGATCGAGAATATTCTCCGCGGACGGATCCTCTCGAGGGGCGACGACCTGACCGAGGTGGAGGTGAATGGGCAGACGATCCTGGCCAAGAGGGTCATCACCGACGGGACGGACGATGTGGACGTCCTCATTCGGGGAGAGGACATCGACCTCCTGCAGGAGGAGCCGCCGGACCATCCGCGAAACGTATTCCCCGGCACGATCACGAGCATCGAGTCGAACGGCCCCTATGTCGGCATGATGGTCGATTGCGGCGGGTTCTCGCTTATGGTCCGGATGACCGCGCGGCTCGCGGCGGAGCGGGAGTTCGACACGGACATGCCGGCCTTCGTCGCGTTTCGACCGAGGGTCGTCCACGTCCTGCCGGCCGTGATGCTCGAGGAGTGAGCCGCCGGGGTGCGGGCCGGTTTTTTTAATCCCAGTGGATCACGACGCCTGCGGGGTCCGGCTCCATCCGGCCCGCGCAGCGCGGGCAGGCACTATAGCGCCACGGTCGGACCATGCCGTCGCAGGTGGGACAGCGGAGGAAGCAGAAGGACGCGCTGGTCCCCGGGTCCCAGGGAGTCTCCGAGCTGACCACGTCCATGACCTCCCTGCATCGCGAGCAGACCACGGTGCGGGTCGCCACGAAGAACCCGCAGTCGTCCCCGCCCGAGACGATGGCCCGGTAGTCGCACCTCTGGCAGGCGAACTCGCGGCGCGTGCCCATCACGCCCTCCCGACGGGCGCGGGTTCAGTACACAGGGTGGATCCCCTCCGAGATGGCCTGGTCGCGGGCGCTCCACCAGATGTGGGCCTGCCAGGCAGGATGGTCGAGGACCCAGATCCCGTCGCGCTCCTGCCGGAAGAGGCGGCGGACTCCTTCCCGGATCACGTCATCGTGGGTGCCGTCCCGACGGTTCATGCGGTGAGCGAACTCGTCCACGGTCTCCTCGAGCGTGCCGTACCGGTGCACGCTCCCCGTGAACTCGAGCTCGAAGGCGGGATACAGTCCCATCTGGAGCAACACGTTGAAGAGGCAGCCGGCCATCGGCTCGAAGTGGTACTCCGCGCCGTGAACCTCGGGCCAGAGTTCGTGGAGGACGCGCCCCCACGGCGGCGGCGTCAGGAACCACCAGAGGTGGACCTCGCCCGAGCACGCCGCGTGCATCTTCTCGAGCGCGGCCCGGATGTCGACCATCGAGAGCGAGAACGAGGCGACGACCAGCTCGAACGGCCC
>CAZCUJ010000052.1:6296-8671 GCA_964501565.1 uncultured Methanospirillum sp.
ACGTAGGGCTTGATGTCGAGCACGGGCGTCCCGTCCAGGACGTCGACGTCCTCGACCTCGAGGCGGCACCCCTCGATCGCGACGAGCCGGACCACCGAGAGCCCGATCGGGTTCGGCCGCCGCGGCGCCCGCGTGGCGAAGACACCCCTCTCGCAGTTGTCCAGGAACGGCACGACCCGGAGGGAGTACCCCCGGGAGCGATGAAAGTGGTAGAGCAGGATGATCCGGCTGAATCCCTCCAGGTCGGCCAGCCCCCCGCAGAACTCCGGGAGCACCTCGACGGCGCCGCGCACGCCTTTCGCTCCCGCCGGCTGGATCGGCATCCCGGTCGGGTCGGCGAATGGCGTCCGGAGATACCCGATCGGCCGGACGAGGAGTCCCTCACCGCCCAGGTTGTCATTCATGCGCTCTCTCCCATCACGGGTACGGTGTACTTCACTTAATGGTTAAACAAGTTCCGAAAAACGGGGGGGGCGTCTCGGTCTCCAGCGCGCGAGCGCGAGAAGGACGGCCCATCCCACCACGAATCCGACAGTCAGGGAGGTGAAGAGCGATACGACGGCAACCACCAGGGTCGGCACCGGTGCGTCCGTCCGGAGGCCCGCGCGGGCAAGCTCGAGCGCGACCACCAGGAGGAGGGCCGCCAGCAGGCCCGCCGGAAAGAGCGCGACAACGGCCGGACTCCCCGCGAAGACCGCGATCAGGACCAGCACGAGCCCGGCGATCGCGTTCGACCAGCCGGTCCGCCCACCGAAGCGATACTGGGCCGCGAGGCCCCCCGCGCCGTGGCACATGGGGATGCCGCCGAGCGGCACCGCGACCAGGTTCATGGCCCCGATCATCCGCGAGAGGAGACCCGCCGTCGGAGGACGCGGCAGGAGGTCGCGGGCCAGGAGCTCGGTCGCCGCGATCGAGTTCGTGAGCGTCAGCACGGCCTGGGGGAGGACGAGGACGATCAGCGCGGGCAGCCAGTCCCCGGCAGCGGGGAGGGCGAGGTACGGCACGGGGGTGGCGGGCACCGGGAGCCCGCCCGCCAAGATTCCCAGCGCCACCCCGAGCACCAGGATGGCGACGGCCGAGAGGTCGGGTACGGCCCATCGCTGCCGGACGAGGATGAACGCGCCGACCACGGCAAGGCCTGTGACGGCGAGGACCGGGTCGCCGATCCCGTAGACGAGAGCCGAGCGTGCGAGGAGGAGGGCCAGGCCGAACTGGACACCGCGGGTGATCGGGACCGGGATGACGGCGACGAGCCGGTCGATCCAACCGGCGAGCCCGAGTCCCAGGAAGAGCGCGCCGAGAAGGAGCCCGGACGCGACGATCTCGCCCGCCGTCGCCTGCCCGGCGATCGCGACCACGGCAACGGTCTTCATGGGCTCGATCGGGATCGGCTGACGGTAGACGAGGCCCGCGATGATATACCAGAGGCCGAAGAAGAGGAGCGCGGGCCCCGGGGCGATCCCGGTAGCGAGCACCACGCCGAAGAGAAGCGGGAGAACCGTCCCGAAGTTGCCGACCGCGCCGGCAGCCTCGTTGGCGAGCTCCGGCCGGGCCGTGCGGTCAGCAAAGGGGGTGGTGATCGTCATTCCGGCAACCCGCGGTTCTTCAGAACTGCTGGCACGGGCGTGACGATGAGCGTGCCGGTCCGTACCGGGTCACTCGGTCCGCGTGACGAACAGTGTGTACGGGTCACTGCCCGGGAGCGCCTCCGTCTCCGAGCAGCACTCTGTCCCGGTCCGGCCGATGGCGGCGGCAAAGAAGATTAGGGGCCGGCACCCTCCGGGTTCTTCGAGCCGCGCTCCTCCTCGGGCATCGGCTCGAGGAAGACCAGCTCGGCGCCGGAGTCCTTCGCCATCTGCTCGAGCTCGGTCTTGCGGAAGTGGTGCGCGTAGACCCGCAGGTCCCCGCCCTGGACGGCCAGGACGATGAACCGGGGCTGGCGGACGCCCTCCCCGATCTTGACTCTCTCGCGGACGTAGATCTTCATGGTCGTCACCCCACCCGGTCCGGGTGGCCGGCCCCAATCTATATCTCCGAGTAGAAATACTTGCGGGTATGAAAAGGACGCCAGGACGGATCGATATGGAATCGACGCTGCGGGGAGAGAGCCTCGTCAGGAAGGGACTGATGGCCCGCACCGGCGGCGTTGACCGCATCCGGGTCACCCCGGAGCTGAACGTGATCAAGCTCGGGGGCCACGGTGCGATCGACTACGGCCGCTCCGTGATGCACCCCCTCTGCCGGGAGATCGGCGAGCTCTTCGGGACCGAGGAAGTCCTGGTCGTCACGGGCGGCGGGGCCCGGGTCCGGCACATCATGGACGTGGGACTCGACCTGGGCATGCCGACCGGGGTCCTCGCCGAGCTCTCGGCCAA
>CAZCUJ010000053.1:0-8596 GCA_964501565.1 uncultured Methanospirillum sp.
CGAGGCGGGCCGCCATGATCCCCCGGGCCGAGGACGGGTCGAGCGGGCCCGACCCGACCAGCACCAGCCTCGCCACGGTCCGGGGAGACGCCGCGGCGACGAGGAGGGCGAGCATGGCCCCCCACGAATGACCGACCAGGACGGCCGGCAGGGCCGCGTGCCCCTGCAGCTGCGCGACGAGTTCCTGGACCTGGCCCGCGACGGAGTCCGCCGACTGGAACGGCTCGAGGACCCCCGTCTGCGCCGAGAGCTCCCGGGCGACAGGGCCCATCTCCCCCGGGGCGCCGGGGCCGCCGTGGACGAGCACGACGGAGAACGGCGGCCGGCCCCAGGCCCGGTACGGGATCACGACAGGAGATCCGGCCCCGGACCGCTTAACCGCTCGGTCGGCCCGGGGCCTTGCCCCCGCCCGGAACCCGATCAGACCGTGACCCGCCGGAAGAGGTACGACGAGCCCGCGACCATCGCGAGCGCGAGCAGGCCCAGCCCCGCGAGGCTCGCCCAGAGCACGGGGGGCGCGGCGAACGAGCGGATCGCGTCGATCGCCCACGAAACCGGGTTGTACCGCGCGATCGCCGCGAGCCAGGACGGCATCACGTCGTACGGCATCAGGGCCGAGGACGTGAAGAAGAGCGGCATCGAGAGGAGCGCGTTGACCGCGGCGTACCCGTCGTGGTCCTCGACGTAGAGCGCGAGAGCTGTCGAGAAGGCCGAGAGGAGGACGCCGAAGACCAGGAGCACGAGGTAGGCGAACCCGACCATCGCGGGCGAGAAGATCGTGGCGCCGAGCAGGATCGCGAGGAACATGATCACGGTCGCCTGGAGCAGGCCCCGGACCGTGGTGAAGAGGATCTTGCCGAAGAGGATCGCCTCGCGGGGCGAGGGGAGCGCGAGGAACTTGTTGAGAAAGCCCAGGATCTTGTCGAAGATCAGGGAGGAGCCGCCCTGCATCCCGGCCGAGAGCATGGTCAGCACCAGTATCCCCGGGGCGATGAAGTCGAGGTAGCTCTCGGTGAACCGGGTCGGGAGTGCGAGCCCGACGAAGATCAGCCATGCGGCGGGCATGACCAGGGCCGACCAGACGTTGAACCGGCCCCGGAGCCAGCGGCGCATGTCGCGCAGGAAGTAGGCCAGGACCGCGTTCATCAGCGCCTCCGGAGCAGGTTGCGGAAGCTCCGGTAGTCGAACCCGCCGCCCCCGTCCTGCCGGCCGGCGAGCGCGAGGAAGACGTCGTCGAGGGTGGGGGCCGCGACCGTGAGGCCCCGCACCCGGACGCCCGCGGCGGCGAGGTCCGCGATCAGGGCCGGGACCGCCTCGGCCGCGTCGTCCGCGTGGTAGACCAGCCGGTCCGCCTCGGCGCTCACGAGCCGGGCGCCCTCCACCGCGACGGGCGGCGCCGGCCGGTCCGTCGCGAGCTCGACCCGCTCGCCGCCGAGCCGCGAGCGGAGCGCCGCCGGCGTGTCCACGGCCACGAGCCGGCCCTTCGCGATCACCCCGACGCGGTCGCAGGCCCGGTCGGCCTCGTCCATGTAGTGCGTGGTCACGAAGACCGTCATGCCCCGCCGGGCGAGGTCGGCGACGTGGTCCCAGATGGCCCGCCGGCCGGCGACGTCGAGACCGAGCGTGGGCTCGTCGAGGAAGAGGATCTCCGGCTCGTGGACCAGGGCCTGTGCGAGCTCGAGGCGGCGGCGCATCCCCCCCGAGTAGGTCCCTGTCAGGTCGTCGGCGCGGTCGGAGAGGCCCAGGATCCCGAGCACCTCGTCGACCCGGTCCCGGCCGGGGACGCCGTAGAGCGCGGCGTAGAACGAGACGTTCTCGCGCCCGGAGAGCTTGATGTCGACGGCCATGTCCTGCGGCACGTAGCTGATCCGCTCGCGGACCCGCGCGGCCTCGCGGACCACGTCGTGGCCGGCGACCCGCGCCGAGCCGGCCGTCGGCCGCAGCAGGGTCGTGAGCATCAGCACGGTCGTGGTCTTGCCCGAGCCGTTCGGGCCGAGGAGGCCGAAGACCTCGTGGTCGACGGCGAGGTCGGCCCCGTCGACGGCCACGAGCTCGCCGAATCGCCGCGTCAGCCCCGAGGTCTCGATCGCCGCCATGCCCTCTCTACGTTCGCCGCGGGCGTATAAATACCGTCAGACGAGGGCGGGCCCGAAGCCTTGATAAGGAATGCATGCTATGCTATAGCATAGCACTTTGGGGAAGATGCATGAAAGCCCACCTGATAGCTGCAATCGTCGGTCTCCTCGTGGTCTCGGCCTGCTTCGCGGGCTGTACCGGCACGGAGGCCTCGACGGACACCCTCAAGATCGGGGTCGTGGCCTCCATGACGGGGCCGGCCTCGACGACCGGTCGCGACGTCTGGCAGTCGGCCCAGCTGGCCGCGGACGAGATCAATGCCCGCGGCGGTGTCTTCGTGAAGAGCCTGGGCAAGAACATGACCATCGAGCTCGTGCAGGGCGACGACGAGTCCACGCGAGAGGGCGGACAGAAGGCCGTCACCAAGATGATCACCGACGACCGGATCGACCTCCTGACCGGCGGGTTCTCGTCGGCCGTCGTGACGGCCCACCAGTCGATCGTGGCCGAGCACGGGATCCCGTACATCATCACGGGCGCGTCGTCCTCGACCGTGACCCGCCGCACGGATATCAACACCTCGATGATGTTCCACCTGGCGCCGATCACGGACGCCTCGGCGGCCGCGGGGACGATCTTCATCGACGAGGTGATGCGTCCGGAGGTCAACGCGAAGTTCAGCCGGCCCGCGGACCAGCCGCTGCGCCTGGCCGTGATCTACCAGGACAGCCCGTTCGGCAAGGGCGCGCTCGACTCGATCAAGTCGACGATCGCGTCCAAGGGCCTGAAGGTCCAGGTCGTCGCCGAGGAGCCCTTCAAGATGGGCGAGACCGACTACCGGACGCTCCTGACCTCGGTCAAGGCCAAGTCGCCCGACGCCGTCTACCCGATCGCGTTCCTGAACGAGGAGGTCCCGATGCTGACCCAGGCCCGCCGCGACGTCGGCCTGAACACGATCTTCATGGCCGTCGAGTGCGTCGACGACCCCGACTACTACAAGGGCCTCGGCCAGTACGGCGACTTCTCGATCATCCAGAGCCGGTTCTCGGCCTACGCGATCCCGCAGGGCCCGATCAGCGGGAACGTCGAGAAGTACCGGAACGACTACGAGGCCCGGTTCGGCGCCTCGCCGGGGATGATGGGCGCGGCCACCTACGAGGGTGTCTACGTCGCCGCGGCGGCGCTCGAGCAGGCCGGCACCACGGACAAGGGGGCGCTGATCAACGCGCTCAACTCGATCCGCGTCCCGGAGATCGTCGAGTCCCAGCAGGGCGGCGCGATCTCGTTCGCGAACCCGAACCGCGAGGCCCAGTTCAACCTCTTCATGGAGCAGCTGCACTGGGACGCCGCGAAGCAGGAGCTCCGGCCGAAGATCATCTGGCCGGACGAACTGAAGGAGACCGAGTTCCAGCTCCCGGACTGGTACCAGCCGGGGAGTGGCTGAAGGCCGCTCCGGATACAGGGGGCGGGCCCGGCCTCCCGGGCCGGGGGCCGTCAGGAGTGAAGAGATGATGAAGATTGGATACCTGGTCCTGGTGGCCGGGCTCGTGCTGGCGGCGGCGCTCGTCGCCGGCTGCACGACGCAGCCGACCGCGCCGGCCACCCTGAAGATCGGGGTGGTCGCGTCGATGACGGGGCCGGCCTCGACGACCGGGCGGGACATGTGGCAGTCGGCCCAGCTGGCCGCGGACGAGATCAACGCCCGGGGCGGAGTCTACGTGAAGAGCCTGGGCGGGAACGCGACGATCGAGCTCGTGCAGGGCGACGACGAGTCCACGCGAGAGGGCGGCATCAAGGCCGTGACCAAGATGATCACCGACGACCGTGTTGACCTCCTCGTCGGCGGGTTCTCGTCGGCCGTCGTGACGGCCCACCAGTCGATCGTGGCCGAGAAGGGAGTCCCGTACCTTGTAACCGGCGCCTCGAGCCCGACGATCACGCGCCGCACGGACATCAACACCTCGATGATCTTCCACCACTGTCCGACCACGGACGACTACGGGGCGAAAACGACCATCTTCATGGACGAGGTGATCCGGCCGGCGGTCACCGCGCAGTTCGGCCGCCCGGAGGCCCAGCCGCTCCGCCTGGCCGTGATCTACCAGGACAGCCCGTACGGCAAGGGCGTCCTGGAGGCCGTGAACGAGACGATCGCGGAGAACCGGCTGCCGATCGAGATCGTCGCTGAGGAGGGCTACAAGATGGGCGAGACCGACTTCCGGTCGCTCCTGACCTCGGTCAAGGCCACCAGACCCGACGTGGTCTACCCGGCCGCGTTCCTGAACGAGCAGGTGCCGATGCTGACCCAGGCCCGCCGCGACGTCGGCCTCGACACGATCTTTCTCGCGGTCGAGTGCAACGACGACCCCGACTACTACCGGGGTCTCGGCCAGTACGGCGACGCCTCGGTGATCGAGAGCCGGTTCTCCCCGTACGCGGTCCCGCGGGGGGCGATCAGCGCCCGCGTCGAGCAGTACCGGAACGACTACCAGGCGCGGTTCGGCGGCTTTCCCGGGATGATGGGGGCCTCGACCTACGAGGGGGTCTACGTCGCCGCGGCCGCCGTCGAGGAGGCCGGCACCGCGGAGAAAGCGGAGGTAATAACAACCCTGACGACCATCGCTGTTCCGGAGATGATCGAGTCCATGGAAGGAGGTGTGATCTCGTTCGCGAACCCCTTCCGCGAGAGCCGATCGAATCTCTACATGGAGCAGCTCCACTGGGACGCCGCGACGCAGGAGCTCCGGCCGACGATCGTCTGGCCGGACGAGCTGAAGGAGACCGAGTTCCAGCTCCCCGGCTGGTATCGCCCGGGGAACGCGTGACCCGGTAACGGGGGTGTGTGGCGATCGACCCGGGCACCCTCCTCCAGATCCTTTTCTGGGGACTCTACGCCGGCTGCATCTACATCCTGCTCGCGACGGGCGTCAACCTGATCTTCGGCGTGATGAAGACCGTGAACTTCGCCCACGGCACGCTCCTGATGGTCGGGGCTTACGTCACCTGGTCGTTCTTCGTCGCGACCGGCATCAACCCGTACCTGCTCCTGGGGGCGACGATACCGGTCCTGCTCCTCCTCGGAGTCGCGATCGAACGGCTGGCGTTCCGGCCGGTGCTCGGCTCGCACAAGCTGAACGAGATCTTCCTCTCGATCGGACTGATCTACGTCTTCGAGAACGGCGCGGCCCTGATCTGGGGCAGCGACTACCAGTCGCTGCGCTCGCCGTTCGAGTCGGTTGTCATCAACCTGGGGGGGTTCTCGCTCCCGCTCGATTACCTGATCATCATCCTGGCGACGGCCGGGATGCTGGCCGGGCTCTCCGTCCTGCTCCGGCGGACGCGGTTCGGGCTGGCCCTGCGCGCGACCTCCCAGAACCGGAAGGCCGCCCAGCTCTCGGGGATCAACGTCGAGCGGATGGACATGCTCGCGTTCGGGATCGGCGCCGCGCTCGCGGGCGCGGCCGGGACGCTCTGGGCGGTCTCGGGCCAGGTCTTCGACCCGTACATGGGCTCGGTGCCGGCCGTGAAGGCCTTCGCGATCGTTATTCTCGGCGGCCTGGGCTCGATCCCCGGCGCGATCCTGGGCGGGCTCTTCTACGGCGTGGCCGAGAGCGCGGCGACATTCACCCTCGGCGGGGCCTGGAAGGACGCGATCTCGTTCGTGGTCCTGATCGCGGTGCTCGTGATCCGGCCGACCGGGCTCTTCGGCGAGCGGGGGGAGTGACGTGGCCCTCGACCTCGCCCGCCTCTCCCGCTCTCTCCCCTGGATCGCACTCGCGGTCGGCCTCGTCGTGCCATTCCTGGCCCAGGGGAGCCTCTACCTGCTGACGACGGCCTCGATCGCGCTGGTCTTCATCATCTACACCGAGGCCTGGAACTTCCTGGCCGCCTCGGGGCAGGGGTCGCTCGGCCACGCGGCCTTCTTCGGCCTCGGGGCCTATGCCTCGGCCCTGCTCGCGACCGGCCTCGGGATCCCGCCGCTCGCGACCTGCCTCCTGGGCGGGGTCTTCGCGGCCGCGATCGGGGTCCTGATCGGCCTGACCTGCGTCCGGCTCAAGGAGTGGTTCCTGGCGATGGTCACCTTCGGCTTCGCGATCATCATCCAGACCCTGATGGTCAGCCCGTTCGCGGGGATCTCCGGCGGCTGGGACGGGACGGCCGCGCCGCCGCTGGTCCCGTCCTCGGTGCCGTTCGCGCCGTTCGTCCAGTACTACCTGGTACTCGGCGTTCTGCTCGTGATCCTCCTGGTCTTCCGCCAGCTCATGCGGGGCCGGACGGGGCTCGCGTTCGCCGCGATCCGCGAGAACGAGACCGAGGCGCGGGCCTCGGGGATCGACCCGGTCCGGTACAAGCTCTTCGCGTTCGGCGTCAGCGCGGCCGTGGCCGGGATCGCGGGCGCGCTCGAGGTCCACCAGTTCGGGTATGTGACGCCCGAGATCTTCGGCACGGACTACTCGTTCTGGCCGATCATCTACTCGATCAGCGGCGGCCTGGGGACGCTCGCCGGGCCGATCGTGGGGACCATCGCGATCACCATTCTCTGGGAGGGTCTGCGCGGGCTCGGGCTGACCTACGCGCGGTTCGTGATCATCGGATTGCTGCTGATCGTGATCGTGATCTTCCTGCCGAAGGGGCTAATCTCGCTCCCGGAGCGGCTGCGCGACTGGCGCGGGCGGCGGGGAGAGCCCCCGCCGTAGAAGGGGTCTAGAGGCCGAGGTAGGAGGACTGGACCCGCGGGTCCTCGAGGAGATCGGCCGACGGCCCCTCGAGCGCGACCCGCCCGTTCTCCAGGACGTAACCGCGGTGGGAGGCCTCGAGGGCGGACCGGACGTTCTGCTCGAGCAGGAGCACGGTCAATCCCTCGCGGTTCAGAGCCGCTATCGAGTCGAGCACGCTCGAGACATAGAGCGGCGAGAGCCCGAGCGAGGGCTCGTCCAGGACCAGGAGGCGCGGGCGCGCCATCAGGGCGCGGGCGATGGCGAGCATCTGCTGCTCGCCGCCGGACATGGTGCCCGCGAGCTGGTCCTTCCGCTCGGCGAGGACCGGGAAGAGGTCGTAGATCCGCGCGTCGGCGCCGTCGGCGTCGGTGCGGGTGTAGGCGCCGAGCGCCAGGTTCTCGGCCACGGTCATCTTCGGAAAGAGCTCCCGCCGCTCGGGCACGAGCGCGATCCCGCGCCGGACCCGTTCGAAGGTCGGCAGCGGTACCAGGTCCTCGCCCTGGAAGTGGATGGCGCCGCGTGCCGGCCGGTTCAGGCCCAGGATGGTCTCGACGAGCGTGGTCTTGCCCGCGCCATTGGGGCCGAGCACGGTCACGATCTCGCCCGTCTCGACGGAGAGGGAGAGGTCCCAGAGGACCTGGAGCCGGCCGTGCAGGACGTCGAGACCCTGGATATCGAGCACGGGCCGCCTCAGGAGGCGCGGGGGGCGCCGAGGTAGGACCGGACCACGCGCGGGTTGGCGAGCACCTCGGCCGGCGGGCCGTCGGCGATCTTCTCGCCCTTGTCGAGCACGACGACGCGGTCCGAGACGCCGGTGATCACGCGGAGAACGTGCTCGATGAGGAGCACGGTCGTGCCGTTGTCGCGGATCTTCCGGATCAGCCCGACGGCCTCGTTCGCCTCGTGCGGGTTCAACCCGGTGGTCAGTTCGTCGAGGAGGAGGAGCTTCGGCCGGCAGGCCAGGGCGCGGGCGAGCTGGGTGCGCTTGAGCTCCATCAGGTTGAGGTGCGCGAGAAGGCGGTCGACCTTCTCCTCGGGGAACCCGACGAAGCGGAGGTACTCGAGCGCCTCCTGGCGGGCCTCGACGGGCGTGGGCGTGTGGTGGTTGCCGAAGCAGGCGCCGACCATCACGCTCTCGACGGCCGTCATGCCCGGGAAGGACTGGGGGTGCTGGAAGGTCTTGGCGATACCGCTCCGGCAGAGCCGGTCCAGGGAGTGGCGCGTGACGTCCTCGCCCTGGAACGAGACGGAGCCGCCATCGGGCCGGTAGAGCCCGGCGATCACGTTGAGGAGCGTGGTCTTGCCGGCGCCGTTCGGCCCGACGAGGCCCAGGATCTCGCCCTCGCGGACCTGCAGGTCCACGTTCGAGAGGGCGGTCAGCCCTCCGAAGCACTTGGAAACTCCCTTCGTCTCGAGCATCTCTCGCACCCTGTACTGTGCTAACATGTAGCACGATAATAGATAAATCCTTTGCTCACCCGCGGGGGACAGTAAGGCCGGTGCCGGCCGGTGGGAGCCCTTACCGACGACCCGTCGAGGCGGGAGTCGATTCTGCCGATCGTGGCCAGGCCCTGCGGACGGGCCGCAGCACGGGGATGGATGGAAACCGGCGCTTCCTCAGCAACCGCACGCGCAGGACCAGGTCGTGGAACGAGACGGGTCTGTTCGATACGCTTATACGACCCCGAGCCGAATATTCTAAGCCACTTCTGCCGAGGTAGTCTAGTCCGGGAAGGCGTCGGCCTCGAAAGCCGATGGCGCTTTGCGCCTCGGGAGTTCAAATCTCCCCCTCGGCGTCCAGC
>CAZCUJ010000054.1:0-2336 GCA_964501565.1 uncultured Methanospirillum sp.
AATTCGATATCGGAGACGGTCGGTGTTCCAACAGTCTCACTATATGCGCACTGTATGTCAGATACCTTTCAAGAAAACAGGCACGGCAAACAATTCGATACATTTTTCGTGCCTCTGTCGAATTGTTTGCCGTGAGAATCCGGTCTATTGCCTTTCTCATCACTCTCACGGTGATCCTCGTCACCTGCACCACGCTCGTCGGCGCCACAGGGATTCAGTTCACTGATATCACGAAGAAAGGGACCGCTGATGGCGAGGTTTCCGCATCGGCCGCCTTGTATCAGACGGTCCCTACCCGGTGTATACGCCGATCTGGACTTTTACTGGTATTCTGCCGGTAAACCAGCGGCCAACAAATATGTCAAGCTGTATCAGTCAAAGAGTGGCGGGAGCTGGACCTATGTCACCGGTGGATACACCAACAGCAAGGGGTATATCGGCTGGAAGGTCAAGCGCTCTTCGCCGGGAACGTACCGATTCAGGACGAAGTACGGGAGTGTATGGAGTTCGACGTACACCATTCATTTTGGCGGATGCGGGGTCTGTCCCACTCCAACTATCTCTGCCTATCCCAGGGTCGGCACCCGGTCCACGAATTTCAAGTTCGTCGGCTCGGCCAGAGGCACCCCGTCCTCCTGGTACTGGACATTTGGAGACGGTAAGAGCGCGTACGGAAAGGCAGTGTACCATAAGTACACAACCACCGGATACAAGACGATAAAACTCACGCTGAAGTACCCGAACGGGTCGAGTGCCTCCATCGCCCGTTGCAATTACATCAGGGTCAGGTAATCGAAATCTAACTTTCTTGCGTTCGCGACAGCACCATCTGCCAACCACTGAGCAGAGCGGCGCCACCTCGTCGGAGAGCGCGACCATCACCAGATCGAACGCGAAGACTTGATTGGTCATCACGACAAATTCGCTGAAGCTTTACTCCAGGTCCAGCAGAATCGATGAGGGTGATGGCTCGGCGCCTCCCCCGTTTTTCGAAGGATTTGAACTAAGATCTATAGCTCTCGCCTGCGGGGTCCAGGAGTATTCCTTAGTTCCCAATTCTTTGAGGCCAAGCTAGAACGGGTTCCGCTGTCGGACTCAAATTCCCGTTGAAAGCAAGTTTGTTATCCACGACTGCCTCAGCCCTTCCCTCGTTCACATGGCAATTGAAAAAGGGTTACAGGCTGTTGAAGAGCCAGACGACGTCGGCAAAGTCGATGCGGCCGTTGCCATTGTAGTCGAACGCCGTGACCGGCTCGTTCACCGCAATCCAGCTCATCTGGTTAAAGTAGAGGACGACATCCGCGAAGTCCTTGCGACCGTTGCCGTTCGTGTCCTCGTGCTTCCCGTCCCCGTTCAGATCGCGAGGGGCGGAGGACCCTCCAGGGACGATGACCGGTATCGCTCCTTCCCTCGCGAATCTCTGGACGCGGTGGTTACCGTAATCGGAGACGAAGACCGTGCCCGCGTCGTCCACCGCGAGGCACTGTGGCTGGTTGAACTGGCCGTCTCCGGAGCCAGAGGCCCCCCACTTCGTGACGAAGACCCCGGTCGAGGAGAATTTCTGGATGCGGTTGTTGCCGGTATCGGCCACGTAGACGAACCCTGCGTCGTCCACCGTGACACCCCAGGGCGATGAGAACTGGCCGTCCGCGGTGCCCTTGGTCCCCCACTTCGTAACGAACACACCGCCCGAGGTGAACTTCTGGACGCGGTGGTTATTCCTGTCAGCCACGTAGACATACCCGTCCCTGTCGACGGCGATGCCCAGGGGGGTACTGAACTCCCCGTCCCCGGCGCCCGACGAGCCGGCGCCGCCGTTCCTGCCCCACTTCGTGACGAAGGCCCCGCTCGAGCTGAACTTCTGCACACGGTGGTTATGGTATTCGGTCACGTAGACGTTCCCCGCGCTGTCCACCGCCAGGCCGTTGGGATAGTTGAACTGGCTGTTCGAGGTGCCATAACTCCCCCATTTCCCGAGGAAGGTGCCGGTCGGGGTGAATCGCTCGATTCGGTGGTTGTAGGAGTCGGCGACGTAGACGTTCCCCGCTCCGTCCGGCGCGATTCCCCAGGGATACCTGAACTGTCCGTCCCCCGTGCCGGACGACCCCCACGTCCCGAGGAAGGCGCCGGCCGACGTGAACCGCTCGACCCGGTGGTTCCCCTCGTCGGCGACGAAGACCGTGCCGGAGCCGTCGACCCAGACCCCGACGGGGTTGTGGAACTGCCCGTTTCCGGATCCGTAGGTGCCCCACGACCCGGTGGAGCGATAGGTCTCCCCGGCAGCCGGAGTGACGGTCGGTGTCGTTGTCGTGGTTGTCGTGGCTGTAGTTGTCGTG
>CAZCUJ010000054.1:2436-8269 GCA_964501565.1 uncultured Methanospirillum sp.
GTTGTCGTGGTTGTCGTGGCTGTAGTTGTCGTGACCGTAGTTGCGGTCGTTGTCGGGGTCGCTCCCTCCCGTCGAAACTTCTGGACCCGGCTGTTGTACGTTTCGGTGACATAGACGTTGCCAGCGCCGTCGACCTCGATCCCCTCCGGGCCGGCCAGCGCCCCGTCCTCCGAGCCGTAGACGCCCCACTTCGTGATAAAGGTGCCCGCCGACGTGAACTTCTGGACGCGGTCGTTAAAACCGTCGGTGACATAGATGTTGCCAGCGCCGTCGATCGCAAGGCCCTCGGGATAGTGGAACGCCCCGTCCCCGGAGCCCTCGGCCCCCCACTTGGTAAGGAATGTGCCAGCCGATGTAAACTTCTGGACGCGGGCATTACCCCCGTCGGCGACGTAGACATTGCCCGCGCCATCTATAGCGATTGCAGAAGGACCAAAAAACTCCCCGTCCCCTGAGCCGATAAACCCGTCGCCACCGTTCTTGCCCCACTTCGTGACAAAGGTGCCCGCCGACGTGAACTTCTGGACGCGGTGGTTGCCGCCTTCGGCGATGTACATATTCCCCCCGCCGTCGAAAGCGATTCCTTCGGGTTGGAAGAACTCCCCGTTCCCGGAGCCCGATGACCCGTCGCCGCCGTTCTTCCCCCACTTGGTCACGAAGGCACCGTTCGAGGTGAACTTCTGGACACGGTTGTTCTCGATGTCGACGACGTAGACATACCCCGAGGAGTCAACTGCGATTCCTGCTGGCATTTTGAACTGGCCGTCCCCGGTTCCCCGAGTCCCCCACTTCGTAACGAAACTCCCCGTCGACGTGAACTTCTGGACACGGTAGTTCCCCTTGTCGACGACATAGATGTTCCCCGCGCTGTCAACCGCGATGTCCCTGGGAGAACTGAACTGTCCGTCTCCGGACCCTCCAGTGCCCCACTTCGCAACGGACAGGTAGTTCTCCTCGGCCACAACGGCCGGCACGCAGGCGCAGAGTAACAGCAGGACCAGTGCACAGGAGAGTGCTTTCATCCCAACATCCCCTTGATGCTCGTCACTCTCATCTTCGATCCGATAAAGTTTTGCAAATAATATTGGTGAACTGTCCTTCGCGTCGTCGTCGAGGGAGGGGACGGGCGCGGGAGGCACGGCGGGACCACGCAGATGGCTTCCGGGGAGCAGACCGGCATCGCCGAACCGGCGGGTATCCGCTCCGGCGCGCAGTTACGGTACCGTGTCCGGGAGACCCGGAGAGAGCGAGGCCGGAGGTGGTAGGGGTGGTTGAAGCGCCAGGCGGCGTCCACCATCGACCCGCAAGTGGTCGCTGCGATCGGTCGCAGCCACGGGTTCATTCTTCCGGATGCAACGGGAACCTGGTGAAGGACGGAGCCGTGCCTGTGCTACCTGTTCGATACCTGACCGCCGGCGAATGGACCATTCGCGGGTCAGAGAACGGAGACGAGGTGCCTCCCGTTCCGGCACGAGCGGGCTCCGGGACAGTTACCTGATACCCGCCTTCCACCGCGCCTCGGGGTACCACCGGATGAACCTGCCCTCCGGCGGCGTGAGGCCGTAGGCCCGGCTCCCGGGCTTCAACGTCGGCCCGGCCGTCGTCACCGCGCGCGTCCCCGGCTCGATCGTGGTCCCGCCGGAGCCGAACCGGGTGCCGATGTACGACCCGGGGTCGCCAATCGCGTACCGTTTTCCAAAGCTGAAGGTCGGCCGGACAGCACCCGGCGCCACCACGGTCGGGACGGGCGTCCCCTCCGGGCTCACCGGTGCGACGATGGCCGGTATCGAGGTCATGACCGGGATGGCGGTCACGATTCGGATTGGAGAGGAGGTCGGGTAGGAATACGGAGGAGCGGTTGAGTCTCCGGGGTCGGGACCCTGCGTCGGAGGTGCGCCCGGTGGCACGGTCACCGGGACCAGGAGTGTCGGCGCCCGCGTCGGGTCACCGGTCGGTATCGATGTCGGCACCGATGGTGTCACGCCGCCCGGAGGTGTGCCGGGGGTCGGCGGCACGACCGTGCTCGTGGCCACGGTCGTCGTTTCCCCCGCGGTCGGTGCCACCATGGGGACGGTCGCCGTCGGGACCGGCGACGGGACGGATATCGTCGGCACCGGTGTCGGCCGCGCCGTCGTCGGCAGCGCCGTCTGGACCGGGCCCGCCGGCCCACCGCCGACGGTGAGGGTGCCAGGGGTCACGGCGACCGGATACATATCCCCGTTTCGGCCCTGGACCCCGATTGTCGGGTCGGCGACGATCGTGATGCCGGTGGTTCCCGTCGCCGTGCCCCGGACCGTCAGGGTGGCGAGAGTGATCCGCGTGCCGCCCAGAGGGACCGTCTGCGACAGGTCGACGCTCTGCAGAGTGACCTGGCTCGCGGGGAGCTGCGACACGGACTTCAGGGAGGCCCACTCGGGAAAGACCACGGAGGCGATCGTGGCGACCGAGGGATTGGTCAGGCTCACGGAGACCCGGTAGCCCGAGAGCCCGCCCGGCACCGAGTCGAGGACGATGGGTATCGATACTGCCTCGCCCACCGAACCGACCTGGTACGTACCCGTACCGAGGTTCACCGCGCCGGCCCCGTACACGATGGCGCAGAGACAGACGAGGGCCAGCGCGAGTACGAACGATCGTCGGGGGTGGGAGCAGGACCGGCAAGGCATACTCAAGCTGCAGGTAGTGGCTAACGATAAACGTTGCGCTCTTTTCGCGAAGTCCCGCGAGCCCCCGGCGAGGCCTCGAGCGATGGTACGAGGATGTCTATTTATCTCCCCTGCGCCAATCAGGCCGGAAGGGATCATGGAACTCGTTGCAGTCGCCGCTCTGCTCCTCGCATTCGCGTTCACGTTCACCAACGGGTTCCAGGACGCTGCGGCCATCGCCGCGACGCTCATCGCCTCGCGTTCGGCCACCCCCCGCCAGGGGATCGTGCTCGTCGCCTCGATGAACGTGCTGGGCGCCATCCTGGGGGGCAGCGCGGTCGCGTTCACCCTCTCGGGGCTGATCGAGGTGACCGAGCCGGCCCAGACCCTCGTCGTGCTCCTCGTCGCGCTCGCGAGCGCGAGCGCCTGGAACATCGCCACCTGGTGGAGGGGACTTCCCTCGTCCTCGACCCACGCACTCATCGGGGGTCTCATGGGAGCCGCCGTGGCCGGGACGGGGCTCGGGTCCGTGAACTGGGGGTTGGCGGAACTGACGGGTCCGGTGCCCGAACTCGACGGCGTCGTCAAGGTCATCATCGTTCTCGTCGCCTCGGTGGCGATCGGCCTCGCGGGGGGATACCTGGTGCAGCGGAGTCTGGCCGTGCTGCTGCGAAACGCCCGCCGCAGCGTTGCCCGCCGCCGAATCGTCGCCTCGAACTGGGCGGCGGCCCTCGGCATGGCCTTCTTCAACGGGGCCAACGATTCGCAGAAACTGCTCGGGGTCGTGGCGCTGGTCCTCCTGGCCTCGGGAGAGACGGCGACGCTCGAGGTCCCCCTCTGGGCCCGGGCGGGCGCGGCGCTCCTCCTCGGGCTCGGGACCCTCGGAGGGGGGTGGCGGGTCATGAACACCCTCGGCCACCGCATCTTCAGCGTCGCACCGGTCCACTCGCTCTCGTCGCAGGTCTCGTCCGGGGTGACGATCGCCACCTCGACCATCGCCGGCGCGCCGGTCTCCTCGTCACACATCATCACGACCTCGGTGATCGGGGTGGGCGTGGCCGAGAATCCCCGGCGGCTGAACTGGCGGGCGGCGAACGAGGTCGTGATCGCGATGGTGACCACGATACCCGCCACGGCCGCCCTGGCCGCGATCGTCATCCTCCTCGTGGGACCGCTTCTCGGGATATGAACAATCATGACTGATACAGACAAACCACGGGACCGGGGCACGCCCCGGCGCCTTCTCGACCGGATCTTTCCGCTCGAGCATGACTTCCTGCAGATGCTCAACGACCAGGCTGCGGAGACGCTCGCGGGCGTCGAGGCCTTTGTCGCCTGGCTCGACACGAACTGCATGGGAAGCCTGGAGGAGATCCTCCGGGTCGAGCGTGACCTGGACGGCATGCGGTACCATCTCGAGGAGACGATGGTCGATGCGTTCTCCACGCCGTTCGACCGCGCGGACCTCTACAGCCTCTCGCGTCAGATGGACTACATCGTGAACTTCTCTGCCGAGACGGCACGGGAGATGCGCGCCTTCGGCGTCACCCCTGACGACGCGATCCGTCAGATGGGGGGGCTGCTGCTCGAGGGCACCCGTACCATCGTCGAGGGAGTCGGTGTCATGACAACCGACGAGCAGCGCGTGCGGGACTGTATCCGCAGGGGCCGGGATACCCTTCACCGCATGGAGACCGCCTATATCGAGGGGCTCGCGGCGGTCTTTCGTGGAACCGATGCGATGGAGGCCCTCCGGCGCCGGGAGGTCTACCATCACCTGCGCGACGGCGGACGGGCCCTGCGGAGCACGCTCGATGTCCTGCACCGGGCCGTCGTCGGGCTGAAGTAAAAAGAGGGACGGGACCGGTCAGCGGAGGCCGGTCGCCCAGCGCTGGGCCGGGTACCACCGCTGGAACTGCCGCGTCGGTGGTACGAGCGGGTCGCTCATGACCTCGTCCTGCGAGCTGCCGGGTCGCTGGGACCCGGTCGTGACCTGCGACCGGGAGGTGGTCAGGCCGGGACCGGTCATGCCGGGGCGGAGCGCGTAGCGCTTCGCGCCGAAGATCGAGCGTGTTGGCGACGCCGCCGGTGCGAACGTGACGGGGACCTGGATCGGCGCCGCGGTGACGACCACGGTCGGGGCGGGCGTGGGCGTCTGGATCGGGGGTGCCGTGGGGACGAAGACCGTCGGCGTCGGGATCGGCGCGGGCGTCGCGGGGGTCTGGACGGCCGGAGTGACGATGCCGGTCGAGATGAGCGCGTTGGCCCAGCGCTGGGCCAGCTGGATCTCGCCATCCGTGTTCGGGTGGACACCGTCCTCCTGGTCGAACTGCGCAGCGGACCATGCCGTGTTCATGTCCACGATCACGATCGGGGAGGCGACCGTGGTCGTGCGCTGGGCGTAGCCGACCAGTTCCTCGTTATAGTCGTAGAGCCCGTTGTTGGTATTTCGGAACTCGTCGCCGGTGGGCGAGATCAGGGCGAGCAGGATCCGCACGTTCGGGTTCTTCTCGCGAAGCGAGGTCACGATGCGGCCGACGTTACCGATGCGGTCCTTCATCGCCACAGGGTGCAGCACGTCGTTCGTCCCGATGTAGAGGAGGGCGACGTCGGGCGTGGTGATCGCGAGGATCCGGTCCATGTCGTCCGCCAGCATCTGAGTGGTATAGGCGGAGTATCCGTCATGGTCCTGGTCGAACATGAACTGCTGGAAGTTCGGCTCGGTCGTCGAGCCGACGAAGTCCACGTCGTAGCCGCCGTTGCGGAGCATGTTCCAGAGGTAATACCGGTAGCTCGGATACGGCGAGTTCGAATCGATACCACCACGGGTGATCGAGTCGCCGATCGGAGCAATCTTCACCGTGGCGTCCGCGTGCTCTGTTCCGGCGGCGATGGCACCAGTACAGGCGATAACGACCATTGCGAGAAGAAAGACGTTCAGTTTCATGCAGTTCTACCCTTTCGTAATGAATTGTGATCGGCGTCAGGAGAGAGGCCGCCGGAGATCAGCTGTCCTGATGATATAAACCCAGAGCAAATTTATGGATTTCGATCGGTCTGGCAATCGTCGCTCTCTCCCGGCATGCAATCCACGCTGCGCTCTCTCGAGCGCGGGATGGCTGGTGAAACAACGCGAAAAAGAGGGGTGGTTGGGGTTACTCTCTGCGGAGGACGAGGACCGCGACTGC
>CAZCUJ010000055.1:0-7779 GCA_964501565.1 uncultured Methanospirillum sp.
ATCAAGACCGGCGGCGACCACCTGACCGACTTTCTGATCTGGCAGTCGGTCTACAGCGAGCTCTTCTTCTCGGACGTGAACTGGCCGCTCTTCCGGCGGCTCGACCTGCTCCGGGCGCTCCGGGACTACCAGTCGCGCGTGCGCCGGTTCGGGCGCTGAAAAAAAGTGTCCGGTCAGACCTGGACCGAGAGCGCGACGATCCCGACCGGCTCGGACGTCACGCCCTGCTTGAGCACGATGCCGTCCTGCTCGACCCGGACCTCGAGCGGGTCCGTGGTCTGGTCGAGCTTCTGGAGGTTGACCGTGACCATCGTCGCCGGGCCGGTGATCGTCCGCACCTGGTTCCCGCTCCCGACGACCGGCGTCTCGGTGTAGGTCTCGCCCTGCTGGCCGATCGTCCCCGACCACCCGCCGACGGACGCGATCACGACGCGGATGCCGGTCGACCCGGCGGGGGCCGCGGCCTCGACCGTGGTCTCCACGGCGGGAGTGGCGACCTCGGTCGTCGGGATCACGGTCGTGGTGGCCGGCGGCGCGGTGGCGAGCGGGAAGAGGTTGTACCCCGTCGGGTCGGCCGCCGTCGGTACCCCGGCCGTGGAGGCGACGCCCGTCTCCACGGGGAGAGCGGGCGTGTCGGCCGTCGGGCGGGCGGGCGTGGCGATGGTATGGATGGGCATGCGCGTGAAGCGGTTGACGTTATCGTCTCCGGCCGCGTCGCCGCCCGGGGGGAAGAGCGCGAAGACGATCAGGGTCAGCAGGATCACGGCCGCGATAGCGAGGATCCAGGAGGGACGGATCGCCCGGCCGATCGCGGTCGGGTCGACGAGCGGGCCGCGCGCCCTGGGCCGGCGCCGCCCCTTCCGCTGCCGCGAGTCCTTCTCGGCGTAGTCGCGCGGCACGACGATCGGCCCTTCCGCCGCCGCCTCCTTCGCCTCGCGTGACGGCGGCACCGGGCGGACGGGCACGGGCGGCTCGAGCCAGGGGATGATCGGGTCCTCCACGGCCGGGGGCGGGGATTCCGCCCGGACCGGCTCGGCGGGCGGGGCGTCGGGCTGTGCCCCTGCCTGAGGGGCGCTGACCCACTCGTCGCGGACGCTGGCCCGCTCGGCCTCGCCGGGGCGGTTCTCGGCCTCCCACTCCTCCTTCGGCGGGACCATGCGCCGGAGCGCGGCCTCGGCCCGCGACGCCGCAGTGTCCGCTGGCTCGACGGCCGGTGCCACCGTCTCGATATCCGTCCGGATCTCCGGCTCGACGGTCGGCTCGCTGGCCTCCGTCACGGTGGGTGGAGGCGCCGCCCCCAGCGGCATGGGGATAACGGGCTCGGCGGTTTCGCGGGCCCGGCGCCGCCGGAGCTCGGTCAGGGGCAGCTGGACCCGTTCGCGCCCGTGGTCGGGCCAGGCCGAGACCGGGCGGCGGAGTCGCTCCGCAGGAGGGGTGCCGGCCCGCGGTTCCGAACCGGGTGAGACCTCGGCCTCGCCCCGGTGGAGCAGGGCTCCGCACCGGGAGCAGAACCGGTCCTCAGGATCCTCGATCCGCGTGCCGCACTGATGGCAGAACATGTCCCTGCATTACTGTTCTGCGCCGTCCCCCTATTAACCGTGCCGAATCGGAGGCTGGCCGCTGGCCGCGATCCGCTGCTGGTAGACCCGGATGGCCCGGAGCAGATCGATCTTGCGGAACCGCGGCCAGAACGGAGCGCAGAAGTAGACCGCGCACTCGTTGCCGTTCGCCTGCCAGGGGAGGAAGTTCGAGGTCCGGTACTCGCTCCCCGTCCTGATGATCAGGTCCACGGGCGGGACGGCCGCCCCGTCTCCCAGGCTCTCGTCCACGAGCGCGGGCGTGATCTCCCCGGGCCGGACCCGTCCTGCGGCCGCGTCGGCGAGGATGCGCCGTGCCGCGCTGACGATCTCGTTGCGGCCGCCGTAGGCGAGCGCGATGTTCAGGTGGAACCGGTCGTACCCGGCCGTCGCGGCCTCGGCCTCCTCGACAGCCCCGAGCACCGTCGGCGGCAGGAGCGACCGGTCGCCGACCATCCGGACCCGGATATGGTACCGGTGGACCCGTTCGTCCGAGACCGTGGCCATGAACTTCTCACAGAAGAGGGTGAAGAGCTCCCCGAGCTCGTCGGGGTCGCGGTTGAAGTTCTCGGTCGAGAAGGCGTACAGGGTGATCGTCTCGATCCCGAGGTCGCAGGCCCACGACAGCAGCCGCTCGGTCGTGTCGGCCCCGGCCCGGTGGCCCGTCGCGGTGTCGGCGCCCAGGTCCCGGGCGTACCGCCGGTTCCCGTCCTGGATGATCGCGATGTGCCGGGGCACGACCGTGCACTGGTGCGCGAGGACCCGCTCGTACACGGGCTCGACGAGCGAGCGAAGCCTCACAGCGGGGTCACCTCCACGACCATACCCCGGTTCGGATAGCGCTCGACGATCGCCTTCTCGCCCGCCACCGCGTCCCGGCCGGCGGCCAGGCGGTACCAGGCGAGCTCGAGGGCGCCGTCGACCACCGCGTACTCGCCCTCGGCGAGATCGAGCGCGGCCGCGACCCCCTCCGCGGGCCGGACCGTGCCGTAGACGACCGTCCCGTCGTCGGTCACCTCGTCGAACGGCCGGGCCGTGTTGACCGCGATCCGGACCAGCCGCTCGCGGAGCTGGACCGCGTCCTTGAACGAGGACGAGCAGAACCGGACCTTTTCGTCGCCGAGCAGGGGGGCGGCCCAGTCCCGGGCGCCCGCGACCGCGTTGCCCAGGGGGGCGGCGAGCTCGAGTCCCCGGGCCCGCATCCCGTCGGCCGAGGACTCGCCCCACTCGAGCTCGTTGATGTTGAGAAAGTCCACGAGCGGGAGCAGGGGCGCGAGCCCCTCGACCCCGGGCAGGGACGGGACCTCGACCCCGACCGCGAACCCGAGGGCGCGGGCCGCCCGGATGGCGGCGGGGTACGGGGTCTCCATGACCCGGACCCAGTCCTCGTGCGGCGGGTGGAGCCGGACCTCGTCGACGAGGCCGGCGAGCGCGCGGAGCTCGTCCTCCGTCGGGGCCCGGCCCGTGTAGAGGTGGACGTGGTGCCCGGGCCCGAACTCGTCCTTCAGCAGCCGGCAGTACCGGACGACCCGGTCGAGCGCCGCGAGGGGGTCGCCACCCGTCACGCCCGTGCCGAGCGCGGACATGGCCCGGGCCTCCTCGAGCAGGTCGTCGTCGCCGAGGACCTCCCGGTCGTTGGCGAAGACCAGGTCCGTCCCCTTACGCTCGGCCGAGAGGGGACAGTACCAGCAGCCGCGGTCGCACCGGCCCGTCACGAAGAGGACGAGTTTCGCTCCCTCCCGGCAGAGGGTGCAGCCCGGGGCGACGTACCGCTCGTCGGCATCCTCCATTCCAGAAGGATAGGCGTGGCGGGTAATCAGGGTATGCGTCGCGTACCGGCAATGTAATTGCCGATCCACCCCCACCTCCTGTGCTGGATGGTTGCCGCAGAGAAGGGTCCCCGGTCCCGCCGGCTCGCGCTCCTCGAGGACGAGCGGCTCCGGCTCTCGCCGACGGCCCTCGCCTTCCTCGCGGTCTTCGTCCTCGTGGTCGTGATCGCGGTCGTCGCGTCCCTGGTCTACCTGCAGGTCTTCGCCGGGCAGGGGCCGCCCCTCGAGATCGAGGTCGGCTACGACGGCGAGACCCTCCGCATCCTCCACGCGGGCGGCACCGAGCTCCCGCCGGGGGACTACCGCGTCCTCGTCGACGGCGAGGACCGGACCAGGGACGCGCGCCTCGAGTCGGGGACGGGCAACTTCACCAGGGGGCGGGTACTGGCGCTCGCGGCCCCGGCCCCCGTGCAGGGGGTCGTGATCCGGTATGAGGGCGACGCGGGCTCGCACGTCACCATCGCCCAGCGCTATGCCGAGGAGTTCGTGCCGACGGCCCCGGACGACCCGTGGTCCATGCCGTTCCCGACCGGGCCGACCACGACCCCCCGCGCCGCCCCAAAGCCGCCGCGCGAGTACGCGTTCCCGCCGGCGCCCGCGCCGCGGCCGCTGGACCAGGAGCCCCGGGCCGGCCTCGTCTACGTGGCCGCTGCCGACTCGTCGCCCATCCCGCCCGGCACGGTCCTCCGCTGCGACGGCGCCGGCGACGAGGCGGAGATCAACCAGGCCCTCCGGTCGGCCGGGACGGTCGTCCTGCTCGAGGGGACCTTCCACCTCTCCCGCCGGGTCATGGTCCCGGGCAACTCGGCCCTGCTGGGCCAGGGCAAGGGCCGGACCGTCCTGGAGTTCGAGAACAGCGCGGACCCGTACCTGCCGATCGAGATCGCGAGCCCGTACGTGGTCGTCCGCGACCTCCGGCTCCAGGGGCAGGGTTTCGTCCGGATCTCGGCAAGCCACGTCCGGGTCCGCGACGTCTTCGCCACGAGCGTGACGAGCGCCGGCCGGCGGCTCCCCGCGGGCGGGAACGGGATCTTCTTCGTCTGGGCCGACCGGGGCGACGTCGAGGACGTCGAGTTCTACGCCTGCACGGCCTACGACTGCTCGACCCACGGGTTCAACATGAACCAGGACGCGGACCGGGTCGCGCGGACGATCCGGGACACCCGCTTTATCAACTGCTACGCGGCCCTCTGCGGGTACGGCGAGGCCGGCGGCTCGCGCTCGCCCTGGATCACGGGCTTCGACCTCCAGGAGAGCCAGGACCTCGAGGACTGCCGGGTCGTCAACTGCATCGCGGCCTCGAACTGGGAGTCGGGGTTCCACTTCGAGCCCGGCGCCCGGGCCGACGCCTCGGGCCGCGAGATCGGGCCGCGGACGCGCTGCGAGAACCTCTCGCTCGAGAACTGCATCTCCATGGACAACGGCTGGCGGAACACAGATCCCGGCCGGTTCTTCATGTCGGGGTACTACGTTCACCGGAACGCGAACCTGACGGGCTGCCGCTCGGTCCACAACCGAAACGCCGGTTTCTACGTCCAGGGCGGCACGGAGGTCCGGTTCGAGGACTGCTCGGACGAGGGCTCGACCTACGGGTGGATGCTCGTGAAGTCCACCCACGACATCGTCCTCGACGGCTGCCGCTCGGACGACGCGCGCATCTGGGCGCTCTGGGCCGCGTACGCGAGCCGGCTCGCGGTCACGGACTTCACCCAGGAGAACGCCGGCGCCGCCCGCGGCGTCCAGTCCATGCTCGGCTGGTACCGGGACGACGGGCGGTACGAGCGGCCGGTCACGGACTCCTCGTTCGAGATCGCGGCCGCCGGCCCGGCGGGCTCGACCCCGATCACGCGCGAGGGCCGGGGCAACCGGTACTCCGTCACCGCGGCGGCGTAGCCGGCGCGCTCCCCGGCCGTCCCGCGGCCAGGCCTCTTCCGACGCGTGTCGAAACAGGTGGGTCCTGCCCGGGTTCCCCATTCCGCGACCGCTCGTTGGCGATCGGCCCTCCCGGTTCCACCGGGACCATTCAGAATCTTTTACTGTCACTGTGCGAACAGTACCATTACGTGATGATGATCGAGGGCCGAACTGGACGTACACGGGTCTCGCCTGTCGCGGATCGGGCCGGCTGCGCCTCCCGAGCCGGGCCGGGAGGGGTCGTCCCGTGACCTGCCCGCGGCCGCTGCCCCCCGGTATCGCGGATCTCGCCGACCTCGCCGGGAACCTCTGGTGGACCTGGCACCCCGAGGCCCGGGCGCTCTTCGCCGACCTCGCCCCCGCGCTCTGGCGCGAGTCGGGTGAGAACCCGCTCCGCCTCCTCCACCTCGTCCCGGAGGCCGTCCTGGCGCGCGCGGCCGGGGACCCGTCGTTCCGGGCCCGGTACGACCTGGTGCTGCGGCGGTACCGCCAGGACCTCGGCGGCCGGCGCGGCTGGTTCGAGGAGGCCCACGGCGGGGGACCGGCGGTCGCGTACTTCTCGGCCGAGTTCGGGCTCCACCAGTCCCTGCCCCTGTACGCGGGCGGGCTCGGCTTCCTGGCCGGCGACCACCTCAAGGAGTGCTCGGACCTCCACGTCCCGCTCGTCGGGGTCGGGCTCCTCTACGGCGAGGGCTATCTTCGCCAGCGGATCGGGGCCGACGGCGGGCAGGAGGACACGCCGGAGCGGATCGACTTCTCGTGCGCGCCGCTCACGCCGGTCCTCGGGCCGGGGGGCGAGCCGCTCGCCATCGAGGTCCGGATCGGCGACGAGCCCTGCGAGGTCCGGACCTGGCGCGCGGACGTCGGCCGGGTGCCGCTCTACCTCCTTGACACGGACCACGAGGGCAACCCGCCGGCGCTCCGCGCGATCACGCGCCGGCTCTACGCGGGCGATGTCGGGCTCCGGCTCCGCCAGGAGGTCGTGCTCGGTGTCGGGGGCTGGCGCCTCCTTGCGGCCCTCCGGCTCGGCGACGCGGCGGTCCACCTCAACGAGGGGCACCCGGCGTTCGCCCTGCTCGAGCTGCTGGGCGGACGGCTCGCGGCCGGCGAGCCGCTCGAGGAGGCCGTCCGCGCGGTCCGCGCGCGGTCGGTCTTCACGACCCACACGCCCGTGCCGGCCGGCTTCGACGTCTACGACGACGCCCTCGTCGAGGCCGTCCTCGGACCGTACGCCGCGTCGCTCGGCCTCCCGACGGCCGACCTCCTCGCGCTGGGACGGCACCCGGCGTCGCCCCAGGACGGGTTCAACATGGCCATGCTCGCGCTCCGCCTCACGGGTGGGGCGAACGCGGTCTCGGAGCGGCACGGCGAGGTCTCGCGCGACCTCTTCGCGTCGCTCTGGCCGGATCTCGCCACGGCCCGGGTCCCGGTGGGGTCGATCACGAACGGGGTCCACCTCCCGACCTGGCTCGACGCCGCGCTGGCGACGCTCCTCGACCGCCACCTCGCCCCGGTCTGCCCGGGCTGGCTCGAGGAGCACGACCTCGAGGCGGTCTGGGGGCTCGTGGACGCGGTGCCCGACCAGGCGCTCTGGGAGGTCCACCGGGAGCTCAAGGGACGGCTCGCGGCCCGCCTCCGCGAGGGGCAGCGGCGCGCGTTCGCGTCGGGCGGCGCCGTGCCGGCCGGCCTCGCGGCAGGCGGGGCGCTGCTCGACCCGGACGTGCTGACGGTCGGCTTCGCCCGGCGGTTCTCGACGTACAAGCGGGCGGACCTGGTCTTCTCCGATCCCGAGCGGCTCCGGCGCATCCTGACGGACCCGGAGCGGCCGGTGCAGCTGGTCTTCGCGGGCAAGGCCCACCCGGCGGACGAGGCGGGCCGCGCCCTTCTCCGCCGGGTCCAGGGGTTCGCCCGCGACCCGGCGTTCGAGGGGCGGATCGCGTTCATGGAGGACTACGGCGCAGCCTCGGCCCCCGACCTGGTCCGGGGCGTGGACGTCTGGCTCAACAACCCCGTGCCCCCGCTCGAAGCCTCGGGGACGAGCGGGATGAAGGCCGCGATGAACGGGGTGGTGAACTGCTCGGTCCCGGACGGGTGGTGGCTCGAGGGCTACGACGGCCGGAACGGCTGGGCCTTCGGGGGCGACGGCCCGGCGGACGGCGACCGGGCGGCGGGCGACGCGGCGGCGCTGTACGACCTCCTCGAGAACGAGGTCGCGCCGCGGTACTACGAGCGGGGGCCCGACGGCGTGCCGCACGCGTGGGTGGCGATGATGAAGGCCTCGATCCGGACCTGTGCGCCGCGGTTCTCGGCGCGTCGGATGGTCAAGGAGTACGTGGACCGGTACTACCCGGGGCTGCGGGCGGGGACGGCGGCGGCCCTGGCGACGGCCCCGGCGCTCGCGGCGGACGGGGAGCCGCTGCCGGCCGGCGGCGGGACGTAGCCGGCGGCTTCCCCCGCTC
>CAZCUJ010000056.1:0-7203 GCA_964501565.1 uncultured Methanospirillum sp.
GCCGTATCGATATCGCCGACGTCGTCTGGCTCTTCAACCACCTCTAACCCATTTTCTCCGGCACAACAGCACGTCCACATCCTTCATCCCCCCAAGGTGCCCATAGCCGATCGTGTCCGCCGCCGCCCCGCTCGACTGGCCGCGGGTCCCCCATGCCACGAGGCAATCGGCTCGGGAAAATTCACGCCGGCAGACCCCGCAGCTTTTCTGCACGGGATGCCATCTATCCGATCATGAGACCCCGGTCCGCACATGGACCCTCCTTCGCCCTCGGGATCACGGGACCGCGACCGCCTCGTCGCTCCGGGCCCGCGATCGGCGAAGGCCCGGCACCACCGCCTGATCGAACCGGTCCGTCCACGCCGGAGCCTGACCAATGCGCGACTTCGTGAACGAAGAGGACGTCCGCGATCGGCACCCGATCGTGATCGTCGGGTGCGGCGGGGCCGGCATCACCACGATCAACCGGCTTCACCACCTCCAGGCCCCGCGAGCCAGGACGATCGCCGTTGACACTGACAAGCAGCACCTGGACATGGTCCAGGCGGACAGCCGGATCCTGATCGCCCGATCGCTGACCAGGGGCCGTGGTGCCGGCGGTGCCCCGGATGTCGGCAGGCGCGCGGCCGAGATGGCCCGCTCGACCCTCGAGGCCGTCCTCGAGGACGCCGAACTCTGCTTCGTCACGGCCGGCCTGGGCGGCGGCACGGGCACGGGCGCGGCACCGGTGGTGGCGCAGATCGCCAGAGACCAGGGGGCGACGGTGATCGGGATGGTCGGCTACCCGTTCAACGAGGAGAGAGAGCGCCTGGTGCGGGCGGAGGAGGGACTCGCGGCGCTCTACCGGGTCACCGGCTCGGTGGTCGTGCTGGACAACAACCGGCTCGAACCCCGTCACGGGCCCCGCCTGCCCGGGCAGGCACTCACGAAGATGGACCAGCTGATCGCCGAAACGATCAAGGCGATCAACGAGGCGATCACCGAACCCTCGCTGATCAATATCGACTACGCCGACGTCCGGGCCATCATGTCCAGGGACGGCGTGGCCGTGATGCTCATTGGGGACACCGACCGCAAGTCCGGAACCCGGGCCGCGGCCCTCGACTGTCTCTCGAACCCGCTGTTCGATATCGACTACCGCGGCGCGACGGGAGCGCTGGTCCATGTCACTGGCGGAAGCGACCTGACCCTGGAGGAGGTGGAGGGCATCGCGATGGAAATGACCTACCAGCTGGACCTGCATACCGATCTCGTCTGGGGGGCGCGGATCACGGAGGAGCTGGAGGGGCGCGTCCGCGTCGTGGCGATCATGACCGGGATACGGTCGGCCCGGTCTCCCCGCACCTAGCCCGAGTATCCACCCCTGGACGTGGGACTCCGGCCCAGCCCGCGAGCTGCAAGCCCCATGATCTCGGGGAGCGCCCGTTCGTGCCCGGACTCCCGCGCCTGGATGAACCGTTCTCGGCTGTACGGGTCGCGACAGGGGGTCGTCGTTCAGGCTCAGCGGCAGTCGACGATCTCCATGTGAATCAGTCATTCCGAACAGCGCTCGCGCCGAACGGTTCGCCGGACCGTGCCGCCACCGGGTCATCGATGCGTGGTCAACGGGTGCACTGAGCGTTCTGACATCCCGCTCGCGAGGGGGCCGGCCCCGCGGGGATTCGACGGCGCGATCACCAGGCAACTCGTGGATGCCCGGTGGGGCGACCGATCGACGCGATCGATGCGCGCCTCCGGGGGGGCTGCGGCATCGTGGGGAAACGCTTATTATCTTATAGTGCCTTATACCTTTTTATATCAGGATTTACCTGAATCAACCTGAATGGGCCTCTCCATCATGACTGCACACCAGAACCCTCCTCCCTGCCCCCCTGACGAGGAGGACGACACCTTCTCCCCCCCAGGGGAGCGGTACCTCATCGCCCTCGGGCGCCGCAGGTCCTCGCCGTCCCGGCGGATCTTCGCGGACCAGCACTTCTACGCGATCCCCGAGGTGGCGGAAAAACTGAAGATCAAGGAAGAACTGGTCCGCGAGCTCATCCGCAGGGGCGAGCTCCACGCCTACCGCATCGGCAAGGCCTACCGGATCACCGACGACGACCTCGACGATTACCTCAGATCGTGCAGCACCCGGGCGGAGAGGCTCGAGGACTGACCTCCATGGCGATCAATGCTGTCTTTTACGAGAACACCGTCCCGCAGGGGACCGGTGTCCTCGCCATCCAGGGCGACGAGGGGGAGACGGACCTCTTCGTCCCGCTCCGCTCGACCTCCGTCGCCGGCTCCTTCCACGGTCCCGTCGGGTCCCTCGTGGTCACCCAGACCTTCCGCTTCTCCGCAACGGCGATGGACCATCCCATCGAGGCCGTCTACCGGTTCCCGCTTCCCGGCGACGCGGCCGTCACCGGCGTTGTCGCGACCTTCGGCGACGAGACGGTCCGGACCCGCCTCGCGACGAAGGAGACGGCCGAGCAGGAGTACGACGACGCGTTCAAGAACGGGAGGAGGGCCGTGCTCGTCACCCGCGAGTCGCCGGACGTCTTCACCCTCCACCTCACCGGCATCCCGCCCGACACCGAGGTCGTGGTGGCGACGACCGTCACGGTCCTCGCCCGAGCCGTGCGGAAGGGCTGGGAGCTGAGGCTGCCCGTCACCATCGGGCCCCGGTACGTGCGAAACGACGAAGACCACGCAGGCGTCCAGGCGAACCCGCTCCTCTCGGCCGTCGACCCCGGCTACCGCGTCTCGCTCGACCTCCGGCTCCTGCCGACGGCCGGGGTGATCGCATCGCCGGCAGGCGCCACGGTGGAGCGGACCGCGGACGGGACGCTCGTCCGGCTCGCGGACGCCATGCCCGACCGCGACTTCGTCGTCGGGTGGGGATCGGCCGCGGAGGGATGGCTGACGGCCTGGGCCGCGGATGACGAGGGGAAGGAGTTCACGTACCTCCTCGGCCTGGTCACGCCGAAGGGCGAAGCCGCGGCCCCGCGGGTCCCGCGCGAGGTGATCATCGTCGCGGACCAGTCGGGCTCCATGTCCGGGTCGAAGTGGGAGGCCGCGGCCGCGTCCATCCGCGCCTTCCTCGACGGCCTGGGCACGGACGAGCTCTTCAATCTCTGCCTCTTCTCGGACCGGGCGGTCTGGTTCGGCCCCGGCGGCCCGGTACCGGCAACCCGGGACGCGGTCGCGGCGGCAGAGACATTCCTGGAACGGACCCGCCTCTTTGACGGCACCGAGATCGGCGTCGCGCTCGAGCAGGCACTGAGGCAGCCGCAGCGGAAGGGGACGTACTCGCGCCACGTGCTCGTCATCACCGATGGCGAGGTCACCGACGAACCCCGGCTTCTCCGCCTCGTGGAGACGGCCGCGGCCCCGCGCCGGGTGAGCGTGATCGGGATCGACACCGCCCCGAACTCGTACCTGGCCCTCGAGATGGCCCGACTCGGCGGGGGCGTCGCGAAGTTCCTCACTGAGCTCGACGACACGGCCGGGGAGATCGGGACGGTCCTCCGGGACCTGCTCGCGTCCTGGCAGCCGCCGGTGCGGCTCGACGCCGTGCTCGCAGCCGATCGGGCGGGGCTCGAGGCCGCGGACTACCGGGTCGTCGACGGGCCGGGGGGGGTCGCGGCCGACATTGGCGACCTCCGGCCGGAGACCCCGGTCTACGTCGTCGCCCGCGTGCCGTTCTCCCCGGCCGCTCCGGTGGTCTCGGTGGCTACGCGCGCGGGAGAGGCGATCGCAACCGCCTCCACGCAGTCCGGGGGCCCGGCTCTCGCGGCCGCCCTGGGGGTCGTCTTCGGTGCGAGCCGCATCCGGGCCCTCGAGCACCTGGCATTCGCCGGATACGGCGGGGACGAGGTGCACCGCCGCCTCGGGGAGCTCGGGTACGCGCTTCCCGGGGACGGGGGCGCGCTGTATCCCGAGAACCAGCACGAGGCGTTCAGGTCGCGGCTGGAGGAGTTGATCGTCGCCGAGTCGCTCCGATTCGGCGTCCCGTCCACCCGCACGGCATTTGTCGGGGTCTCGGCCACGGCCGGCGAGGCGCCACGGGTCACCGTGGCCGTCCCGAACGCCCTGCCGGCCGCCTGGGACCACGGGCGGTTCCGCCCGGGCGCACTGTATTCCGTGGCAGCCCCCGTCTCGATGAGGTACGCGGCATCCGCGCCCCGGGGTGCGGGCGCCGGACGCTCCCTGCACGACCTTCGGTCCGGGGGGCCGCTCTGCGATTCTGCCGATCTTCTGGTTTTCGATACCTGGGACGGGGAGACCCGGCGCGTACCTCCCGGGCCTCCTGCTCCGCAAACCCCCGTCCCGGCGTCCTTCGACCTCGACACGCTCGCAGAGGAGACCCGAGCGTCGGCCGGAGCGCCCGCCCCGAAGACGCGGCGGTGGGAGATCCGGTCGTTCGACTCTGCCCACGACATCGCCCCACTCTTCCATCCGTTTCGGATCCGGAAGGGGTGGTACGTCCTGGTCGTCGCCATCCCGGAGGACGCAGCGCCGGCCGGCGTCTCCATCACCGTCCGCCTCGACGGGGTAGAGATCGCCCGCTGGAACGCCGGCGAGGGGGGCGAGCACCACCAGGTCGTGGTCCCGTTCGACGTCCGGGGCGCCGGCCGGCTCCAGGCCCTGGTGCTGGACCCGCACCGCGAGTGGCACCGTCGACCGCTCACGGTCTTTGTCCGGAAGGGCTGGGATTGAGGAGACGTTTTCCGGCCTATTCCTCTTTTTCGCCGTCAACGACCAAACAGAGAGCTTCTTGTGGCAACAACGGCAACGGGCGGCGTGACTTCGCGGACGTGGTCATGCTCTTCAACCAGATGACCTGGATTGCGGCGAACGAGCCGGTGGAACGGTTCGACTTCAACGGCAACGGACGGATCGATTTCGCGAACGTGGTGGTCTGCTTCAACACGATCGGCGTACCAATCGTCACACCCACTACCCCCCCGACGCCGACTGCAACCGTGACCTCTCCCTCAACGACCATTACCTCCACGACGACAACAGCAGCGCCGGCCTACACGCTGGCGATCACGGCCCTGGACCTTCAGAACGAAGGGTCTTGGTCAGGAACACCGGCACCGCGCCGGTCCAGATGCAGGGCTTCACCATCTCCGACGCGTCGGTCCACGTCTACACGTTCCCGTCGTTCACGCTTGCGGCCGGCGCGACGGTGACCGTGCACACCGGCCCTGGCACGAACACGGCGACGGCGCTCTACTGGGGCCTCGGCTCATCGGTCTGGAACAACGATAGCGACATGGCCACGCTGAAGCGGCGGACGGCAGCGTGATATCGTCCATGACGAGGCCCTGACCATCCAACCCTCGGAGCGATTCCGCTCCAATTGCTACCGTCCGTTTCGATACGCCCTCGTACAGACCTGGGCGAAGTGAATGGGTATCATCATCCAGAGAGGGACTATTCGACTGATTATAATCAACCGAATAACAACCCATTTGTAGGAGTATAATCAATCATATCTCGTGCCGTCCCTGACCGAACAGCTCCTCGCGCTCAACCCCTGGTGGACGGGCCGCCCGTTCGAGACGGGCATCCCGCGCGACCGCTACTTCTCGCGCCTGCGGCGGTACCTCGACAGTCGCGAGATCGTCGTCGTCACCGGTGTGCGCCGTGCCGGCAAGACCACGCTCCTCTACCAGTGCATCGACGACCTCGTCCGGAACCGCGGCGTCGACCCCCGGCGGATCCTCTTCGTCAACTTCGACGAGCCCGGTTTCGCCGACGGCGACGACCCGATCGGCCGCGTCCTCGAGACCTACCGCCGCGACGTCTACCCCGGGGACGACCCCTACCTCGTCTTCGACGAGGTCCAGTCGGTTCCAGGCTGGGAACGGCAGCTCCGGTCCCTCCACGACCGGCGGCAGGCGCAGATCATCGTCTCCGGCTCGTCCGCGGCGCTCCTCGACTCGTTGCTCTCGTCCCTGATCAGCGGCCGGTACCTCGCGCTCACCGTCTACCCCCTCGACTTCGCCGAGTACCTGCGCTTCTCGGGCCGCCCCGCACCCGAAGACCCGCTTGCTATCGCGGCCGAGCGGTACGAGATCGCCCACCGCCTCCGGGAGTACCGGGACGCGGGCGGCTTTCCCCGGGTCGCTATGGAGGCGGACGGCCTCCTGCGCCGCGACCTGCTCTCGGCGTACTTCGACAGCATCGTCGAGCGGGACATCGTGCTCGCGAACGAGGTGCGGGACGTCCGCGGGCTCCGCTCCCTGATCCTGACGCTGCTCGCGGACGTCAGTTGCGAGTTCTCGTACCGGCGGCTCGCCGACCGGCTCGGCCTCGACGCCGCGACGGTGCGGGAGTACGTCTGGCTCGCGGTGCGGGCCCGGGTGCTCTTCGAGGTCCCGTTCTTCTCGTACAAGGTCAGCGTCCAGACCCGGAACAACCGGAAGTGCTACTGCATCGACACGGGGCTCCGGAACGCGGTCGCTTTCCGCTCGTCGGAGGACGACGGTCGGTTGCTGGAGAACCTGGTCTACCTCGAGCTCAGGCGGCGCGGCGGCGAGGTCTACTACTGGAAGGGGAAGGGCGAGGTCGACTTCGTCTGGAAGCGGCCCGACCACCCGCTGACCGCGATCAACGTGACGGCCACGGACGAGGTGCCTGCCCGGGAGACAGCCGCGCTCCTCGAGTTCGCGCACGAGCAGGGCGAGCTGCCGGTGGACCTGGTGCTCCTGACCGCCGACACGGGGGGCACGGACGGCCCGGTGCGGCTGGTGCCGGCCTGGCGATGGCTGCTGGAGGCGGGCTCCGCGGATGCACAGGTCCGTTGAGCGGGCGGGCGGGTCCTGACCTCACATCACGGCCGTTCACTTTCACACCGCGATCTTCCATCCTCATATTCTCTGTCGTCGAGGATCTGATCGTCCTCCGCCACCAAACCCCCGGCGGCGGCACCACATCGGTGATTGTGTATGACAGTCAGAGACAAACGCGACCCCTCCGCCCCACCCCGGTATCAGCGTGGCGGTCGGACGGGGCACACCACGACGGCGGGAGGCACGGCATGAGCTGCCGCTCGGAGCTCCCGCTCGTCCTCGAGCGCTGGCGGCGCTTCCGCCGCGCGCTCAAAGCCCCCGACCAGCCGGCGATGGACGTGGTCATCGCCGCGCTCGAGAAGCACGGACCGGCGACGTTCGCCGGCCTCGACGACCCGCTCGAGGCCGCGGTCCTCGC
>CAZCUJ010000057.1:0-7070 GCA_964501565.1 uncultured Methanospirillum sp.
CCGATGGCGCTTTGCGCCTCGGGAGTTCAAATCTCCCCCTCGGCGTCCAGCTTAAGAGTTCAAATCCCCCTGGGTTCAACAATCGACTGTGAACCCAGAGGCCCCGTTCTATCCACACAAAGTGCGAGCCCATCCGGAACGCGCGTTCAGGGAGGCCATTTTCGAAGGCCGGCTACCTCTGCAAGAACAAGGAGCCCGGAGCGCCCGTTCCCGATGACTGCTCCGACACGGGCTCGGGCTACGGGCTGGTCATCAAGTGCGGCGGGAACGGAACGAAGGTAAAGGGCTTCGTTTCCACTGGAGCGACGCGGCGGGCGCTGCAGATGGTCGGAAACGAGGCCGAGGTTGAGGTCGAGGTCCGCAACTTCGTCGGCGACAGCCGGCCCGTGCTGCTCGGGGCCACCGAGCGGCTCGAGTTCGTGGACGCACCTGGCCACGCCGCGGACCTGGAGCGGTATCGCGCACGTGGCTACCGGATGGCCGGCAACCAAATCCAGCTCGTCACGGACCGGCCGCAGTCGGTCGTCGAGGTCCACCCGCCCTCGAGATACAGCGGGTAGATGACCGGCGTCACGGTGGAGTACAGCCCGCCGCAGCCGGCGATGGGGTGATCGGCGATACTCCCCCGGACGCCCGTGCGCGGGTGCTGCCGTCCCGGCTCCGTGGGGGTGCCGGCTACCGCTCGGCCGAGAGCCGTCGGACGAGGGCGCCGAAGTCGTGCCAGACCGAGAGCGCGGCGACGATCGTCCCGTCGCGGGCGACCGGGGTCGAGGTGATGACGGTCCGGTAGACGGTACCGTCGAGCAGGGTCAGCTCGACCCGCTCGCCGTGAACCACGACCTCGCCGCGGAGCGCCCTGGCGTACGGGAGGTCGCCGCGGACGAGCGGAGACCCCTCGGCGCACCGTGCGTAGAGCCGGTCGATGATGGTGCCGATGGTCTCGCCGGGGGCCGGGCCTCCGGGGAGGCGGGCCATGGCCCGGTTCACGGCCGCGATCCGCCCGCCGGGCAGGAAGATCATGGCCGGCGCGTCAATGCCGTCGAGGACGTCGCGGAGGGCGTCGTCGAGAAGAGCGGGGCCTCCCGGTTCGCCGTCGGCGGGAGGCGACGCGGAATGTGCCACGGGATCTCACACGTATCTGCACGCGGGGGTATAGATTCTTGTGAACGAACTCCGGTGGGGGAACGTTCGCGGACGGGGACAGGGGAATCGACGGGACTTCCCGGGAGGCCGGTTGCGCGGATGTCGCCGTCCCGCGCCCAGGGGAGCGTCCGGCGTGGGTGGAGGGAGATTTTCTGCGGCGGCGATCGTGGTCGTGTACGCGCCGGCCATGAACGACGCGCTTCGGCCGGCGGCGAACGGCGCGGACCAGACAATCATTATTATTCGTGCCGGGGCCGGTACCGGCCTGTTCACCGGCTCCTGTCTCCATCACGAGGTTCGGGGACCAGGTGGCGGGATGCCGTACGTCCGCGGACTGGCCGGCACGAGAGGCTTCGATCGCCGATCACCGGATCATGATTCCTCCCCTCTCCTTCTCCCGGAACCAGGCAGGATTCATGGCTCTCCGGAATCGGGATCACCACTGGCGCACGGCCAATCCTTCGGGTCGATGCACGATGCATCTCCCGGGACTGGGGACCGGAGGGATCTGAACCATCCGGATGTGGCATGGGAGCACGCTTCCCGGCCGAAGGCCCCCCTGCAGTCCCAGTGAAGGATACGCGGTGGTCGGGCAGGTCAGTCACTCCTGCACGACCGGGGATGCGTCGAGATCGAACGGGTTGGTCCGCATCTCGAGGGAGTGCAGGTACGGATAACGGATTCTCAGATATTCCATGTAGTCGAGCCACTGGATCACCATTCGTTGGATTACCCGCCGAATGTCACCGGAGAGATGGGCATAATCGGTCGAGGGAAGAGACCTGAAATCCGTCCGGCACCCGAGCTCCTCGGTGAGATGGAATACAGCCCGGAGGAGTTCGGTGAACGACTCGTGCTCGAGCAGGACGGGGTTCTCCAGCAGCCGGAGCAGGAAATTCCTTCTCGAGGAGAGAAATTCGTGGACCCGGGCCATGTCGACCGCCGACGCATCGGCCGCGTAGTCATGGGATGCCACCTGTTCTCTCACCTGGGCGTATGTTCCGGCATCCTACTTCTTTTTCCGGACGAGCAGCTCCCTGATACGCTCGATACCCGGATCTCCCCGTGCGATCTCGCGTATCAGCTGGTTCCCGACCTCGGAGAAGAACGTTCCGATGACCATATTCATCGTCTCGATCCGTTCTCGCCGGGAACGGTTCGCGAGCAGTTTGTTGAGGACGATTGTCACCAGGAGAACGTTGACGGGCAGGAATCCCAGGGCATTGAAGATGTAGTTGGCGGTGTCCTGGGGATTTTTCAGAAAGACCAGCTTGAACGAATAGATACAGAGGCTCATGGCGATCAGCACGATCGCCAGTTTTCCCTCCCAATTGATCCTCGCGTCACACCGTTGTGAGATGTTGTTCCAGATAAAGGAGCAGAACACTCACAACGATGCACCGCGGCGATCGCCCATCGTACCGCCGGGGGAGTGTTCCAGGTGACCGGGGGCCCGGACGGAACAACGAAGAGCGATGAAACGGGCAGAGATCGAATCGCCCGGAGGGAGAGTTCGCGAATCGATCTCGAGCCTTCACCAGGAGGCGCGAAGCCCCGTTCGGCGATACTGTTCGACCGGCGGTACGCTCCAGGTTCACAGGCACAGGACGAATCCCGACGAGGAGGGAAGGCGCGCCCAGGTGATCGCCGGCACCGTGTCCGCTCGAGCCCCGCCCTCGACCACCTCTACGCCCTCCTCCGCCCCCGCGAGTGGCAGGGCGAATACCGCCACCCCCGTGACCGCCCGGTCCGCACCCCTGGCCTGCCCGCGACGTCTGTGTCTTCTTTGAGCCCGACGAGGTCCGCGTCGGGACGCACGCAGTCTCTCGGAAGAGCCGGTGGGGTTTTCGCCGGATCCCCGGATCGTTCGCCCTCATGCCGGATAACCATTCTTTAGGGCCATACACTACAGACAGGGGAGGGCAGAACGTACCGTCGTCGTTTCGGAGCAATGAGGATCATCCGGAAGTACCTGGAGCCGCAGAAGTGGCTGATCGCTGTCGCACTCGTGCTAGCGGGCGCAGCCCAGCTGCTGAACCTCGTCGACCCGCTGATCTTCGGAAAGATCATCGACGACTACGCCCTGAACGCGGGGGGCCTCTCCGAGGATGCGCTGGTATCGGGCGTCCTCTTCTGGCTGGGCGTGGCCATAGGGGTCGCGCTCCTCTCCCGGGGCGCGAAGTCGTTCCAGGATTACTTCGCGCGACTGGCCGTCCAGAAGTTCGGAATGAGGATCTTCAACGAGGGGTTGAAGCAGACCCTCCGCCTCTCCTACAACGAGTTCGAGGACCAGCGGAGCGGCGAAACGCTCTCGATCCTGCAGAAAGTGAGGCTGGACACGCAGATCTTCATCAACTCGTTCATCAACGTCCTCTTCTCGACGATCGTGGGGCTCGGGTTCCTCGTCGCCTACTCATTCTCCAAGAACTGGCTGCTGATACCCGTCTTTCTGATCGGTATCCTGGTGATGGGGTCGTTCACCGGCCTGCTGAGCGAGAAGATAAAGACGACCCAGCGGGCGATCAACCGCGAGACGAACCGGATGTCGGGCGTGATCACCGAGTCCCTCAGGAACATCGAGCTCGTCAAGAGCCTGGGACTGACGTACCCGGAGATCCGGCGGTTGCGGGAGCAGAACCAGAAGATCTTCGATCTGGAGATGGTGAAGGTCAGGCGGGTTCGTCTTCTGATGTTCCTGCAGGGGACGATCCTGAGCGTCCTCAAGCAGTCGATACTCTTCATTCTCCTCTGGCTGATCTTCCACGAGGTCCTCACCACGGGAGAGCTCGTCTCGATGCAGTTCATCACCACGATCATCTTCGTGCCCCTGCAGGACCTCGGGTCGATCATCGTGAGTTACCGCGAGGTCGACGCGTCCGTCAAGAACTTCCACCAGCTGATGCAGAAGCCGATCGAACAGCGGCCGGAGAACCCGATCGAGATCGACGAGCTGAACGACATCCGGTTCGAGAACGTCGTCTTCCGCCACCGGAGCGCGGGGTACAGTGCCATCGACGGGATCTCGTTCCACGTCCACTCGGGCGAGACGATCGCGTTCGTCGGCCCCTCTGGCTCGGGTAAGTCGACGCTGGTGAAGCTCATGGTGGGGCTCTATACCCCCCTGAGCGGGGAGATCTACTACAACGGCAAGCCCTCGTCCCAGGTCCGGTACAATCCCATTCGCCGGCAGATCGGGCTGGTCACGCAGGACCCGCTCCTCTTCTCGGGCACCATCCGGGAGAACCTGTTGTTCGTCAAGCAGGACGCGACCGACGGAGCGATGCTGGATGCCCTGCACCGTGCCGCCTGCGACGACCTGCTGCGGCGCTCCCCCCGGGGCATCGACTCGTACATCGGCGAGGGTGGACTGAAACTCTCGGGAGGCGAGAAGCAGCGGATCTCGATCGCCCGGGCCCTCCTGCGCCGTCCCCGCCTCCTGATCTTCGACGAGGCGACCTCCGCGCTCGATTCTCTGACCGAGGAGGAGATCACGAACACGGTCCGGGACATCTCGACGAGTAGGGACCAGATATCGATCCTGATCGCGCACCGCCTCTCGACGATCCTGCACGCGGACCTGATCCTCGTCATGGAGAAGGGGACGATCATCGAGACCGGGTCGCACGAGGAGCTCCTCGAACAGAAGGGCCTGTACTACGCGATGTGGCGCCAGCAGATCGGCGAACGCAGAGACGTCCCGGGTCCCGGGGACGGGGTGGACGAGGGGCTGTCGGACCGGGAGGCGGACGAGCCTCCCGAAGACGACGGGCTTCAGCCGGCGATCCTCCCCCTCCCGGGCGCCGCACGCTGGGACCACCGGGTCTGACCGTCCGCCGTGTCTCGCCCGTGGTTCCGCAGCACGGCCGTCCCATGCCCGGCGCGCCCGTTCGGGTGTACCTTAATATAAATCATCGTGCATCTCCATTCGCCCTGAACTGGCGTGGTCGAGGCCATGTACTTCATCGCACTGGTCAAGTTCGAGGGAGTGCCGAGCAGGGACGCGATCGCCGCGAACCTGAAACGGATGGAGACCGAGGAGAAGGCGGGGAACCGGCACCACAGCATCTTCTGGACGCTGGGGCCGTACGACGCCATCCTCACCTTCGAGGCCCCCGACGAGAAGGCGGCGATGGCCTCGTCCATCCACCGGAGAGACTTCTTCGAGGCCCCTAGCCCCGTGGCCGTCCCGGCGGAGGGGGCGAGGGCGCTCATCGAGTAGGTGCCGGCCGGAACACGGGCCTCTCGTGGCCCGGCGTCCCCGGTGACGGGCGCGGGCGGGACTGCCACTCCGTCCCGGCCCTATGCCGGGGGACCGCTCCCGTCCCCGCGCGGGGGATAGTATTTCGCATCGTGCACGCAGAGGACGCCCTCCCCGGAGACCCACCTCCGGTGCTCGTTCTCCAGGAATCGCCCGAGCCCGTGGTCCCGGATGCACTCCAGGTTCTCGACCTCGCTCATGCCGTACCGGGCCCGGTACCGTCGGTCCAGGCGGCGCAGCCGGTCGCAGGGGAACGAGGCGCAGTCGAAGCAGAACGGGCCCCCACGCTCCTCGCAGAGGCGTATCCGACAGGTCTCGCAGTACTGCGGCCGGGTTCCCCCGGGGCCGGCGCACCCGTCGCAGCGGTTCCTGTCACGGAGGTACGCCCGGCAGACACCGCAGTTCATCCCGCATGGAGCGATGAGGGCTTCACCGAAGATCGGCGCGTCCACCGGGCTCGTCGAGCGACAGGACCCGCCTCGCTCCGTTTCTCGTTCAGGCGCCATCGTCCGTCACGGAAACGGTGTACTGCACCGAACGGGTAAACAGGTTTCGGAGACCCATGGGTGCCCGCCGGCCCGTGGTGCGATACCAGGGGTCGAAAGAGTGGAGGACAGGCTCCAGAGCGGTACCGGTCGCGAACCCTACGCCGATGAGAGGGCGGGAGGACCGTTCCCGGGGTGCCGCCTTGCTGCCGGGCTCGGGCCAGGCCCGCTCGGTCGGCAAGGCTGGGGATCGTGGCCCGGCACACCGCGTGGGACGAAGGCAGGGAGACGGCCCGGTGATCCGCTCGTGGCACTTCCGGCCGGTCCGAAGAGGTTCACGCGAATCGCGGGTCAGCAGGATTCGTTGAATAACGTTAACTTTTTTTTATAGACAGGGTAAAAACAGACAACCGATTAATATAGACGGAGCAGCCATATCTGGTTACAACGGAGGTTTTCATTAGTCATGACTCCTGAAGAATACAAGGGCATTATCTCGGAAGCGATCAACAACGAGGTCGAGGCCTACACGTTCTACCAGACCGTCTCCGAGAAGGTCACGGACGCGAACCTGAAGAAGCTCTTCGGCGAACTCGCGGGCGAGGAGAAGGGACACCGCGAGTACCTGCAGAAGCTGCTGAGCCGCGACATCACCTCGCTCGGCTTCTCGTCGACCAAGGACTACAAGGTCGGCGACTCGATCCCCACCCCGCCGCTGACCCCCGACATGAAGCCCGTCGACGGCCTCGTCGTCGCGATCAAGAAGGAACTCGCGGCCATGCAGATGTACACGCAGCTCGCGAACGCGTCCGACGACGCCGAGGTCAAGAAGCTCTTCACCGAGCTGGCCACCATGGAGCGCGGGCACAAGACGCGGCTCGAGGACATCTACGTGAACACGGCCTTCGCCGAGGCCTGGTAACCCCCTCTCTCTTCTTTCGGCCGCGATACGCCGAGCAGCGCAGCCGGCTCCTCGAGCGAGCCCGCCATTCCGGAGGAGGATTCGCACGGGACGGCTCCGTCGCTTCCGTCCAAGTCGATCCTGACAATCGTTTATGGTCGCCGGTACAGCGAGCCGGGCCGGCCACGAACTTTCAGGGGGCTCGTCCCCGTCGCGCGGGGGATCGGCATCGACCATCACCCGGTTTCGATTCCGTGATGGACAATAAAAAAAACGAGCGCGG
>CAZCUJ010000058.1:0-2796 GCA_964501565.1 uncultured Methanospirillum sp.
ACGAGCTCGGCCAGCGTCGCCTTCCGCTCGGCGTACGCATCGTGCTGGTGGATCGACTCCTCGTTCGTCTGCTGGATCGTGATCCTGGTATCGCCGGGCAGGTGGGAGAATGCGGCGAGCACCTTCTTGGCCATCTCGCGGACGCAGTCCTCGACGAACCGGGGGTTCATATGGGCGGCCATCACCACGGACGACTCGTCGCCGCGCTTGAGCAGCTCGTAGGTCCTCGCCGACATCGAGTCCTTGAGAATGGTGATGATCGTCTCGAGGTCCACGTGCTGGTCGTCGTCGACCTCGATGCAGAGGAAGCCGCGACCGCGCTGGTTGTGGGTCGCCATCGGCACCTGCTCGAAGAACTTCTCGGCCGTCTCGGCGTTGACTCCGAGATCGTGGAGGACCTGCGACGCGTGCTCGGCCATGATGTTCTGGGCGCAGGGGCAGGCGGTCATGCCGGTCACCTCGGCCCCGATCGACTTGCGGACGATCGGTTCGTGGAAGGTCCGCTGCGCGATCGCCCGGGCATTGACCTTGACCACCTCGTGGCAGCCCGTCTTCGAGACCGGGGTCTCGCGCTTGACCATGAACTCCGAGCGCATGATCACCTCGGTCCGGTCCGCGTACTCGTGCCGGTCGAGGAGCCCGCGCGCCACCGCGCTGCAGAGCTGCTCGATCTCGGCGACGTCGCCCTCGATCGCCTGCTGCAACACCTCGTCGATCACCTCGAAGTTCCGCGAGAGGTTCGCCCCCTTGAGCGAGCCGGGAAGATCGACGAAGATGTCGAACTTGGAGATGAAGATGACCGGGCGCTTGTTCTTCCGCGAGACCTCGACCAGTTTCTGGACGTTCTTCACGCCGACGCGCGTCAGGTTGATGCGGACGTCGGGGCAGGTGGACTGGACATCTGGTAGTTCCATTACTCCGGGCCTCTAGAGTTGCCGCTTGGCATTCGTATCCATAAAAGGGAGATAAACAGTTATCCTCTTTTCCTAGATATGTATATGGCTTCGGGCCAGGGATGAAAAGGATGATCCAGAAGTACTACGAAACGGACGCCGACATCGGCGCCGTGCAGGGCCGGCGGATCGCGGTGATCGGCTATGGGTCCCAGGGACGGGGCCAGGCCCTGAACCTGCGCGACTCGGGACTGGACGTCGTCATCGGCCTGCGGCCCGGTCGGTCGTGGGACCAGGCGAGCGAGGACGGGTTCGAGGTTCTTCCCGTCGACGAGGCCGTGCGACAGGCGGACATCGTCCAGGTGCTCCTACCTGACGAGACCCAGGGACCGGTCTTCCGGGCGGAGATCCGACCGCACCTTGCGGACGGCAAGACCCTGATGTTCAGCCACGGCTTCAACATCCACTTCGGCCAGATCGTGCCCCCGCCGAACGTGGACGTGATCATGGTCGCGCCGAAAGGACCCGGCTTCATGGTCCGCCGGACCTACGAGGAGGGCAAGGGCGTGCCCGCGCTGATAGCGATCCACCAGGACGCAAGCGGAAAGGCGAAGGCGACGGCACTCGGGTATGCGAAGGGAATCGGCGCGACGCGCGCGGTGGTGCTCGAGACGACCTTCGCCGAGGAGACGGAGACGGACCTCTTCGGTGAGCAGGCCGTTCTCTGCGGCGGGATCACCTCCCTGATCCGGGCCGGGTTCGAGACCCTGGTCGAGGCCGGGTACGCGCCCGAGATGGCCTATCTCGAGGTCCTCCACGAGACCAAGCTGATCGTGGACCTGATCTACGAGGGCGGTTTTACCAAGATGCGCCGGTTCATCTCGAACACGGCCCAGTACGGCGACCTCACCCGCGGGCCGCGAGTGATCAACGAGGAGTCGCGCGAGGCCATGCAGGAGATCCTCGCCGAGATCCAGACCGGAGCGTTCGCCCGGGAGTGGATGCTTGAGAACCTGGTCGGCCGGCCGGTCTTCAACGCGCTGACGAAGGCCGACGAGGAGCACCTGGTCGAGCATGTCGGGGCCGAGGTCCGGGCCATGATGCCCCAGTTCCGGACGTAACCCGTCAACCCTCTTTTTCAGAATATTCAAGAGCCCGCCCGCCGAACCATCGACTATGCGCGTCGCGATCGTCTATCACTCGCTCTCGGGGACCACCCGCCGAGTCGCCGAGCTCCTGGCCGAGCGGCTCGCGGGGGCGTCGGACGCCGATCTCGTCGAAGTGCGGGACCGGCGGCAGTACTCGACCCTCTCGGCGTACGCCTCGGGCGCGCCACGGGCCATGCGCGGCGAGACGGGCGAGGTCGACCCGGCCGAGATTGCAGTCGGGGAGTACGACGTGGTCGTGCTCGGCTCGCCCGTCTGGGCGTACGCCCCGACGCCGGCCGCGAACGGCGCGGTCGCGGCGCTGACGGGAATCGCTGGAAAAGAGGCCGTGGTCTTCGTCGTCTCGGGGGGATCGCCGGGCGAAGCGGCCCCGAAGCTTCAGGCCGCGCTCGAGGCGCGCGGCGCCCGGGTCCGCGGCGCGGTCGCCTTCGGCCGCAAGGACCTCGGGGACGAGGGGCTGCTGACCCGGCTCGCGGAGCTCGTCAGGCGTCCGCCATCCGGCGGCTGAGCGTCCCGAGCGCGGCCTGTATCTCCTCGGGGACGAGCACGAGCTCCTCGCCCGCGCCGGTGATACGGAGGCCGCTTCCACCGACCCTGCCGATGACGCGGTGCGGCACCCCGGCGATCAGGGACGGGTCGGCCGCGGCGAGCAGGAACCGGCCCGGGGTTTCGGCGAAGAGCTCCTCGAGCAGGTCGCCGTCGAGCGTGACCACGGCGTCGGGCGCGATCGTCGCGAG
>CAZCUJ010000058.1:2896-6893 GCA_964501565.1 uncultured Methanospirillum sp.
CCTCGAGCAGGTCGCCGTCGAGCGTGACCACGGCGTCGGGCGCGATCGTCGCGAGGGCTGCGAGGAGGCCTCCCTGCGAGAGGTCGGTCGCCGTGACCCGCTCGGATGCCCCGACCGCGAGCCGCACGGGCGCGATCGCGTCCGGGTCGCCCATGGTCGGCGCGTGGCCGCCGCAGCCCGAGACGGCGTCGAGGACGGAGCCGCCGAAGTCCGGCCCGGCCTCTCCCGTGATCGCGAGGGTCCAGCCCGGCTCCGGCCGGACCCAGCGGCGGATCGGCCCCCTCCCGACCATGCCGATCGACGGCGTGGGCTTTATCTGCGTCCCATGCTCGTCGGACTCGTTGTAGAGCGAGACGTTGCCGCCGACCACCGGGCAGTGAATAGCGCGGGCAGCGTCGCCGAGGCCCCGTACCGCCTGGGAGAGCTGCCAGTAGACCTCGGGGTGGACCGGGGAGGCAAAGTTGAGGCAGTTGACGAGCGCGACCGGGACGGCGCCGGCGCAGGCCAGGTTCGCGGCGTTCTCGAGGACGGCATTCCAGGTCCCCTCGTACGGCTTGAGGTGGATCTGCCGGGGGTTGCAGCCGCAGGAGAGGACCAGCGCAGCCGTACCGAGCCGGAGGACGGCGGCGTCGTGCCCCATCTCGACGGTTCGGACCTGGACGTCGTGGTCGTACTGCTCGAAGACCCAGCGCCGGTCCGCGACCTCGGGGTGGGAGAGGACGAGGAGCGCGAGCTCGCGCAGGGGGCGCTCCGGCCGGACCAACGGCCGCTCGGCCGCGTACGGCTGCTCGGGGAGCGCGCAGCCCGGCGCCCCCTCTATCAGGACCTCCATGGGCAGATCGCAGACGACCTCGTCCCAGAACGTGACGATATACCGGGGCTCGGCGATCACCTCGCCGATCTCGGACCAGGGGAGGTCGTAGCGCTCCGCGAGCCCGCCGATCAGGCCGACGTCGTCGGGAGCGACCTCGAGGCACATCCGCTCCTGGCTCTCGGCGAGCATGATCTCGACCGGGTTCATGCCGGTCTCCCGGAGATGGACCTTATCGGCGCGGATGTGACCGCCGTGGGTCGAGCACATCTCCGAGGACGCGCCGGCGAGCCCGGCGGCGCCGAGGTCGCGGCAGCTGAGGACCTTTCCGGTCGCGACCATGGCGAGGATCCCCTCGATCAGGAGTTTCTCGGTGTAGGGGTCGCCGATCTGGACCGAGGGGCGGTCCGCGGCCTCGGCGTCCTCGGCGAGGTCGCGCGAGGCGAACGAGGCGCCGCCGAGGCCGTCGCGGCCCGTGGGGGCGCCGACAAGGACAAGCTTGCTCCCCGGACGCTGGACCCGGCCGGTGATGTAGCCGTCGGGCGCGACCGTCCCGACGCAGACAACGTTGACGAGCGGGTTGCCCGAGTAGGACGGGTCCACGACCACCTCGCCCCGGACCACGGGGACGCCGATGCAGTTGCCGTAGCCCCCGATCCCCTCGATCACTCCCGTGAAGAGACGGCGGTTCTTCTCGTCCTCGAGCGGGCCGAAGTAGAGCGGGTCCATCAGGGCGATCGGCCGGGCGCCCATGGAGAGGACGTCGCGGACGATGCCGCCGACGCCGGTTGCCGCGCCGTCGTACGGGTCGACGTAGCTCGGGTGATTGTGGCTCTCCATCCCGATGGCGAGCGCGACGTCGTCCGAGAACCGGACGATCGCCGCGTCGTCCCCGGGACCGACGAGCACGTCCGGGCCGGTGGTCGGCAGCGTCCGGAGCAGGTGCTTGGTCGAGCGGTACGAGCAGTGCTCGGACCAGAGGTTCTCGAGGCAGGCGATTTCGACCGGCGTGGGATCCCGGCCGAGCAGCCGTTGTGCCTCGGCGAGGTCGGCGTCGGACAGCATGGCGGATCAGGGTCGACCGTCGCGGGCATAAAGGCATGGCGGCCCGGCAGGAGAGCACAGCCACTAGGACCCCCGCCCCACCCCCCTGGATCCGCACCAAAATCCCCTTCGGGTCAACCGCAGGCCATGCGATGCGGACGCCATTAATACCGGGCGGGACGAAGGTAATTCCGGTCATGCCCGGTGACGAGATCCCCGCGTTCCACGTGATGGCCAAGCCCACGAGTGCGCGCTGCAACTGCGCCTGCGACTACTGCTTCTACCTCTCGAAAGCCCGGCTCTATCCCGACAGCGCCCTCGCCATGCCCGACGAGGTTCACCAGGCGTATATCGAGCAGCTCTTCGAGGCCCACCATGCCCCCGAGGTGACGGTCGCCTGGCAGGGCGGCGAGCCCACCCTGATGGGCCTCGACTTCTTCCGGCGCTCCGTCGAGTACCAGCTCGACGCCGCCCGCCCCGGCACCCGGATCGAGAACACCTTCCAGACCAACGGCCTCCTCCTCGACGACGCGTGGTGCCGGTTCTTCTCCGAGCACGGCTTTCTGGTTGGTCTGAGCATGGACGGCCCGTGCGAGCTCCACGACGTCTATCGCCGGGACGCCGTTGGTCGCGGGACGTTCGACCGTGTCCTCGCCGCCGCCCGGCTTCTCCAGGAGCACGGCGTGGAGTTCAACGTCCTCTGCACGGTCAACGCCGCGAACGCCGACCATCCCCTCGATGTCTACCGGTTCTTTCGCGACGAACTCGGGGCGCGGTACGTCCAGTTCATCCCGATCGTCGAGCGCGAGGGCGACGGCGTCACGGACCGGTCCGTCGGTCCGGAGCAGTGGGGACGGTTCCTGGTCGCGATCTTCGACGAGTGGGTCCGATGCGACGTCGGGCGGGTGTTCGTCCTGAACATCGACGGCGCCCTCGCCGGCTGGCTCGGTATGGCCGGCACCGTCTGCATCTTCGGCCCCACCTGCGGCCTCGGCGTCGCCCTCGAGCACAACGGGGACGTCTACTCCTGCGACCACTTCGTCGACCCCGACCACCTCCTCGGCAACATCCTCGAGACGCCGCTTTCCGACGTCGTGGGCTCCGAGCAGCAGCGGTCGTTCGGCAAAGCGAAGTGGGAGACGCTACCGCGCCGCTGCCACGCGTGCCGCTGGCTCGCCGTCTGCAACGGCGAGTGCCCGAAGAACCGCTTCGCCGCCGACGGTGCGGAGACTGGGCTCAACTACCTCTGCGAGGGCTACCGGTCTTTCTTTGCCCACGCGGACGGCGCCATGCGGCGCATGGCCGACCTGATCCGGAGCGGCCGGCCGGCCGACGAGATCATGGCTCCGGGCCGGGGGGAGGAGAGAACGGGAGCCGCGAAACCGGGCCGGAACGACCTGTGCCCCTGCGGGAGCGGGCTGAAGTTCAAGCGATGCCACGGGAAGCACGGAAGCGCGTGACGAGCCGGCGGGCCGCGGCAGGAGGGCGCGGGGTCCCGGGAGAAGAGAGGCGGCGGGCTCAGTCCCGCATCAGCCACGCCGCGACTTCCTTCTCGTGATCGACGTACTGCTCACCGCTCACGTCGACGACGACCCGGTCGATCGTTCCCCCGGTGAACCGGAAGGGCGCCCGGTAGTCCGGCGAGACCGGGGACGCACTGTCCCTTCCGACGCAGGCACCCTCCCCGGTGAGCGAGAAGTACCCTGGCTGTGTCATGATGGTCGCCTGGCCCGCCGGCTCCATGTCGATGTACAGGGTCAGCGTCCCCACCGCGCTCATGGTTCTCGGGTCGTCCCCGGTCCTAGCAAATTCCGCCGTGAAGACGTGTTTGCCAGTCGGAACCTCGAACGAGGACGTGACCCGCTGGTGCTTCTCGCCAAGCCAGTTGTACATGTAGTGCAGTCTTCTGTCCCTGATGTAGAGACTGTGACCCCCGGCGACCCCGCCCATGGCAAAAAGTACCCCTTCCGCATCGGGTGTGTCGATCGTCGCCCCGGCCGCGATGGCGTACGAACGGCGGCGGATGTTCACGGCCACCGACTCGGGCACGTCTGCGCAATCCGGAAAGTACACGTAGTGGTTCCGCGGCAGCGAAGGCTGGGGCCGCGGGGTCTCGTGGATCTCGAGCGCGCTGCGGTCGTC
>CAZCUJ010000059.1:0-4400 GCA_964501565.1 uncultured Methanospirillum sp.
TTCGACGCGCCGCGCGAGCTCGTCTGGCGGGCGTGGACCGACCCCGAGCGCCTGCGGCGGTGGTGGGGGCCCCGGGGGTTCACCGCCCCGGTGGCCACCACCGATCTTCGCGTGGGCGGCCGGTACCACCGGGGCATGCGTTCGCCCGAGGGGCAGGACTTCGCCCGGTATCTTCCGCGAAATCGTCGAGCCCGAGCGGCTCGTCATGACCGACTCGTTCGCCGACGCCGAGGGAAACGTCGTCCCGGCCTCGACCTACGGACTGCCCGGCGACTGGAGCGAGGAGAACATCATCACGGTCACCCTCGAGGAGCGCGACGGCGGGACGATGGTGACCGTTCGCTCGGAGAACATACCCGAGGAGATGCGGGGCCGAGCGAAGAGGGGATGCACGGGTCCCTCGAGAAGCTCGCCGGGTATCTCCAGACGCCCGGGGCGCGGGCGTAGGGCCCGTACCACGGGCCCCGGGGGGATCTGGCGGAAAGGCGTTTATACGCCGGCGTCCCCTCGTGGTGTATCAGGAGGGTGACAGCGACGCCGCCACACTGCGATACGCGCGACGGCCCGGTCGTCCAGGCCTGCCGGAGGGCGCTGGAGACCGGGAACGTGAACCATGCACTGATCTGGGTCCCGTCCGACGCGGAGCCCGAGCTCGCGGCCGCCTTCGACCGGGCCATGCGGGTCCGCGGGGCCGGCGGCGAGGCCCGGGATCTCGCCGACGACTGGTTCTTCGAGACCGCGGTGCGCCTCCACCGCGCCGGGGAGGGCGAGCCGTTCACCGGCCTGAAGCCCGCGGGGATGGACGAGGGGCCGGTCGTCCCCCTGGCCGAACGGGCGCTCGAGTCCGGTGACCCCTCCGCGGTGGTCGACCTCCTCCTCGACGCCGTCGGCGACGATCTGCGCCGGCGGTTCGGGCAGGCGATGGAGGCACGGGCGTTCGACACCGACGACGTGGCGGCGGGCCGCGCCTGGGTCCAGGCCTTCCTGGACTTCGTCGTGTTCGCCCACCACCTCCACGCAACCGTAACGGCCGGCGGGGGCCACGCGCACGGCGGGGCCGAACCGCACAACCACCCGGGCTGACCGGGCGTGGACGGCCAGCGGAACCGCCGGCCCATGCCGGTCACCAGCGCCAGGCGCGGTCGACCCAGGGGTCGTAGTCCGGGGGCCGCGCCGGGAGCGGGCCCTCGATGACGTCGGCGAAGCGCTCCCGGTCTCGTCGGTGGAACCAGTCGATCTCCGGGTACGGACGCTTCGTGGCGACGGCGTCCGCCAGGGTCCGCTCGAGCTCGCGCGCCCGTCCCTCGGCGGACGCCACCCCGGCGCCGTCCGGTCCCGCTGCCACGCCGAGCGCGCCCACGGGCGTCGCGCCGAACATCCTGAGGACGTGGACAAGGTACTGTGCAACGGCGTCCGTGGCGTGGTCCCCGGAGTCCGCGACCCCGCACCCGTACTTCCCCGCGAGCGCCTGGCACTGGATCGCGTCGGCCACGCGGTCGATCAGGAGTTTCATCTGGCCCGTGACCAGGTCGATATAGACCGGCGAGCCGAGCACGACCCCGTCCACGGCCCGGATACGGCCATAGATCTCCGGAAAGATGTCTTCGAACGCACAGTCGCCGCCCGGAGTACAGGCGATGCAGGCATTCCTGAACCGGAGGTCGTAGTCTACGAGGTTCAGGGCCCCGATGCCGGCGCCCCCGCTCCCGCGCCCCATCGAGGACGGCGCGGACGAGGCGCATGGTCCCGCCGCGCTCGCCACGCGGGCTGCCGTTGATCCCGAGTATCAGCATCCACGCTCCCTCGGCGAGCGGCCCATGCTCCCCCGGGGCTGATAAGCGTGGCACTCCGCGAGCGGCGCGCGGCCCGCCGTCCCGGGTGACCTTTTTCCCGGTGCGGCGCGAAGGACGGGCGAGGACGGCGAACCATGGATCTACGGCTGAAGCGTGCGTACGAGCCCGCCGCGGCGGAGGACGGGTACCGGGTACTGGTCGAGCGGCTCTGGCCGCGCGGGCTCTCGAAGGAGCGGGTGCGGGTGGACCGCTGGATCAAAGAGGCCGGGGCGAGCACGGAGCTCCGGCGGTGGTTCGGCCACGACCCGGCGAGGTGGGAGGAGTTCCGCCGCCGGTACGCCGACGAGGTCCGCGCCCGGCCCGACGTCCTGGAAGAGCTCCGGGACGTGCTCAGCGAGCACGGGACGGTCACGTTCCTCTTCGCCGCCCACGACGAGGAGCACAACAACGCCGTGGCCCTCAAGGAGCTCCTCGAGCGGGATGCCTGACCGTGCCCTGCCGGTTCACGTCGTCACGAAGGCACCGGTCATCATCTGCGGGTGCACGTCGCACCGGAAGAAGAACCGACCCGTCTCCGGCGGCGCGGTGAACGAGTAGATCACGGTCCCCGGCCCCTCATTCACCCGGCCCTTGAAGAGGGTCTCCGTCGCCGAGGCATTCCGATAGAGGGCGAAGTTGTGCAGGATCCCCGCGTCGCGGTTCTCGAAGGTCATCTCCACGGGGGACCCGGCCGGGACGGAGATCTCGTCCCGGTCGAAGGCCATCCCCTCCGCCGTCAGCCTGAGTGCCACCATCGCCGTACCTCCCCGGTCGGCCGCGGCCCCGCGGGTCTCGACCGGATCGGTCCCTCCTGCACCGGAAACGGCGATATACGTTCTGAAAAAGGGCCGCCGGCCACGGACGGGGGGGTCAGTTGGCGAGGGCGAACCCCTCCTCCACGGCGCGGAGGAGCTCCCCCTCGAGCGGGTACTCCCCCGAGGCGGGGGCCGCGGCCGCGGCCTCCCTGACCAGGGGACCGACGCGGCGGTCTCCGAGCGCGGCGGGGTCGATCGGAATCCGGAGGTCGTACCGGCCGTCGTCCGAGCGGATCAGGAGCAGGAGGGTCGGGTCGCCGTTCCAGACCGAGAGGACGATGGTGGCGTCCCCGGGCCCGACGGCGCTCGGGGGGAAGGTGAGGGGGACGAGGATCTCGCCCTTCTCGAGGTAGATGGTGCCGTGGCACTGGGGGCAGGTCGTCCGGTACGTCGCGCGGCCCATCCACGGCCACGTGTACGTGCAGTGGGGGCACCTGAGGAGTTTGGGCACGATTGATCGTAGGTCTGCGTTTGGAAGGATAAAGGGAGATGGCCGGGGGCTAGGCGGGGCCGGGCCGGGCCTCCCCCGCGCCCGGCTGCTCCCGGCCGTTCCGGCGGCGCTCGTCCTCGCGCTGGGCGGCCCGGAACTCGACCAGGTCGGCCTGCCGGACGGTGAGCGGGGCCCGCTCCAGGCCCGCGTGCATCAGGCGCTCGAAGCCCCCCAGCGGCGTGGTGAGGACGAACTCGAACGGGACCGTCCGGTGCGCGACCCCGAAGGTGCAGGCCCGCCGGGACTGGTCGAGCCTGGCGGTCCCGACCTGGCCCCGGTCGGCGGAGTCCACGGGGACCTCCTTCCCGTCCCGGAGCGCCTGCGCGTCGTCGACCCGGTACAGGCCGTCGATCGCTGCGAGCCCCGTCACGCGGAGGGTGATGGTGTTCATGGCCCGGACGGCGTAGCCGACCCGGCGGAACGGGGGGGAGAGCGGGCGCCGCCAGGTCACGCGAACTCCCGGATCATGGACCGCGCGGCCCGGGCGGTGAGGTACGCGGCAAGCCCGACAAGGCCCAGCCCGACAGCCACGGTGACCGCCGTCAGGGCCAGGCCCGCCAGCCCGATCACGACGGGGCCCCCTCGCCGTGCCACTTGATGGGCGTGACGTTCGAGCCGGTCAGGTCGTAGACCGCGTAGGCCGACTCGAGCTTCCGGCAGGCGTCCCGGACCGCCTTCCTGCGGTTCCCGGCCTTTCCCTCGTAGGAGAAGCCGCTCTCCGCGTTGTCCGCGCGGCCGACGCGCCAGCTGGTCCCGTCCACGGTCGCGACGTACCGATGGCCGGCGAGGGTGAACGAGCCCACGAGGGAGTGGTCGCGGCTCACGCCCCGCCCCCCTGGCGCCGGGCCCACCCGCGAAGGGCGAAGGCCTCGCTGCTGCCCAGGAGCGGCCGGTCGGCCCGCCCCGGCCGGTTCAGGGTGGCCGTGCGGCCGTTCGGGGACTGCCGCCCGGGAAGGTCCGCGCCGGTGATCGGCCCGTATCCACTCGACGGCCTCGGGCCTTGGCGGCCCGCGCCCGCGATCGGTGCTTCCTGGATGAACGCTCTTCTGGATCTCATTGCTGATCACCTGATTACATACATACGTAGGACTGCAGCACCATAAGCCTTGTGAGGAACCGGGGAGACGCGTGCCCGCGACGCCGGTGAGACCGGAGGTCGCCGCTGCTGGTCCACGAAAAAAAGATCCCCGTCTCGAAGACCGGGGCTGAACGGTGCCCCCCAACGGCCGGACCCGTGACCTTCCCGAGCTCGGGCGCCGGGCC
>CAZCUJ010000059.1:4500-6316 GCA_964501565.1 uncultured Methanospirillum sp.
CGGGTGAGTGCACCGATCACGTACCTACCGGTATGGTCCCGCCTGGGCGAGGAACATGCGCGCGTACAGCCCGCCGCGCGCCAGGAGCTCGGCGTGGGTTCCCTGCTCGACGACCTCGCCGCGCTCGAAGACGACGATCCGGTCGGCGAGCAGGACCGTGGAGAACCGGTGGCTGACGAGCACAGCCGTCCGGCCGCGGACGAGCTCGCGGAACCGGTCGAAGATCTCGGCCTCTGCCAGGGCGTCGAGCGAGGAAGCCGGCTCGTCCAGGACGACGATTCCGACGTCCCGGAAGAAGGCCCGGGCGAGCGCGACCTTCTGCCACTCGCCCGTGGAGAGGTCGGTTCCACCCTCGAAGAGTTTGCCGAGCAGGGTCGCGTAGTCCCGGGGGAGCCGGCCGATCACGGCGTCGGCCGCGGCGCGGCGCGCGGCCTCCTCGACCCGGGGCGAGTCCGGCGAACGGTCGATGTCCCCGAGCCAGATGTTCTCGCGCGCGGTCATGTGGTAGCGGACGTAGTCCTGCGCGAGCACGGCCGTCCCCCGGCGCCAGGCGTCGGGGTCGACGGCGCGGAGGTCGGTGCCATCGGTGGTGATCCGCCCGGTCGTGGGGTCGTAGAGGCGGGTGAGGAGCTTGACGAACGTCGACTTCCCGGCCCCGTTCTCGCCGACGAGGGCGATGACCTCGCCCTGCCGGAGCGAGAGGTCGACGTGCCGGAGGGCGGGGCGGGCGGCGCCCGGGTAGGCGAACGAGACGTCCTCGAACCGGATCTCGCCCGGCGACGTCGCCGGTTCGGGCGCGTCCAGGCAAGGCGGGGCGACCGTGGGCGCGAGGTCCAGAAACGCGAAGAGGTTGCGGAGGAAGAGCTGGTCCTCGTACAGCCCGTTGATCGAGGAGAAGATCGCCTGGGTGTAGCCGATGCAGAGCTGGAACCCGGCAAAGAAGGCCACGAGCTCGCCGACGGTGATCTCGCCCCGGACGGCCATCAGCGCGATGACCGCGAACGACCCGAAGACGGCGGCGGTGACCAGTCCCTGCGTCAGCACGACCCATGCTGCCCTCGAGCGGGAGACGGCGAGCGTGGCCGTCCGGAGGGTGTCCCGGAGGTCGCGGTACCGTTCGCGGAAGAGGGTCCCGAGGCCGAAGAGCCGTATCTCGGGGGCGTGCTCGGCACCGGTGATCATGGTATGGTAGTACCAGGCCCGCCGGTCGGCCTCGGTCTGCTCGAGCCGGAGGGCGTAGAGCCGGCGGCTGAACCAGACCTGGGCGAGGGCGGCCGGGACGCCGGCGCCGACCAGGACGAGGCCGACGATCGGCGAGAACGAGACGATGAACGCGCCGATGGCGACGAGCGAGAGGCCGTTCTGGCCGACCCGGACCAGGTCGTCGACGATCCGGCCGACGCGGTACGGCCCCTCGGCCTGGGCGCGGTGGAGGCTGTCCCAGTAGGCGGGGTCCTCGTAGTACGCGAGGTCGAGGCGGACGGAGTGCGCGTGGACCTGGTCCGTGACGATGTCGGTGAGCACGAGGGACTGCCGCTCGGCCGTGTACGCGGAGAGGGCCTGGGCGACGGCCACGAGGAGCGCGATGGCCGCGGCGGCCGCGACGAGGAGGAGGACGGCAACCACGGAGTCGCCGCCCGGGGCCGCCGCGCCGGCCGTGACGGTGTCGATGATGACCTTCATCACATACAGCGCGGCAAGCGGCAGGAGGCCCTGGACGACGACGAGCCCGACGTTGACGGCGGTGAGGCCCGGGACGTGCTCGAGGACGAGCCGGACGGCACGGGCGACGGCCGTCCGCGACGCGCCGAGCTCC
>CAZCUJ010000060.1:0-6005 GCA_964501565.1 uncultured Methanospirillum sp.
CTCGCGGCCGTCGCGCTGGTCGCGCTCGCGCTCATCCCGGGTGCGGAGCGGTCACGTCGTCTGGGATTGGTACGATCCAGGGGAGGGATACGGATAGAGCCTCTCATCGAGATCCCGTCGGACGTTCCCGGGACCGCCTCGCCTCTCGCGCCTCCGCCTCCCGGTGATGCCGGATCCACTTCGCGCCCTCGAACCAGATCACGCCCGCCACCCCCGCGACCACCGCGATGGCCAGCTGGGCCGGCGTGACCGGCCCGAACCGGAAGAGCCCGGCGATGAGCGGGACCAAGAGCGCCGCGGCCAGGAAGAGCAGAGCCCCCGCTGCGACGACCCAGAACGCGCGGTTCGGCCGCCGCAAGGTCGTGACGGCGCTCTCGGTCCACGAGCGATTCGTCGCGATCAGGGAGAGGTTCGCCACCACGATCGTGGTGAAGGCCAGGGTGCGGATCGAGTCCGTATCGAGCCCCATCCGCAGCCCCGCTCCGTAGACTCCGAGCACCACGCCCAGCACGACGAGCCCCTGCGCGAGGGCGATCGCGACCGTGTGGCGGTTCATGACCCGCTCTTCGGGCGGCCGCGGCGGGCGATGCATGATCCCGGGCTCTTCCCGCTCGGCCTCGAAGACGACCGAGCAGGCCGGGTCGATGATCAGCTCGAGGAAGACGATGTGCACGGGCAGGAGGATCAGGGGGAATCCGAGCAGGACAGGTACGAGCGAAAGGCCCGCGATCGGGGCGTGCACCGCGATGATGAACGCCATCGCCTTCCGGAGGTTGTCGTAGATCCGCCGGCCCATGCGGACGCCGGCCACGATCGAGGCGAAGTTGTCGTCGAGCAGGACCACGGAGGCCGCCTCCCGTGCCACGTCCGTGCCCCGCTCGCCCATTGCGATCCCGATGTGGGCCGCCTTGAGCGCCGGAGCATCGTTCACCCCGTCGCCGGTCATGGCCACCACCTCGCCGCAGGCCTTGAGCGACTCGACGATCCGGAGCTTCTGCTCGGGCACGACCCGGGCGAAGACCGAGGTCGCCTCGACGGCCGCCAGGCACTGCTCCGTCGGCATCGTCTCGAGCTCCGGGCCGGTCACGACCCTGCCGTCGGGAAGGCCGATCGCATCGGCGATCGCGCGGGCCGTGGCCGGGTAGTCACCGGTGATCATTGCGACCCGGATCCCCGCAGTCCGGCACTCGGCGACGGCAGGCGCCGCGTCCGGGCGGACCGGGTCCACGAACGCGACCAGGCCCAGGAAGGCGAAGACAAAATCGTGCTGGACGGGCGGCAGGTTCTCCTGCCGGAAATACGCTTTCGCCACCGCGAGCACACGGTACCCTCCAGTGGCGAGCTGCTCGGCCTCCGCCTTGAGGTCCGCCGCTTCGCCATCGTCGAGGTGGCAGAGGTCGAAGATCGCCTCGGGCGCCCCCTTGACCGCGATGACGTAGTCGCCGCCGTTTGGCGACCGCCAGACGTTGGACATCGCGAGTAACTCTGGCGAGAGCGGATACTCCTGGAGGAGGTCCCAGTTTACATGGAGATGCTCGGTGCCCGCGAGGTCGGTCTCGCCGAGGCGGTGCAGGGCCTGCTCCATCGGATCGAAGGGGTCCCTTTTACTGGAGAGGATCGCGAACTCGAGAAGCTCGTGGAACGGCTCAGGCAGGGCCCCCGCGGTCCCGGAGATGCAGTCGAACCGGTCCTCGTTCGCGCAGAGCCAGGCGACCGCCATCCGGTTCTCGGTGATCGTGCCCGTCTTGTCCACGCAGAGGACCGTGGCCGCCCCGAGGGTCTCGATGGCGGGTACTCGCCGGGTCAGGACGTTCTTCTTGGAGAGCCGCCACGCGCCGAGGGCGAGGAAGAGCGTCAGGACCACGGGGAACTCCTCGGGGAGAATGGCCATGGCGAGAGTGATGCCGGCGAGGAGGCCCTCGAGCCAGTCGCCCCGCGTGAGGCCGTAGACGACCACGACGAGCAGGCAGAGGCCAAGCCCGATGGCCGCGATGCTCTTGACAATGCCGGCGGTCTCCCTCTCGAGGCGCGTGTCCTCGCGCTGGACGGACTTCAGGGCCTGGCCGATGGCCCCCATCTCGGTGCTGGTGCCGGTGGCCATCACCTCCGCGATGCCCTTGCCCTGAACGACGAGGGTGCCCGAGTAGAGCCAGGGCCGGTCGTCGCCGCCGGGCCGCCGCTCGTCGGGCTCGACAGTCGCGGGATGCTTCCTGACCGGGACGGACTCGCCGGTCAGGAGCGACTCGTCGGCCGAGAGGTTCACGCCCGAACGGAGGAGGGCGTCGGCGGCCACGCGGTCACCCTCGCTGACCACGAGCAGGTCTCCTACCACCACCTCCCGGCCGGGAACCCGCGTCGGCACGCCGTCCCGGACGACCAGCGCGCGCGGACTCGAGAGGTTCCGCAGCGCCTCGAGGGCCCGCTCGCTCTTCCGCTCCTGGTAGACGGTGATCCCGATGATCACGAGGACGAAGAGCAGCAGCAGGGCACCCTCCTCGAGGTCGCCGAGGACTACGTAGATCAGGCCGGCACCGACGAGGAGGAGGAACATCGGCTCGCGGATCACTCCGCTGACGATGGCCAGGAACGTGCGGTTCTCCTGGACCGGGAGCTCGTTGTACCCGTCCCGGGCAAGGCGCTCCGCGGCCTCGACGGAGGTGAGGCCCGGACTGTCGGCCGGATCCAGAGCGGACATCGGTATCTCAGGAGCTTGGTGGCTCACTTTAAAGGTTTGCGGCCAGTGATCCGCCGCGGCGGCGATGGCCGTGCCCGCGGTTGTCCGTCGAGCGGGACGTGGACGGTCGCATACGCCGGAGCATAAGACCCACGGCAGAGTGGCACAATCCGAGCCCTCAACGTCTCGTCTGCAGATTGTTGCAATGCGGCTCCCGCTCCTTCCTCTCACAGCAGAGCCAGCACCTGAACTCCCGGGAGTTGCACCCGGTCCTTCTCCGTCATCACAGCGTCGCCTGCACTCCCGCCCTTGTCCCCGGGCCACGCCGGGCCCAGCGCAACCCTGGCATGTCGTATAGGAACGCCCATGCTGGATCGAGACGAACGGTGCCGTGGCCCCCGTTCCTGTAACGAGATCCGAGAGTCATCGACGGGGAGCCGCGAACTTTTCGGCATTTGGGCTCCAGGAGAACTGAGCACCAGAGAGGCAGCGCGGAGGGCGTGCTGGTCCCCCTCCGCCCTCAGGGTCTGGCGGGGCCTACTTTCGTTACGTACCGGGATCGGCGATGTACCGCAACTGACGCCTCAGCTGATTATTAACAGAATACCGGCCCTTGTCCGCCTCCGGGAGAAGTCGCGGTTCGAAGCGGACAGGTGCCCCCCAGCGCAACATACGTGTAACCTCGACTGGTGCGGGACCGCAGTCCCCCTCTCCACATCGCTTCTTCGATCCCCTGGAGGCCGATACTGGTGCAGTCCGGACCGGCTCGATCGGACCGGAACCTTCAGCAGCAACGATCGTCCACGATACGTCGCGCGACTCTCCGTTCCATGACTGAGTCGGCCCGCTGCCGGCCGCGACCCCGATCCGGACGACACCGTTACCGTCATCCTTTTTCCACGCCCGTCGCTGATAAGTGTATGATCGGAGATGCGGCCCGAGCGGAGGCGACCTGATGCGTCGCCACCTCGCCCGCCGTTCCGTGCTTGCGGCGCCGCCGGGCGCCTCACCGCCGGCCCCGTCCTCTGCGCCCCGTCGCGGGGTCGTTCCGCTCCACCCCGACGACCGGACCTGGCTCCACGACCTGCTACGCTGGCGCGGCGAGACGCGCCGGTGGAAGCATACCGGCGCCCGTAGAGGCTCGACCTTCTTCTTCACCAGGCTGCCTGAGCGACGGGCTCTCCGTCCGGCGCTGGGGTCGCCGGGTCACGCAATCGTGCGCAGCGCGTCCGTTCGCTCCGCAGTCGGGTCGACGGCCGGGGGATACCACTAAATGCCTGGAGCGCGACGGGGCTCCTCCTGGCGCGGGCTGTGCGGACGCTCGCCGGTCGTCACTCAGGGCCTCGTGCCTCACGCAGTGTTGGGGAGCCGTTAGGGCCCCGCGACAGAGGAATCAGCCATGAAATACGTGGACGGATATGTGATCGTCCTCCCGGAGGAGAACATGGAGGCGTACCGGGAGATGGCGGAGATGGGCGCGAAGATCTGGAAGGAGAACGGCGCGCTCGAGTACTACGAGTGTGTCGGCGAGGACCTGAGCCCGGCGATACCTGGGATCACCTTCCCCGAGATGGCGAGGGCCGGGCCCGGGGAGACGGTGGTCTTCTCCTTCATCGTCTTCGCGTCCCGGGAGCACCGCGACGAGGTGAACGCGAAGGTGATGAAGAACCCGTACATGAACGATCCCGCCTACGGGGACAGGCCGATGCCGTTCGACCCGAAAAAGATGGCCTACGGGGGATTCACGGTCATCGTGGAGGCGTGAGGAACCTCCCCATCCTGCGCCGCGACAGGGGGACCGGAGACCGGATCTCCTGTCACGGCGGAGATCGCCGGGGCCACGGACGGCTGTGGAGAGGACGGTCGTCGCGACCGGCTCCTGGGTGATCTCCGGAGTCCTTCCAGGGGGAGGGACCAGGAATCGGTGATCGGCCTCGCCGCGATACAACAGACCATCGGGCGAAGTATCGAGCGGAACCAGCCGTACTCACCCCAGGCGAGAGCTCGATGGTCTTCTTCACCTATCAGGCGGTGTGAGGCGCCTGGCTAATGCCGCCGGGCGGGCCCCATCCTCCGGCACTGATGAGATCCGGCCCATGATCCCGACCACTGCTCGGTTCTCCTCGTTGAAGGCGACGGTCCGGGACCCCTGCAGCCGGACGTTCCTCGCCCATGCCGACGAAAAGACCTGTGGTCCGGCGTGGCCCCCTGAGTGCCATGAACAGGGAGACGGGGCCATGACGGAGCCGGGCCCGGGCCGGTGCGGGCCGGCATGATCGGGACGCGATCATCATCGTCGACACCGCCGGGGTCCGGGAGGGGCGGCTCAAGGACCTTCACCTTCGTGCTGCCCTGCACGCACTGGTCGGGTTTGCCCGGGCGAACCAGCCGCGGATGATCTCGTCGTGCGTCTACCTCAGCCCCGACGGGGGCCGGGTGACGGTTGTGCAGGTCCACCCGGACTCCGCCTCGGCCGAGTTCCACATGCGGGTGGCCGCCGCGGCGTTCGCCCCGTTCGCCGAGCTCTTCCGGATAGCAGGGATCGATGTCGACGGGACACCGGGTCCCACGCTGCTCAGGCAGCTGCACCGCAGGGCGGAGCTGCTCGGGGGCGGAACCGTCGCCGTGCGTGATCTGCACACCGGCTTCTCGTGGTTCGAGTCGCCGGACGGAGGCTCCGGGAAGTGAACGCCGGCCCGCGGACGAACGAGAGCGAGAACGGACGTGTCGACTGCCCCGCTCGCGACGCGCCCATCTCCCCCTTCGGCGCTGGCGGCACCCGCCTGTGATGCCCACCACGGTCTCGTCCGCGTCCCGCCAGGATTCGTACTCCTCGGCGACGGCGACGGTCCAGCCGTCCTGCAGGATGACCGTCGGCGAACCCCGGTCTCGGGGTCTGCGACGTTTTCACCCATGTTTCCGTCGTTATCGCGGCCCACGGCCCCGAGTGGGACGGCCGCGGATCGTGAGCGTGCACGTTCACACCGTCATCGTCACTCCTCCGATATCGTGACGTCGAGGATCTGACGGCCGCCGCCTTGATAAGGTTGCGACGTGGTGGTTCTCACCATGAACGACAGGAGCGGACATGGTCCCTCCACCCCTCCCCGATACCAGCGTGGCCGTCGGACGGGACCCATGGAGACGACGTGATTCGCGGTATGAGCTGCCGTTCCGAATTCCCGCTCGTCTTCGAGCGTTGGCGGCGCTTCCGCCGCGCGCTCAAAGCCCCCGATCAGCCGGCGATGGACGTGGTCATCGCCGCGCTCGAGAAGAACGGACCGGCGACGTTCGCCGGCCTCGACGACCCGCTCGAGGCCGCGGTCCTCGC
>CAZCUJ010000061.1:0-5921 GCA_964501565.1 uncultured Methanospirillum sp.
TACCACTGGGTACCCACAGTACAGTACGAGAGAGAGAGAGAGAGAGAGAGAGAGAGAGAGGCAATCACGTAACCTCGATCACCGGGTGCTCGACGACGATCCCGGTATCGTCCACCCGGATCAGGCCGCAGCGGATCCGCTCCCTGGTGCAGTACCGCATGAACCGCTCCCGCTCCTGCTCGGAGTGGACGATCTGGATGTCACCGCCGCTCTGAAGGTTGACGAACTTCCAGCGCATCAGTCGGCCTCCCGGGACTCGACGAACGCGCGGAGGGCCTGCCGGAGTCCCGAGCGGCCCGGCTGGCTGAGGTTCACGAAGACGGCGTCCACGTCATCCGGGTGAGCGCAGCCGTGGGCGAACGCCCACCGGACCCGGCGAACCCACTCGGCCGCGGTCCGCTCGGCGTAGCCGCGGGCGGCGAGCCAGACCGCGAACCGGGAAAGGTCCGCCGGGTCGACCGGGAGCCCGACCGGGGCCGGCCGGGGGCGGCAGGGGGCCGGGGTACTCATCGCTCCGTCCCCCCGTGCAGGGCCCGCCGGCGCTCCCGGCGCTCCCGCCGGCGCTGCCGCGCTCGCTGGTGCCGCTCCTCCTGCGTCAGATCCGGGTAATCCGTGAACCGGTGGATGTCGATGCCAAAATACAGCAGGGCCTCGGCGATCGGTACGACCCGCCGCCGGCCGCCGGGGTTGATGACAATGGTCAGCACGGCCGCGCCCTCCCCGGTTGCAGATACTCGCAGTCCTCGCGGCACGGCCCGGCCGGGAGCAGCCCGCCGGTCAGCCGGCAGATAGTCCCGTTGCCGTCCGGCATCGGGCACCGCTCCCGGCACCGGAACCAGAGACAGCCGTTGCCGGTCGCCGGCCGTTCCTGGTGCCGGCACCAGTGGCCCATGCTCTGGACCCATCGGGCGTGCCGGCACCGCTCGCATGGCCCGCCGATCATCTCCGGCTCCCGGCGGGCGTCGCCTGATGCTCGAGGACCTGCCGGTCCAGGCAGGCGAGGCAGAACCGCACACCGGGGATCGCCGGCCGCGTGCCGCACTGCTCGCAGACCGGGCGGGCCGGGGGCGTGTCGGTCATTCCGCCCCCCGCCGGCTCCGGATCTCCTCGATGCACCGCTCGCAGAGCGGCCGGTGATACGTCCGCAGCGAGTACCGGAGTTCCGCCGGCCCGATCTCGGTCGTGCACCGGGCGCAGACGGTCGGGTCACTCCACGGCATCGCGGACCGCCTCCATCGCCGTCACGGCCTCACGGAACGCGGCCGGGGAGACCTCGATCTCCAGCCGGTCGACCCCGCCGATCTCGACCGTGTACCGCCCGGCCTCGGCCACGGCCCGCGCGATCGCGCGCGGGGGCAGCTCGACGAACGGTCCCGGGATCAGGTCCCTGCCCGTCCGGGGCATCGTGGACCGGCCCGAGGGGATCTCGTGCCAGCGGGGGTCGGCGACCTGGTCGAACGGGCAGGCGTCGGGTCCCGTGGCCTCGAACGACCGCAGCTCGCACGGCCCGCCGGCGCAGGTCCGGCAGCAGAACAGGATCATCCCGCCTCCAGGACCTCGACCGGCCCATCGTCCCGGTAGTAGTGGGCCCGCAGGTGGTCGCGGGGGATCATCCATTCGGCCTCGGCAACTGAGATTGGCCCTTCGGACGGGACCGTGACCACGAACCCGAGCCCGGCCCGCGACTGCCCGAGCAGCACACGCAGGCTCGCCGAGGCCTCGATGTCGCCGGCCGGGTCGGCCGCGGCGGGGTCGCCGGCGTAGAGGATCGCCGGGTAGCCGGCGAGCATCCACGGCACGTCGGCCGCGAGCACGCGGTAGCAGCGGCCGCCCACGATCCGGATCTCGATGTCGTCCGAGTCCTCAGCGCGCCCGGCGCTGCCGACGATCGCACGGCTCATGCGATCCCCCGCAGCCGGTCCTCGTTCGGCGGCCGGTGCGCGATCGCCCGGGCGAGCAGTCCAGCACCGGAGAAACCTTCATCGTCTCCAGCGTAATGAATAGTGGCGCATTCCCCGAGAGTGGCATCTGAGGGGGGGCACCGCTCCACAGCATTTTTCATACCCTGACTCTGTCAGATATCTTCTGTTCGACAATCTGCACGACTCCCGCGGCTTCGAGGTCCCGGAGCACGCCCGGCGACCAGCCGATCACATCGGCGATCTCCCGCCGGACGAGGACGGGCGGCGCGTGTATCACGCCGGCACCTCGATCCCCTGTTCGCGGGCGTAGGCCCGCAGGGCATACCGGACCAGCCGGGACTGCGTCATCTCGGGGTCGCGGGCGTAGGCCGCTTCGACGATTGCCGCCGTGTCGCCCCAGATCCGCGCTCGTACGATCACGGTTGTGTCTCACCTCGATGTGCTACATCTGATAATCGATGTGCTACAAGAAAAGCGTTGTGCTACATAGTGCTAAACTGGGCGACAAACCCTGATGCCCCGGCGCGGTATAATCTGTGCTACAGGAGCGCCTGTGGCTGACTACACCCTGCATGCCCGGATCGACGAGGAGACGAAACGGCGAATCGTCGAGTACGTGGACGCGAACCGGGCGACCTGCCCGACCATCACGGCGTTTGTACTGGCCGCTGTCGGCGAAAAACTGGAGCGCGCGGAGGTGGACGAGCGGACGCGGACCGGGCAGATCCTCCTTGACCTGCTCCGATCGGACGATGAGTTCCGTGAGGCAGTGCGCCGCGAACTGAGCCATATCTGACCATACCGAGCACTTTCACCCCGTAATCGAAACCGGTTTAGGGGCTGCCTCCCCATACCCTCTGTTATGCATGTTGTGGCGGAGGTGTTTCTCGAGATCCTCCGTACTGCCGAAGGCCGGGCGCTTCTTGCGCCCTGGTCGCTGCCAGTCGAGCCGGACGAACCCGGCGATTGAGCCCGCTTCCAACCTCCGCCACAACCGCCGCCTTCGCGCGCCGTTTTTCTCCGCGCGGTATCGAGACTGAAAAATGGTTCTCCTCGATCACCGTCTCGGGTCGTTCCCCGGCAACGGTCGCGGATTTCCCGCGGCCCGGAGAAGGAGCCCGGGCCGTGATGTCGTATCACGGTGTGGCGAAGTCGGGGTCAACGATCGGACCGCGGCTCGCTCGCGATGCCTCGGTCCTGGTTCTCATCGCCCTCAGAATCTGTTACCGGAAACCGGTAGTAGACACCGGCCTCCCAGATGACTGTCTCTCCAGGCTTCATACCCCTCAGGCCGGGCTCGGCGTGCTCGTCGCAGACGGTGGCCGCGCAGCAACCCAGCGACTGGAAACCGATAGCCTTCCTGCCGCAGATCGTGCAGGTCTGACGCTCTGAATCCGGTTGCATGGACTTCCTGCTTCCCGATGGAGTACCGGAACGCTTGTACCTTTCGTCCCGCGTATCCCCTGGCGCCCCCGGGTATCGACCGGGGCCGCTCCAGACCCGCTCTGTTACACGCGGGCGGCGTAAACCAGGTACGACTCCGTGGGGATCCCGCCCGATCCGGAGGGGACTGCCAGGGAATAAGTATATAACAGGAGCCGGAACCATGTTCGGTCCATGAACCTGACGCTTCGGTTTTCCTCCCGCCAGCACCCGTCGCCCCGGGAGAAGTCGCCTGTCTGGACGAGGCCATGAACCGTCTCCTGATCGTCTCCAACCGGTTGCCGGTAACGGTCCACAAGCGAGGAGGTGACCTGCGCGTCGTCCCCAGCGTCGGGGGGCTCGCCACCGGGCTCGGCTCGATCTATTCCACCTACGACGCGCTCTGGCTGGGCTGGCCCGGCATCTCGGGTAGAAACCTTCAGGCCGCGGACCGCGAGCGGATCTCCGACCTCCTCCGTGATATCCGCTGCGAACCGGTCTTTCTCTCCGACACGGAGTACGAGAAGTACTACAACGGTTTCTGCAACAGGGCTCTCTGGCCGCTGTTTCACTACTTCTCGCATTTTGCCCAGTACTCCCCGGGAGACTGGAAGGGGTACGAAAAGGTCAACCGGAAGTTCTGCGACGCAATCTGCGCCGTCGCCGAGCCCGACGACCTGATCTGGGTCCATGACTACCAGCTCATGCTCGTGCCCAGCATGCTCAGGGAGCGCCTGCCGGACGCGACCATCGGTTATTTTCACCATATCCCTTTCCCGCAGTACGAGACCTATCGGCTCCTGCCCTGGCGGAGGGAGATCCTCGAGGGGCTCCTGGGCGCGGACCTCATCGGGTTCCATACCTTCGATTACGCCTCCTATTTCTTCAATAGCGTTCGCCGGATCCTCGGGTACGAGCAGGAGATGGCATGGATACGGGCCGGCGACAGGGTCATCAAGGTCGACGCGTTCCCCATGGGGATCGACTACCATCGGTTCTCGGATCACATCTCCGACCCCGCCGTCAAGCGGGAGATCCGCCGGTTGCGGCAGTCCCTCGTCTCGGCGAAGACCATCCTCTCTATCGATCGCCTCGACTACTCCAAGGGCGTCCCGCTCCGCCTCCGGGCCTTCGACCTCCTGCTCGAGACACACCCGGAGCTCAAGGAACGCGTCACGTTCATCCTCGTCGCCGTTCCGTCACGGACGGATCTCGAGCAGTACGCCGCGCTCCGGAACGAGGTCGAGCAACTTGTCGGGATGATCAACGGTAAGCACGGGACGATGTGCTGGACACCCGTGCGGTACCTCTTCAAGTTCCTGCCGTTCAACCGTCTCCTCGCGCTCTACAGTCTCGCGGACCTCGCGCTGGTCACCCCTGTCCGCGACGGCATGAACCTGATGGCCAAGGAGTACCTCGCCACGAAGACCACTGCCGACGGCATGCTCGTCCTGAGCGAGTTCGCTGGCGCGGCAAAGGAGCTCGGCGAGGCTCTTGTCGTCAATCCGAACAACACGCCCGAGTTCGCGGAGATGATCTACCGGGGGCTGGTGATGCCCGAGTCCGAGGCGCGGGACCGCGTTTCGGCCATGCAGGAACGGCTCCGGAGATACGACCTTGCTCGATGGACGGCCGACTTCCTCGATATGCTCGCGACGGCGAAAAAGAGACAGCACGAGCTCTCGGCGAGGTTCATGGACAGGGAGGCCTTCGATCGACTGACGGCCGACTACCGGGAGGCATCACGACGGGTGCTCTTCCTCGACTACGACGGCACCCTGGTGCCGATCGCCCGAACCCCCGCCCAGGCCCGACCCGATCCCGAGATCCTGGGGATCCTGAAAAGCCTCTCCCACGATCAGCGTACCAGCGTTGTGATCATCAGCGGCAGGGAACGCTCGGTGCTCGATACCTGGTTCGGCGCGCTGGATGTGGGGCTCATCGCCGAGCATGGGATCTGGGCCCGGGAACGTGATGGGGACTGGGAGATGCTCGGGAGCGTCTCGGACGAGTGGAAGGGCGAGATCCGACCGATCCTCGAACAGTACGTGGACCGGACTCCCGGCTCCTTCATCGAGGAGAAGGAGTTCTCGCTGGCGTGGCATTACCGGGGTGCGGATCCCATCCTCGCCCAGATGCGTGCGGGAGAGCTCTGGGAGGACTTGATGCTCAGGACCCAGAGCCTGAGCCTCGCGCTCCTCGAGGGGTCCAAGGTGCTCGAGGTCAAGAGTCCGAACATCAACAAGGGCGCGGCCGTGCAGCGCTGGATCGCGAACGACTCCTACGACTTCGTCTTCGCCGTCGGGGACGATTATACCGACGAGGATGTCTTCGCGTCGGCCCCACGGCACGCCTACACCGTCAAGGTGGGCTCGAATCCCTCGCGCGCGCTGTACAGCGTGGAATCCTTCCACGAAGTCAGGGATCTCCTGCGAGCGTGGCTCCCCCCGCCTCCTTCATAACATCCGTCCTCACGTCCGGCCGTAGGTCCTCGTGGCGGCGGCGAGCCGGTCGACGGCCGCGGGGGTCAGCTCTCCCGGCGCCAGGCGCCAGCGCCAGTTCCCGGCATGGGTCCCC
>CAZCUJ010000062.1:0-5659 GCA_964501565.1 uncultured Methanospirillum sp.
GACCTGCTCCACCGGATCCCGCTTGAGGAGGTGGCGGCGGTGTACAGGCCGGACGAGATTTTCCCGGAGATCCTCGCCCGCAACGAGCGGGTCCGACGGCTCGCCGACGCGCTCGGCCTCGCCCCGGGAACGGCAGGCTGCACGGGCTCCCTCCTCGTCGGGCTCGAGGGGGCGGCATCGGACATCGACCTCGTGGTCTACGGCGCGGCCTTCAACAAGGCGCGAGCACGCCTGCCCGGCGCGATCCGCGAGGGGCTCGTGGACGACCTCTCCGAGGAGCTCTGGCGGCGGGTCTATGCCAAGCGGCGCCCTGCGCTATCCTACGGTGAGTTCCGGCTGCACGAGGCGCGGAAATGGAACCGCGGCGAGCTCGACGGGACGTACTTCGACATCCTCTTTGTCCGCGACTACGCGGCGATCGACCCGGCGCCGGTGGCGAAGGGGCCGGTCCTCGGGAAGACCGTGATCGAGGCAACGGTCACGGAGGCTGCGCTCGCGTACGACGTTCCGGCTGTATATACAATCGACCACCCGGAGGTCGCCCGCGTACTCTCCTTCACCCACACCTACTCGGGCCAGGCCCTCGCCGGGGAGGTGATCGAGGCGGCGGGCATGCTCGAGGAACACGGGCACGAACGGTGGCTCGTGGTCGGGACGAGCCGCGAGCCCGTCGGCGAGTACATCCGCTCGCGAACGCTCCTGGAGACCGCCTAGAGGATCCCCGTCCCGCTCCTGGCGCCGGCACCGCAGGTTGGGCCATGCGGGCAGCGGTCGCACGGCGCCTCGGCGGGCTTCGGCGGTACCCGCCCCTCCTGGACACGGCGGGCAGCCGCGAGCGCCCGCAGCACGGCCCGGCGGTCCCGTGGTTGAGGTGCGTAGCGGCGGAGGACGCCGGACGGGACGTAGACGAGCGCGACATGGTCGAGGGGACGGCCCCGCTCCTCCTCGAGGCAGAGCGCGTATGCAGCCGCGCGGACCCGGTCGGCAGACGCAACGCCGAAAGCCGGTGCCGTGCTCGCCCGGACCACGCCGCACGAACCGAGGTCGGGCCCGACCCAATCAACCTGACCGCTGAGCCCAAGCCTCGCGGACCGGACGGAGCGATCGCGGAGATCGAATCGGGGCCAGCGGTTCACGCCGCAGGCTGCGACCCATTCCTCGAGCAGTGCCCGGTCGAACGGGCCGACCCCCGGCAGGACGGTCACGACCTCGTCCCAGATCTCCTCGGGGTCGAGCTCTGCTCCGAGGTGCGCCGCGATCTGCTTCGCGATCGCGTACCGCGCCGATTCCCGGGGCGGACGCTGGAGCTCGTGCCAGTACCGGAGCGGACAGCGGTGCGCCGCGACAAGGCCCGATACTGTGACGGGGTCGGTCACGGAAACCGCCGCGGATCGGTCTCTATATCGAGCAGGACGACACGGTCGGCGGCGAGCGCGGCCTCGACGGCGGGCTGGAGTTCTTCGGTCCCGGTGACCCGCACGCCGTCCGCGCCGCAGGCCCGCGCATACGCGGCGAAGTCCGGGTTCTCGAGGTCCGTGCCGAAGTTCGAGTATCCTTCCATCGCCTGCTCCTGCTGTATCATCCCGTACTGATGGTTGTTGAGAACCAGGATAGTCATGGCGAGGTTGTGCCTGACCGCGGTCACGAGCTCGCCCATGGCCATCACGAACCCGCCGTCGCCGGTGATGCAGACCGCGGGGCGGTCGGGGTAGGCGAGCTTCGCCGCGATCGTGGCCGGAAACCCGAAGCCCATGGTCGCGAGGTACCCCGACATGGCGAAACGCTGGCCCCGGGAGACGAAGTTCCGGCCGAACCACCAACCGTTCTCGCCGACATCGATCCCGATCACGGCCTCGGGCGGAAGCGCCGCCGAAAGCACCTGCATGATGAACGGGGGGCGGAGCGGCGTCCCGCCGGCACCGGCCTCCGCCGTGAGCTGCGCGGACCACCGGGCCTTGCCCTCCGCGATCGCCTTCTCCCGCGCTATGTCGCGCCGCTCGGGGGCCCGCTCGACAAGGAGGGGGAGGACGACGCCGCAGTCACCCCAGAGCCCGATTGTTCCGGGAGTTCGGCCGAGCGTTATCGGGTCGATGTCGACCTGGACGATGGGTCTATCAAGAGGCACGTTCGTCTGCTTCGAGAACCCGACGCCGAGGGTGAGGAGGAGGTCGGCCTCCTCTGCGTACCGCCGAGACTCGGGTGGTCCGAGGTTCCCGAGGACGCCGACCACGAGTTCGGCCTCCTCGGGGAGGATCCCTTTCGCCCGGAACGTGGTCATTACCGGGGCCGAGAGCTTCCTCGCGAGCCCTTGGACGAGCCCGCCGTGGGGATAGGCCCCCCAGCCGGCCAGTATCACGGGTCGCTCGGCCTGTCCGATCGCGGCGACGGCCCGCTCGAGGGCCGACGCGGGCGGGGCGATCGCGGTCTCTGGCAGGCACGACGCACCTGAACAGTACGGCGCGTCGTAGGTGCGCTTCTGAACGTTGTTCGGGACCGAGATCTGGGCGACCCCCCGGTCGATAAGGGCGTGCTTGGCGGCCGCGGTCACGATCTGGACTGTCTTTGCCGGGTCGTGGATGGTCGCGTTGTAGACCGCGATGGGACGGAAGAAGGCGTCCTGGTCGATCTCCTGAAATCCGCCCGGCCCCGCGTACTGGTACTCGACCTGGCCCGCGAGCGCGATCACGGCCGCCCGGTCCTCCTTCGCGTCGTACAGCCCGGTCGCGAGGTTGGTCGCCCCCGGCCCTCCTATGGTCAGGCACGCCGCTGGCGTCCCGGTCAGCTTGTAGTAGGCCGACGCGGCCATCGCGCCGTTCGCCTCGTGGCGGACCACGACGTACTCGAGGGCGGGGTTGCGGCGTACGGCGTCCACGAGTCCGAGCGAGGAGGTGCCAGGAATGCCGAAGACGTACCGGACGCCGAACGCGGCGAGCTCGGCCATGACCAGGTCCGCGACCGTCCGCTCGCCCGTCGCGTTCGTCTCGTCCGCCATCACGAACGCGTCACGCGCCGCCCCGCAGACGGGGCAGCGCCAGTCCGGGGGCAGGGCGTCGAACACCGTTCCCGGCGGCATCCCCGTGGACGGTTCGCCCGCCGCTTCGTCGTAGATGTAGCCGCAGACCGTGCAGACCCAGCGCGCCATGAACCGCGATGGGGTTCCGCGGCTATTTATGTCTAGCGCGAGATCATCTGCTGCATCAGGGTCATGATCCCGGTCTTCGGGCCACGCCGACCGGTGAAGAGCGCCTCCATGCCTCCCTCGCCGAACATCTCGGCGTTCAACCGGTCCGAGATCTCGTCATAGATCCGTTTGTATGCCGCGCAGTGGGGATCGACGCCCGTGATCTCTCCGCCTGCGGGAGCGATGGCGTTGTACGGACAGCCGCCGCGGCAGTACCGGACATGCCGGCACTCCTTGCAGTGCTCGTCGACGTAGTCGCGGAACGCGGCGAGGCGGCTCCATGCCGGCGTCGCCTCGAGCTCGTCCTGCGTGGGCGCATCGCGGACGTCGCCCATGCGCCACTCGTCCATCCCGACGAAGCGGTAGCATGGGTAGATTCCGCCGTCGGGGCCGACGGCGTACGTCGAGCCCAGACAGTCGGCGAAGGTGCAGACCGTGCCGCGTCGGACGAAGACCGCCTTGACCAGGTCGTCGATGTTCATCACCCGGAGCCGCCCGAGGTGGTCGAGGTACTGGTCGAGCAGGTAGACCAGGAGCTCTCCGTACTCCCCGGGCGCGAGCGCGTACGCGTCCGGCCTGCCGTCGCGCAGCGAGGGGAGGGCCGGATGGAGCTTCATCACGTAGCCGTTCTCGATGAAGAAGCGGACGATCGCGTCCCGTTCCCTGACCGATCCCGAGGTAAAGGTGCAGATCACGCTGACCCGCACCCCGTGCCGGGCCGCGACCTCCATCCCGGCACGCGTCCGTTCGAAGTAGCCGGCCCCGCGCTGCGAGTCGTTCAGCTCCTGTGGGCCGTCGAGGCTCGTGCCGACCGGGACATTATGGGCCGCGAGCACGGCAGCGGTCCGGTCATCGAGGAGCCAGAGGTTCGACTGCATCGCGAAGGCGACCGTGCGCGGGGCGAGCCCCTCTTCGATCATCGGGAGCGCGGCCTCGTAGAAGTCGGGACCGGCCATCAGCGGCTCGCCGCCGTGGAACGTCACCGTGACCGGGTTGTCGTTGAGCGATGCGATCCAGTCGGTTGCGGCCCGGACCGTCTCGAGGTCCATCATTGACCCGGCATGCTCGCTTGACCAGCAGTAGGCGCACCGCGCCGGACACCGGAGCGTCGGGATGAGCATGAGGTGGAACGGGGTCTTCATGCGCAGACAGAGATCCGGGCTGGGACGGAATAAGCGTTCGCCACATACTCGTTGATCGGGTTTATTGAACCTCGTGATTCAATAAAGTGGATAGCCAACCCATCAAGGATGACCTGGTCCGCATCCGGAGCCGGGCATCACCCTCTCCATCCTCCCGGGATCGTGCGCGTCGGCGGTGGGTGAGGCGGATCTGCCGTTCGGGCCGGCGGACCGCCGTGGCCTTCCTCCGGGGGATATCCCCCGCGTCAGGCGCCGCCGCTCCGCTCCCTGGCATAGTCGCGTTCGAGCATGACGTACGGTGCCCGACGCATGCCGAGGCGTGCATACGCCTCCCGCGCTGACTTGTTCGCCACCTCGACGTAGAGCCGCAGGCCCGTCACGTCCGGGCGTTTTTCGGCCATCGCCTGGACCGTTTGGTAGAGCTGGGCGAAGATACCCCGCCGACGCCAGCGGGGCAGGACATAGACCGACTGGACCCACCAGAACTCGCCGTTTCGCCAGTCGGACCACTCGTACGTGACCATGCACTGCCCGACGATCTCACCGTCCGCTTCGGCCACCAGGTAGAAACCGCGGGCCGGGAGGGCAAGGACAGCCTGGACGCCGGCGAGGGCCTGATCGCTCCCGATCTCCCACCCCTCCGTCTCGAGCGCGGTCGCCCGGTTGTTCGCCGCGATGGCTGGCACATCCGCGGCGGCGGCCGGCCGGATCGTGATCTCCATGTTATGGACTCGACGCCAGCGGGCAAAAAGCGGCGGGAATGCGGGCGCACGGCACACCGCTCGGTTTTTCTACCCCGGGAACGGAGAGTATGTGGTATCATGGCTGTCGCCGCAGAATCGCCATCGCCCGACAGTGGGCCCTCGGAGCGGGGACGGCGGCGCACGTTCTACCTCTTCGCGGTTCTCTTTCTCGGTATCATCGTCTTCGTCCTCGTCCTGCTCGCCTCGGGGGTAATGAGCGGCATGGGCGAGCGGCAGTTCGAACTGGCGATCACCCCCTCGGGGGGTGTCATGGCACCCGGGGGCGTTATCGACGTGGAGGTACGGATCACGGCCCTTCGAAAGGGGCTCGCCTTCTTCGAGCACGACCTGCCGGTCACGCTTCGAGCCGAGGACGTGCCCGAAGGGATCTACATCACGTTCAACCCAGCGACGGGCATCCCCGATCCGCAGTTCACATCGCGCATGCTCGTCGCCCATGCCGGTGCGCCGACGGGATCATACTCCTTCACGGTCCGGGCGACCGGGACCGATGGCCGGACGCTCTCGCTGCCCTTCGCGCTCGAGGTCGCCAGCACGGGGCAGGCGACGGCAACCCCCCGATAACCCTTTCT
>CAZCUJ010000063.1:0-4480 GCA_964501565.1 uncultured Methanospirillum sp.
GCCGATCTCGACGCACTACGTGCCCCTCCCGGCCGCCACCCGCGCCGGTGGCTCCTCGATGGTCGACGCCTCCTCATCCTGGCCAGTGAGATCCCGCGCGAGACGTATCGGCTTCCAGTGCGGGACCGGACCCGGGCATTCCGGGACCAGATCCGACATGTTGAACAATTGCTTGCCTCCCATGCAGCGGTTCTTCGCTCGCAGGGGGCGTGCGCCGTTGCACTCCCGGTATTCTTCCCGGTCAGGCTCGATAACGGGCGACTGCAGGGAGGAGTGTCGCTCCGCGATCTGGCCTCGGATGCCGGGCTTGGAACGATCGGGCGCAACGGGCTCCTGCAGGTCCCCGGAGCTGGTTGCCGTATCGCGATCGGTGCGCTGGTCACGAACGCCCTCCTGCCGATCCGCCGACCGGCGGGCGGAAGCGGCTGTTCCGGCTGCGGCCTCTGTATCACCGCCTGTCCCGCCGGTGCCATCGGTCCGACGGGGGTCGACCCGTTCCGGTGTCTGAATGTCGCACAGATCGCTCCGGGCCCCACCGGCAGAATCCTCCGGCGAGTCGCGCTGGACGGGATGGCGGCCCGCGTCGTCGAGCCGGCCGTAAACGTGATTGCCAGGTACGCCCCCATGCCGTGTTCGGCGTGCGTGACCGCCTGCCCACGCTCCGGGATGGAGCAGAAGGGCTAAATCCAGGATACCCGAGATAAGACACCCGGAGCGAGACCGTGGACGTGGACTACGAGACCGAGTATGACAACCTGCCCCCCGAGTGGACGCAGGAAGGGGTCGAGTTCGAGAGGACGCCGACGATCCCGACCGCCGACGAGATCCTCGACGTCTCGTTCCGCCGGGCCGCGGCAAAACGGAAGGAGAAGCACAACAAGGACCGGGCGAACGAGGAGTTCGTCCGCGCCGTGACGGCCTCGGTCCACGACCGGCTGGTCTCGATCCTCCAGCGGTTTCCCAGGATCGACGACCTTCCGCCGTTCTACCAGCACATGGTCGAGATCCTGTACGGCATCGACCGTATGAAGAAGGCGCTTGGGGCCGTGGGCTGGGCCGCGTGGCACGTGCGCGAGAAGGGGTTCTCGATCGCGTCCCGCATGCGCCGGGCCGAGGATGTCGCGGCCGAGCGGCGGCGGGCCGTGGCCCGCATCTCGTCGATCGTCCACCAGATCGACCCCGAGCTCCGGTTCCTGAACGACGCCCGGAACGTGCTGCGGAAGCTTCCGCACGTCTCGGAGGAGCTCACCATCGTCGTGGCCGGCTACCCGAACGTGGGCAAGTCCTCGTTCATCCGGGCGGTCTCGTCGGCCGCGCCCGAGGTGGCGGGGTACCCGTTCACGACCAAGGGCGTGATCGTCGGCCACCGCGAGACGCCCGGCGGACGGGTCCAGCTCGTGGACACGCCGGGGATTCTCGACCGGCCGGCCGCCGAGCGGAACCCGATCGAGCGGCAGGCACTCGCGGCCCTGATGGACGTGGCAAACGTCGTCCTCTTCGTCCTCGACCCGAGCGAGCACTGCGGGTACTCGCTCGAGGAGCAGCGCCGGCTGCTCGAGGAGGTCCGCACCCTCGTCGCGGTGCCCGTGGTCGTGGTCTCGAACAAGGCCGACCTCGCGCGGGCCGAGGAAGGGCTCGTGATGTCCACCGCGACGGGCGAGGGAGTCGACGAGGTCCTCGCAGCCCTGCTCGCTTCCCGCGAGACCGCCGACGGGCAGTGACGCAATCCCCCGGTGATCGTGCCGCACCGTGAACACGCGGCGGAGACGTGGTCCATCTGCCGTCCCCGCTCTCTCGGAGAGAGGGGCGTGCGCGACAACGATCCGGTTCATCTTCCCCGCGCACGACCGTTCTCCGAGCCGGAGCTCGCGGGACCGGGTATCGCCGCCTGAATTCGTCCCCCTCCGAAGTCCATCCGCGACAGGGCGTGGATGGTACGGGATCGAATAGTGGATCTGGTGGGTACGGGTCTCCCGGCTCAGATCCGGTTGAAGAGCCAGACCACGTCGGCGAAGTCGATACGACCGTTGCCGTTGTAATCGAACGACGCGATCGGCTCGTTCGCCGCGATCCAGTTCATCTGGTTGAAGTACAGGACGACGTCCGCGAAGTCCCTCCTGTCGTTGCCGTTCACATCGTCGTAGAGGGCGTCCGCGTTCGTGTCCGTCGGGGGACGGGTGCCGCCGGGGACCAGCACGACGGGCAGGAGCGGGAGGCGCCCGGGTTTCATCCCCAGGTTGCCGTCCCAGAGACCCCAGTGAGAGCCCACCGCTCCCTCGTTCTCCGACGCCTTCCAGGCCTCGTCGAACGCCTCGAAGTAGAAGTAGGGGACTTCGTCCGCGTGCGCCCAGTCCGTGGCCTCGCGCAGGAAGCGGGCGGCGTTCGCCGTGCTCGGCACCGCCTGCCCCTTCGTCGGGCCGGCGTCGGGCCATCCCATCTCGGAGACAATGACGGGCCGCCCGCCCGCCACGGCGGTCACCTGGAGATAGGCGGCGCGCGTTCGGGAGACGGCGTTCTCGATGGAGACCCCCTCCCAGTACGGGTAGATGTTGACGAGGAGGAGGTCCGAGGCCTCGATCACGGCGCGGTGCGCGAGGAACTGCCCATAGGTGTCCGCCGTCGCGACGGGCACGCCGGGCACCTGCTCGCGGACCCACTGCAGGTACGTGACGAGCTCGCGCTCCGTGAGGTTGCCCCGCTCGAGGGTCTCGCTTCCGACGATCAGGATGTCGGCGCCGCCTGCACGGCCGACCTGGACGAGCGCCTCGAGCTGCGCCCGGTTGGCCGCGAGGTCGTGCGAGAGCCAGGCACCGACGGCGGCCTTCCTGCCCATCGATTGGGCGAGGGGACCGACCCGTTCGAGGCCGCGATCGACGCCGAACGTCCTGAACCAGGTCGTGTAGGGCGCGACCACCTGCATGCGCTGGACGATGGTGCTCTCGGAGAGGACGGTCCACCCCGGGTTCTCGCCATTGAGAAAGGGCCCGAAGTTCAGCCCGACGAGGTCCGTTCCCTCCCGCCGAACGGTGGGCGCCGGCAGCGGCGTGGTCGTCGGCCGGGACGCGACGGCATGCGGGTAGACCTCCAGCGAGGACGGGAGCGAGGACGCGCCGTGCAGCTCCGGCGGCACGACACCCGCCTGCACCGCGCTCCTCGGGAGGAGGTAGACGGCGAAGTCGGTGGCCTGGTCATCGTATCCCCCCGTGACGAAGGTCGCGTCCCAGAACCCGTCGGGGCGAATGGAGGTCAGGGGATCGGCGAAGGTCGGTTTCGGCCCCCACCAGGCCGAGCCGACCCTGATATACGCCACGACGGCGTGATCGGCCGGCGCGGCGTCCGTCGCCACCCCGGAGATCCAGTCCTGGCTGCTTCCTGCCGACGGCACGGACAGGATCTGGACCCCGGGAGCACCCATGACTCCAGGAACCAGGCTGAGTAGTACGATAGACGCAACGATGAGAGCACGATATGACATCCTGTTCGCCTCGCTCCGGGTGCACCACCTGGTTGCGGTGCGCCCCGGACTCCGCTTCTCGGCGCTGTGCCCGGTTGCTCCCGCCGCTGTTACGGCAGGAGTCGATCACCGGAAAGATCGCCGCGAGTACACCATGCTCGCAGGGAGAATACTATTCTTTCTATGATAGTAGGGCTCCGGTCTCTCCACGGGGCCTATCTATGACGTGGCATGACCGGAAGAGCCGCCCCCCCCTCCTGGCATCTTCCTGCGGGCTACTGTCATCAGGGTGTCCCGCGAGCCGGGTGTGTCCAAGGAGATCCGGATGGTGCCTCGGCGCCATTTCAGGTTGTCAACGAGACAGTTTCGGTTCCTGCGACGGTGGCCGTACGGTGGAAATTTTAAAAACGATGGAGGTGGAGCCGTCGCCGGAGTTCCGGGACCAGGACGTCGGCGACGAAGTGGAAGTATCCGGAACCGCACGACGAGTGCCGCACGGCGGAAGATCGGAGATGCGGTGGGGGAGAGAGCTCACCTCACCACGGAGACGCCGTCCAGCCATCCCGCGTCGCTCCCGGCGGAGATGGTCGCGTCCTTACTATACACCCAGGTGAGGGTATGAGTCCCGTCGCCGATGGAGAACACGTTACGGAAACCCCAGATGGCTCCGCTATTTCCTGACATTCGTACACGCTCAGCACCGTCCAGGAGGAAGCTGATCTGGTCAGAGTCCTGGCTCGAGACTCCCATGTAGAAGGAGAGCTCAGCGGGTCCTGTAACCGTGGTCGAGATACGTGAGCTTCCCGAATGCCCAATAACTCCGGACCGGGCGGCGCTCCCTCCCACCTTATAATTCGCGGTGTCGACGGTCCAGGGGGCGGTCGGATCCGTCGTCCAGACGAGCTGCGGAGCATCCACGGCATCACCGAGGTTTCCGAGGGGGACGGTCGTTACCGTGACCAGTCCCATCCTGGTCTTGGTGTTCGACACTCCCGCACCGTTCCCGACGGTCAGGGAGACGGTGTA
>CAZCUJ010000064.1:0-4442 GCA_964501565.1 uncultured Methanospirillum sp.
CTACGCACGGGCCTGGCAGCACACGTCCCTCGCCCTCCAGGCGCGGGCCGCGGGCAACGACGCGACCTTTCGGAGCGAGGCCAACCAGGCCATGACCCTCTTCAACACGCTCCGCTCAAGCCCGAGCTTCGGCGCCGACGCCACGACCAACTACAACATCCTCGTAGGGATGCTCGGCACTATCCCGACGCCGACGCCCAACATCGATCTCCCGACGCCGACGCCCAATATGGGTCTTCCGACGCCGACGCCCGCCAGCGGGACGACTCTCGCGGACCTCGTCGGCCAGAACGCGGTCACCGTAACGGGCCGGGGCTCGAGCATTGAACTGGTCGCGATGAACATCCAGAACCTCCGGTCAGCGCCGCTCTCGTTCACGATCCCGATCGGCACCTTCCTCGAGTCGACCACGAGCGGGACGCAGGACATGGTCACGACCGAGACGATCGAGGTCACCCTCGGAGCATCCGAGTCGAAGGAGGTCCTGATCTGGGCGGCCTGCGCCGACCTCAACCTCGACGAGCCCTCGTGGGGCGACCCCTACCGCGTCCGCTCCACGACGCCGTACCCCGGGCTCGTGCCCATCCTGAAGGCGCTCGAGGACGAGGGTGCCTCGCGCGATACATACCAGGCGGCGGTCTGGATCTTCACCGACAACGCGAACTGGAGCGACCTCGGGAAGCTCGTCTCGAGCGGGGCGCGGTCGATCGACGCCGATGAAGCGGCCACGGCCATGCGCGCGGTCGACCAGAACGGCATGACCATCACGACCCGGGCCATCTGGTCGGACCGGGGGACCATCCTCGCAGGCGTGACGGACGCCACCCTGCGGTCCTGGCTCCAGAGCCGGGGCTGATCCGTCATCCTCTTTTCTCAGGTTGCTCCGGCCGGGCCGACGAACGCGCTGAAGCCGTGAGCCGCCGCCAGATTCGCAGTCGTCGTGCCGTTCGAGCCCCTGGAGGTTCCTGAGAGGATCGCCTCGAAGCATCATCAGCGATGGCACACCCGGCCACATTCGTGACCCGAACCATCCGCCATCTGCACGAGGCCGCAGCCCGATCGCCCGGTCGGGGGCTGTCGCAATCGTATCGAACCGTCGCGGACAAGAGCCGGGAGGAGCAGGTGAAAGAAAAATGGGAGTGAATATATACATTTGCTATCAAAGAGGAGATTGATGTTTTTTTTGAGAGATAGGTTCTTTTCGGCATTACTCTTGTTCGCTATCATGGGTGTCATGATCGGCGCAGTATCGGCAGAGGCTCCCTATCAGGCCGTGAAGACCTGGGATGCAGTCGTGCCCGGGAGCGGAGAATCCGCCGATGTGAACGGGATCGATGTCGATGGATCGGGCGTGGTCTATCTATCAACGATGACGTACGGCATCCTCAAATTCACCTCGGATGGGGTGTATATCGGCAGCATCCAGGTATCAGGTCAAGATGATTCTATAGACTTGCTCGTCCCGGAGGAGATCGCGGTTGATAGCGCGGGAAACGTCTACGTCCTCGATATGTATTCGCCTGAGGGCGGGTTTCGATACCGTGTCACCAGGATCTCCCCCGACGGTTCGTCGATGACCGAGGTGGTCAACGAATCCACCGGAAAGGAGATTACCGGGCTGGATGTCGACACGTCCAACCGTCTCCACGTCTACATCGATACGACGAATTCGTTCGACGCCTCGGCCAAGAATGACCAGATCCGGATCTACTCCCCGGAGGGGGGACTCCAGGCCACGCTCGCGGTCCCGGACGAGGTCGGACCCCACCTGGCCATCGGCCCGGACGGCAGGTACTATCTGGGCCTCAGCGCGGAGATCAGCGTGCTGGATGCCACCGGCACTAAGGTCGATACCTGGGGAAACCCGGGGCCCGAAGACGGCCAGCTCAATCAAGTGGATGATATTGCCGTCGACGCACAGGGGAGCGTCTTTACCGTGGATTACTGGAACACAAAGGTCCAGAAGTTCACCTCCGGCGGCAATTTCCTTGTCGCATGGACCATGGTCTCCCCGGACCCGCCTGTGGATCCAGTAATGAGCAAGTCCGTGGCGACGGACTCGAGCGGCAACGTCTACGTTGCCATTGACGGTAGCGGGAAGGTGCAGAAGTTCGCTCCATCGGGCTCAACACAGCCGGTCGTCACACTCCCAGGCGGCGCGACGTACGCCCAGGCGCGTGACTACTACGTCCAGGCAGCCGGCGCGTGGAGCCAGGCATGGGGCGCGAGCGACTTCACCCTGATCCGGCAGTACCTGAACCAGGCGAAGACGCTGTACACCAATAGCCTGACCACCGCGAACGCCGTGAACGACCCGGCGAACGCCGCGAACCTCGCCCTCGTGAAGTCGGTCTCGACGGCGTACATCAGCCTCGCCGATGCGGCGCTCGCGATGTACGACGCCGCCGACGCCTACGGCGCGGGCCAGGCGCAGATCGGCGCGAGCTCCTACGCCGCGGCGGCGACCTCGTTCCAGACGGCGGCCGAGAAGGACGAGCGGTCGAAGACCCTCTTCAACGAGGCCACGACGACCCTCCAGTCGGTCTCGTACGCCGGCACCGAGTACGGCGACGGCACCGCGTACACGGCCGCGATCGTGCCGATCCTGAACGGCAAGGCCGCGTACGTCGGCGACTACGCGACCTACGCACGGGCCTGGCAGCACACGTCCCTCGCCCTCCAGGCGCGGGCCGCGGGCAACGACGCGACCTTTCGGAGCGAGGCCAACCAGGCCATGACCCTCTTCAACACGCTCCGCTCAAGCCCGAGCTTCGGCGCCGACGCCACGACCAACTACAACATCCTTGTAAGTATGCTCGGCTCCACCACAATCGTCGATCCGGTTGTCACAGAGACCACCAAGTCCACACCCTCGCCAACGACGGTCAGGCCGACAACCGCACCGACCACGAAGAAACCGACCACTGTACCGACTACCCAAAAACCGAAAACTACGACGACCACGATCAGGGGCGGGACCACAACCTACTGTCTGCCCTGCCCCGCGGGCTGGACACCAATGAACGACGGCTCCTGCACATGTTATCGGTGGACAGTGAGGTGGGTTTGAGTACTGATTAGGCAAATCACTCACCTACCTTCTTATTTACTCCTTGAGAGTACCGGCGGTTCGAATCGTCCAGGTACCATCACCACAGCCCTCCTATCCATGAACAGGTGACGACGCAGACAGACTCCGCGCGTGGAACCCCCGACATTGAAACGGTAGATGTAGCATCTGGGGCACTGGGGGGTGGCATCCGGAGGCGGGGATCAGGATCCAGAAATTACCGGCGGAAAGTGGTGGCCAACCGCGACACAGGCATCTCGGGCCACCAGCCCTCACGGATGGTTCCACTCTTCCCGCACCTATCACCGCGGACCGCTTGTTCTGAGTCCGGGGACACATTCTGCTCGCGTCTCTATGACTCGATAGAGTGTCAACGCCGAACAGTTCACCCAGACGAGATGGACGATCGTCCGATCATGGCGGCGATGGGAGAAGACCCGATCGTGCCACCTCAGGTGGAATTGAGATTACCGTCTCCGGCGGCTCGCCAATGCGACCATGATACCCAGCACCGCAGGGGCCGTGAGCAAGCCTGGCCCAGCAGCCGGTAAAGGCGTTGAAGCGCCGGTTCGTGGCGAATCTTCACTGCCGACAGCGGCTAAGATGACGCTGTCACCTCGCCGCTCGATCTCGTCCCAGTCCCGGCAGAACTCCGAGCCAACGACGAGGGTCGGCACTCCGATATACGAAAGGTTATGGGTCTCCGCAAGGGCGAAGAGGAGCTCCCGATCGGCGGGATCGAGAGAGAGATCGTGGTACTCGAAGGTGACGCCTGGGTACCGGGATTCGAGCGCCTGCACGAACGGCAAGGCCTGCTGACAGTCGTGGCAGTTCTGATCATAGAAGAACATGGCCGTTACGGTGGCGGCCCCTGTCACGAACGGGATAGTCCCTGTTACCGTCGGGATAGCCCCGGAACCTGTTCCGGCAGATGATGCCCCTCCCGGCACGACGGCGACCGCACCCCCGAGGAGTACGGCGACAGTGAAGAGGACCATGCTCCGCGACCCCCACGTCCCCGTGGATCCGCGGTCACGGGTCGACAGCAGAGATCGATGGGACACATATCAGGGTTCTCCGCGGTCCGGCATAAACCTGAGCCGCCGAGAGATGGATGAGGACCAGAAACCCCTGCGATGGCGTGCGCACCGAGTGGACCAGCCCTGTCAATGGAGACCATCCTGCTCGGCCAGAGTTTACACGAACCGAAGAAAAAATGAGGAATCAGTCGCGCCTGCGCACGACGAGGATCGCGACGCCGGCGAGGCCCGCGAGGGCCACGAGCGTGCCGAAGCCCGGGGTGGCCGTCGGGGTCGCCGTCGCGTTGCCCGTGGCGGTCGGCGCGGCAGTCGTCTCGCCGGGGGCCGCGGTG
>CAZCUJ010000065.1:0-4127 GCA_964501565.1 uncultured Methanospirillum sp.
GCCTGGTCCGACCCCGGTCGGCCCCGCCGCGGGAGCGTTTTATATGTCGATGGCGGCAACATCTCCGTACCAGCGGACGGGTAGTCGACCAATGGACGCGAATCGGAAGGAAGCGGACAGGTGGTTCCGGCAGGGAGAGCGGGACCTCGAGAGCGCTCGGAACAGCTGCCGGTCCGGCGACTTCGAGTGGGCCTGTTTCCAAGCCCAGCAGAGCGCGGAGAAGGTCCTGAAAGCCCTGCTCTACGCACGGGGACACAGGAAGGTCCTGACCCACTCGGTCTTCGAGTTGACAGGTGAGATCGGCCGTTTCGAGGCGTCGTTTTCGGAGTTAAAGGCCGATGCGAAGCGGCTCGACGGTGTGTACATCACGACGCGGTACCCGGACAGCATCGCTGGGAACCTGACGCCGTCCGAATACTTTGACAGGGAGGATGCCGAGGCATGCATCAGGTCTGCCGTATCGATCTGCGAGATGGCAGGGCGGACGTTGAAGGGCTGAGGAGACGGGTGCGCATGCTCGCGGACGAACTCCGTTCGCGGTACGGTGCGAGCCTCGTGCTCCTGTTCGGCTCCCTCGCGCGGGGAGACGTCCACGAGGGGAGCGACATCGACCTCATCGTCGTCGGTGATATCCCCGGACGGTTCCACGAGCGGCCCGGCCAGGTCCTGGAGCTGACGGAGCTCCCCGTCGAACCGCTCTGCTACACGCAGGACGAGTTCGCCCTGATGCTCGCCGATGGGAACCCGTTCATTCTCGCGGCGCTCGAGGAGGGCGTGCCGGTCTGAGCGACGGCCGGTCCCACGCCGGCGTACATCGCATCGGGACTTCCCCGGCCACCGACACCGTCCGACCGGGGTGTCGCAGCGATAAAACGAGCACGATGACGATTATGACGGACCATGAACCGCCCGACCCCTCGCTCCCCGCGCGCCTCCGCGGGTTCCACGAGCGGCTCCCGCATGCGGGCGATCCGCGGAACGCCCACCTCTCGCTCCCGGACGACCGGATCCTGTACCTCGCGGCGGTTCTGCGCGACGCGCCCGTGCCGGCGCCGGCGCTCTCGGGGGAAGCCTGGTGACCCTCGGGTGTCTGAGGGCGCCGATACCGCCTCTCCTTGAACGCCGCCGGAGAACGGGGGGCGGGGCCGGAACGCTGAGTCAGAGGAACGTGACGAACTCCTCGACCGTCAAACCCGCATCACGGATGATCGAGCGCAGCGTCCCCCGCCGGATAGGATCATGCATTGGACCGACGACCCGTCGATAGGGAGAAGCTCCCTCCTTCATCGTGACGTGGCTTCCCTTGCGGTGATGGGGTTCGAAACCGGCGCGCTGCAGGGCGCGGATCACCTCCGCGCCCGACACCAGTGGCGGCGTGGAGGCCACGTCAGGCGACCTCGACCTCGGTGATGACCGGTGCGGGCCCCGGCGCCGGCAGGTCGTCGATGGCGAGGCTCTCGAGGTAGCAGGCGATGGCCTCACGGATACCCTCCATCGCCTCCTCGATCGTGGCTCCCTCGCTGTGGCAGCCCGGCAGGGCGGGGCAGCTCGCGTTGTATCCCCCGTCCTCGGGGTCCTCGGTGATGACCACGAGATAGCGCATCAGGGACTTGATTGCCCCGGAAGACCAAGAGGATTCCGATGGGGACTGGCCGGTACGGTATCGCCGTGTCTCGGGGACCTGGTCGTACCTGCACCGCGCAGCCGCTCTCCGCTCGTGGACCGAGGACTGCCGGCCGCCGGCGGAGGTCATGGAGTGACTCAACCGGTCCTTCCTGGGGGCGGCCGCGCGGGCGATGCGGGCCGGCCGGCAGATCCGGGGGGTCGTGGACGCGCTCGAGGGGGCGGGGATCGAGTCGGTGCTGCTCAAGAGGCCGGCGCTGGCGCGGGCGGTGTACCTTCCATGTCGGATTCGTCGACCGACTGCGGTGCGACATCGACCGCCGCGGCGACCGGTGAGTGCCCCCAGACCGATTCAGACAAACCGGTAAAATTCGTCGATCTCCACCTGTGCGAGTCGGAGGACTCCCCTGAGCGTACCGGTCTTCAACTCGTCGTGGTCCGGCACGACGGTTCCCACCCTGCCGCTATCCGTCATCTTTGAAAGTCGTACGTGACTTCCGGTCCGGCCGGAGATGGAGAAACCGAACCGATTGCAGAGGATGCGTATGGTTTGATCGCCCGAGACCGGCTTATGATGAGGCAACCGACGAGACCTCGAAGGTGGTCAGGATCGCCCGTCTCGGTTCGGTCTGCGGAAACTCTTCCAGGTAGAGTATCGTCGCCTCTTTGAGGTTGCTCACGGCCTCCTCGACGGTCCCTCCCTGGCTGACCGTGCCGACCTCCGGGCATTCGGCCACGTACAGGTCATCCTCTTTGTGCACCACGGCGGTAAACGTCGACATTCGATCTCCTGTTTCCCGTTGGATCGAGGACCGGTATAACACTGTCCTCCTGCAACGGGATCCAATCGAGATAGTACTTTCTGTATCCTTTTTATATAATTCAAATGATTGACGGTGAATCACCGAAGATCTCGGGACGGGGAATAGTCGATCAATCGGAGCGACCCGCAAGAATGATCTCCACTTTTACCGCACGGCGCGCGGTGGGAAAGGCCATCATGGCAACGCTCGTATTGGACGGAGTCCCATTCGGTCGGACGCACGACCGCGTGGAGCTCGGTGACCGGGCGGAGGAAGCCGTCCCGGACCTCCCGTTCGCGATCGAACGACTCATCCGCCTGGATCCCCACGCAGTCGTGTTCCGATACGGGGAGCCGGCAGTCGATCTGCTCGAACCGGAGGAGGGGGATGAGGTCGTGGCGTCCGTGGTGGATCGGGCGAATGCCCGTATTCGTGGGATGGCAGACCGCGAGCGCGGGGCTGCTGGAGGCCCCCCTCGGACGGCGGCACAGGTCGACGGAATGCGTCCCGCATGCAGGGGACCCGTTCTACGGAGACAAGCCAGCGGGCGGTCTTTCGAATGCCCCGACCCCCCCATTGCGAGGGTCTCCCGAGGGTGTTCGAGCGATGGAGAGCCACTGCGTACCAGCGATGACGCCGGCCCCGCCCGACCCCTCGCTCCCGGCCCGCCTGCGCGCGTTCCACGAGCGGCTGCCGGCGCCTGTCGGCCGCCGACAGTCGATCCCGAGGCGGATGTCGGGCCGAGCGAGCGACCGCCCCCCGCTTTCCCTTCGGGGGCCGGGAGCCCACAGGAGATAGGAGTATACTTAAGTATATCCAAATATACCATGGTATATGGCGACCAGCACGACGATCAAACTGGAAAAGGTGACGAAGGCCAGCCTTGACGAGCTCAAGATTCACCCCCGTGAGACCTACGACGACGTCATCAAGCGACTGGTTTCCATTGCAATCGATGACGAGCCCCTCTCGGATGAAACCCTGGAGCACCTGAAGGAGGCCATGGAGGACGTCAAGGCCGGACGGGTTCAACCGATGGATGACGTGTACCGTGAACTCGGGCACCTCTGATGGCGTACGAGGTTGTGTTCACCCGGTCGGCTAAACAGGCGATTAAATGGCTCGACCGGCCGATCGCCCTGCGCATTCGGGCCGAGTTGTATGCACTCGCCGGGGAGACGACGCCCGATCGGTATGTCAAGCAGCTCAAGGGCCATGACGATCCCCCGTTCCACTCGCTCAGAGTCGGGGAGTACCGGGTGGTCCTCCAGATCCACGAAAACCGTCTCGTGATCCTCGTGATCGAGATCGGCCCCCGCGACTCGATCTGTCGAAAGTTCTAGGGCGGTCACGCTCGCCCGCTCCTCTCCTCTCGACTGCCGCCGGGCTGCCGCGAACAGGCTCGTCAACGACCTGCCGACACACCTGACAGACCCGACACGAACCCCGATATCATCCCGACAGATCCTACGGGGAAGGCGTCCGGGCCGGCTGGCCCCGACACAAAGGGAAACGATTGAGCAGCAGAGCGCCAACGCGTATCAGCGATGAGCTCCGAACCGGTCGACCCGTCTTTGCCATCGAGGCTGAGGAAGTTCCACGAGCGGCTCACGCTCGCCGGCGAACCGCCGAACGTGCTCCTATCGCTGCCGGACGACCGGGTCCTCTGCCCTCCGCGACTCGCCGGTGCCGGCGCCGGCG
>CAZCUJ010000066.1:0-3840 GCA_964501565.1 uncultured Methanospirillum sp.
AGACCGCGGTCCTGCTGATCCGGGTCGACGACATGATGGTCACCCAGACCAAGGCCCCCGGCATGCCGGACGGCATGTAAGACCCCTCTTTTTTACACGGAACCGGCTCCGAACGAGCGACCCCGCGATCCTGCTGAACGGAGAGGCCGGCCCGTGGATCGCTCCCCGCCGACCGTGTCCCCGGTAGATTCCGTCCCGGAGGTCGACGCGGCGGTCGGTGTGTTCGGGTGAACCCGAGAGGGCCTCGCCGCATGCGCGACGAATGGCTGGACGCAGGGAGCGAGGGGGGAGCAAACTTATTTGAGTTAAGACAAGGAAAGTTGTCTTCATGCACATCATGGAGGGTTTTCTGCCCGCGACCTGGGCCGTCGTCTGGTGGCTGGTCGCCCTGCCCTGCCTCGCGCTGGGCATCATCCAGTTAAAGCGGCTGATCGAGACCGATCGCGAGGCCCTGCCCCTGCTCGGCGTCACCGGCGGGTTCATCTTCATCCTGTCGTCCCTGAAACTTCCATCGGTCACGGGCAGCTGCTCCCACCCCACGGGGACCGGGCTCTCCACCATCTGCTTCGGGCCCTGGATCACCTCGGTCGTCTGCGCGATCGTGCTCCTGTTCCAGAGCCTCTTTCTCGCGCACGGCGGGCTCTCGACCATGGGGGCGAATACCGTGTCCATGGGGGTCGTCGGGCCGCTCGTGGGCTACGGGATCTACCGGGCGCTGAAGAACACGAAGGTCAACATGTTCATCACCGTCTTCCTCGTCTGTGCGTTCGCGGACCTCTTCACCTACGTGACGACGTCCCTGCAGCTCGCGCTCGCGTACCCGGCCGAGGTCGGTGGGGTCTTCAGCTCCTTCACGGTCTTCCTGGGGATCTTCGCACTCACGCAGATCCCGCTCGCGATCATCGAGGGCGTCATCCTTGCGCTGGTCTTCAAGTACATCGTCCAGCTCAAGCCGGAGATTCTGGTGCGGCTGGGTGTCTTCCCGGAAGCGAGGGTCATGGCGGCTCACCGGGGGTTCGCGAATGCTGCGTAAGTACTGGTTCGAGATCCTGGCCGCTGTTGCCATTGTCGTCTTCATCGGCGTATTCCTCGTGACGGCCGTACTGAACCCGGACGCGGAGTTCGGCGGGTCGGACGGCGAGGGTTCCGGGGTGATCTCGGAGATCACCGGCATCCCCGAAGAGGACTTCGAGCCCCTGGTCCCCCAGTGGGAGCCTCCGAGCGGTGAGATCGAGTCCGGCCTCTTCGCACTCCTGGCCGCGATCGGCGGGATCGTGGTCGGCTACGGATTCGGCCAGTGGCGTGGGCAGCGAAAGGACGCTCCCGCGCCCGTCTCCGAGACCGCCCGCGATGTAAATGTTTGAGGAGATCCTCGAAGACATCGCACAGCGGAACAGTCTCCGGGAGGTGAACACCTCCCTGAAACTGGCCGTCGGGCTCGGGGGGCTCGTCCTCTGCCTCGTCTCGACGGGCTACGTCGCGCCCCTCTTCATCGCACTGGCATTGATCGGGGCCCTTGTTCTCCTCGCGCGGATCGACGCGTACACCGTCGCCGAGCTCTTCGTGGCTCCTGCGATCTTCGCGGCAACGGGCGTCATCGTCATCGTTCTAACCTCGGGCGGCGCCGATCCCTTCTGGATATGGCAGCCCCTGTCCTGGCTCTCGCTCTCGGTCACCCCCGAGAGCATCGATCGCGGCTTCCTCGTTTTCTGCCGGACGCTCGGCGGCATGGCATCGCTGATCTTCATCGCGCTCACCACGCCCATGACCGACCTCTTCGGGGTCATGAGGCAGTGTCGCCTGCCGGCGGTCCTGGTCGAGCTGGTAATGATCATCTACCAGACAATCTTTCTCCTGCTCGACCACCTGGTCCTCATCTATCGTGCCCAGCTGATGCGCCTGGGGTATTCCTCCCCGGGCGAGTGGGTCCGGTCCTTCTCCACCCTCTGCGGCGCAGGGTTCATCGGGGCGTGGAACGCGGGAGAGGACCTGATCCGGGCGCGGGAGATGCGCTGCTACGATGGAAAACTCGTCATCCTGGGCGAGGTCCGGCCCGTGGCAGCCCGCCCTCTGCTCACGGCAACGGGGTTCCTCGCCCTCTCGGCGGCCCTCGTCGTCCTGACCCGGTCGATCACGGTCTTTCCCACGGTACCATGACGGGAATCATCCTCGAGGCGCGGGACCTCCGGTATCGCTATCCACGCGGAGACGAGGTGGTCCGCGGGATCAATTTTCACATACGCCGGGGAGAGAAGATCGCGATCGTCGGCCCGAACGGCGCAGGGAAGTCGACCCTGCTGATGATGTTCAACGGCATACTCCGGCCCAGCTCCGGCATCATGCTCTACGACAACCAGCCGATCATCCACGACACGAAGTCGCTCCGGTCGCTCCGGAAGAGCGTCGGGTTCGTGCTCCAGAACCCCGACCAGCAGATCGTGGCCCCGACCGTGTACCAGGACGTGGGCTTCGGCCCGGCGAACCTGGGGGCGTCCGAGGAGGAGGTGAAGCGCGCGGTCCAGGAGGCGCTCCGCGCGGTCGGGCTCGAGGGGTTCGAGCGCCGGCCGACCCACCAGCTCTCCGGCGGCGAGAAGAAGAAGGTGGCGATCGCGGGCGTCCTCGCGATGGAGCCCGAGGTGCTCGTCTTCGACGAGCCGACGAACAGCCTGGACCCGGCGGCATCGGCGGAGATAATGGAGCTCCTCGACGAGCTGAACGACCAGGGAACGACGATCATCGTCTCGACACACGACATCGAGCTCGCCTACCTGTGGGCCGACCGGGCGATCCTGATGGTCGGCGGCCGGATCCTCCAGGAGGACGTCCCCCAGGTCGCGTTCGGAGACCCGGACCTCGTGCGGGCGGCCCGCCTCACAACTCCCGTGCTGCTCGAGCTCCATCACGAGCTCGGGCGGCGAGGGATCCCGGTGCCCGCCGAGAGGCCCCGATCCGTGCTCGAGATGCTGGACGCGATCGACCGTGCCTTCCAGCAGGACCCTCACCGCGCCCATCCGGGGACGATTACGGTCTACGACGCGGACGCTCCGGGCGACGGGGGGCTGGCCCGGTGGCGGGCCTTGCGCCCGGAGGTCGCGATCGGGGCGATGGGCACACGCGCCAAGCAGCGGGCTGCCGAGGAGGGCGTCCCCCTCCACTTCACCTACGGGGTCGTCGACAAGTGCATTCTCAAGGCGCTCCTCGGCGAGGACGCCCTGATCCTGACCACCGGGGGGATGATCCGCCGGGTCTTCGAGCGCGTCGAGGAGTATGCCCGTCAGAGCGGGGTCGAGATCCCGGTCGTCCTGATCGGGGGCGAGTAAAGCCCCACGGACCCCCTTACGGTCGGACCGGGGCCACGAGCTCCTGGCGCAGCAGGGCGAAGAACCGTTCGCGTGCACGCCGTTCGATCCACGGCGTATGCCCGCAGGCGGTAAGAACGTGAACGCGCGGGGACACGCCCGCGGCGTGGAGCGGCTCGACGACGCCCTCGAACGGGTGGGGGTCGTTTTCCCCGTGGATCACCGCAATCGGGCAGGCGACAAGCCGGGCCTGCTCGACGAAATAGCCCGACGCCCGGAGCGCTGCCGCCTCGCTCCAGACCAACCGGTGGATCTCCGGATCCGGGGGGAACTCCTGGGGCACCGGGTATACCGGGTCGACGGCGTCGGCCCGGGCGACGAGCTCGCCGTACCGTTCCAGCACCGCGGGCTCCGGAGGTGCAGACAGGTCGCCGAGCGACTCGTGGAGGCGGATGAGCTCGGCCCGGTCCCCCGGCCCGAGACTCCCGAGGCGGGCCGCCATGATCCCCCGGGCCGAGGACGGGTCGAGCGGGCCCGACCC
>CAZCUJ010000067.1:0-3596 GCA_964501565.1 uncultured Methanospirillum sp.
CGGGATGGTTGAGTTCTCCGTCCGGGACAACGGGATCGGGATCGAGGCCGAGTACCTCGCCCAGATCTTCGTCATCTTTCAGCGCCTCCATACCCGGGAGAAGTACGAGGGGACCGGGATCGGGCTCGCTATCGTGAAGCGGATCGTCGAGCGACACGGGGGGCGGATCCGGGTCGAATCGGTTCCGGGTAAAGGATCGACGTTCTTTTTCACCCTGCCGGCCGCGAGGGACGTCGTGGAGCCCCGATAGAAGGGAAGAGGGGGCCCGGGCGCACGGGACCTGCGACCGGCAGCGGCGTCGTTATTTGGCCTCGAAGGTGCGGGCGTCGTGGATTCGCTGGGCCGCGGCGAGCTGCCGGATACGATGCACGGTATTGCGCGGTGCGGGCCACCGGGCCTCCTGCTCGGGCCGCGTCCCGGCGGAGGCGGTCGATGGAATGTCGGCATCGTTCCGATTGATGTGCTTTTTTGTCACTGCGTGTCTCCTCCGCGCCCATAATGTCGCAATACATCATAGAACCTCCGGTAGATCCCCGGGCGGGTGTGTCCCCTTCTCGAAGGGCCGGCCACGCTGAAACGGCACCTGGTTCGGCATGGTCAGGAAGGAAACCCTTTTCCCGGATCCCAGAAAATGTCTTGATTACAGCCCCTGAAGGTATCGTTTGTCCCCTCTTCCGCCGATCTCCATCGCAAGCGTCCACCAGCCCGCGTTCCTTTTTACCGCCGACGGCCGATGCGCGGCGGCGAACAGTCTCGCCGAGTCCCTCGCAGGCCGGCCGCTCACCGGGTGCCTGCCCCGGGACCTGGTGGAGATCTTTCACCTCTCCGGTCCGAACGGTTCACCCTTCGCGCCGGCCGACCTGCCCTGCTGCCGGACCCTCGGGGGCGAGGAGTTCGCCGAACTCGAGATCGGGATCACGAGCCACGACGGCCGGACCCACACCATCCAATCCGTGGCCTCCCCGGTCCATGACGGGGGAGTGATCGTCGGCGTCCTGGACGTCTGGCATGACGTGACCGAGCGTGCCGCCGAGCAGGACGAACGATCCTTCGCCGCCCTACTCTTCGACCAGATGACCGATGGTGCCATCGCCACCGACAGGGAACTCCGTGTCACCGCGTGGAACCGCGCGGCCGAGCGGCTCTTCGGCTGGACGGCGGCCGAGGCGATGGGCCGGTCCATACGCGAACTCGTGGGGGACGTCGTCACCGAGGCGGAGTGGCAGGCATGGCTCGCGCGCCTCGAACGGGGTGAGACCGTTCCGCACGTGTTCCACCATCACCTCCCGGACGGAAGGACTGTGATCGCGGAGGGGTCCGTGGCACCCATCCTCGAACCGTCCGGTTCGCTGATCGGTTACATCTCCGTGTACCGGGACACGACCGAGCAGGAGCGGCTCGAGACCGAGCTCTCCGAGAGCGAGGCGAAGTACCGGAACCTGGTTGAGCTCTCCCCCGACGCGATCCTTATCCACCAGGACGGCCTCATCGTCTTCGCCAACGCGGCCGCGCTCGCCCTCCTCGGAGCCGAGGGACCGGCCCTGCTCCTGGGTCGCCCCGTGATTGAGTTCGTTCACCCCTCCTCGCGGAGAGAGGTGAAGATGAACATCGCGGCGGACCTTCGAGGCGAGGAGAGCCCGATCAGTGCGATCGAGATGGTCAGGCTCGATGGCACGACCGTCACGACCCAGGGTCGGGGGGCCATGATTCCCTTCGGCGGCCGGCCCGCCCTGCAGGTGGTCCTCCGCGATGTCACCGAAGTCAAGCGCGCCGAGGCTGCCCTCGACGCGAGCGAGGAGCGGCTCCGGCTCGCGCAGGAGTGCGGGGGGATCGGCGTCTGGGAGTATGCTCCCCCACCGGGGAACCCGCTGGGCCCGGGCGGCCTCCTGCGGGTCTTCGACTCCGGCCTCTCCACCATCACGGAGAGCGGGGAGTGGCAGACGATGGTGCATCCCGACGATCTTGAGGGTTTCGAGGCGACGATGGAGGCAGCCCTCGCGCTTGGCGAGCACCTGGAGCTGGAGTTTCGCTTGATCAGGCACCCGGGGTCCGAGCGGTGGGTCCGCATCCTCGGCAAAGGGATCTACGACGAGGCCGGCCGGCTCCAGCGCGTCCTCGGGGTGCATTTGGAGATCACCGACGAGAAGCGGTTCGAGGCACTCCTGCTGGAGCGGGAGCGGCGCAAGGCTTTTCTCCTCGCGCTCGGCGACCGGCTCCGCGATCTCGCCGATGTCCGGGCCGTTTCGGCGGCGGCGGTCGAGATGACCGGCCAGTACCTCGACGCGAGTGGGGCCGCCTACTTCGAGGTCGACGCGGCCGGCGAGCAGACGACCGTTCAGGGCGAGTGGAACGACGAGACCGTCCGCGGCCTGGGTAGTATCCAGTGGCTCGACGACTTCGGCGCCGGCGAGATCTACCGGAAAGGCCTTGTCCGGCGGACCGAGGACGTGATGGTTGGCTATGACCAGGACCAGGTAGCCCGGCACCGCGCACTGGGAGTCCGCGCCGTGCTCGGCGTGCCGATACTTCGTGGCGGGCGGCTCGCGGCCATCCTCTCCGTCTACTCCTCCTCTCCCCGCGCCTGGACCGACACAGAGGTCGATCTCGTCCGGGAGGTCGCCGAGCGGACCTGGGACGCCGTCGGGCGGGCCCGGGCCGAGAAGGCATTGCGAAAGCGGGAACGGACCATGGCGAGCCTCTTCCGGGCCGCTCCCGTCGGTATCGGCATGGTCTCGCACCGAACCATCGTCCAGGCCAACGACCAGCTCTGCCGGATGACCGGGTACGACCGGGAGGAGCTGCTCGGGCGTGACATCCGCATGCTCTACCCGAGCGACGAGGCGTATACCGTGACCGGCGAGAAGAAACACGCACAGATCGTCGAGTCCGGGATCGGCGTCGTCGAGTCGCAGTGGCAGAGGAAGGACGGCACGATCATCGAGATCGTCCTCAGCTCGTCGCCGGTGGACCTATCCCATCCCCTCGAGAACGTGGTCTTCAACGCACTCGACGTCACCCGCCTCCGGGAGAGCGAACGAGCAATCGCGTCGTACATGGACGACCTCCGGCGCTCGAACGAGGAGCTGCAGCGGTTCGCGTACGTCGCTTCCCACGACCTGCAGGAGCCGCTGCGGTCCATCATCAGCTTCTCGCAGCTCCTCGAACGACGGTATAAGGGCACGCTCGATGCTGACGCCGACGAGTTCATCGGCTTCATCGTGGATGGCGGGCTTCGGATGCAGCAGCTGATCCAGGATCTGCTCCAGCTCTCTAGGGTCGAGACCACGGCGGCGCCGCTCGCGCCGACGGACGCAGGCGAAGTGGTAGCGGATGCGCTCCGGCTGCTCGAGACGCCGATCCGTGAAGCCGGCGCGACGGTCGAGGTCGGCGCCCTGCCGACGGTCATGGCCGACGCGGCCCAGCTCGGGCAGGTCTTCTCGAACCTGGTCGGCAACGCGATCAAGTACCGCCGCGAGGGCGTGCCACCCGTAGTCCGGGTCTCGGCCGAGCGCGAGGGTCGGTCATGGCGCTTCTCGGTCGCGGACAACGGGATCGGGATCGAGGCCGAGTACTTCGACCGGATCTTCGTGATCTTC
>CAZCUJ010000068.1:0-3251 GCA_964501565.1 uncultured Methanospirillum sp.
TGACCCTGCCTGTACATTCATTGAGGTCCCGCTTATAGGTTCTGCTCGGGACGGGAATTCCCTTCGCGGTCGTCGGATCGGCCTGATCCACCCCCTATCGTATTGCCGCAGCATCCGCACGCTTCTATGCAGACAGTCGGCGGCCGCGGCAAGGGGTTTTTACCGCGCGTCCGATACCTACAATGAAAGGGGGAGAGATGCAGAAGGCGGCCGGTGTTGCGGTAATCTCGGATCACATCCTCGAGGCCCTGGTCCCGCTCTGCCGCCGATACGGCGCCAAAGACCTCGCCCTCTTCGGGTGGGCCGTCGGCGCCGGATTCGAGGCCGGCAGCGATATCGATCTCCTGGTCGAGTTCGAGCCGATGCCGCCGGCCGAGCAAGTGGCCCTCCAGCTGGCTCAGGAACCGCCGGGGCGCCTCCCCGGCACCCAGCGCCGCGAGCTCCCGGTTGATGCGTCGCGCCATCTCCCGGTTGGAGCGCGCGAGCTTTCCGAGGATACGTTCGGCATCCGTCGTGAACTCGATATCGTACCCCATTCACGGCGCCCTTACTCGATCTCCAGCTCCCGGGCGATATCGGCCAGCCGGCGGGTCCGGCCCGCCCGGATATCTTCTTCCGAGCGGCGGAGGTGTTCGAGGGACTCGTCGGAGAGCGGCTCGTCGTCGATCGCAAGGTCGGTGAGCCGCGCGATCACGTCGTCGTAGGTCTCCCGGGGATGGGGTTTCAGCCGGTGCAGCCTCTCCTTGGTCCTCTCGCCGACCCGGACCACGGACGCCGCTGTCATATACCGTCGTCAGCTGCGGTACACGATACGTTTATTCGCGAGGTTCACGGAGTGCCGGCAGGCCCTGCCACACCCCTGCTCGGGGAACGGTGTCGTACCCCGGATTCGATACGGAATGCGTCGGGCACGCATGGACGGAACGACCTGGCATACTGGATGTACCTCCCCTGCAACCTGTGGAGACGGCGCGGCCGGGTTCGCCGTCAGTCGCTGAGGGCAAAGGATAGGCATCTGGACGCCAACGCTCGTCAGCGATGACGCCGTCGCCGCCCGACCCCTCGCTCCCGGCCCGCCTGCGCGAGTTCCACGAGCGGCTCCCGCTCGCCGGCGACCCGCCGAACGCGCTCCTGTCGCTGCCGGACGACCGGATCCTCTACCTCGCAGCGGTCCTGAGAGACACGCCGGTGCCGGCATCGTTATAAGGACTTACAACATGTACACGATGATCATGTCGGCGGCCAAGCGAATCCCGGTCTCGGAGCCGGTATGGAAGGAACTCGGGGCGATGAAGGGCGCCGGGCAGACCTACGACGACCTCCTCAGCGACCTCATCGAGCGGGCGAAGAAGGCCCGCCTCGAGGAGGACGTGGCGGCCTGGGAGAGCTGCCCCGACGACGAGTTCGTCCCACTGCCGGAGTAACGCGAGTGGCCTTCGAGGTTCGGGTCCGCAAGCAGGTTGCCGCCTTCCTGGAGACCCTGCCCGAGAAGTCACGGCGGATCGTCACAGCCGCCCTGAAGGCCCTTGCTGACAACCCGTTTCCGGGAAGCGGAGGAGACAAGGAGATCCTCGCGCTCCCGAGCGGCCGGTCCCTGTACCGGTTGCAGATCGCCAGGACCTACACCGCGTTCTACGGGATCGACGTTGAAGCCGGCATCGTCAGCGTCTACGAGCTCCTCTCCATCGAGCAGGCCCACAAGCGCTACGGACGGCTCTGAACGGTGTGAGGCCGGTTGTGACGAAAGGAGAACAGATAGAGCACCAGGACGCCAACGCTCGTCAGCGATGACGCCGTCGCCGCCCGACCCCTCGCTCCCGGCCCGGCTTCGGGAGTTCCACCGGCAGCTGCCGCTCGCGGGCGACCCGCCGAACGCCCGACGAGTGGCGGGAGTCCCCGACCGCGTCCTGCTCCTCACGGCCGCGCGGGGGGACGGGCCGGTCGGCCTGCCAGCAGCATTATACTTCCAGGGGTCGTCCTTTCATAAAGCCACGGGGGTCATGAGCGACGGTCCGGACCGGCTCGCCGTCCCGGGGTTCCCCGCGTCCTTCCACCAGGAGGAGAGAATGATGGTCGATGAGGGAGTCGCAACCGCCAGGCAGAGGGTGACGCTCGAGGAGCTCAGGGACGCACTCCGGGCGCTCCTGCCCTCCCTCGAGCGAGAGTACGGGGTGACCTCGATCGAGCTCTTCGGGTCGTATGTCCGCGGCGAGCAGGACGAGGAGAGCGACCTCGACGTCCTCGTGGAGTTCGACCCGGATCGGGGCCTCTCGCTCTTCGGCTTCGTCGGCCTGCAGCAGGAGCTCTCGGACCACCTCGGCGTCCGGGTCGACCTCGTGGAGAAGCGGTCCATCAAGCGCCGCCTGAAGGACCGCATCCTGCACGAGGCGGTCCCGTTATGAGAGGGCCCCGCCCGGCGCGGCAGTACCTCGAGGACATGCTCGAGGCGACTCGAGAAGGCGCCTTTCTTCACGGTGCTGCCGCCCGGGGCCGGCAACAGGTATTTACTGACCGCTGACCCCTTTCTGTACGTATACCCCGGGGAGCCCGATGCAGCAACAGGTCGATCCCGTCATCCTGCAGGAACAGGTCTTGAGGAGCCTGGTCTCTCTGTGCAGGCAGTACAGGGTGAGGGAGCTCGCTCTCTTCGGATCGGCGACGGGCGAAGATTTCGATCCAGAGGCGAGCGATATTGACTTCCTGGTCACGTTCGAGCCGATGCCTTCGGCGGATCACATGAGGAGTTATTTCGGTCTCCTCGAGAATCTCGAGATGCTCTTCCAGCGGAAGGTCGATCTCGTCGAGCAGACATCGATCAGGAACCCCTTCCTCCTGGCATCCATACTGAAGAGCAAGGTCGACCTCTATGCGGCCGCGTGACGAGAGGGTCTATCTCTACGACGTCTCGGCGGCCTGCACGCGTATCGTCGAGTTCACAGCCGGCCGTTCCGTCGAAAACTACCGGCAGGACGCCATGGTCCGGTCGGCGGTGGAACGACAGTTCGAGATCATCGGCGAGGCCCTGAACCTGCTCAGACAATCCGATCCCGGACTTGCCGGGAGGATCACGGACGCATCGCGGATCATCGCGTTCAGGAACCGGCTCATCCACGGCTATGCGACAGTCTCCGACGATGTCGTCTGGGAGGTGATCAAGGCCAGCCTGCCCGTGCTGGCACAGGAGGTCGCCTGCCTGCTGCAGGAGCTGGAGACTCCAGGATGACCCCGGCCCCGCCCGACCCCTCGCTGCC
>CAZCUJ010000069.1:0-3046 GCA_964501565.1 uncultured Methanospirillum sp.
CGGGCGGCCCTCGACCTGGTCGGGCTCGCCGGGTACGAGACGAGCATGCCGGACCAGCTCTCCGGCGGGATGAAGCAGCGGGTCGGGCTCGCACGGGCGCTCGCCAGCGACGCCGAGATCCTGCTCATGGACGAGGCATTCAGCGCCCTCGACCCCCTCATCCGGCGGGACATGCAGGACGAGCTGATCGAACTCCAGCAGAGGCTGAACAAGACCATCATCTTCGTCAGCCACGACCTGGACGAGGCCCTCAAGCTCGGGGACCGTATCGCGCTCATGAAGGACGGCAGGATCATCCAGGTCGGCACGGCCGAAGATATCCTGATGAACCCCGAGAACGAGTACGTCGAGCGGTTCGTCGCCGACGTGGACATGACCAAGGTGCTGACGGCAAAGGACGTGATGATAAAGGCCGACCCGGTCATCTTCTGCAAGAGCGGCCCCCACCTCGCCGCACGGCTGATGAAGGAGTACGCGATCTCCAGCCTCTTCGTGGTCAGCCAGCACCGCGTCCTGCGGGGGATCGTGATGCTCGACGACGTCGTCGAGGCGGTCAAGCGCGACAAAAAGACCCTCGAAGAGATCACCATCCAGGACATTCCATGCGTCCAGCCCGACACCCCCATCTCCGAGATCATCTCGATGATCGCCGAGAGCCGGTACCCGCTCCCCGTGATCGACGAGGACGCGAGGTTGCAGGGCCTGATCATGCGAGGATCGGTCCTTCTCGCACTGGCCCGAAAGGAGGCTGATCCGAGTGCTGCCTAAGGTACCCATCGGGGAGGCTGCCTCAGACCTCGTCGACTGGATCGAGGCGAACCTGGGCTGGCTCCTCGACCATGTCACCCTGGCGTTGCGGGTCGTCCTGAACGGCTTCCAGGATATCCTGATGGCCATCCCCCCGCTCGTCTTCATCCCGATCATCACCCTCATCGTCTACTTCATCAGCCACCGCAACCTTCGCCTGGCCCTCTTCTCCGCCGCAGGACTCCTCCTGATCTGGAACCTGCAGCTCTGGGAACTCGCGATGATGACGCTCGCCCTCGTCATCTCGTCCACGGTCATCGCACTCCTGATCGGGATACCGCTCGGGATCGTTGCGGCCGGCAACGACTCCTTCAACGCGGTCGTCAGGGTCCTGCTGGACTTCATGCAGACGATGCCGCCGTTCGTGTACCTGATCCCCGCCGTCATCTTCTTCAGCCTGGGCAACGTCCCGGGCATGATAGCGACGGTCATCTTCGCGATGCCCCCGGCCATCCGGTTGACGAACCTCGGGATCCGGCAGATCCCCACCGAGCTGATCGAGGTCGCGGACGCGTTCGGCGCGACGCCCCGGCAGAAACTTCTCAAGGTGCAGCTGCCCGGCGCTCTCCCGACCATCATGACCGGGGTGAACCAGTGCATCATGCTAGCGCTCTCGATGGTGGTGATCTCGTCGATGATCGGTGCGGCGGGGCTCGGGTACCAGGTCCTCGTCGGAATCCAGCGGGTTGACATCGCCATGGGCTTCGAGGCGGGCCTGGCCATCGTCGTCCTCGCGATCATCCTCGACCGCGTGACGCAGAGCATCGTGCGGTAAGACACCGATACCTTTTTAACATCTGAGCCAAAAAAAGGAAACCGGTCTTTTAGACTGTTTTCGGACCCCTTTTCCATATTCGGGTCCAGGAGAAAAAACCTATGATTTTCAAAAATTCGCTACTGTTCCTCGTCGCCGGGACGCTGGTGCTCTCCGCACTCCTGATCTCGGGCTGTGTCGAGGAGAACAACGCTCCTGCATCAAACGCAACCACTGCAGAACTGGACAGTGAGATAACCATCGGCTACGTCACCTGGGACTGTGCCATCTCCAGCTCGAACGTGCTCAAACAGGTGCTGGAGGATGCGGGCTACAAGGTCACCCTCCTCGCCGTGGACGCAGGGCCGCTCTACGCCGGGCTCGCCAACGGTGACATCGATGTGACGACCACCGCGTGGCTCCCCCACACGCACAAGGCGTACTGGGAGCAGTACGGCGACAGGGTCGATTACGTGCACGAGAACATCCCGGGATCGGCCAGGATCGGGCTCGTCGTCCCGTCCTACGTGACCATCGATTCGATCGAAGAGCTCAACGGGGTGCGCGACAAGTTCGACGGCAAGATCATCGGCATCGACCCCGGCGCCGGGATCATGCAGTCGACGGAGACGGCCATCACCGAGTACGGGCTCGAGTACGAACTCGTCGCGAGCAGCGGCGCGGGGATGGCGGCAGAACTCAGGTCGGCCATCAACAACAACGAGTGGGTCGTGGTGACCGGCTGGTCCCCGCACTGGAAGTTCGGCCGCTGGGACCTGAAGTTCCTCGACGACCCCAAGGGTTCGTACGGGGAGGCCGAGGACATTGTCACGGTTGCACGCCTCGGGCTGAAGGATGAGGCCCCGAAAGCGTACGCGATCCTGACCCGGTTCGAATGGACGGCGGAGGACATCGCCTCGGTGATGACAAGCATCGAGGAGGGCACCCCCGAGGACGAGGCGGCACGTGCCTGGATCGCCGCCAACCCGGAGACAGTCAAGTTCTGGCTCGAGGGATAAACCCCGCTCTCCTCTCGTGAGACGAGAGGTCTGTGCGGGAGGGCCCTCCCCCTGCCAGCGGTCCACGTCCTTTTTTTCGTTCTCTCCGAAGGCTCCCGGGATCACCCGGACGCTGTCGGGGGTTTTCTCAGTACTGCTTCCCGCCGGTGCCGGGGCCCGCGATGTGTGGCTACCTCAGGAGAGACGGCACGACGAACGGACGATCGAGAAGAGTCAGGAGAGATGAGAACGGGCCGGATCGCCTCCCGAGCCCGTCGCCGATGACCCTGTCGTTCTCACCCCGGGAGCTGCGGCGGTCGCGGAAGAGACAGATCGGCCCGGAATCGGTCTGGAACGATATCGCCGCCGAGGTCCGGACCACCGCCTTCACAGTCGTCCACGAGCCCCGCGGATATGGCGCGCTACCGCTCTGCCTCGTCCGCGCCGGCCGTGTAGTAATAGTACTCCCCGCTGGCCTTCTGCTCGC
>CAZCUJ010000070.1:0-2643 GCA_964501565.1 uncultured Methanospirillum sp.
AATTCGCCGTCCCGCCGAGCTCGAGCAGCTCGCCAAGCATCTCCGCGATCGCCGCCATCTGCTCGTCGTCCAGCGCCCCGATCCGGTGGACGAAGAAGCGGTCGTCAAGGGACGCGATCTGGAACACCATCGCCACGCTGGGCGCGGAGAGACGATTTCGTCGGTCGGGCTCGATCAGCAGGGTATACTCAAACGAGAGCCGGCGGGGGTTGCTCGTCAGCGGGATCGCGACGACCAGGCCGTTGGCCTCGCCGACGATGATGCATGGCCGGCGCCCCTGCTGCTCGTGTCCCCGGCGGTCGAGGAGGTCGACGAGCCAGATCTCGCCGCGTCTACTCGTCCTCTCGCCCCGCTGAGCGCAGTGACGCGCTCTGCCAGAGCGCGAACTCGTCCTTCATCTCCCGCGTCTCCTCCTCCGTCGGAGGGTACAGGAACCGCTTCGCCCGCGAGATGCCGAGCGCCTGCTGCGCCGCCGGGACGAACGACTTCAGCTTCCGGGTCCGACGGTGCGCCTCCACATGGTCGAGGCCGTCGCAGCTGACGAAGTAGGCGTACGTCGCGGCCACCTCGAGCTGGTTCGGCCGGAGCTCGAATGTCTCTCCGAACTCGGCCACGATCGCCCGCTCCCTGTCGTCGAGCGCGCCCCGCGGCGCGGGGGCCTCGAACTCCGCATGGTGCGCGTACGCCTCGCGGTTCAGCTCCACGCAGTACGGCCCGCGGATGTGCAGGCGGTAGGGGTAGGTCGTCCCGAGGCCCGCGAGCTGCAGGAGCAGGACGGACTTCTGGATCAGGATCCGGTCCTCGAACTCCTCCACGCGCGGCGCGAAGCCGAGCTGGTCAAAACTCTCGATGACCTTGTCACGGTTCAGCATGATGTTCTCCTCCGCACTCGCAGAACCGGCAGAGCCAGTCCCGCACCCTTTCCCATTCCCCGGAGCCGGAAGGCGTGATCCGGTACGACTCCAGCTCCTTGTTCTCGACCGAGACCTTCTCCGGCTCGAGGTAGCCCATCGCGATCAGGGCCTTCAGGTTTGCGTACAGGGCGCCATCGCTCACCTCGAGCGCGGCTTTGAGCTCCCGGAACGTTGCGCCGTCCGGGCCGAGCGAGGCGAGCCCCTGGAGCAGCTGCAGGCGCAGGAGCGAGAAGACGCGGGCGTTGAGTCCGTGCGACTCCGCCAGCACTGCGAGCAGGTCGCCGTCGAGTCCGTTGCACCGCATCGTGGTCCCTCGGTTACCTGTGGTTCCGGGTGGTATTTATTCCCTGGCATATTCACTTTCAAACGAAAGTAACTCACGCCGGCACGGATGGCGCGGGCGCGGTGACATTCGGGGAGGACGACGCCTCCGCCTCCCGCGCGTTCCGCTCCCGAATCTCCGCCGCGAGCTCGATCAGCATGTCCGGGTCGGCCCAGAGTGTGCGCTTCGCGTCCGCGATCTCGGCCGCGGCCGCGGCCGTCAGCGCCTGGCCGCAGATGGAGCAGAACCGGGACCCGGGGCCGCCGACGGTGTGGCACTGCGGGCACGGCCGCGGCGCGAGCGGATCCACGTTGTCCGCCTTGCGCTTGATGCCGGCCTTGTCCAGGATCTCCGCGTCGATGTCGGCCTCGCAGAGCACGGCGTAGGTCCGGAACTCCTGCGTGTTCAGGTTGCCCCACATCATCTGCTTGATGATCGACTCCTGGAAGTTTTGCTGGATCATGTGGGTGATCCGCGACTTCCGGAAGAGGTGCGTATGCACCCGCTTCTCGAGACCTGCGCGCTCCGCGGCCACCCGAATCCGCTGCCTGATCTGGCCGTAATTCATCGGCGTGTGATTCCATTTCGAGACGAAGACCCAGGCGTCGGGGACGATCTCGAGCGGATAGACGTTCTTCCACGCGGCCAGCATTTCGCGTGCCCAGGTGCAGCGCGCGTAGCGGATCCGGTTCTTCTTGGTGTCGTGGATGTGGACCCGGACGCCGTACTCGTCGAAGACGACGTCGCGCCACCGGAGGCGTGCGATCTCTCCGATGCGTCCACCCGTCTCATAGAGGACGGCGACGATCGCGCGGTCGCGGGTAGTGAGGCAGCTGTCGAGGATGCGCAGGATCTCATCGGCCGTCAACAGAGCGTCGGGCGCGGTCGTGGAGTGGTCGACGTGCGGTATCTGGATCGCCTTGACCTTCTCCCGCTTGATCGTGGAGTGGCCGTTCTCGATGAGCCAGAGCACGAAGGATTTGAGGGCCTTGATGTAGTCGTGCCGGGTGTTCTGCTTGTATGGCGTGCCGCGGGCGCTGATGCCCGTCTGCATCGCGTTCAGGCCGGCGTAGAGGTCTCCTGCGGTCATCTCTCGGAACGATCGGGGGATGAACCGTCGCCATGAGATGAGGTCGTAGACGGTCTTGAGAACGCGGTGCGCGTTGATGTGGCGGACCGCCTGGTACTCGGCGATGTAGTCTTCGATGAGCCGGCGATCGTCATCGGTTAGCCGGCCTTCGAAAATGGCCTTACGGAACGCGCGTTCCGGATTGGCTCGCACCTTGTGCGGATAGAACGGGGCCTCTGGGTTCATACTCGTTTATTGAACCCAGGGGGATTTGAACTCTAATGCTGGACGCCGAGGGGGAGATTTGAACTCCCGAGGCGCAAAGCGCCATCGGCTTT
>CAZCUJ010000071.1:0-1843 GCA_964501565.1 uncultured Methanospirillum sp.
CGTCCGGCCTGTACACCGCCGCCACCTCCTCAAGCGGGATCCGGTGGAGCAGGTCCAGGTACCGTGGCTTCTCGGCCGCGATCCGGGTGTAGGCCTCGCCGAAGTCGAGCTTGCGGTAGCGAATCCCGGTGCTCGTTCTGACGCGATCACCCCCGGGATCGGGGACATACCGGAGTACGCACCCGGCTCGAGAGGCGTTGTCGTACGACGCCACCGCGTAGAGCCAGCCATCATCGTCCTCGACGAAGTCGCGCAGGCGAAGCGGCGGGCTCATTGACGGCGGAAGAACGCGACTGCGTCCTCGACCCCGATTCCTGGCCGGGTGATGGTCCGGTTGACGAGGTCGACGACGGTCGACGGAGTCCCGGGCAATCGCCCCCCGTCGATGGTGAAGTCCCGGTAGCAATGAACGTCGTTGATCGTGGCCGGCTCGGGCGCGCCGTGGGTATTGGCCGAGGTCGCCGTGATCGGCGCGTCGAAGCGGTCGACCAGCTCGACCGCGATCGGGTGCGCCGGCATCCGGACCCCGACGAGGCGGGTCCCACAGTGGAGCTGGGCCGGCAGGATCGGGCGGGCCTCGACGAGGATCGTGAACGGCCCGGGAAGGAACCGGTCGACGAACTCCTCGGCGAGGGGGTTCAGGCGCGCGACCGTGGCCAGCATATCGACATCGGAGACCGCGATCGAGACGGGCTCCGAGAACGGCCGGTGCTTCGAGTCGTAGACGGAACGGATCGCCTCCTCGGAGAGCGCGTCCGCGCCGAGGCCGTAGACCGTCTCGGTCGGGTAGACCACGAGCCCGTCCCGGGTGAGGACTCGAACGGCCTGCTCGATCTGGTCCATCAGAAGCGCCTCCCGCGCACCCGGTCGATGGTGAAGCGCGCCCTGCTCGAGACATGCATCACGGCGAAGACGCCGGCCTGGATCGGGTCGGTCACCACGAGGTCCGCGTGATCCGGGACCGAGCCGGCCATGTTCAGCGCGATCACGGGGATCCCGGCCTCGCGGACCCGGTCGACCGCCCCGGAGACCTCGCCGCCCATAATCGAGCCGGCGAGGACGAGGATCGACGCCCGGGGCAGGCGGGCGACCGCGTCGACCGCGATGGCGAGGTTCTCCTCGCCGACGAGCGGGATCGTGTCGACCGAGATCCGTTCGCCGCGGATGTTGTGCCGGTCCGCCTCGTTGACTGCCCCGAGAGCCACCTGTGCGACCTGCGCCCCCCCCCCGATGATGATCACGCGCGAGCCGTAGATTATCGAGAACGGGTCGCACGCGGTGGCGGAGACGACATAGGGTACGCGGCAGAGGTCGGCGATCAGCTGCGCGGGGTCCACTGCGTCCTCGTACTCGAAGTAGAGCTCCCCCTTGCCCACCAGCGGGCTCGTATCGAAGGTCTCCTGGTGTATCATCAGGATGTTCGCGCCGTGGTCGGCCACGACTGCCGCGATGTCCCGGAGGACACCCTTCCGGTTCTCCGCGATCAACCGGATGGCGTGCAGCGGCGCGTCTCCGTCCGTCATTGCAGGATCTGGTGGACCCGGATTGGCATTCAGGCTTGTGGTGAAAAGAGGAGGAGGATTCAGGCTGGCGCTGGGGCGCTGTCGTAGATCCGGGTCACGAACCGCGCGACGAAGATCGAGAAGGCCGGCGCGAGTGCGAAGAAGAGCAGGAATCCGAGGCCGAAGGTCAGGACGCCGAGAATCGCCATTACGATGAAGAAGACGAAGAGCGCGAGATAGAGGACGATCAGGGCGACTATATAGGAGCCCCACCCGATCCGGCCGATGTGCGCGAGGATCGCCGAGATATTGAACGCCTCGCCGAAATCGTCGGTCCGGGC